>CANMLG010000006.1 GCA_947498765.1 uncultured Aquimarina sp.
AAAGTAAGGTAGCAACTTAAAATTACTACCTTACTTGTATATTAATCTTTGTAACGATTATTCAGGACGTCACAATTGTCTCAATAGAGGTGTGATCCAAGGTTAAGATATAGATGTTACCTAAATGTTAATGAAACTAATTTTTTATAGTTAAATTGCATATTCAATAGACTTTCGCTGGAAGTAGTATAACTTCTTCTCTAAGAATGATAAATTACATGAAACAAAAAAGAATTGCCATAGTAGGAAGTGGTCTTGTGGGCTCATTATTAGCTATTTATTTAAGGAAAAGAAATTATCAGATTACTGTTTTTGATCGTAGACCCGATATACGAAAGATAAAGTTTAGTGGGCGTTCTATTAATTTAGCAATGTCTGTTCGCGGTTGGAATGCTTTAGAGGCTATAGGCATTAAAGAAGAAGTTGAAGCATTGGGCACACCGATGTATCATCGTTATATTCATGTGAATGATAAAGATGATTATACTCAGAAATATGGAAAGGATGGAGAAGCAATTTATTCTATATCTCGAGGAGTATTAAATCGAAAAATGATTGATTTAGCAGAAAAGGCTGGTGTGGTATTTAAGTTTGAAGAAAAAGTATGGGATGTAAATTTACCCGAAGCTAAATTATATACAGGTGAAACTGAAAAAGGGGAATGGCAAGAACATGAATTTGATTTAATTTTTGGATGTGATGGCGCTTTTTCTCGTATTCGCCATAAAATGCAAAGACGTAGTAGGTTTAACTATTCGCAAGATTTTTTAAATACAGGCTACAAAGAATTATCAATTCCTGCTGATACTAATGGAAAACATGTAATAGATCAAAATGCTTTACATATTTGGCCTAGAGGTAAATTTATGCTTATTGCTTTGCCTAATTTAGATGGTAGTTTTACATGCACATTATTTATGCCTCATGAAGGAAAAAACTCTTTTGAAAGTTTAACCACACCAGAAGAAGTTCAAGTATTTTGGCAAACCTATTTTCCTGATACGTTACAAATTATGCCAACATTGTTAGAAGATTATATGAATAATCCAACAAGTGCCTTGGTGACTATGAAATGCTACCCTTGGACCTATTGGAATAAAGTAGCTTTGGTGGGAGATTCGGCTCATGCTGTTGTGCCATTTTATGGACAAGGTATGAATGCAGGTTTTGAAGATGTATTTGAATTAGATAAGATTATTGAAAAGTTAGGAGATACTAATTGGCAAAATATTTTTGAAACCTATCAAGAAGAGCGCAAACCCAATGCAGATGCCATTGCAGAATTGTCTTACCGTAATTTTATGGAAATGAGTCAAAAAACGGCTGATCCTAATTTTATACTTCGCAAAAAAATTGAAAAGAAATTTTCGGAACACTATCCAGAATTATGGCAACCTTTATATTCACGCGTAACCTTTTCAAATCGACCTTATTCGGAAGCGATTAGCTATGGCGAAGCTCAAGCAAAAATAATGGATCAAGTGATGAAAATAGAAAATATTAACCAAAACTGGGATGCGGATTTTATTATGGATTTTATGAAAGAGAAGTCTGTATTTGTTTAAGTGACTTATAAATTTTGATTAATGAAAAGTAAGTTTGTTTGCCTTAATTCTGAATTATACAATCAAGCATTTCAATTGAGAAAGAAGCTGTTTTTTAAAGATTTTAGTAATGCAGATGAGTTATTAAAAGATGATTTTGAAAAAAACAGTTATCATTTAGTAATTGAAAGGAATACTATAGTAGTTGGTACTGGTAGGCTTACAATTATTGAAGATAATATAGGTGTAATTTCTCAAATGGCAATAACCACTGATTTTCAACGTCAAGGAGTAGGGAGAAAAATAATGGCTCTTTTATTGGAAAAATGTAGTGAGCTAAAAGTGACCAAAGTAATACTAAGTGCCCGAATAACGGCTTTATCATTTTATGAAAATTTCGATTTTGAAGTTATTGGAAAAGTTTATCCTTCAAAAAAAACAGGGGTATTGCATCAACAAATGCAATTATTGTTAAAATGAAGGATATTATTATCTGTTTTTAATGCTATCCATATTAATAATGTAATCTCTTTTTAAATATAAAAAACCTTGTTAAAGTGCAGTTTTAATAGGTTTTTTTATATTCAGAGGTATGTCTAGGTTTTGATTAAGTGCTTTTTTAATAAAAAAAACATACATAACTATTTGGTTATAAGTGTAATTTGTTTTTTATTTGTAGTGTACTAGTAATCTAATACACTTAAAAATGATCACATTTAAAGATTATAATTTTTATTATAAAAAGGATAAGCCTTTGTTTCGGCAATTTAATTTTAAATTAGAAAAAGGAAAGGTTTATGGTTTATTTGGCGAAAATGGGAGTGGGAAGACCACACTTTTAAATGCTATATGCGGGCTAAATTTTCCTAAAAAAGGAGAACTTTTAGTAAATGATTTTAAGCCAAAGGAGCGCCATCCATCATTTTTAAAGAATATTTTTTTTGTGCCCGATAGCATAAAACTTCCAAAAGTTAAGAAGAGTCATTTCTTGGCCATTTATACGAGTTATTATCCAAATTTTTCACATGCTGATTTTGATCACTTTTTAAAAGCCTTTTCAATTTCTGATAAGGAAAAGCCTTATGAATTATCATTTGGACAGCAGAAAAAATTTTATTTAGCTTTTGCATTAGCTTGTAATACAAGCTTGATATTAATGGACGAGCCTACAAATGGATTAGATATTCCTTCTAAAAATCAATTTAGGAAAATTTTGGCTTCATTGATGAATGATGAAAAAACCATTATTATTTCGACACATCAGGCAAGGGATTTGGAGCAAGTAATTGATCATATTTTAGTACTTAATAAAAATGAATTGTTAATAAATCAAAGTGTTTATGAAATTACGGATAAAATAGCTTTTAATTTTTATACGAGTAAACCAGCATATATGGATCAGGTAGTTTTGTGTGAAGAAACTATTGGGGGATATAAAGTAATGGAAAAAAATATAGAACAATTTCAGACTGAATTGGATATTGAACAGTTGGTAAATGCATGTTTTTTAGAGCCAGATAGGATAGTGAAGAGTTTAAAAAATTAAAGAAGAAAAAATGAATGATATATTTAATTTAAAAAGGTTTTTAAATCTTTTTAGGCAGCTGTATTACGAAAAAGGTAAAAGTTTATTATTGGGTTTTGGATTATTATTTTTAATAAGCTCTTTTATTATGAGTACTGTGATATTTGAACCCAAGATTTATTTTGTATTTAGATGGTTGGTGTTTGGTATTGTTGTTTTTGGAGGAGTACATTTGTTTATCTATATTTTATTTAAACAAACTTTTAAGGGTGAAGAAAAGTTGACCTCACTATTAATATTGCCAAATTCGAATTTTGAAAAATGGGTATTTCAAAGTATTTGTGTAGTTGTTGTTAGCTTTGTTGTACTGTTAATAACGTTTAAAGGTTTGGAAATAGCGTTATTTTATGTGTTAGAAAATTATAGTATTGATAAGTACTTGTCTTTACCCGAAACCTATTTACCTATAGAACATTATAAGAGTGAAGTATTGGTTTTTTTAATTTTAACATATGTATCCTGTATTTATTATATGATTGATTTGAGTCAAGGAAGTATAAATAAAAGAATTAAAATTTGGATTTACCCTACTATTTTTATTGCCTTTAATTATGTATTAAAATACTTTTTTTTCAAAGATACCTTAGCAAAAAATTCATGGTTTCAATACCCATTTACAGATTTTTTCTTTAAAAATGAGTCTGAAAAACATGAAGACTATCTGGTGACTACGGGTTTAAGTCATATAGATATTGTTATATATATACTGTTACCAATACTGTTACTATCATTAGCCATTTATTATTTCAAATTAAAAGAGAAAGAGGTATGAGTGGGTCATTTAAAAAAAGCACCTCTATTTATCTACAAATAGCCGAAAGTATTTGTGATAAAATTCTTTTAAAGGAATATTTGGAAGAAGAAAAAATTCCAAGCATACGGGATATGGCTGTAAAATTGGAAGTTAACCCTAATACGGTGCAACGTTCTTATGAATGGTTGCAACAAAATGAAATTATTTTTACTAAAAGAGGCTTAGGTTATTTTGTTTCAGAAAAAGCAACAACTAAAGTTATGGAAATAAAAAGAAATCAATTTGTAGAACATGTATTACCTAGCGTATTTAAAAACATGGAATTATTACAAATTGATATACATCAATTTGAAGAGCGATATATGAATTACTTAAAGGATAAAACAAATGAAAATAAGTAAGCTATTAATACTGATTTTAACAGCATTTATTTGTTCTGCATTGGTATATGAAAAAGTAGTATTGAAATCAGAATATGATAAAATAGACAAGAGTTCTCGTTTTGGACAGTATAAATATACAGATGAATACGAGCACTTTTCACATGTAGTAGTTAATGGAAATAATCAAGGTTTGGTAAGTTTTTATCAAAAGGGAACCACTTTGATAAAGTATAAGGATAATATGAAAGAGAAGTTTACAACAAGAATAAATAAGGATACGCTTTATTTAGATTTTGATAAAAGTTTACTTTCTAATTTGGCTAAACTTGATCGTTATAAGCGGGTAGTTGTTTTTTATGATACGCTTCAGTCTATACAATTCACAAATTCTAATATTTATATTCAAGCAAATAAATTAAAAACATTAAAAGCTAATGGAAAAGGGGCTAGTGACTTTTGTTTACACGGAAGTAAATTAGATAGTTTGATTTATAATACGACCGATGATAATACAACACATTTTAATTATGGTAATCCTTCACATATTGACAACTTAATAATTAAGGCAAGTGGTGATAGTAAAGTTTGGTTGAAAAATTTGATAACAAAAAAAGATGTAATAACTAAATCTGATAATGCATTTGTAGACTACAATAAATAAGCATTGAAGTCTATAAAAGGCGAAAAATACTAACACAAATAACATATTAAATCATGAAAAAACTCATTTTAACATCAATTACATTTTTAAGTCTCATAGTTTCGGGTAAAGCGCAAAGTCATGTCTGGGAAGTGAGTAAAGGGGGTAATAAATTATATTTAGGAGGAACTATCCACGCATTACGAGCTACGGATTTTCCATTACCTAAAGCCTACGACCAAGCTTTTGAAAAAGCAGATGCCTTGGTTTTTGAAACGGATATGGATGCGCTAAAAAATCCAGAGGTGGTTCAAAAAATGATGACTCAAGGGGTTTATGCAGATGGAAGTACACTTGAAACTAAATTAAAACCCGAAACTTATACCGAGTTCAAAAAAGTTTGCGAAACCATGAATATACCCGTAGGCATGGTGCATACATTTAAGCCTTTTATGGCTGTAACTATGATGAGTATGCAAAAATTGATGCAACTAGGTTTTCAGCCAGGAGGAATTGATCAATTTTATTTTGATAAGGCAACTACTGCTCAAAAGAAAAAATTATATTTTGAAACTCCTGATGAACAAATTACTGCACTGTTAACTTCGGGTGAGGGTAATGAAGATGATCTAATATTGAAATCATGTGATGATTTAAACAATCTTGAAAGTATGATTAATAAAATGATTGAGGCTTTAAAGAGTGGAAACACAGATCATTTGGCACAAGAGGCAGAAAGAACCAAAAAAGAATATCCGAACGTATATAAAACCTTGTTAAAAGACCGTAATGAAAAGTGGTTGGCAAAAATCCCAAGCTATGTAAATTCAAAAGAGGTGGAACTGATATTGGTTGGAGCACTGCATTTATACGGTAACGATGGATTATTGGAGCAATTAAAAAAACAAGGTTACCAAGTAACAGCACTTAATTAAAGCTTTTTTGTATTTCTTATTTACAGAAGGAGCAAAACAACGAAGAATATTCTTAATTAAATTGTAAATCAATACATTATGAAAAAAGTAATTATTGGACTGGGATTGCTATGCGTATATCAAATGGGTAATGCTCAAGAGGCAATAAAAGAATTACCAGGTAAACCTGAATTAGTTTCTTCAGAGCAAACTTTGGCAAAGTTAGCTGCCGCAGAAAAAGGAGATTACAAGTATACAGTAGAAGATTATTTTAAAAAACCAGCGCAAAGTGAATTTCAACTTTCTCCAAATGGAAATTATTTGTCTTATCGTCAACGTGATACTAATGGAAAAAGACATGTGTTTATAAAAGACATTAATACAAAAAAGACCACTTTAGTGTTAAAGGAAACCGAAGATTTGATTCGGTACTATGGTTGGGCAAATAATAATCGTTTGTTGTACATTAAAGACAATGCAGGTGATGAAAATCATCATTTGTTTGCTGTAGATATTGATGGTGAGAATAATAAAGAATTAACACCATTTAAAGGAGTAAAGGTCATGTTTAAAAGTGAATTGCCAGATCAGGAGGATTATATAATAATTTTAATGAATAAAACGAATCCTCAAATATTTGAGCCATTTAAAATTAATATTAAAACTGGAGCCTTAGAAAAGCTGTTTGAAAATACAGATATGTTTAATCCAGTTGATGAATATTATTTTGATAAAAATGGAGATTTAAAAGCCTATTCCCGAAAAGAACAAGTAACAGAGAAAGTATTGTACTACCGTAGTTCAAAAGATGCTCCATTTGAAAAAGTAATTCAAACTAATTGGAATCAAAATTTTTATATGCTAGACTTTGATCATACTGGCAAGTATCCTAATGGAGCTTATATGATTTCGACATTGGAAACTAATACCAATGAGGTGGTGTTGTATGATTTAAAAGAAAAAAGGGTAATCAAAAAAATGTTTCATGATTCAACTTTTGATGTAAGCTCTTGGAGGTATTCTAAAAAGAGAAATTATGAAATTGATTTTTTCTATTACAACGGTGAAAAGCAGGTATATGTTCCTGTAAGCGAAACTTATAAAAAAATGCATAAACGTTTTACTTCAGAATTTCCTGATAAAGAATATCAAATTACAAGTGTTACCAAAAATGAAGATAAATATTTACTTTATATAACAAGTGATAAGTTATATGGGACATATTATTTTTATGATCAGCAAAAAGATACTATTGAAGAATTGTTCAATTTAATGCCACAATTAAAACCAGTTGAAATGGCAGAAATGCGCCCCATAAAATTTAAAAGTCGTGATGGCTTGGATATCTATGGATATTTAACTATTCCTAAAGATAGTAAAGAAAAAAAAGTTCCTTTAATAGTAAATCCACATGGAGGGCCATATGGACCAAGAGATTTATGGCGATTTAATCCAGAAACTCAATTATTTGCTAGTCGAGGATATGCTACACTTCAAATCAATTATCGCGGTTCTGGAGGTTATGGGAAAAAGTTTTTCACGGCAGGATTTAAACAGATTGGTCGTAAAATGTTAGATGATTTAGAGGATGGAGTTGCCTATGCTAAAAGTTTAGGATTTATTGATGAAACCAAAATAGCTATTTATGGAGGAAGTTACGGTGGCTGGGCGGCACTTGGTGGTTTGGTAAAAACACCAGATTTATATACTTGTGCTGTGGACTATGTAGGGGTTTCAAATTTGTTTACGGTTTTTAAATCGTTTCCAGTATATTGGAAACCCTATTTAAAGCAGATGTACGAAATGATGTATGATCCAGAAAACCCTGAAGAAGTTGAAATAATGAAAGCGATATCACCAGCCTTAAATGCAGAAAAAATTACAAAACCTTTATTTGTGGTACAAGGAGCTAATGACCCAAGAGTGAATATTGATGAGTCTGACCAAATAGTTGAAAATTTACGAAAAAGAAATTTTGATGTGCCATATATGGTTAAATATAACGAAGGTCATGGCTTTAGTCACGAGGAGAATCAAATTCATTTTTATAAAACAATGATGGGGTTTTTTGCACAAAATTTGAAGTAGCTTAAGCCTAGATTATGTGTCAGAGCTTTGTTATGAGTCTATGATATACAATAAATACTAGTGTTTTCTTAATTTTAAGTCACATGAATAAGGCAATTATAAATAGTAGACTTTCATATATAAAATCCTAATAGGAATTTAAGAGTTTATTAGTTGTAAAAAAGTGATTCTATACAAAACAGATAAATTACATTTAATGTAGTTTATCTGTTTTTATATTTATAGTATTTTAATTATGTGTGTTAGCTTTTGTATAAGAATTTTTGTTTAAAAAAGAGTTGATTGTACGAAAAAATAGGTGCAATTTAAAGTACTATTTAAATAGATACCGTGTTATACTATAAGCAATGGAATAGGTGATACAACGGTTTTGTTAAAAAATAATTTAATCAGTTTGTTTTTTAGTTTTTTACGACTAGTAATTTATGTGTGACAATAAGAAGCTTTTATTAATATTTGTTTTTATAACCTTTATGATTAGTCAAAATGTATTGATTAGTCAAGAGGCTTTGTCCAATGAGTCAACAAGTAATTTGAGTCAAGGGAATGACAATGAGTTTAAATTTGGAGCAATAAAAAAAGTTAAGTATAATCTAGAAAATTCAGGAAATTGGGAGGTGACAACAGCTGGAGATAGGATATGGAATTTAAAATTATCATATGCTGGTACTACTTCACTAAATGTGATGTTCGATCATTTTTTTATTCCTAAAGGCGGAAAGTTAGTTGTGAGTACTTCAAATATAAAGGAAGCATTTGTCTATACTTTTGAAAAGAATCCAGTATCAAAAAAATTAGGCACTTGGCCATTAGATGGTGATGAAATATCATTGACACTTTATGAGCCTAAATCTCAAAAAGGAAAAGCAAAAATTGAAATCTGTCAAGTAATTCAAGGAGATAAAAAAGTTGCCTTTAGTAGTGCAAAAATAATTTCTGAAAGAACTAATGAGTGCGATATAGATGCCATGTGTGACGTGGATAATGAGACAATTAATGTATTAAAACAACGATTAATACATTCTGTTGTATTGATTAATATAGGTTTTGGGGTATGTACTGGAACTTTAATTAACAATACAAGAAATGACGGTAAATTATATTTATTAACGGCTAACCATTGTTTAGGAGATAGTAATCCAGCATTTTGGTCTTTTCGATTTAATTTTTTTAATGATGCCAATATTTGTTCGGATCCAGATTTTAGAACTTTTTCAGATTTTCAGGTAGTAAATGGGGCTAAAATTTTAGCTCGAAATGCTAAAACAGATTTTGCACTACTTGAATTAAATGAGACTGTTGACCCCCAATGGAATATAGAATGGGCGGGATGGAATAATAAAAATGAAATTCCAGAAATTAGTTTTGGGTTGCATCATCCAGCAGGTAATCCTACTAAGCTAGCTTTAGATTATCATGATTTACTTACCGAAGAAATAGAATTTAGAGGAGAAGCAACAAGAGTTTGGACACTTGATCCAGATTTTGGAGGATGGGATTTAGGAATCACTACTAGAGGATCATCGGGATCTGCTTTATTTAATGGTAAAGGAGAAATTATAGGGCAATTATTGGGCGGTAATGCGCAATGTTTAGAAAACTTTGATAATGACAGGCAAGATCATTATGGAAAGTTTACAGAGTCATGGGCTATTAGTGTAAACCCGGAAGAGTCTTTAATGAAATGGTTAGATCCAGATAATACAGGAGTTCAAACATTAGGAATGTTATCTGAAGAAAGAAAATTTGATGGGAATTCAATTAAATTATTTCCCAATCCAATAAAGAATGAAATCTTATTTTTAAATCAATTAATTGAAGGTAGTTATACAATTTACAATATGCAAGGTGTAGTATTACTCCAGCGCGATAAGGCTTTCTTTTCAAGTATTGATGTTGGTTCCTTGGCTATAGGTCATTATCTTATTGAAATTTTTGATACTAATGGAGAAAAAGTGGTGAAAACCTTTTTAAAAACTATCTAAACATTTTTTCTTAAAATATACATTGAAAATTTTGCTGCAGTAAGTACTATTATTTAAAAGTAAAATCTTTCTATTTCTTATTTAATTCATAAAAAAAAATCATACTACTCTATTAAAGAATAGTGAAATGAAGAATCTTTAATTTGGGGTTATCTTATATAAAAATACTACAAGTTACTAATGAATATTGCTTTGGTTAAATAAAACTAGGTATTAATAATACCATTCCCATTTTAGAGGGTGAAAAATGAATACTTGTTGCGCTATACTTAGCGAATTTTTACTCCAATATAGCGTTGTAATAAAATAGGATTACTTCAAAAAACCAATAGTATAGACGAAGTACACATACTGCTTTTGTAAATAATCTTTATTATTTTTTTGCTTCTGGTTAAGTTATAAAAAAAGCTCGATAAAAATCAATTTTAAAACCATTTTATAATTTAATTTTTTTGTGTGTACTAACAATCTTACATGATAAAAAAAAAGTAAACCTAATACCTATTTTAGCATCATCTAAAACTAATTATTTAAGTTACAAAGTTCTTATTATATGAAAAAGACTAAACACTTTGACAAAATCAAATTTTTATCCCTAGCTATTATGGGAGTTGGTTTTGTAGGAACAGCTCAAAACGACTGGGATAATATTCCAGTACCTGCGAATGCGGGGCAAGGTATGCAATGGGAATTGCAAGAACAGACCTCAGATAATTTTAATTACAAATTTGATGCTGTAAACCGAAGAGCAAATTTCGGAAACGGTAAATGGTATAATTTTTATCATAACGCATGGGATGGACCAGGAACTACTTATTGGAAAAACAATCATGTTTCGGTAGAAGGTGGAAGTCTTAAATTGACTGCATCAAGATGGAATAAAAATAATCAACCAAATCCTCAATACCCTTATCCAGGAGCACGAGATGCTTTTAAAATGGATTTGCCAAATAATGGAGTAAATTCAGGTTGTGTAACATCAAATAGTAAAGTTAAATTCCCTGTATTTGTTGAGTCTGCAATTAGTGTTGCTAATATTGAATTGGCATCATGTTTTTGGTTATTAAGCCCAGATGACACACAAGAAATAGATATTATAGAAAATTATGGAGGTGTGCCAGGTTTTGACCATGTAACGCACATTAGTCACCATAGTTTTATTAGAAATCCTTTTCATGATTACCAACCAAGAGATTGGAATAGCTGGTGGCCAGATGCCCGTGTAAATAAAAATTACGGATGGGGTGATTGGGCATGGAACGAAGGAAATCGACGATTTTTACGTTTAGGAGTAAATTGGATTAGTCCAAAACACTTTGAATATTATGTTGATGGAGAAATAGTGCGAGTACTGTATAATGATGCTATTGCGACTAGAATGAATGGAACATGGGAGTATACTTACTACGTACAACAAAATCCAGCAAATACTAAAGCTTCTTCTGGCAGGAATATAGGTGGAATGCCTATTAATTATACCTCAGGAAATAGAAATGGATACTCACAAGTGACATTACATGATACTTCGAGTTCATTTAACTTTTCTAAGTTAAAAGAAGCAAGTAAAGCATCAAATGGTATTAATGTTATAGACCCGGGTAGCTATCAGAACGGTAGAGGTTTTCATAAAGAAATGGATATTATTATCAATGTGGAGTCTCAAAGTTGGTTAGTGTCAAGAGAGCTTACTCCTAGTGATTCAAATCTTAATGATCCAAGTAGAAATAGTATGTTAGTGGATTGGGTTAGAGTTTACAAACCAGTTCAAGGTGTAAACAAGCCAGCACCAGTAGTTTTAAATGGAGGAAAGCTAACAGGAGGTCCATACACATTTACAGTAGGCGATGGTATTGCTGATAACGTATCGGGAGTAAGCGTTTCAGGAAACGAAGGACCAAACACAGGATGGGTTGTAACAGATGAAGCATTAAATATATTAGGTACACCACCAACACCAGGGGCAGTAAACTTTGATGGTGCAGGACCAGGAGTATGTTTAATCTGGCATATAGCTTACGAAGATGGATTAGAAGGATTATCAGCAGGAAGTAAAATAGCTGATTTAAAAGGAAACTATGATTTATCAGATAACAGTGTGCGAATTAATAGAAATGAATTTGTAGCACCAGTAGCTTTAAATGGAGGAACACTAACAGGAGGGCCATACACATTTACAGTAGGCGATGGTATTGCTGATAACGTATCAGGAGTAAGCGTTTCAGGAAACGAAGGGCCAAACACAGGATGGGTTGTAACAGATGAAGCATTAAATATATTAGGTACACCACCAACACCAGGGGCAGTAAACTTTGATGGAGCAGGACCAGGAGTGTGTTTAATCTGGCATATAGCTTATGAAGATGGATTAGAAGGATTATCAGCAGGAAGTAAAATAGCTGATTTAAAAGGAAGTTATGATTTATCAAATAATAGTGTGCGAATTAATAGAAATGAATTTGTAGAACCAGTAGTTGGTCTTAATGGAGGAACATTAACAGGAGGGCCATACACATTTACAGTAGGCGATGGTATTGCTGATAATGTATCAGGAGTAAGCGTTTCAGGAAATGAAGGGCCAAACACAGGATGGGTTGTAACAGATGAAGCATTAAATATATTAGGTACACCACCAACACCAGCGGCAGTAAACTTTGATGGAGCAGGACCAGGAGTATGTTTAATCTGGCATATAGCTTACGAAGATGGATTAGAAGGTTTGGCAGCAGGAGGAAAAATTGCTGATTTAAAAGGGAAGTATGACTTATCTGATAATAGTGTGCGCATTATTAGAAACGAAGTGATTACCCCTGATACAGGAGATACTCCTAATGCAAATTCTACGGTAATTCAAGCGGAAGATTTTATCGAAACTGGAGGTGCATTTAATGGATGGGAAATTTATACTACATCAGCAGGAGTTAAAGGAACAAACTTTAATCAGACAGGAGATTGGGCCGAGTATAATATGACAATTACGGAAGAAGGTTTATATGATTTAACATATTTTGTTGGAACTGTATTGGATAACACAGCTATTTCATTATATATTGATGGTATTTTTGTAGCTAAAACAGGTGTATACAATAATGGAGATTGGGATACATTTGTAAAGTTACCTTTAGCATCTCCATTTAATATTGGCGTAGGGGAGCATACAGTTAGGTTAGTTGGTTCTGGTACAAGTACTTCAAAGTATGAGTGGAATATGGATTATTTTGAAGTTACTAGAGTTGGTGATTTTATAGATCCTACTGTAGTTGATTTAGATATTGAAGCTGAATCTTTTGTGAACACTGGAGGTAATTTCGAAGGTTTTGAAATATATACAACTCCAGCAGGTGTAAAAGCAACAAACTTTAATCAGACAGGTGATTGGGCTGAGTATAATGTAAACATTCCTGCTACAGGTGATTACGATATCACTTATTTTATAAGTACACCACTTAATAATACAGCTGTTGAATTTATTGTTGATGGAGTATCGCAAATGACAGATAATGTTCCTAATAATAATAGTTGGGATAACTTTAGATCATTACAATCTTCTAAAACGGTATTTTTAACTGAAGGAAGTCATGTAATTAGATTACAAGGAGCTGGTAGAAACGCGATTAAGTGGGAATGGAATTTAGATCGTTTTAATATAGCTACTGCAGGTTCTAAAACAGCAGCTAAAGCGCTAGATACAATTGATGCAGATTTAATTAAAATTACTCCAAACCCAGTGGTTGATTTCTTTACGGTTATTGGTTTAGATGCAGATACAGTATTAAACTATGCTATTATAGACATGGTGGGAGGTGTAATCAAAACAGGAATACTTACTACTGAAGCTAATGAAGTGAATGGATTGAATGAATTAGCTCAAGGTGTATATTTCGTAAAAATTTACAATGAAATAGGGTTTAAGAAAGTGATTAAGGTATTGAAAAAATAATTTTCAATAAATTAGAAAATAGTTTTACACTATTATTTCATAATATATCAAAACCAAGGCTTGAATTTTTTCAAGTCTTGGTTTTTTTTGGTTTAAATTTATAATTTTTCAAAATATCTTTTTTTGATTTGTATTGTAAAGCCTTATGGGCATTAAACACATCAAATTTCATACATTAGTGTAGTATAATATAAATTTAAATTTAGATGAAAAAGTTAGCATTGCACTGGCAAATAGTGATAGGAATGGTATTAGGGATATTATTTGGAGTGTTGATGACTAAGTTAAATGGGGGTTCTCAATTTGTTAAAGATTGGATTCAACCAGCTGGGACTATTTTTATTCGTCTTTTAAAACTGATTGCAGTGCCTTTAATTTTAGCTTCTTTAATAAAAGGAATTTCTGATTTAAAAGATATTTCAAAATTTAAACGTATTGGAGGGCGTACTATTCTAATTTATATAGGAACAACAATAGTTGCTATTGTTATTGGTTTAGTATTGGTTAATGTATTAGAGCCAGGAAATGGAATAACACAGCAAACTATTGATAAGTTAACGGAAACATATGCAGGTGATGCAAAAATTGCAGAGCGTATTTCTGAAGCATCCAATCAAAAAAATGCTAGTCCTTTACAATTTGTAGTAGATATGGTACCACAAAATGCTATTGCAGCAATGAGCAACAATAAATTGATGTTACAAGTAATCTTCTTTTCCATTTTTATGGGAATTTGCATGCTTTTAATTCCTGAAAAGGAAAGTGAACCTTTAAAAAAGTTTTTTGATAGTTTAAATAGTGTTATTCTAAAAATGGTAGATGTTATTATGTTAGGTGCTCCATTTGCTGTTTTTGCCTTATTAGCAAAGGTAGTAGTAACAGCAGATGATCCTGATATTTTGTTGGCATTATTGCGTTATGCTGGCGTAGTAGTTTTAGGCTTATTTTTAATGATAGCTGTATATATGTTACTAGTAGCAGTGGTAGCAAAAAAATCACCTTTATGGTTTTTAAAGCAAATTAGTCCTGCTCAGTTATTAGCATTTTCGACAAGTTCAAGTGCGGCAACTTTACCAGTTACTATGGAAAGGGTAGAGGAGCATGTAGGTGTAGACCAGGAGGTGTCTAGTTTTGTATTGCCTGTAGGTGCAACTATAAATATGGATGGAACCAGTTTATATCAAGCAGTAGCTGCCGTATTTATAATGCAAGTGTTATGGCCCGAAGGATTAACTTTTGGTAATCAAATAAGTATAGTTTTGGCTGCTTTATTAGCGTCAATAGGATCAGCAGCAGTACCTGGAGCGGGTATGGTTATGTTAGTTATTGTTTTAGAAACAGTAGGTTTTCCAGCAGATCGTTTGCCTATAGGTTTAGCACTTATTTTTGCAGTTGATAGGCCTTTGGATATGTTACGGACTACCATAAATGTTACTGGCGATGCTACAGTGGCTACTATAGTTGCTAAAAGCGTAGGTAAATTAGGTAAGCCTAAGGTTAAAAACTGGGATGATCAACTGTAATTTTACTTATATAAAAGATACTTTTAAGATGATTGTCAAGGTTGTTGTTTTGTTATTAATTGTCGAAATTTGCAACTATGGATAAGGCATTAACGGAACAAGAATTGCATAATTTAGCAATGAATATTGTTGGGAAAGATTTAGAATCTAAAGGCTATGAGTTTTTAGCGGTAAATAGTAAATTAAAAAAGGATCCTCAATTTGTAGCGCTAAAAAATAAAAAATTACATTTTGTATTAGTACAAGCTATTACTTATCCAGATGATCCTAATGAGTATGACGTGGTTTTTTTTGAAACAATGAAACAACACGCTCTAAAGTTTAAAGCACGTACATTTTATGCGCCTGTAGGTTTAGCAAATGCTATTGATTATAGTTTGCCAGTAACTAGCAATGCTGATTATGTAGTTAATTATCCAGGAATTAAAGAGATTTAATCAGAATAATTTAAATAATTAAAAATTCATTAGAATGAATAAGCTTATTTTTTTTCTGGCTGTAGCTATTAGTTTAGTTTCTTGCGGAAGCACTACTTCTAGTCCTAAACTTTTTAATGAAACAGGAAAAGCTTTGGGTACTACATATTCTATTTTATATATAGCTCCAAAAAAAATACAGAAAATAGAAAAAGACTTAGATAGCATTTTTGATGTGATAAATAAGTCAATGAGTACTTATATCTCAACATCGGATATTTCAAAAATTAATGCCGGCGATACAAGTATTGTAGTTGATGATATGTTTTTAGATGTATTTACCCTTTCAAAAAAAATACATAAGATATCAAATGGAAATTTTGATCCAACTGTTGGTAATTTGGTAAATGCTTGGGGCTTTGGTCCTAAATTAGGTATTAAAGAAATGACTCCCAAAATAGTAGATTCATTAATGAATTATGTGGGTTTTGATAAGGTTAATTTAAATAAGAATAGAACTATTCAAAAAGTAGATCCAAATGTATATTTAGATTTTAACGCTATTGCTAAAGGCTATTGTTTGGATAGAATTGCGGTGTATTTAGATAGTAAAAAATGCGATAATTACTTAATAGAATTAGGAGGTGAGTTAGTAGCTAAAGGTACTAAAATAACAACGAATACAGAATGGACAGTAGGTATTGATGATCCTAAGCAAACTACAGATCGCGTTTTAATAACTACATTAAAATTAAGAGATAAAGCTATGGCAACATCGGGTAACTACAGAAAGTTTAGGGTAGATAGTTTAACTGGGAAAAAGTATGTACACACTGTTGATCCTTTTACTGGATATACAAAGCCTTCTGTTATTTTGAGTACTTCGGTTATTGCTAAAAATTGTGCTTCTGCTGATGGATATGCAACTGCATTTATGGCAATGTCATTAGATCAAACAAAGGCTGTGTTAAAAACACAGCCTTTGGATGCTTATATTATTTACAGTGATACTTTAGGAAACTTACAAACCTATATTACAAGTGGTTTTAAAAAAATATTAAATGAATAATTAGTTCTGATCTTTTACCTATATAATTTCAAACAAATCATTTATTGATTTACGAACTTTGGGCGCGTTAGCAGTATTATCTTTCTCGGAGCGATAACCAACAGCAGTAACTACTGCAGTAGATAAACCTTTAGTGTTTAGCTCTAAAAT
Source organism: uncultured Aquimarina sp. (assembly GCA_947498765.1). Classification (GTDB taxonomy): domain Bacteria; phylum Bacteroidota; class Bacteroidia; order Flavobacteriales; family Flavobacteriaceae; genus Aquimarina. The sequence goes on from CANMLG010000006.1 coordinate 16,989, forward strand.
ATCATTGTATTTTTCAATATCAAAACCTTCCATGGGACAAGCATCTATTTTTAATTCAGCGCAAGCGGTTAGTAAATTACTCATAGCTATATAGGTTTGCTTTGTAGTCCATTCTTTTTGCATATCTTCAGAAATAGATCCTATAGTATTTTTCATAAAGTCGGCATAGCCTTCTAAATCTTTTACGTTAATATTTTGTGTTTTCGATTTTAGACTAATATAATCATCAATATTTTTGTCAATTACCTTGGTGTAATTACAAAAAATAAATAGATGAGATGCTTCTGTTATTTGACTTTGTTCCCATGAAGCGGGTTTTAACTTTTCTTTAATTTGATCATTTTCAATAATTAAAACTTTGTAAAGTTGTAATCCATAAGAAGAAGCTGATAATTGGATGGCTTCTTTTAGTTTTTTTAAATCAGTTTCACTGACTTTTTTTGATGAGTCAAATTTTTTTGTGGCGTAACGCCATTTTAAGTTTTCTATTAAATTCATGAATTTTTTTTATTTTTAAAAGCTCATTGGAACTTCCATAATTAAGATACGATTATCTGTTAATGATTTTATTTTAAAAGTATCCGTATTCCAAATTCCATAGCCATCCCTTTTATTAAGTTCTTGTTCATTTATTGAAATATTTCCTTCTAAAACAAAAATGTATACTCCATTAGTGTTGTTCTTTAATTGGTAATTTTCAATGGTATGCGCATCAAAATTACCTAAATGAAACCAAGCGTTTTGATGAATCCAAACACCTTGATCTTTATTGTTAGGTGATACTATTTGGTATAACTGATTTTTAATTTTAATCTCTTTTAATGAAATTTGATCATAACGAGGCGTTACATTTTGTTTGTTTGGAATGATCCAAATTTGAAGGAATTCAACCGCTTGGTCTTTATCATCATTAAATTCACTATGTAAAACACCTGTGCCAGCACTCATAACCTGTACATCACCTTCTTTTATTACAGTGATGTTCCCCATATTATCCATATGCTTTAAGTTCCCTTTTAGTGGAATGGATATAATTTCCATATTGTTATGTGGATGTGATCCAAAACCTTTACCTCCGGATACTATATCATCATTAAGTACTCTAAGTACTCCAAAGTTCATACGTTCTGGGTTTTGGTAATTAGCAAAACTAAAGCTATGATAACTATTTAGCCATCCGTAATTAGCGTGTCCACGGGTATGGGCTTTGTGTAATATGGTTTTCATGGGGGTATTGGTATTGTTAATAAAAATAAGGATATAAACAATCATAGCAAACCAAAGGTTTGCTATGTGTTATTAATAAAATGTTAAATTATTTTATAGTAAACTATTTATAAAATTATGCTTTACTGGCAACCCATTCGTCAACAAGTTTTTCAAGTACATTTAGAGGAACGGCTCCATTAGTCAGCACAACATCGTGATATTCTCTGATATCAAATTTATCTCCAAGTTGTTTTTTTGCATTTTCTCGAAGTTCCAAGATTTTATTCATGCCAATTTTGTATGCTGTAGCTTGACTAGGCATAACCACATGACGTTCGACCATTTTTATAATATCAAATTCTTCAGTAGGCGTATTATCTTTATAGTATTTGATACCCTCTTCTCGAGTCCACTTTTTGGCATGAATTCCAGTATCTACGACTAAACGACAAGCACGAAATAATTCCATCGAAAGTCTGCCAAAGTCCGAATAAGGATCGCTATAAAAGCCCATTTCTTTCGGAATAAATTCAGAATATAAACCCCAACCTTCGGTATAGGCAGTGTAGCGTCCTAATTTTCTAAACATTGGAATGTCCTTTAGTTCTTGTGCTATAGCAATTTGCATGTGGTGACCTGGAATACCTTCGTGATAAGCTAAAGCCTCCATTTCAAATTTAGACATGGATTTTATTTTGTACATATTGGCATAATAAATTCCTGGTCGAGAGCCATCCATAGCTGGTTGTTGGTAAAAAGCTAAACCAGCTGTTTTTTCGCGAAAAGCTTCTACTTGTTTTACTTTAATATCAGCTTTGGGTTTGGTTAAAAATAAATCATCTAACTTACTTTTCATACTATCAATAACATGCACAGCTTTTTTCATATATTGTTCGCGACCTTTATCGGAATCTTCATAGTAAAATTGCTTGCTGTCCTGCATATATTTAAAAAAGCTATTGAGGTCACCTTTAAACTTCACTTTTTCTTTAATAGCTTTCATTTCATTTTGAATTCGAGCTACTTCTTTTAAGCCCAATGCGTGAATATCATTGGCAGTCATGCTAGTTGTAGTTGTTCTAGCCAATGCATTATTATAAAAAGCCTCGCCATTAGGGAATTTCCATGCTCCAGCGTCGGTATTGGCTTTTGTTTCTTGTGCTTTTAATAATGCGATTAATTTATTGTAAGCAGGTTTTACAGAGCTTATCAAGCTTTCATTAGCCATTTCGATAAGTATATTTTTTTCCTTTTCAGGAAGATCTAAAGCTTTTATTTTTTTTGAAAAGTCAGCTAAAAGTGTACTCTCTGTATTTGAATTATCAAAAGGTTTTCCTTTAATAATATTTTTACAAGCGTCAATTACTTTAGGAAATATAAATTTAGGAGGAAGAATATCTTCTTTTTCTCTGATTTCCAGACCGGTAATTAATTGTTCAAATAGTTTTTGAACTCCTTTTAACCTTAATATATAGGCTTCGGCATCTTTTTTAGAATCAATTAAATGCATGTTAATTAAAAAGGAAGGCACTCTAGAATGCATTCCAAACATTTGATTAACGGGGTAGTTGTGTAATCTGTATTGATCATCAGAGATATCGTTTTCTGTTTGTTGAATAGCTAACTTATAACTTAACAATGTAGCTTTGTTCAGTGTTTCGGTGTTTACACTGTCTTTTAAATATTGAAGTCTTTTTTTATTTCGTAAAAGAGCTTCGTCTTTTGCATGTTGAGAGATATCATCCCATTTATCGTTATTCTTTTTATCACCTAAGTAGGTACATAACATTGGAGATAATTCTTTTTCAATTTCAAATTGTTCTTGAAACCAATTATTGAGTTTTGTAGAGTTTTGTGCTATTTGTTCTTGCGTAATTTCGGATTCAATGATTGTTGAATGTGAACTGTTTTTTTTGCAACTAAAAATAGAAAGTAAAAAAACTATTGAAACTAATGAAATGCTACTACTAGTTTTCATAATACAAATAAGGTTATAAATGTTAGCGTTAAATCGTGTTTTATTTTCTAATTTTTATAAAAAAAACAAGGGGGTAAAAATTAGTGAAGCGGAAAGTTATTTTATAATATTTAATTACTTACTCTTTTTATAATTAACTTAACATTTAAATGGAATGAAAACCTTATATATTTATTTTATATATCGATTAAAAAGTAAAATTTAATTTATTTGCAGCATACAGGGATGATTTCTCCTTTAGCTAAGCGAAATTGATCAATTTGTTGATCTCTAAGTGTAGAGGTGTAATCACCTTCGTTTAAAATTTCACCAACACATTATTTAAAGAAGAATATGTGTCATAAAAAAAATCCCAATATGGTTAAATATTGGGATTTTTTTCATTTTATTGGCAAAAAGAAAAGGTATTACAGTGATTATCACACTGTTGTATTGTCCATGGAGAACTTCCATTATTAACAGCTGCGTAACAATATTGTTTGCAACTGCAAGGCATTCCACCAGCAACAATATGTTGTGAGCTATTAATCTTAAATTTTTTAAACTTTTTTAATGATTTTTTCATTTTAAAGATATTTTTAGTTTCGATTAAATAAGCTAATTTCAATTGCTTAGTAGCCATAAGAATAAAATTCACAAGCTGTCAGGCATCCGTCACTTGTTAGCATGCCAGAGTCAAGGCAGCTATAATAACAAGGCCAAAAATTGGATCCCCCTTCAATTTCAGATTGTGTTTTTTTTGTTTCGAATTTTTTAAATCGTTCTAATGATTTTTTCATTTTAATGTGTTTTTATTATTAAATATACATCTTCTAATATAATAAAAAATACACATAATAATCTGTAAATAAATAATTTAACATTAATTAAGCTTTGTGTTTTCTGTAAAGTATTACTCAAGATCTAATTGATCCTTTATTAAACGGTAATATGCACCTTTCATTTTGATTAATTCATTGTGTGTTCCATTTTCTGTAACATGACCATTTTGTAGTACTATAATTTGATCAGAGTTTTTAACAGTACTAAGTCTGTGCGCAATGATTATTGTAGTTTTGTCTTTACTAAATAAGTTAATATTTTCTGTAATCTCTTTTTCATTAGAGGCATCCAGAGAGCTAGTTGCTTCATCTAAGAAAATGATTTCTGGATTTTTGTAAATGGCCCGCGCTATCATAATTCTCTGGCGTTGTCCTGTGCTTAAACCTATACCATCACTTCCTATTTTAGTATTTTGTCCAAGAGGGAGTTGATGTATGAATTCACTAATATTAGCTAGTTTAATTGCTTTTTCAAACTTTTCTTGATCAGGATATTCGCTTGATATAGTTATGTTTTTGTATATAGTATCGGAAAAAATATAACCCTCCTGCATTACCACACCACAATTTTTTCTCAATTCATACGCAGAAATTGTGGAAAGATCTTTTTCACCTAGATGTATTTTTCCTTCTAGGGGTTCATAAAATTTCAACAACAATTTTAAAAGGGTAGTTTTACCACTTCCACTGAGGCCTACAATAGCAGTAGTTTTGCCTTTGGGAATAGTTAAATTAAGGTCTTTTAACACCCAAGGGCTTTTATCTCCTCCATACTTAAAGTAAACGTTTTCTAATTTAAATTCAGCATTAAAATTTTTATCGTCTGAGATAAGTTTCACATTGGAGTCTTCATCTTTTCTATTATGTACGTCACTTAAACGATCTAAACTTATTTTGGCATCTTGAGCTTGTTGAATAAAATTCACTAATTGTTGAAGTGGACCATTAAGTTGTCCAATTATTTGTGAAGTAGCCATCATCATGCCCAATGTCATATTTCCTTCTATAACTTTAGTTGCGGCAAAAATAATAATGAGAATGTTTTTTCCTTCATTTATAAATGCTCCTCCAATACTCTGAAATTGTTCAATTTTAAGGCTTGATATACTTACTCTAAAGAGGCGTATTTGGTTTCGTTCCCATTCCCATCTTTTATATTTTTCAGCTTGATTTAGCTTTATTTCTTGCATGCCTTGCACCAACTGGATTTCTGTTCCTTGTAAAGCAGCAGATTCATTAAATCTTTTATAATCTATTTCCTTTCTTTTTTTTAGAAAAGCTAAAATCCAAACTAAGTATAAAATGGATGCAAAGAAGTAAATCATGAAAATAGTACCATTGTAATAGAGTAATATAGCTCCAAAAATAACCATATTGGTCATTGAAAATAAAGTGTCAAGTGATGAAGAAGTTAAAAAAAGTTTAATTCGGTCATGATCCCTAATTCTTTGAAGAATATCTCCCATATTTTTACGGTCAAAAAAAACAATGGGTAACTTCATTAATTTAATAAGAAAATCAGATATGATAGATATATTTAAGCGGGTTGAGACATGCAGTAAAAGCCAGTTTCTTATGGCTCCAACACTTGCAGTTCCAATAAAAGCCATTAATTGCGCTATTAGTATTAAGTAAACAAACTTTAGATTACGTTTTTGTACCCCCTCATCTATCAATGCTTGAGTTAAAAATGGAGTTATAAGTCCTAATAAACTACCTGCAATAAGACTGAATACCATTTGTAACATTAACTTACGATGTGGGTGTAAAAATTTAAAAAAATATTTCATGGATACTTTTTTATCAGCGATGTCTTCTTTGTCCTCGTTTATTTCATGAAATCTGGGAGTGGGTTCATAAAGTAAAGCTATACCTTCATGTTTAGATCCATCTGTCCAAGATTTTAAGAATTCTTCGTGAGTATAACTTATTAGGCCTATGGCAGGATCAGATAGGTAAACTTTTGTTTTAGAGATTTTATAAACGACTACGTAGTGTTTTTTTTGCCAATGTAGGATTGCTGGGAATGGTTTTTCCGATATTAAAACAGTAAAAGGAATTTTAACAGAAAGTGTTCGGAAACCAATAGCTTCTGAAGCTGAACTTAAATCATGCATAGATGATCCTACTTTAGTAACTTTAGCTAAATCTTGTAAGTATTTAATACTGATTTCTTTTCCAAAGTGTTTGGAGATTATACGAATACATGAAGGACCACAGTCCATTTGGTCGATTTGCTTGTAAAATGGAAATTTAGCCATTAATTTTTGATAAATTATGCTTGAACTTAAAGAAGAAACGCTCAATTAAGCGTAAATCATTTGTGATTATTTCACAAGAACCTTTCATATGATGTACATGTGGCAATTGTTTTTTGTAATTTGTTTTGAGACCATTAGGTAAAAAAATTTTTATTAAATACCCATCTTTTGTATATACTGGAGATATGTCTTCAATTTCGGCTTCTATAGTACCAAATTCTTGAAAAGGAAAATCATCCATTTTCAATAAGACCTTTTGTCCTTTGTTAACCTTGCCAACTCCTGATTGATTTACATAAGCAAAGGCATACGAATTTTTAACTTTAGGTATTATATAAACCAGTTCATCTCCGGAATTAATTTGTTGACTATTATTTAAAATTTTATGAAAATGGGCTTTCCCTGAAATTGGAGCTTTAATCACTTGGGTATATTCCCATTTTTCAATTAGTTCAGTAAGATTTTTATAGCTGTTTTCAATTTTATTTTTTAAGTCAAATAATGTCTTTTTGTAGGTGATGTTTAATTCAGATTTTTGATTTTTTAATGAACCTAAAGTTGATTTTAGTGAAATATTTTCTTTTTCATTTTGGTCTATAGAAGTAATTGCAGTAAGAAATAATTGTTTTGATTTTAAGAATTCGGAATTAGAAATAACACCTTTTACATATAAAATAGAATCTCTTTGGAAATTTTTTTTTTCAATTTTTAGTTTTTTTTCTTCTTGCTGAATTAGATGAGCTTGTTTTTCTACGAGTCGATTTTTATAGGTCATTTCAGTTGAAATATTTTTCTGTTTATGTCTTTCAAGATTATTATCTAAAAATTCATTAAAAGAATTTATGGCAAAATTGAGTTCTTTTATACTAGATCCAAATTTTCCAAGATTTCTGGTGTCAATATCAAAAGGAGAATATTTATTAATAGAATCCTTAAGAAGTAGTAGATTCTTGATTTCTAATATACTTTTGTAAGTTGTTTCATTTTCAATATAGCCTAAAATATCACCTTTTTTAACCAATTTATTATTGACACCTTGTTTTAAGGTAAGTAAACCACTTGATTTACTTACTATAAGAACGGGTTCAGCTTCAGAAGCTATAGATGTATTAGAAACAATTGTTTCAGGGTATTTGATTAAGTAGGAAAAGAAGAAAAATAATAAAATAATTAAAAATAATATAAATGAACCGATCCTGGTTAACCAAGTTGGAGATTGACCAATAATACCTTGGCTATAATTAGACTGAAAACTTTGTGGCATATGTTAGTTTTAAACTCAAAGTAAATATATGATCTTTGTAATAATATTACGAAATATTTTAAAAATAGTAGTGTCAAAATTTTTGATAACCAGTATTTTAAAATAGTTTTACTATAAGAGAGGTGTTAAATGAAGATATCTAATTTTTACTTATATGAGAGAACAAATATTTAATCTTATTTCAATAATATTAAAAGATAAAAAAGTTTTGTTTACAACTAGTTTTCTCAGCAAATCCATAGATGCTCATAAACATTCAAATCCTTTTATTTCGATTGAGAAAATTCTTAACGAATATTTTATAGAAAATATGGTAGTTAAAATTTCTGCAAAGGAATTAAAAGAAATTACTACTCCAGCATTAACAATTATTAATGAGAATGAATTAGTTCTTTTAAAAAAAATTGAAGAAGATAAGATTACATATATAGACACAAATAATAGAATCAAAGTTGAAGTTCTTAATGAATTTTTAAAGAAATGGAAAACACTTACTTTATTAATAGGTACAGATGATACAGGTTTTGAATCGGGCTATATTAACAATATATATAAAGAGAAATTTGAAAAGTTAAGTAAAAGAAAAGGTGTTTTATTAGTAACGGGAACTATTATATTTGGAATTGTTTTAACCTGTTTTTCTTCATTTAATTTAATAATATTAAGCAAAATATTAGGTTTAATCACAAGTGTTTTATTAATTAGATCATCAAATGGATATGAATCTAGCTTAATAAAAAGTGTATGTGAATCCTCTAGTATTACAAGTTGTACGGGAGTTTTAAACTCTAAATCATCTCAATTATTAGGTGTAAAGCTTGTTGATATTGTTTTTTTTTACTTTTCTTTAACTTCTATTATTATTTTAATAGGAAGTATACTTAATGATACTTTTTTTATTGCTCTAACACGATTTTTAAATTTATTAGCAATCCCATTAACACTTTATTCTATCTTTTACCAATTTAAATTAAAAAAATTGTGTGTATTGTGTAATGTGATATTGGTTGTTCTCTGGTTGGAGGTTTATTTTCTGTATAGAATACCTATAGATTTTACTGGTTTAAATATTAAAAATGTAATTTCTTTATTGTTCATAGCTTTGTTAATAATAAGTAGTCTAGTATTTATTAATAATTACTTTAAACATAAATATCTTTTTGAACAGGCTGACAGGAAGTTACAATTACTATTAAAGGATAATGAATTACTGTCATCTGTAATAGAAAATGGTTCAGAAATTTCTGGCTTAGAATATGATAATATGGAGATTCTTAGTGAGAATTCATTACATCAAATAGTTATAGTTGTAAGGCATGATTGTGAGCCATGTAGTCATGCCTATAAAAGTTTAAAACAATTAATGGATTATATGTCACCTTATGTTTCTTTAAAAGTTGTTTTATTGACAAATGTTAAGAATAAAGACTCTGAAAAAGCAGTTGCTAAAATATTTGATTTTTTTAAAAAGCATATTGATTTAAAAACAAGAAGAAAATTTATGGATTCTTATTTTGACATTAAAAATGATTCTAAAAAACTTAAAGTATGGCTGGAAGAGAATAATACTATTCAATATGAATATCAAGATAAATTTACTAATGATATAAAATGGGCTAAATCTAATAATATTAATTATACCCCCTTTTTTATTATTAACAATAAGAAAGTAAATAAAAATATAAGTGTTGAAGAAATTACTCTCTATTTAAAGAATAAGTTACTTAATGAATAATATGCGTTTAGTATTTCTATTTATAGCATACAGGGATGATTTCTCCTTTAGCTAAGCGAAATTGATCAATTTGTTGGGGAGTTAATGTGGAGGTGTAATCAACTTCATTAACTTTAAATCCCATATTGCGAAGTTTGTTAAAATAATCCCTTCCATATACACGTACATGGTCATATTGACCAAAAATTTGTGCACGTTTTTTTGGGTCAGTAATAGTATTATCTTCAAAAGTAGTTTCTCGATTTAAATCTTGCGGAATTTGTAAAATAGCGGTGCCACCTGGAGCAAGTACCCTTAGTAATTCTTGCATGGCTTTGGTATCATCGGGAATATGTTCTAATACATGATTGCACAAAATGAAATCGAATTCATTATCCTTAAATGGAAGTTGGCAAATATCAGCTTTTACATCTGCTAAAGGGGAAACTAAATCGGTAGTTGTATAATTTAGTGTATTTACTTTTTTAAATCGTTTATAAAAAGCCTGCTCAGGAGCAAAGTGTAATAAACGTTGAGGTTTAGTAAATAAGTCAGTTTCGTTTTTTAAATACAACCAAAGCAATCTATGACGTTCTAATGAAAGGGTAGAAGGTGAGAGGACATTAGGTCTAGGGTTTTCGTATCCATAGGGTAAAAAAGTGCGAAAACTTTTACCATCAATTGGATCAGTATATTTTTTGCCTTTTAAAAAGAAACTAAAAATAGGTCGTATATAGTAACTAACTCTAATTAAAAAAGGTCGGGGAAATAGGCTTAATCCTTTTTTAAAAATATACTTAATCATAGTAGTAAGTTACTTGTTTTGATTTGGATTAAAAAACCAATTTTTAATTTGAAAATACAAGGATAGTTTTAATTAAAGTTTTAGTAATTTTAATGAGCTGTTTTTTTATAAGGAGCTTCTTCATCAGTTTTTATACCTAGTACCTCGTGTACGTAATCAAATGTAGAAAGAATTTCTGGAGCTCCATTAATAATAGCCACATCGTGTTCAAAATGAGCACTTGGTTTTCCGTCGGCAGTTAAAATAGTCCAGCCATCTTTAAGTTGTTTTATATTTTTTGTACCCATATTAGTCATAGGTTCAATAGCTACGACCATTCCTTCGACAAATTTTTTACCTCGGCCTCTACGTCCATAGTTAGGCATTTCAGGTTCTTCATGCATAATACGGCCTAAACCATGACCTACCAATTCACGTACAACACCATATCCAGCATCTTCAGTAAATTTTTGGATGGCGTAACCTACATCTCCCACGCGATTATTAACTCTAAATTGTTCAATACCTACATATAGAGAAGCTCTGGTAATATCAAGTAATCGTTGTACATCATCAGTGATTTTACCAACGGCAAAGGTATAGGCGTGATCCCCATAAAACCCATTTTTTAAAGCACCACAATCTATTGAAATAATATCCCCTTCTTTTAAGGGTTCGTTATTAGGGATGCCATGAACTACTTGTGCATTTGGACTCATGCAAAGGGTATTCGGAAAATCATATAAGCCTAAAAAACCAGGTTCGGCACCTTCGGCTCTAATAAATTCTTCTGCTAATTTATCTAAATACAGTGTTGTAACTCCAGGTTTAACTTCTGCGGCAAGCATGCCTAAAGTTTTTGATACAATAAGTGCACTCTCCCTCATTAATTCAATTTCTTCGCGTGTTTTAATATGTATCATAAATAGGTGATTAATTTTAAAGCGGCAAAGATACAAATTAGTAAGTTGTTCATATAATGGAAAACAGATTAGGTTCCAATCATAATTATATTATTTAGTTTTTTATCAACTATTAGTTTTCCATTTGCCCCCTCCTAAGTAAAAACCTAGTGTGATACCTAAATATGAATTTTTTGAAGTTCCTACTTGTTGTCCTTCCAAATTTATTAGAACTGTATCGGGAGTTATGTTGTAATCTAAACTTAATCGAAATTTACTCCACTCAAAACCAGCTCTCAGCATTCCTCCAAAAACGAATTCACCTTCAAATTCTTCATCAGTATTATCGTCCTCTTCATCTAGATCAAAAATTTCAAAATCTATTTTGGTATTGCTTACAAAAGCGATACCAGCACCAGCTCCAATAAAAGGAGCAAAAGATGACTTTCCCTTATTGAAATAATAATCAAATGTACCAAGTACCGATGAATTAATTCCGATATCAACAAGCGCTAATCTACCGTTGGATCCATTAATTGTATTTTCTGTTGCTTTGGCAAGGAAAGCACCTCCACATCTAATACCTACATTTGTGTTTTTTGTAATTGTGTATTTAGGTTCAAAATAGTATACAAATCCTCCGCCATCATCTCCTTTATTTAGGCTTGCGTAGCCTATATCTATGTCAAATCTAAACTTTCCTTTTTCTTGAGCATAGCTATAGCTAATATTAAACAGAGTGATTAATAGAAGTAAAAAAATATTCTTCATGGATTGTTATTTTGATTCTTATTGTAAACAATCCAATTGGTAGCTACCCTAATTTTTTTGCATAAAAAAATGGTATTTGACTTTTCAAATACCATTTTAATTATATAATTAACTTATAGTTAGACTAGCGGAAAGCGAGTCATAGCTTCAGGTTGTTCAACACCAATTAATTTTAAAATAGTCGGAGCCATGTCCCCTAATACTCCATCTTTAATTTCTTTTAACTCAGGGTCAATTAAAATTACGGGTACAGGATTAGTAGTGTGGGCAGTGTGTGGACTTCCGTCTGGATTCATCATGGTTTCGCAGTTTCCGTGATCTGCAATGAGAAGGGTAGTATATCCATTTTCTAAACCAGTTTCAATAACTTGTTTGGCACATTCATCAACAGCTTCACAGGCTTTAATAGCCGCTTCCATAATACCAGTATGACCAACCATATCGCCATTGGCAAAATTTAAACAGACAAAATCGGCTTCACCTTTTTTTAGATCTTCAACCAAAGCGTCAGTTAACTCATAAGCGCTCATTTCAGGCTTTAAGTCGTAAGTAGCTACTTTTGGAGAATTTTTAAGAATTCGACTTTCTCCTTCAAAAGGGGCTTCTTGTCCACCAGAGAAAAAGAAGGTTACGTGAGGGTATTTTTCTGTTTCGGCAATACGGATTTGTTTTTTACCTGCATTGGCTAAAACCTCACCCAGGGTTTCTGTAATATTATCTTTATTAAAAATAACTTTGATTCCATTAAAACTATCATCATAGTTTGTCATGGTTACATAGTATAAGTCTAATTTTTTAGTGTTTTGTTCCGGAAAATCATTTTGCGATAACATGTTTGTTAATTCGCGTCCTCGATCGGTTCTAAAATTAAAAAAGATAACCACATCACCTTCTTCCACTTTAGCAACAGGTTTTCCGTTTTTGGTAGCTACTAATGGTTTGGTAAACTCATCAGTAATATCATTGGCGTAATTTTCATTTAATGAGGCTAATACATCTTCTGTTTTAGTCCCTTCGTTATTAACAATAACATCATAAGCCAGTTTAACACGTTCCCAGCGGTTATCACGATCCATGGCATAATAACGTCCTGTTAATGTAGCAATTTCACCAGTGGTTTCTTTCATGTGATTTTGTAAATCAGTAACAAAACCTGCTCCAGCTTTTGGATCAACATCTCGTCCATCAGTAAATCCATGAACAAAAACATTTGTCAAGCCTTTAGAATTAGCTGCGGTTAATAAACCTTTTAGGTGATTGATATGTGAGTGTACACCACCATTACTTAACAAACCTAATAAATGTACTTTTTTATTGTTCGCTTTTGCAAAGTCAAAAGCTTCGTTAAGTACGACTTCGTCTTTTAAGGTGTTGTTTTCAATAGCTAAGTTAATACGTGTTAATTCTTGGTATACGATACGACCGGCACCAAGATTCATATGTCCAACTTCACTATTTCCCATTTGTCCTTCAGGTAAGCCTACATTTAAACCATCGGTACGTAAAGCTGCGTTTGGATATTTTGTATAAAGTGAATCAATATAAGGAGTTTTGGCATTATCAATAGCTGAAACTTTAGGATCAGGAGAAGTTCCCCAACCGTCCAGAATCATTAAAATCACTTTTTTATTCATGGTTTGGTTTATTTATTTTGAGTTGCAAATATAGCATAAATGTGTCCAAATTAACTAAGTATTTTGGAGTAGAAGTTTTAGGAAGGAATAGAGGTATTATAGTGAGATACAGAAATATGAATTTTACTAATAATTAGGCAGTATTAAAATAATGCTTCGTTGTTTTTTAATAGTTTTGAAATTGAGTCTGAATATTTAGCGGCTATTTTTATAGTTTCAATTTTGTTTAGGTGCTCTATTTTATGGGCATCAGTACCTAAAAAATCATATAAGTCTTCCGATAGTAATTTTTTTGCAATTTCATTAGTTTTTGTACCATAATGATTGGTAAGTGATAAGGCATTAAGTTGTAAGCGTACTCCTTTGTTTTTTAATGTAGTAAAATAACTTAGGTCATTAGCATAATATAAATAACGTTCGGGATGTGCAAGTATAGGTTGAAAACCCTTTAGTTGTATATCATATAACACTTCTTCAAAACGATCATAAGGTCTGTAAAAAGACATTTCAACCAACAAGTATTTATTCTTAAATGTAAGTAGTTTTTCAGGAGTGTTTTTTAGTAAATCTTCAAAAGCAGGGTCAATCATATATTCACTTGCTGCTTTTAATTTTATATCGCTTTTTAAGTGATTTTGAACATTGTTTAGTGCTTTTAGAATAGTTTCTTGGGTATTCGGATAAAAATCATTCATAGTATGCGGAGTAGCGTTTATCGCACTAAATCCTAATGCTTTAAATTTGTCAAGCATAATCAAAGAGTCATCCACTGTTTTGGCTCCATCATCTATACCAGGTAGTACATGGTTATGCATATCCGTAGCATTGTTGAATAGTTCGGAAAGCTGTATTTTTTTATTAAAAAAGGAAAACATCTGTCTAGAGTAATTTGTGTTTATAAAAAATGTTTTTGAGCTTCTTGATAATCATGTAACGTATCAATTCCAATTGCATTGTGTTCAGAGTGTACCATGTGTATGGAATATCCGTTTTCAATTATTCTTAGCTGTTCTAATTTTTCTATTTGTTCTAATAGAGTAGGTTTCATAGTTGAAAGCTTAACTAAAAACTTTTTAGAGTATCCATAAATGCCTAAATGTTTATAGTAAGTAACGTTTTTTAAATCAACTTGATCTCTGTTAAAAGGAATAACAGAGCGCGAAAAATAAATTGCATTCAAATTTTTATCGGTGATTACTTTTACATTGTTTGGGTCTTGAATTTCAGATAAATTATCTAATTTACACATAGCACTTATCATTTGTTCATTAGTAAGTGCATCAGCTATGGCTTCAATTAATTTAGGATCAATAAATGGCTCATCTCCTTGAACATTTATAATAGCATCACAATTTATATTAGTTGAAGCTTCGGCTATCCTATCGGTGCCCGATTGATGATCTTTACTTGTTAAAAGTACATTATTAGTAAATAAGGAACAATGTTCTACTAATTTTTGATCATCAACGGCAATATAAACAGCATCAATATTTTTTGCTTTTAAGCATTGTTCGTACACACGTTGAATTATACTTTTTCCTCCTAAATCTAGTAATAGTTTATTGGGTAATCTTGATGATTTTAGGCGTGCGGGTATTACGATGATTTTTTTCATCATGTATCTAATAATTGATTGATTTTTTTAATGAAAGTTACAAATTAATGTCGTGCATTTGGATGACACCGTCTAATTGATTTTCATTTCCAACAAGTAAGCTGGTAATTTTGTGAGAATTCATAGCGTTTTTAGCATCAATTAGTTTGGTGACTTTTGAAATAAATTTGGGTTTTTTTGTCATAACTTCTTTAGCAGTAAGATTGAAAAAATCTTTTTGAGTAGTGTTCATTGCTCGTCTTAAATCTCCATCAGTAATAATGCCTCTAACATCAGTAATAGTTCCTACAATTCCAAGTCCACACCTGCCTGAATTTATGGTGTAAATGACATCGATCATAACTGAGTCGGGGTCTAAAAAAGGAAGGTTTTCAGTTTTCATGGTGTCAGATACAGTATCTAAAAGACGTTTTCCAATATTTCCTCCAGGATGTAGTTTAGCAAAGTTTTCTTCATTAAACCCACGCCCATCCATTAAGGCAACCATTAAAGCATCGCCGATAGCTAATGTTAGTAAGCTAGAAGTTGTAGGAGCCATATTAAAAGGGCAAGCCTCTTCAAATTTACCAATAGTTATATGCACATTAGATTTTTGTGCTAGTGTTGAATTAGGTCTACTAGAAATAGATATTAAAGGGATGTTATTTTCTTTGGTAAAAGGGATTAAACGAATAATTTCAGTAGTTTCTCCCGAATTGGCTATAGCGAGTACAATATCCTCTTTGCCAATCATTCCTAAGTCACCATGAATGGCTTCTGACGGATGTAAAAAGAAACTAGGGGTACCCGTACTGGCAAAAGATGCTGCAATTTTGCGTCCAATATGGCCAGATTTTCCTATACCAGTAACGATAACTTTGCCTTTGGCTTTTAAAATAGTAGCAACAGCTTCATTAAAATTGGAGTTTATACTATTTTTTAAATCATTTAAAGCTTTGGCTTCAATGCTTAAAACTTGCTTGGCGATATGTGTATACTCTTTTTTCAATGTGCTATTTTGTGTATTTTTTTATATACCAATTGATGGTTTTCTCAATTCCAGACTCAAAATTTTCATCGGCTTTCCAACCTAATGTATTTTCAATTTTTGAGGCATCAATGGCATATCTTTTATCATGACCAGCTCTATCTTCTACAAAGGTAATTAAAGAAGCGTAAGGTATTTTATTTGGGGCCTGTTTGTCTAAAATACTACATATTTTGTTTACAATGTATAAATTATCCTTTTCATTACGTCCACCAATGTTGTATACTTCGCCCGAAATTCCTTTATGAAAAGCAATATCAATCCCTTTGCAGTGATCTAAAACATAAAGCCAATCTCTAATATTTTTTCCATCTCCATAAATAGGTATAGCTTCTCCTGAAAGGGCTTTGCGGATAATTGTAGGAATTAATTTTTCATTATGTTGTTTAGGCCCATAATTATTTGAACAGTTTGTAATTATAGTATTCATACCATAAGTATGGTGATAACTACGAACAATCATATCACTCGATGCTTTTGATGCACTATAAGGTGAGTTTGGGGCATAAGGAGTACTTTCGGTAAATAGACCTGTTTTTCCTAAGCTACCATAAACTTCATCGGTAGAAACATGGAGGAATCTACAATCTTTATACTCTTGTTTGCAATTGAAAGGGGTGTTCATCCACTTTTTAAAAGCAACATCAATTAAAGTAAAAGTACCAGTAACATTGGTTTCAATAAAAATTCCGGGATTTTTTATGGAATTGTCTACATGAGATTCTGCCGCAAAATGTATCACTCCTCTAATATCATATTTTTCAAAAATGCTTTCAATGAGTTGTCTATTGCAAATTGAGCCTTCAATAAATGTATATCTTTTTTTTAAGTTTTCTGATAGTTCAATATGATCAATATTAGCGGCATAAGTTAAGGCATCTAAATTGATGAGGAAATATTCGGGATGTGTTTCTAAAAAATAGTTAATGAAATTAGATCCTATAAATCCAGCTCCTCCTGTAAGTAATATTGATTTCATTTGTTTCAGAAGTTTATAGTTTGGTTAAGCATTCTTTTAAAGAATCTCTCCAGTATGGAATAGTAATTTCAAAAGAATTTTTAATTTTTTGTTTGTTTAAAATACTGTAATGCGGTCTTGTCGCTTTGGTAGGGTAAGCTGATGTTGGAATTGGGATTACATGACAGTTTATATTTTTGATTTCAAAGATAGCCTTAGCAAAATCGTACCAACTACAAACCCCTTCGTTAGTGTAATGGTATGTTTCAGTTTTTTTGTTACTTAATTTAGGAAGGATTTTTAAAATAGCAAGCGCTAAATCACGTGCATAAGTAGGACTTCCCATTTGGTCATATACAACATTTAGCGTGTTTTTATCTTTCCCTAAACCTAACATGGTTTTTACAAAATTGCTTCCATAGCTGGAATAGACCCACGCAGTTCGTATGATGATACTATTGGCAGGAGCTATTGCTTTTAAGGAAAGTTCTCCATCTAGTTTAGTTTTACCGTAACTACTTGTTGGCTTGGTAATATCATTTTCATTATAAGGGATGTGTGACTTACCATCAAAAACATAATCAGTAGATACATGTATTAGTTTTAAATTAAATTCTTTAGCAGTTTTAGCCAGGTATTTAGTTGCATTGTGGTTAATTAAATCAGCCAATTTAAACTCATCTTCGGCTAAATCAACAGCGGTATAGGCAGCACAATTTATAATGGCATTGATGTTTTTTGTTTGAACAAATGTTTTGATAGCATCAATATCGGTAATATCTAAATCATCCTTATCTGTGAAAAAGAAATTAAATTCATCATATAGGTGTGCTAGTGCTTTTATTTCTGAGCCAAGTTGACCCTGAGCTCCTGTGACTAAAATATTATTCATATAAGTTAGTTTTATAATCAAATAAATCGTCAGTGTTTTTTAGTAAAGGCAAATTTTTATCTTTTTCAGAAAGTATCAATTCTTTTTTAGGAACTTTCCAGTCAATTTTTAATGCTGGGTCGTTATACAAAATACCTTTATCATGTTTAGGGCTATAGTAATTGTCACACTTATATGAAAAAATAGCAGTTTCGCTAGTAACCACAAATCCGTGAGCAAAGCCTCGGGGTATCAACAGTTGTTTTTTATTATGTTCACTTAATTCAAGTGTTACATTTTTACCAAAAGTAGGCGAACCTTTTCTTATATCTACAATTACATCAATAACACTTCCTTTAATAACGCGTACTAATTTTGTTTGTGAGTAGGGGGCGATTTGGTAATGTAAACCTCTTAAAACACCATAACTAGATTTTGATTCATTGTCCTGAACAAAGTCGATATGTTTAAATTGTGAAGGAAACTTTTCTTTATTATAACTTTCAATAAAGTAACCTCTTTGATCAAGGAAAACCTGGGGTTCAATGATTATTACGTCTGGAATATCAGTGGTTGTAATTTTCATTAATTTAATTTTTTAACAAGCGTAATAAATACTTTCCATATTCATTTTTAGAAAGAGGTATAGCTAAACTTTCAAGTTGTTTGGCATCAATATATCCTTTTTCATAAACGATTTCTTCTAAACAAGCAATTTTTAAACCTTGTCTGTTTTCAATGGTTTGTATAAAATTTGAGGCCTCTAATAGGGAATTGTGTGTACCAGTATCAAACCATGCATAGCCGCGCCCCATAAGTTCAACAGAAAGTTTTTTTTGATTTAAATAAGCTTGATTAACTTCGGTAATTTCTAATTCGCCACGTTGGCTAGGTGTGGTTGCTTTTGCTATTTTAATTACAGAGTTTGGATAAAAATATAGTCCAACTACAGCGTAATTGCTTTTTGGTTTTGTGGGTTTTTCTTCAATACTACTAGCTTTTCCGTTTGTGCCAAATGCTACCACACCATAACGTTCTGGATCATTAACATAATAGCCAAAAACAGTAGCTGTGTCATTATTTGTTACATTTTTTACTGATTTAGCTAATAATTCGGAAAAGCCATGTCCATAAAAAATATTATCACCCAAAATTAAACAAACATCATCATCACCTATAAAATCTTCTCCTATAATAAAAGCTTCGGCTAAACCATTGGGGTGTTGTTGTACTTTGTAGGTGAATGAAATGCCTAATTCGTTTCCATTGCCAAGCATGCGTTCAAAATAGGGTAAATCTTGAGGTGTTGATATGATTAATATATCTGTAATCCCCGATAGTAATAGTACTGAAATAGGATAATATATCATAGGTTTATTATACACCGGTAGCAACTGTTTTGAAACTCCCTTTGTAATAGGATATAAACGTGTGCCACTTCCACCTGCCAGTACAATTCCTTTCATTAATTAAAAAATTAGATTTATTGATTCTTATACGATTTGCTAACAAAAATTTCGCATATATGCTGTTTCTTTTTCGCTATTCTAGCGTTAAAAAAAGCAACCGTAGCTAAGGCTATGCTTTTTCCTCCAAGCATCAACTGGCTCATCACTATCGTGCTGCCCTGCCTTAGACTAGCAAAAAATAATTCAACATATTTATACGAAATCATTATCAGTAAATCGTATTACATAATCAGTAACAAATGTACTATAATGATTTGGTAACCAAAAACAGCTTTAAACATAAAAAATCCAATAGTATAGCTATTGGATTTTTTTATAATATTGGATAAAAAAGTATTAGCTATTTAGCATAACAGGCATTACAAGCATAGTTACTTTTTCGCCTTCTTCTAATCCGTCAATTGGAGTTAAAATTCCAGCTCTATTGGGTAATGACATTTCCAATTGCACATCGGAAGCATTAAGATTGTTGAGCATTTCGACAAAAAAGCGAGAATTGAAACCAATTTCCATGTCATCACCTTGGTAATCACAAGTTAAACGTTCTTCGGCTTTGTTTGAATAGTCAATATCCTCGGCAGAAATGTTTAATTCTGCTCCTGCTATTTTTAAACGAATTTGATGTGTGGTTTTATTTGAAAAAATAGAAACACGCCTAACTGAACTTAAAAATTGTGAGCGTTCAATGCTTAGTTTATTAGGATTTTCTTTAGGAATTACCGCTTCGTAATTAGGGTATTTCCCATCAATAAGTCTACAAACTAATTCAATATCATCAAAGCTAAATTTAGCATTCGAATCATTGTACTCAATAAGCACATCCGTGTCTGATCCGGCTAAGATTCCTTTTAATAAATTTAAAGGTTTTTTAGGCATAATAAATTCAGCCACTTGACTAGCGGTAACATCACTGCGTGTATATTTTACTAATTTATGTGCATCGGTAGCTACAAAGGTTAATTCTTCAGGAGAAAACTGAAAGAAAACGCCACTCATAACTGGACGAAGCTCATCATTCCCAGAGGCAAAAATAGTTTTACTAATAGCATTGGCTAATACATTTCCAGGGATATTTGTAGCACTAGGATCTTCTAAACTAACCGCCTTAGGAAATTCATTACCATCGGCATAAGCCAAGGCATACTTACCATGATTTGAGCTAATTTCAATAGTGTTATTATCCTGTAATATAAAAGTTAAAGGTTGCTCAGGAAAAGTTTTCAATGTTTCCAATAAAAGTTTTGCGGGTACAGCAATATTTCCAGTGTCTTCGGACTCTACTTGAATTTTAGCAACTATAGTAGTTTCTAAATCAGAAGCAGATACTAATAAATCGTTTCCAATTAATTCAAAAAGAAAATTATCTAAAATAGGTAATGCATTGCTGTTATTTATAACTCCTCCTAAAACTTGTAATTGTTTAAGTAGGTAGGAGCTCGAAACGATGAATTTCATGATATGTATATTTTATCTAGTATTACAAATATAATTTGAATAATTCCCTAAGAAATTCGAAACGGATCATATTTATTAACAAACTTTCAGGTAAGTTGTTCATTAGTTACATCAATTTAGTATTTTAATATAATAATAGTTTGTTGAGGTAGTTGAAATTCTTTTTCACGTAGTGTAATAATCAATGCTTACTTCCCATATTTATTTTTTCTATAGATAAAAAACAACAAATATCCCATACTAATAATAAGTTGAGGGATTATTATACAGATCCATTGCCAAAAGCTTTTGTTTGTAGCTACTTTGTCAAGGTTAAGTACAGGTATATTTATTTGCTTGGCGCGAAGGGTTACAAGGCCAGAATCATCCAAAAGATAATTGGCAGCATTTAATAAAAAATCCTTGTTGGCATAATTCTTTTTAGAAATAGGATCAAAACCAAGTTCTAAAGGACGTTGTTGGGCAACAGCATTTTTAACTACATCACCATCGGATATTAAAATTAACTTACTTGTTAGTGTGATATCCTTAAAATTATCAATTTCATAAGGTAAAATACGATTTTTGTAAGTGCTTTTTATTTCACCTTCTAATAACACAGCTAAGTTTTGATTGCCGCTATCAAAGTTTTCTCTTTTGAGTTCTTTTGTAATTTGAGAAAGTTTTAATTCAAATGGAATACCTTGGAGTTTAGTTGCATGTGAACTTTGTAATAAGACTGTTTTTTTTGTTTTATTTTTTAAAGTATCAATAGGACTAGTAAAATTAAAAAGTACGTTTCCTAAATTGGTTGTTATAGGATGAGTGTTGTTATTTTGGGATAGACTAGCGTATCCCCAAGTATACGGAATATATTGGGTGTTGCTACCTTCTCCGTTTGCCAAAATAATAGGAGCTGAGTAGTAGTCGTTTATTAATTGTGGATTAATACGCACTCCATAGGCAAATAACATATCTTTTAAGCGTACATCTCTATTCCAAGCCAATGTTTTGTTTTCATTGTTGGTAAATAAGCTATCCTTTTCGGCAACTACTTTATCTAATAAAAGTAACTGGTTTCCGCCATGCATTAAATGCTGGTCAAGTACTAGTTTTTGATTTTCGGTAAACTCCTTGGTAGGTTTTGCATTAATCACTAAATCAAAATTTTGTAATTCTTTAAGGGTACCTGTAACATTAGTGTTTGCGGAATCGAGTGTAAAAGGAGCAATACGGTAATATTTTTGTAAAGCTTTGATGTAATCGGCAATATATATATCATCTAATTGATTATTACCCTTTAAAATGGCAATTTTTTTTATTTTAGGAAGTGCTAATTGTTTTAAGGCGTCGGTAAAAGCATATTCTAAATTTTGAACCGAAGCTGTTATGCGTTCGGAAGTAGTAGCGCCTAAGCTGTTTTTTAATAAAGGTATTTTTACACTTTTATTATTAAAGTAAGCTAATGCCCAAGGGACAACAACTTCTTTTTTTAGTACACCTTCAAATTTAGTATTTACCTCTGCAGGAGTAAGTCCTAAACGCTGTAACTCGGCTATATTTTGAGCCTTTAACTCGGATTTAGCTAAAGGATCATTAAAAATGAATTTTATGTTTTTATTTTCGGCTGAAAATGTGGTTAATAATTGTTTTGTTTCTCGCTGTAGCTTTTTAAATTCTGGCGGAAGCTTTCCATCCAAAAGGATGTCAATAGTTACTTGCTTGTCTATTTGAAATAGTAGGTTTTTAGTAGTTTCGGAAAGGCTAAAACGTTTATCCTTTGTTAAATCAAAACGATGATAGCTGTAATTACTTATGAAGCCTATAGCTATAAAACCACTTAGGATGAGTCCAGCTTTTTTATAATTTATAGGTTGATTACTTTTTCTGAAAATAAAAAAAGTAATCCCCAAAAATAAGGCACAAAAACTAATAAAATAAACAATGTCACGTGTATCTAAAACACCCTGACTAATACGATCATAATGATAAGCAATACCTAAGGTGTCTAAACTTTTAATATTAGTTAAAGCAGTTAAGTTTGAGATACCAAAATAAGCGACAAAACATAAAAAAATACTTATTAAAAGAGCTATCGTTTGGTTTTGAGTTAAGCTTGAAGCAAAAATACCTATAGCCGCATATGCAGCTCCTAATAATAAAAGTGCTATGTATGAACCTATGATACTACCATAATCAATTTCGCCCAAAGGCAAAGCTAATTGATGTAATGCGATAATGTAAATAAGTGTCGGCAATACCGAAAAAAGTATGATTAAGCAAACACCGATGTATTTTCCCAAAATAAGTTGAAAGATGCTAATAGGTTTGGTTAACAATAGTTCTAGTGTACCTTGTTTACGTTCATCAGCAAAACTTTGCATGCATGCAGCAGGTATGAGGAGTAAAAATACCCAAGGAGCTATTTCAAAAAATGGAGAAAGACTAGCAAAGCCATTATTGATAATATTAAAATTTCCATGGAGTACCCAAAGGAAAGCACCAGTAATTCCTAAAAAGCAGGTCATAAAAACATACCCAATAGCAGAAGAAAAAAAATGAATCAATTCTTTTTTTAATAATGCTATCATAGTGTTTTAATTTTTTAAAATTTAGTTAATCTTCAAAAGTAATAGTAATCGTATCTCGGTACTTTAAACCAAATAATGTATTTGCTGCGCCATAGGTGTTAGGATTGCTTCGGTATATAGCTAACTCTAAAAAGTGAGAAGTATTGAATAAAGCAATTTTTTTTCCGTCTTCTTCTCTCTTTGATTTTTCAACAGTAAAATTAATCGCTTCACTATAGCGGTTAACAATAGTTGAAAAATCAACTCTGCGTGCTGTAATTTTATAATTACGTCCTTTTTGAACGCTTTCAAAAAAAATACGCGTAACATTGGTTACTACGTTTCCATAATTGTCAATATAAATAACACTTCCTACAATCTGATTTCCTCCTTGATTTACTACTGGGGCTGTTGTTGTTAGTACTTTAGTTTCGTTAATTCGCTTACCAATAACTTCCAATTTACCACCACGCGATAAATGACAAGCTACTCTAACAAAAATGTCCAAAGTAGGAAAATTGCCTTGTTTGGTATCGGGTAAACTAATTTCAACTAAATTTTCGGGTTTAAATTCCGAAGTGATTAATGATATAATCCCATTATCAGCACAAATAAAATAATGGCCATCTAATAATACAGCAATGTGTTTATTTTCAGGCGTAAGCTCACTATCAATGCCAATAATATGTATAGTTCCTTCGGGAAAGCTCTTATAAGCATTTTTAATTATATAGGCACCTTCTTCAATATGAAATGGTGAAATTTGATGTGAAATATCAACAACTGTAGCTTCAGGTAATTCACTATAAATAGCTCCTTTTACTGCTGCTACAGAATGGTCTTTATTACCAAAATCAGTGGTTAAGGTTATAATTGACATTTGGTTGATTACTAATTAATTTTGAAAATGATTGTTGTAGTACAAAATTGCTATATCTAATACTCAAATTTAGCGTTTATTTCAAGTAGCGAAAATAACAAAAATCCTACGCTAAATATTACAAAAATAAAAACTAACTTTAGGAAGTGGTTTAAACTTTTTGATTAGCTTGTTTTTATTTTTAAAAAGAAGTTGAAAACCTTATTTTTAAATAATAATTAAAACGACTAGAAATTTGAACGAACTTATCATAGAACTGACAGATGTAAGTCCAAGAGATTTTTTTGGACAACAAAATGAAACTATTGACACTTTAAAAAAGTATTTTCCTAAATTAAAGCTAGTAGCTAGGGGAACTAAAATGAAAGCATATGGTGACGAAGATCAGTTGGAGGAATTTGATAAGCGTTTGAATATGTTGTTGGAACATTATGCCAAATACAATAAGCTTGATGAAAATGTAATTGAACGTGTACTCACGAGTAACGAAAAAGCAGATTACGATACAGCTGATCATACCAACGGAGTTTTAGTGCACGGTGTTGGTGGTAAAAAGATAAAAGCACAAACAGCAAATCAGCGTAAATTAGTTGATTTGATGCGTAAAAATGATATGGTTTTTGCCATTGGTCCGGCTGGAACAGGGAAAACCTACACAGGGGTAGCTTTAGCGGTAAAAGCCTTAAAGGAAAAGCAAGTAAAGCGAATTATATTAACACGACCCGCTGTGGAGGCAGGTGAAAACTTAGGTTTTTTGCCAGGTGATATGAAGGATAAATTGGACCCATACATGCAACCTCTTTATGATGCCTTACGTGATATGATTCCAGCGGAACGTTTGGAAGATTTTATTGAAAAAGGAACTATTCAAATTGCGCCATTGGCATTTATGCGTGGTCGTACCTTAGATAATGCCTTTGTTATTTTAGATGAAGCCCAGAATACTACACATTCACAAATGAAAATGTTTTTAACACGTATGGGTAGAAATGCTAAGTTTATGATTACAGGAGATCCTGGTCAAATAGATTTACCTCGCCGAGTAACTTCGGGACTTAAAGAAGCTTTATTAGTATTAAAAGATGTTAAAGGTATTGGAATGATCTATTTAGATGATAAAGATGTGATTCGTCATAAATTAGTAAAAAGTGTTATTGCAGCGTATAAAGGGATTGAAAATAATCCAGAATAATACTAAGTAATACTATTATGTTACATGAAAAAATATTTAATTGGATGTTTATTTTTGATAATGAATAGTACGTTGAGTTGTGAGCAAGAGATAAAAAAACCACTATATCCTTCTGAAAATTTGGTGATTGAACATCATAATGATTGGGCTATAAAACAATACCCAAAACGTATAAAAGAATTTAGAAATGATCCTTTACAAAAAGGAGATATTGTATTATTAGGGGATAGTATCACCGAAGGCGGTAATGATTGGAGCGAAAAACTAGACGTTACCAATGTGAAAAATAGAGGGATATCAGGTGATATTACCTATGGTGTATTGCAAAGGCTTGAAGAGATTATTGAAAGTAAACCCCAAAAAGTATTTGTGTTAATTGGGGTGAATGATTTGTTTAATTACGTTGCCCATGAAGGAATTCCTTCTGTGGAGTATGTTGAAAATAATATTATTAAAATTTGTAAGCAAATACGCAAAAGATCACCCAAAACAACAGTTTATTTACAAAGTCTTTTGCCTACAGCCACTGCGGAAGTAAACAAAGAAATTCTTAAAGTAAATACAACTATTAAAAAGAGTGAAGCTTTAGGTTTGTATCAGGTTATAGATTTATATGCATCGTTTGTAAATAAGAAAGGCTTTTTGAAAGAAGCATTCACCTATGATGGACTTCATTTAAATGAGAAAGGTTATGAAGTATGGGTTGGAGTGTTGAAATTATTTCTTTTTTAATAGATTAAATCCTCATTTCAATTCGCTATCATTAATTAATGCAGTCCAAACACTCACCAAACCATTTTCTACTTGCGTCCACATGGGTCTAATTATACCATTTTTGGCATCAATAGTATTGTAATCACCAAAAAAATTAGCACCTTTTGGGTTAAAAGCTTTTTCAGAAATAGTGTAATTTTTAAAGCTTTTAGCACCATTTTTAGATACTGACAATTGTACATTGATATGCTTTTTGTTTACTGTATCTTCGGCATAATAAACTATATAAATAAAACCAGTGGAGTGATCAATACTCATCCCATTAAAAAAATGGTGTTTAGGGGTGTTATTTTTATTTATTTTTAAAGGACTACTCCAGGTAACCCCTTGATCCTTAGATTTACTTATAAGGATATCGGTGTTATTAGGATCCGTTTGATTAGACCAGTTTACATAAACAGTTCCATGGTGTTTGGAGTTTGAAATATCTACCCCTGTTACGGGGAAACCATTGGCTCTTTTAACGGAAGGAATATTAAATTGCCAACCAGCCTGTTGAGTGGCAATTTTAATAGGATTAGCTAACCAGGTAGCCCCTTGGTCTTCACTTTTAGTAAACCAGATATGATGATCAAAAGCCCAAGCCACATAGATGTTTTTACCATCGGTACTAGGTACAGCGCCCTCGGTGGTTAGGTCGTCATCCTTGCAATTTCCTTGGTGGATACTTATATTTTTGGGAGTACTCCATGTAGCTCCTTGATCACTTGATTTTGAAAAAAGGATTCGGGATCTGTCCTCTGGATGAGTGCTGCTGTATTTGTCAAATTCGGTCCAAGTAGAGTATAAATGATTGTTTTTTGGATTAGCACAGGCCCATTGTTTGTCTTGTTGTTTAGGTGGGTTTAATCCAATTCCCGTGCCAGCAGTCCAAGTATTTCCCTTATCTGTACTTTTTTGAACTACTATACGGTCTAGTATTTTTTTACTTTTCCAATTTGTGCCTTCGGGGTCACTAAGGTGGAAGTAATAAAAATCCCCTTTTGTATCAGCAATAATTACTGGGTCACCCCAAATACCATAGGAAGAAGTTTGTTTCTTTGTTGTCCAAGTGTGTCCTCCATCGGTCGAAGTATGGATGTAATCTAATACACTCCCTGCGACAATATTGTCGGTGTTAGTAGGATCAATGCAAATACTAGGTTCGCAAGGCCCGAGTAATTTTTTATCAGTTTGGGTGTATATTTTAACATTTTTTGGTCTAAAAGTAGTATAAGTTGTATTTTTATTTTTTTCTAATTTTTTTTTAGAGACACATGCTAAACAAATACTCGTTAATAGAATATAAAACAGTTTTGGATTCATGAAATAGAAATCATAATTTATGTTAAAAATAGGCAATTTTACAGAACGTTTTTTTACTATTACTTTTTTAATAGGAGTAGCGTTATTACTATCGTTTTCGGCACATAAATATTACGCCAGTATTACAAAAATTGAAATTAGTGAGCAAGAACAGCTGATTAAAGTATATACTCAAGTTTTTGTAGATGATTTTGAAGATGTTTTAGAAGAGCGTTATCAATTGAATGCAGTTGACTTTGAAAATTTAAGTGGGGAAGAAGAAAAGTATATAGCAACTTATGTGGCAAAAAAAATTCAATTAAAGGTAAATCGACAGCCTTTAAAACTTAAGTTTTTGGGTTGCGAAGCAAAAAATGAATTGCTTTACATTTTTGTTGAAGCTCCTATTAAAGAAATCGTGAAACGTTTTGATGTAGAAAATACTATGTTACAAGACTTATTTTCGGAACAGCAAAATACTATTGATATAACCAATAATAGCAAAACAAAAAGTTTGCATTTATATGCAGAAAACCCATCGGGAACCATTTATTATTAACAGGACTAAAATTTATGAAGCAATTAAGTTTTTTATGCATTTTACTAGTAGCATTTAGTAGTATAGCACAGCAAGATTCCATTTCGCACAAAGGGCATACCAATCAAAATAAGTTTAGGCAATTATATGATGAGTTTGCTACGCCTAATGTATATCGTAATGCTTCAGGTGCTCCGGGGCATCAATATTATCAGCAACAAGCAGATTATAAAATACAAGTAGTGTTGGATGATGAAAAAACAAAGTTAACAGGTAAAGAAACGATAACATACACCAATAATTCGCCAGATCAATTGGATTTTTTATGGGTACAATTGGATCAAAATAAGCGTAGTAAAGATTCTAAAACCCTTTTGAGGGATGGTGACAAAATGAAACCTTATTTACCACCAGCAAGGTTTGTGGCCACTTATTTAACAGAACCCTTTGATGGTGGTTTTAATATAACATCTGTACAAAGTGCCGAAGGAAAAGCATTAAAATATACGATTAATCAAACCATGATGCGTATTGATTTACCTAAGCCTTTGGCTTCAGGTAAAAAAGTAAGTTTTAAAATCAATTGGTGGTATAAAATTAATGATCACGTAGCTAAGCGAGGACGTTCGGGCTATGAATATTTTAAAGAAGATGATAATCGTTTGTATGTTATAGCCCAGTTTTACCCACGTATGTGTGTATATAATGATAAAGAAGGTTGGCAAAACGAGCAATTTTGGGGAGATGGTGAATTTGCCTTAAATTTTGGAGATTATGAAGTTGAGATTACTGTACCTAAAGATCATGTATTAGATGCTACGGGAGTGCTTCAAAATAGAAAAGAAGTTTATACAAAAAAAATGCTTTCGCGTTATAATGAAGCTTTAGAGAATTATGTGAAACCAGTAATTTTGGTTACTCAGGAAGAAGCTGAATTGGCAGAAAAAACAAAAGAAACTGCTACAAAAACATGGAAGTTTAAAGCAGAAAACGTACGTGATTTTGCTTTTGCATCTTCACGTAAGTTTATTTATGAAATGATGGCTGTTGATGTTCAAGGAAAAAAGGTAATGGCAGTATCTATGTATCCAAAAGAAGGGAATCCTTTATGGGAAGAATACAGTACAAAGTCAGTTAAAGCAGCCTTACAAACGTATAGTCGAATGACTTTTCAGTATCCTTACCATAAGGCTATTTCTGTACATTCAAAAAATCAAGGAATGGAATATCCTATGATTTGCTGGAATTATGGAAGACCTAGGCCCGATGGAACTTACAGTCAGCGTACTCGTAATGGAATGATAAGTGTTATTATCCATGAGGTAGGGCATAATTATTTTCCAATGATAGTAAATAGTGACGAGCGCCAATGGGGTTGGATGGACGAAGGTTTAAATACTTTTTTACAATACATAACGGAGCAAGATTTTGAAGAAGGTTATCCAAGTAGGAGAGGACCTGTAACAAATATTATCCCTTATATGAGTGGTGATCAAAGTCAAATTTCACCCATTATGACACAAGCAGATAATGTAATTCAATTGGGTAATAATGCCTATGGAAAACCTGCTACAGCATTAAACATTTTACGAGAAACAGTAATGGGACGTGACATGTTTGATCATGCTTTTAAAGTATATGCCAATCGATGGATGTTTAAACATCCAACACCCGAAGACTTTTTTAGAACTATGGAAGAAGCTTCCGCAATGGATTTAGATTGGTTTTGGCGAGGTTGGTTTTATACCACAGATGTAGTTGATATAGGAATTAAAGAAGTTAAAAAATATTACGTATCTAACAAACCAAATAAATCTATGAGAGATTTGTTAGTAGAAAGAGATATGAAGGAAAAAGATTTAATTCCTTTAGTATATGCT
Source organism: uncultured Aquimarina sp. (assembly GCA_947498765.1). Taxonomy (GTDB): domain Bacteria; phylum Bacteroidota; class Bacteroidia; order Flavobacteriales; family Flavobacteriaceae; genus Aquimarina. Next base: position 46,819 of record CANMLG010000006.1, read on the forward strand.
GTAGCAGAAGATAGTGAGGATTTTAAAAATGTAGATACAGGTAAATCTGTAATTGAGAATTCACAAAAATTAACAGACTTTTTATTTGATAATTTTACTGCTGAAGAAAGAAAGGAAATGAAGAATCCTAATTTCTTTTATCAGGTGGTGTTTAATAAGCCAGGTGGTTTAGTAATGCCTTTAATTGTAAAATATACTTATGAAGATGGTACAAGTGAAACGATTTCATACCCAGCACAAGTATGGCGTAAAAATGACCGTAAGATCAGTAAAATTATACCTGCAGTTAAAAAAATTGTAAAGATAGAAGTAGATCCTAATACTGAAACAGCAGATATTAATCCTTCAAATAATACATGGCCAAAAGAGAAAGCAGCTAGTTTATTTGATCAATTTAAAAAGAAACAATAAATTTTCAACAACGGTTAATAAGATATAATGTGAGTTGAGGGAAGTTTTTTGGAATAATCTAAAAAACTTACTTCAACTCACATTCTCTTTTATATTTCATGCTTTTTTAAAACTCTATAGTATATTTGCATTATGATGCATATTCCTTTATTTATTAGTGGTACGGAAATCGCTTTTATAGTATTTATATTAGTAATGGTTTTTGGGGCAGATAAAATTCCCGAAATAGCACGTGGATTAGGAAAAGGAATGCGTCAAATCAAAGATGCTACTAATGAAATTAAGCGAGAAATAACAGATAGTGCACAAGACCTTGATATTCAAAATAACCCTATTACAAAAGACATTACTAAAGCTGTCGATGATGTTAAACAAGATATAGATGATTTAACGGGACCTATTAAAAGAACATTTTAAGCAGTTTGTTGTTAACTCTGTATTATTCTTTCGCAAATAACTGTTTTCTGAAACATATTATAAGTATAAAAAAGTAAGCGCTATAGCATATAAAATACCCTATGGCCGCACCTTGAAAACCGTATTTATTTATGAAGAATATACTTGATAAATACCATATTAATGCTGATAAAATTTCGGTAAAAATATAACTCTTAGTCATTTTTTTTGCCATAAATTGATAGGCGAGTACTGCCGATAATATTCTGAAAAAATCACCTGTTAGTTGCCATGAAAACAAACATTCCATGGGAGCAAATTCAGATGATAGAAATAGTTTAATAAAAAAATGTCTAAAAAAATAAAGCGTAAATAAACCTGCAATTACAAGGGGCATTAATGTTTTGTAAAAACCAAAAATTTCTTGTCTAAATTGTTTTATTGTATTTGCTTCTGAAAGTTTTGGAAATAAGTATAGGCTGAGTAGCGAGGTTACAAAAACTAAATAGTAATTTGATATTCGATTCATAGCCTCCCAATATCCCATTTCGGTTAAGCCTTCTGTAGTTACAATATGGTTTCTAATAGCAATAATAGTAGGAGGTATTATAATAGCAGTTAATAATGCCATTAAGCTATACTCTATCAGTTTTTTTGCGTAATTCCAATCAATACTTGAAGCTTTTAAAAGTTTAACAAAGCTTTTTTGTCTAAATATGATAGTTAATGTTATAAATAACGCTAAGGCTGGTGTAATTACTATAGCATATAATATGCCCTCTAACTTGTATTGCCATAATAAAATAATGGTTATGAGTAAGCTAAAAATAGTTATTGTTATATTTAGTATAGTATATACTTTATAGCGTGAAAAACCATTAATAATAGCTAGACAGAAATAATCTACAATCATTAATGAAATTCCTGCGGCTAGTGTTTTTATAACATGTGAATAATCGGGCGAATTGAGAATTTGAACACTCCAAAAAGGAGCAAAAAAATACAAAATCATTGAGGTGCCTAGCATGGCTATAAACCCTAAGTAATAGCTAGTAGATAGAATTTTACTTAATTCTTTTGTGTTGTTTTTATGTTCGGCGACATATTTAACAATACCATTATAAAAACCTAATGAAGCTATAGTTTGAATGCTACTAAAAAAACTACGAAGATTACCTATAATTCCTAAACCTTGTGGCCCAATAAAAATAGCGATAGCTTTTGATAAAATAAAGCCTGTTACTAAACGTACAAAAACAGCAATCGAATTGATTGACATAACTTTTAGTAATTGCTTATTAGGCTCGTAATTTTTTAATCTGAGCATGTGTAATTATTTAATACCTGAATAATATAATCAATTTCGGAGACCTCTAAAATTGGATTAAGAGGAATACTGATTATTTCTTCACTTATTTTTTCAGTTATAGGAAATGATTGGTTTTTAAATTCATTTGCCAGAGCTTTTTGTTTATGAGGTGGAATGGGATAATGAATTACATAACCAATTTGGTTTTTATTTAAATACTCACAAAAATGATTTCTATTTTTTACTCTAATGGCATACACATAAAAAACATGATTATTACTGTTATTCCATAGTGGTAATTTAATGTTTTGGTTTATTATTTCATTGGAATAACGGCTTGCAATTTCCCTTCGTTTGGTATTATCAATATCTAAAACTTTTAGTTTCTCAATTAAAAAAGCAGCTTGAATTTCATCCAAACGCGAATTAGTGCCTATAAATTCGTTAGTATATTTTTTTGAAGTACCATAATTCCGTAATTTTCTTACACAATTAGCTAATATGGAATCAGCAGTGGTTATGGCTCCCCCATCACCTAATGCACCTAAATTTTTTGAAGGGTAAAAGCTAAATGCAGCAGCATCTGCAATACTTCCGGCTAAATTATTGTTTTGGTCTTTGGCTCCATGGGCTTGTGCGGCATCAGCTATTAAAAGTAAATTGTTTTGGTTACACAGCTTTTTCATTTGATCCATTCCATCAATTTGGCCATATAAATAGGTTATAATTACAGCTTTTATATTTGGAGTGATATTTTGTTTAACTGTTTTAGCGGTGATAATAAAGGTAGCTTCATTAGGTTCAATTAAAACGGGAATTAGTCCCGCTTGTTTTACAGATAATATAGTGGCTATAAATGTATTTGCGGGTACTATGATTTGATCGCCTGGAGTTAATTTACCTAATGTAATATAGCCTTTTAGTATAAGTGTGAGTGCATCCAATCCATTACCTGTGCCAATACAATAGGGGACATTACAATATTTTGCAAAAACACGTTCAAATTCAACTAATTTGTTTCCTAAAATATAGTGGCCTTTGTTTAAGAAGGTTTCAAATTGAGATTTGAAGCTAGTTTCAAATCGTTTATTTAGTTTTTGTAGGTTTAAAAAAGCTACTTTCATATTAATGTAATTCTAAGCGATAAAAATCTTGTAGGTATTGATTACAGCCTAGTTCTTCTTTTTGTTTTAATAAACTCATATTGTCCACCACAGTTCCCATATCAAAATACTTAAAACCTTCGGATTTAAACTTATTGATTAAATGAATAAATAGAAAATCTAAAGCTCTGTTTTTTTCTCCATTTTTTGAAGTAGCACCATATTGTGATTTTACAACAGTATCAGTTTTAAAGATAGTAATACCTGCTAATATTTCGCTATTTAATAAAATATCATATTGAAGTATATTTTCAGGAAATCTATTTTTTAAAAGTGTAATTTCTTCTATTGAGTGAACTGGTTTTGTTGTGTGTTTTTCTTGTAATCGGGGAATCAATATTTTATTCCAAAAAGGAGAAAAATCAACGCTTTTAACAATCTCAAATCCTATATCTAGGTTTTTTTTATAATGTTTTAATTTTGTTTTATGTATTTCAATAGGAATAGAATAGTCAATAGCTAAATTTTGTTCTCTATGAAACAATTCTGCACCTAATTTATGGAGTAATGGTTCAAGTTCAAAGCTAGGAGCTTTGTGATAAATCAGTGGAATAGATTTTAATTGGTAAGTTGTGAAATTGTTATTTTTTAAAAATTCCAATAGTGCTTTAAAAATACTCTCAACTTTAGCAACACCAATACTTTTGCTAAGTAGTAGACCTCCATAGGTTAATCCTTGATGAGAATGCAAGATTCCTTTTTTTTCATTAGCAGGCAAAACAGCAATTAGGTTATTTTTGGAATAAATCATAAGTGAATGATCAAGGAATCGATCATTATGATAATCCATAAAATCACGATGAAATAAAAAAGTACTGTTTTTTGCTTTTGAAATGAACGAATTCCAATCTTTTGTGTATTTATAAGTATACCTTATTACATTATAATTATCCATTAATATCAATTAATTTAACGAATATAGAAGTTTCTTATCAATAATTCGAATTTATAAAGTGAAGAAGATTATGCTTTAAATTAATAAATTTTAGATCGCACTATAATATTAAAGAAAAGAACCCTTAATTTGATTTTTAATTTAAATGATAAGTATTGATGACTTTTAATATAAATGAAACAAAGTGTTATAATTTATTTTATATATGTTTTTTTTTGGTATTAATCACTATAGTTATAAATCGAGGATATATTTTTACATATGACACAAATTTTTATTTAAGTGGTTTTACTAATGTTCAGCCAGCTTACACTATCTTTTTGTTTTTAATAAGAAAGTTGTCGGGGTCTTTTTTTAAAGAAGTGACAATTTTAATTCAATTGATTTATTGTTATTCGGCCATAGTTTATTTTTTGAACACGATAAAAGATAAGTTTAAATTTAAATTTTATATAAATATTTTACTATTCTTAATAATAACTCACCCAATATATGGAGACTATAGTATGTGTAACAAACTTGTTACGGAATCAATGGCTTTTAGTTTTTTTCTTTTAATGTTGACTGTATCTATAAATTGGTATTTTCTAAAAAGGAATTTATATATGTTTTTAGTGGTTGTTTTTTTGGTTTTACTCCAATTAACTAGAGCCCAGTTTTTAAGTATTTCAATTGCGTTAGTGCTGTTTGTGTTTTATGTATGGAATTTTAAAGAACTTAAAAGAAATATAGGTTTATTTTTTTTAATAATAAGTGTGCCTCTTATTTCAGGTTTATTAGAAAAATCGATTTATGGAGTAGTTCATAAACATTACACATCAAGACAGTTAGGTAATGTTAGTGTTGCTACGTTACCTTTTTATTTATCAGAATTTGAGGATTTTAAATTGATGCCTGATAATGAATCAAAAGAATTTTTTTTGTGTGCTTACACTGAATTGGAAAAGAAGAAGTTGTTAGCGAGTCAATTACCTTTGAATTCGAATTTTAGTGAAATTCATGGATATTTTTTTGATAATTTTCCAAAAATAATGAATCAAACTGTACAGTATGAGGCAAAAATGATGTATGATGGAGAAGAGCAAAGTTTTTCAGTAATTTATGAAAATGCTACTAGGATTATAGGTAAAACCATAAAACCATTATTTTTGGCTAGACCCTTAAAATGGTTTAAGGTTTTTTATGAAAATTTGGCGTTTGCATATTTTTCAATTATTCCTGTTGTGTTACTTTTGCTATTTGTTGTTTTTCTTTTTCTTAAAAGGAACAAGAGCATATTAAAATATCAATCACTACTATACTTTTTTTCTTTATTGGTATTGGGTAATTTATTTTTAATAAGTATTTCAACTCATACAATAAGGAGGTTTTTTATGTATTTTGATGTAGTTATTGCGTTGATTGTGATATTGGTCTTATGTAATAATACTAGTATAAAGAAATATATTCAAACAAATTGAAAAAGGAATTTTCAATAGGAGTTACAGAAATATAAAATCCAATATAAAAGTCATTTTATATTGGATTTTATAATAAATAAACAAGAAGTTTTTATGCTAAAACAATTGTATAGATAAGCTATGAGTTGTAAGGGCATTAAAATTTTTTATCTTCTCTCTAAAGTAACAATAATCTTTCCTTTAGGTTCAGTTGCTGTAAAACCATTTAAATCAAAACCTTCTTCAATAATTGATGTGAAATCTGTTTGGGCTATATCTAATTCATACTGAATTTCCTCTTTAGTAAATTTGATGATTTCAGCCTCTGCACCAGCAATAATTGAATTGCCTTCGCTTATAGACCAGTCGTTTAAAGTGGAAGAGCCTCCAAATATTCTATTCGCATCAAAGGTGTCTTCTCGTGTAAAGGCTTGTCCAATATTTTCAGATGTTACAAAATTAGTTGTGGCTTTAAAAGTCCCATTAAAAGTTACGATATTAGGCGAAGTTTCAAATAAAGCAGTAGTATCAAAATCAGAACCTTCGACTGTGAAAGGGATTTCCATTGTGGTTCCTCCAGCATTTAAATTAACAGTTCCATTAGTTACTTCAAAATTTGAAAGTTTCCAGTTGCCGACTAAATTTTCATCAACTAGATCAATGGTAGGTTTAATTGGTGAACCAGCATCATCGCTTGAACAGGAAACTAAAGCTAAAGTAAATAGGGTTAATAGAGTGCTAAAAAATAGATTCTTCATAATTAAAATTGGATTTAAGCCATAAAAAAAGGCGCGATATTCTAAGAATATAACACCTTTTTCTAGTTTTTATTATTTGTAGTAAAAATTAAGCGATTTTATTACGCTTACGTTCGTTTTCAGTCAAATATATTTTTCTCAACCTTAGGTAATTAGGTGTTACTTCTACGTATTCATCTTTCTGAATAAATTCTAAAGCTTCTTCCAAAGAGAATTTAATTGCAGGTACAATTTTAGCTTTATCATCTGCTCCAGAAGAACGGACATTAGATAACTTTTTAGTTTTAGTAATGTTAACGGTCATATCATCGCCACGTGAGTTTTCACCAATAACTTGACCTTCATAAATATCTTCGCCTGGATCAACAAAGAAACGTCCTCTGTCCTGTAATTTGTCAATTGAATAAGGAATTGCTTTTCCTAATTCCATAGAAACTAATGAGCCGTTTTGACGCTCTGGGATACCACCTCTCATTGGTTGGTATTCAGTAAATCTATGTGACATAATAGCTTCACCCGCAGTAGCGGTTAATAATTGATTACGTAAACCAATAATTCCTCTTGATGGAATGATAAATTCGCAAATCATTCGGTCACCTTTAGTTTCCATGCTAAGTAGTTCTCCTTTTCGAAGTGTAACCATTTCAACAGCTTTACCCGATACGTTTTCAGGTAAGTCGATGGTTAATTCTTCAACTGGTTCACATTTAACACCGTCAATTTCCTTTATGATTACTTGAGGCTGACCAATTTGTAATTCGTAACCTTCTCTACGCATAGTTTCTATAAGTACAGAAAGGTGTAATACTCCACGTCCGAAGACCAAAAACTTATCGGCACTATCTGTTTCGTTTACACGTAAAGCAAGATTTTTTTCAAGCTCTTTTGTTAAACGATCTTTAATATGACGTGACGTTACAAATTTTCCATCTTTTCCAAAGAAAGGAGAGTCATTAATGGTAAATAACATACTCATGGTAGGCTCATCAATAGCAATTGTTTTTAAAGCCTCAGGGTTTTCAATATCAGCAACGGTATCACCAATATCAAAACCTTCTAAACCTACTAAAGCACAAATGTCACCTACTTGAACTTCCGAAACTTTTTTACGTCCCAAACCTTCAAAACTATGTAACTCTTTAATTTTTGATTTTATAATAGAACCGTCTCTTTTAACTAAAGATACTTGCTGTCCTTCTGCTAAACTTCCTCTTTGTAAACGTCCAATAGCAATACGACCCGTAAATGAAGAAAAGTCTAATGATGTAATAAGCAATTGAGTGGTACCTTCATCAAATTTCGGTTCAGGAATATGTTCTAAAACCATATCCAATAAAGGTTCTATGTTTTCAGTTTGTTTTTTCCAATCGGTACTCATCCAATTGTTTTTAGCAGAACCATAAACCGTTGGGAAATCTAATTGCCATTCTTCTGCGCCAAGCTCAAACATTAAATCAAATACCTTTTCATGGACTTCATCTGGAGTACAATTTTCCTTATCCACTTTGTTTACAACTACACATGGTTTTAAACCAAGATCAATAGCTTTTTGTAATACAAATCGAGTCTGAGGCATAGGTCCTTCAAAAGCATCAACAAGTAATAAAACACCATCGGCCATGTTTAAAACACGCTCAACTTCACCACCAAAATCGGCGTGACCAGGAGTGTCAATAATGTTAATTTTTGTCTCTTTATAAGTAACCGAAACATTTTTTGAGGTAATGGTAATACCACGTTCACGTTCTAAATCATTATTATCAAGAATTAAATCTCCTGTGTTTTCGTTTTCACGAAATAATTGACAGTGATACATGATTTTATCAACCAAGGTAGTTTTACCGTGGTCAACGTGTGCAATAATGGCTATGTTTTTAATCGTATTACTCATAAAAGCTAATTTATTGATACTAAAATTTGGCGCAAAGGTACGTTTATTTGATTAATTACTGGGGTGTGAAGTGTTTTTGTTGTTATCTTCTTATAATAAAAACCGTATTTTTTTAAATTAGTGAATAAATTTTATTATCGCTTTAGCGTGAAATGGCTTTTGATTCTTTTTTTTGTATTGTCTGTTAGATCTAGATACTCCATAGAAAACCAATATTCGTCTGTGGGTAATGCAATACCATTATATGTACCTGTCCATTCATTTGATAAGGGGGTAAGTTCTTTTAAAAGTTTTCCGTAACGATCAAAAATATAAACTACTGAATTTTTAATTCTTTCAGATTTTGGAATAGACCAGGTATCATTAATACCATCATTATTAGGAGTAAAAAATCGAGGGTAATCAATGATTATTTCTATTTTTTCTAGTACATTACAATTTAAAATATCACGTACAAATATAGTATGTTCACCAGCGGTTACATTTGAAATTAAGTTGATGTTTTGCCATTCGCCATTATCTATTTTAAATTGGTAGCTACCATTCCCTGTGACCGAAATTCTAATTTTGTTATTTTTTGAAAAAGGTTCTGATATCACTTCGGTTTCAATACTTTCTGGAGGGTACGAACCAATTAATTCAGTGGTAGCTGTTAAAGAGCATTTAGTTTCTTTGTTAGTTGCTAAAACTGTATAAAAACCTAAATCGGTTGGTGTAAACGTATTTTGAGTAGCTCCTGGAATGGTGTCTTCTGTTTTGGTGCTTTTTCCTTTAAACCATTTAAAATTATAATCAATAGGGTTAAGTTGGGTATTTATAGGGAGTATACTTACGAAAGTATTGGTCGTAGCGGGAATTTTATCATTGGCATTGTTTAAACAAACTACATAATTTTCTGCAATATTAATTTTAGGTTTTGGTTCAACAATAATTTCAAAAGGGATGGTTTGGTAGCAACTAGATCCTTTTTGTAGAACTGAAGCATAAATAATTTGGGTGGAAGGTAGGCTGTTTGTGTAGCTTGAAGGATCTGAAATTTTTTGCTCATTTCTAAGTGTGGCATCAGTCTCATTTTGATAATAAGAAAATTCAAAATTAGAACTTGGGGTAAGTCCATTTAAAATGCTGTTTTCAATAGTTTTTAAGTTGAAAATTCCAAAACCAGTATCGTCAATGTCACAAATCTTTATTGGATTAGGAGTTTTGTTGTATAAAGCATTTAATGTGGTTTTTAATTCTAAATTTACCGTTGAGTAACATCCTAAGGTGTTTTCAGCTTTAATTATAATGGAGTTTTCTAAACTTGTGTTTTGGTAATTTTTTGGGGTATTGATTCTAATATCGGCATTAAAATCAAGTGGGTTTTCATAATAAGTATAAGTGAGACTTGTTGTGGCATTATTATTTAAGCTTTTTTCAACTTCAGTAAGGTTGTAAATAGTAGTAATTTGGTCACTACATTTGTTTATTGGAGATGGGCTTTTTAGTGTAACTGATTCAATGATTAAATCAAAATTTGTAATATCGAAGCTATTACACTTAACAGATGAGGAAGTTTCTAAACGAGCCCATATTGTAGTTGTATTACTTTTGTAGCTAGTAATATTGGTAATTGCATTACTGTTTTTTTTGGCATCAGCTGCTGTTTTGTAATAGCTTACAGTGCTTAGTTCATTTCCGTTTTTTATAAGTTCATTTTGGGCTTTTAAATTAAACTCTGCGGTCCCATTTGAAATTTCACATGCGGATAAATCAATTGGTTTTTTTGCGATAATACCTCCTTCAACGGTAAGATCAATAATATTACTTTGTATAAAATTAGATAGTGATTCTATTTGTACACGGTATTTGTCGCCTTCTGGGATGTTCAAAGGTATTGAACTGCTTATATTTCCATCAGTATTGGAAGAGACATTCCCAATAAATGTTTTGTTTTCAAAGCTTCCCGACGCATCACTTATATAGGCTTCAAAAATTGTATTAGGATCAAAATTACCAGAAAGTGTATAAGGAAGTTGAAAGTTTTCGTTGGTGCAAACAGAAAGTTTTGTAATCGGTTTAGGTATTTTTATGGATCTTAGTAATCCATCATAAACGTTTAAGAATATTTGACCGTTTTTTGAATATACAATGTTAATATCATCATAAGCAGGATTTCTATCTACATTATGGCTTGTACCATTTGCAACAGTTATTGATAATGGAAAACTAATGCCTTGATCATAACTAACATTAAAAATAAGTTGTCCTGCTGAATTCTGAAACCCATCAACTAATGCACCGAAGCTATCTGCATATAGTGTTCGGCCTTCATTAGTGTTATTGTTATTTCCGAAATTAATAGCTTGAGCAACCCCGGTTTTTACATCAATTTTATAACCCAAACTATCACTTCCAGCAACAAATATAAATGTACCGGCAGGACCATCACTTAGTGCATAGCTTGAAAAAAATACTTGTCCTTGTGGAATTAAATTTGTTTGTGTGTAGCTTTCTCCAGAATTTAAGCTTGTAAATAAAAACAAGTTAGGATCATCGGAGGGCACATAGACTGTTCCATTTTTATCAGTTCTAATGTCTGCATATACATATGCAGCAGGCATAACGTTATGAGAAAAATCACCTATTCCATTATTGGAATTTCTAAATACATTTTGGCCAGATTGATCAACAATATATATGTTGTTTTCAAACGAAGTCATATGTAGTACTGGAGAAAAACTAGAGCTGGCTAAACCAACATTAATAGGGGGTGAATAAGAGACTCCTTTGTCAATACTTCTAGAAAACATTATTTGAGTACCATTAACCCAAGCAACATATATTTTTCCATCATTGGTAACTACAATTTCAGGATCGGCAATTAAATTAGTTACGCTAACACTTGGAAAAAAGGATTGTCCTCTGTTTGTACTTTTAGCAACTCTAATACCAAGCGAACCTACAAATGCTACATAAATATTACCATTATCATCAATAGCTAAGTTACGACTTGTGTTGGCGGAACCAATACTATTATTAGAGCTAACATCACTAACAAGTATGTCTTTGTACAAAGGTTCTTGAGCATAAGTTGTGAATCCTAAAAAGAGAACACTTATTAAATATTTGAATAGTAGTGATTTAAAACTTTGTAGTTTTTTTGTCATAAAGGAGAATTATACTACAATTTTAATGTTTTTATCTATAAATAGTATAAAAAAAGTAATATAATTAATACGTTCTTTTTAGTTTAATCAGAAATTATTAAGTGAAATTAAAGGCATGTTTTTTAATTAAATTACTTTTGTATAAACTTAAATGAAATGCAATTAAATAATATTCCAAAAATTAAAAACTTAGACAGTAATAATTTTTTCTTATTGGCTGGTCCATGTGCAATAGAAGGGGAAGAAATGGCCCTTAGAATTGCCGAAAAAGTAGTTCAAATAACATCAGATTTAAATATTCCTTATGTGTTTAAGGGCTCTTTTAAAAAAGCAAATCGTAGTCGTGTAGATAGCTTTACCGGAATAGGCGATGAAAAAGCCTTGAAAATTTTAAGAAAAGTATCAGAAACATTTGATGTGCCTACAGTAACAGATATTCATACCAATGAAGATGCCACTAAGGCGGCGGAATATGTGGACGTATTGCAAATTCCCGCTTTTTTAGTACGTCAAACGGATTTAGTGGTAGCTGCTGCTAAAACAGGGAAAACGGTCAATTTAAAGAAGGGACAATTTATGAGCCCTGAAGCTATGCAACATGCCATTAGAAAAGTACACGATAGTGGTAATGATAACGCTATGATTACAGATAGAGGTACCATGTTTGGATATCAGGATATGATAGTAGATTTCAGAGGGATACCTACCATGAAACAGTACGGAACTACAGTATTAGATGTTACACATTCATTACAACAACCTAATCAATCAAGTGGAGTAACAGGTGGTAGACCTGATATGATTGAAACCATTGCTAGAGCTGGAATCGCAACAGGAGTAGATGGTTTATTTATCGAAACTCATTTTGATCCTTCAAATGCCAAGAGCGACGGTGCTAATATGTTGCATCTAGATTATTTGAAAGACTTATTAAGTAACCTAGTCGCTATTAGACAAACTATAAATAGTTTGTAAAATAGAGAAGAGTTTTTTACTCTAGTTGCCAGGCTTTAAGGTATTTTTTTGCTACTTCGGTACATTCGTGATGTTGTTCAATAAATTTTCGAGCTCTTTTAGAAATAGCTAGCATTTTATCAGGGTTTTCAATAAGCTCTGATAATTTGTTTACTAAATAATCTACATCAGGCCTTGCTTCAACTAATGGCATGGTTACTTCAGTCAGATTATAATAGTTTTTAAAATCTTCATTGGCGCCACTTACTACTACTTTACCTCTTGCCATAGCCTCTCGACCGTTATAACCTTGATCGTAACTCAAACATTGATCTAATAAAATATGAGATTCATTATATACTTTCATGTATTCATCATAGGGTAGGTTTCGTGTAACTTTAATAGTTACTTTGTCGGGGTATTTTTTTTTAATAATATCAAGCGCATCTAAAAAATAAGGGATTCCTTTAGCCAGTTGATTAGTTGTGTTAATGCCGCAAAAAATATTGATTTTGTTGCTCAAGTCTAATGGTATAAATTTTAGTTTTGATAAATCAATGGGGGTTGGAATCATGTTTAAAGCCTTAAGGGTGCCTTTGTACACAATTTCGTAATCAATATCGCTCGGTATTATCCCTTTTATTTGTTTGTGGATAAAGTCAAAATGTTTTTTGTAATTAGGTTTTGTATATTTTAAAGCGTATTGAAATTCATTTTTGAGTGATTTGTTTTCTATATATGGTGTTAAACTAGAAAAACTTTCATGCTTGTTAAGCATATAATCTACCCATGGAGTTTCCATACTGCCTCCATGTAAATAGGTGTTTTTATTATATTCTGTAATACCATTAAATAATACTTTTTCAGTTTTTGGAGTTCCTAAAAAAGCAATACTATTTATAAACTGAATAGCATCGTACTTTTCAAGTAATGGAACTGTTTTTTTAAATTGATTTCTTAATTCAAGCATTGAAATATCAATTTTGAAAAATGTATAAAAACCATTTTTTATAAAATTTAATAAACGGTTTTTTTTAAAATATTTGATACCTAAATTAATATCTACAGGATAATTTTTAAATCCATCTCCATGAGCAATAATGGTAACTTCATGACCTAAATTTGTAAGGCCTTTTTTTAATGAATTATGAAAACCACTATATTCCCCAACTAAAAGTATCTTCATTAATCTTCTTTTTTATCAAAACGAAGTTCTAAGGCAATTCTTGTTGTGTCTTCATTTTTATTGATAGCGGCACCATGAATTAAAAATGGAGAAAAAATTAAAGCCTCATTTTTTTTTGGATTTGGTCTAAACATTTCAAATGGACCGGTTGTAGTTTTGATAATACAAGGGACATAGTATTGATTACCGTTAATATATGCCCCCTTAGCTTTAGTGCGTATAATTTGATCTTCGGGAATAAGGTGGCTTCCTTCAATAATAGGTAGTGAAGAGTTTTCATTACAGCCTGCAATAGGAATCCAAATATTTAAAATATTCTTCCAATAATCAAGATAACCATCTCTATGTGGAGGATTGATGTCTAAGCTATTTGGACGACTTATTCGTATTTGAATATGTGAACTTTGTAATTGTTTAATATATGGGGTTAGTTTTGTATTTGTGTAGCTACTAAATTTTGAAGCTAATTTTTCAAAATCAAGATCAAAATCTTCATTTTTTAAGTTTTTGGTGTGATTGATTACTTTTAAATGATCCTCTTGATTAGTAATATATTTATGGTAATTTTCAATATTGAAATCTTTTTCAGAAATATTTATGTCAGCCAATTTGATTCCTTTTAATATATTTTTTTTAATTGAATTATTTAATAATTCAAATTCGATATCAGAAAATGCAGAAATTATTTTAAACCCTTTAGATTCCCATTCAGTATTTTCTAAAATATTGCCGTGAGATTGATAAAGAACTTCTGGTTTTCCTTTAAAAAAAGATCCAGAAACATTAAATGAAAACGGGTCATTATCAATTAAAAGAGCGCAAGTATGTTTTTCTAGTGATTTATCCAAAATTAAAATTACTAAGTTGGTTTATGTTGAAAATAATAAATTGAAATATTATTCGATATATTAGTGCAAAATAATAATAAAATAATTCAATGCTTGGAATAGAACCGAAGAAACTTAAAATAGCGGTTATTGTCATTACTCTTTCTCGAGGTGGTGCGGAGCGATCAACAGGAACAATTTCAAAAATTTTTGAAAATTTAGGACATCAAGTTACACTTATTTCAATAATTGACGAGCCGGATTTTGAATACGGAGGCACTTATTATGCATTAGGTAAAAAAAAGCATTATAAAACAATAGCAGGAAGAAAGCTAAGTAAATTTATAGATGCTTATCAGTTGTTTAAAAAGGAAAAATATGATGTGATACTAGATGGAAGAACACGCCCTACTTTTTTAAAAGAAGTGATTTTTAAAGAATTTATTTTTAAAGGAATTCCTGTATTACGAATGGTTCACAATTCAAATATGACAAAAAGTTTTCCTTCGTATAAATGGCAAGCAAGGTACCTTTACAAAAAAGATAGGTTAATCACAGTGTCAAAAAAAGCTGAAGAAATTACTAAAAAAACCTATGGGTTTGATAAGGTAAAAACAATTTATTATCCAGTTTCAAAAGAAAGTTTAGTGACATCGAGTAATGTCTCGGTTAACTTGAAGAATGATAGTTACATCTTGTTTTACGGAAGATTAGAAAATAAAAGTAAAAATTTGTTTTTTTTATTAGAAGCTTTTTCTGAATCTAGTCTGCCAAAGTTAGGAGTAAAATTAATTTTAACAGGAAAAGGCCCAGATGAACTTGTTATAAGAGAGAAGGTTAAGGAATTGAATTTGTCTCAGGAAGTTTTATTTAAAGAATATACTTCTAATCCTATGCCCTATGTTAGAAAATCTTTATTCACTGTTATGACGAGTAATTATGAAGGTTTTCCTATGACGTTAATTGAATCATTAACCTTAGGAATACCAGTAGTGTCATTAGATTTTATTTCTGGACCTTCAGAAATTATTGAAACAGGTAAGAATGGGATTTTAGTAAAGGAAAAGACAATAGAAGCATTTGGTGCAGCGTTAGATAAGATGGTAATTGATAAAAATTATTATCAAAAATGTGTAGAAGGAACAAAAGAAAGTGTTAAGTTTTTTGAGAAAAAATATATTGCAGAAAAATGGGACGCATTGTTGAAGAAAATATGAAAGACACAAGGGTAAAAGATTGTTATATTATTGAATTAGAAAAAATAGACGGGCATGACGCTAGGGGGAGTTTGTCTGTAATAGAAAAGCAAGTTATACCATTTGAATCAAAGCGGGTGTATTATTTATATGATGTGCCAAGTGACGCTACTAGAGGAGGGCATGCTCACAAGGAATTACATCAATTTTTGATTCCTCTAAGTGGTAGTTTTGATGTGATTTTAAATGATAGTAAAGCACAAAAGAAGTATACTTTAAATAAGCCTAATAAGGGGTTGTATCTATGTCCAGGAATATGGCGTGAAATAGAAAATTTTTCTTCTGGTGCAGTGTGTTTAGTATTAGCTTCCGAAGTTTATTTGGAGGAGGATTATATTAGAGACTTTCATACTTTTTTAAGGTTGAAACTACCTAAAATTCAATAATATTTTTAAAAACCACTGAGGTAAGTGTAAGATTATTAGGCGTTTTAATGGTAGATTATTTAAATTGATTTGATTTTTAAGGAGTTTAAACTTGTTATAATTTCCAGCAAGTTTGAATTCAGTAGCAATGGCAAACCTATTTTGATCTAAGTAATTTTTTAAAAAAGGGATGTTTTTTTCTGACTTTTCATTTTTGTAAATAAAATGCACTCTGTTATCAATATTTTTTGAATCTGAAAGTGTGTTTTTTATATATTTTAAATAAGCTGAAGTTTCGATATTGTTGAAAATAAAACTATTATTAATTCCGAGTCTAATCCAAAGATCAGTGTCTTGACCAGTCATAATATAAGGGTCAAATAAAAAATCTTTTAATAGTAATTCTTTTTTTATACAAACAGCTGATGTCCAGGCTATATCAGCAATTAAGCTGCTTTTAAAATAATTATCAATAATATATAACTTTTCGGCTGAGGGTTTAGGTAAAAAACTAAACTTGTTAGGTTTGAACTTGTTTTTTTTAACTTCTCTTTTATAATTATTACAAAAAATAGAATGCTTAGGAAAAGCTGTAATAGCTCTATGTAGTTCATTTAAGTGATTGGGAAACCAATAATCATCAGCATCTAAAAATGCAATATATTTCCCTTGAGCAAGTTGGATGCCATTATTTCTTGCAACCGAAACACCATTATTTTTTTGTGAATGTATGAGTACATTTTTAAGGTTTAAATTAGTAATAATATTTAGGCTATTGTCTGTTGAACCATCATTTATTATTATAATTTCATAGTCATTAAAATCTTGTTTTAATACAGAATTTAATGTTTCAATGATATAAGCTTCTTTATTATATAAAGGGATTATTACAGAAAAAAATGGAAGCATTTTATTATTTTAAATTTAAAAAATACCCTAAACGATAAAGGTCAAACAATATTAATGAAGGTTTTTTTGATAATAGGTTTCTTTTAATTAAAGGTTCACTGATTTTATAAAAAAAGTTAAAAAGCGTTGAAAGACCAAGTCTTTTTACTTTTGAAGCTATTTCGGAAAGCGAAGTATCTTTGCTTTTTAAAAGATTGTTATCAATAAAGTATTTCAAAACATCAACAGATTCTAATGATTTTTTTAAAAATTGATTACTAGTTTCTAATCCTAAATGAATTACAGGATTATTGATATGTAATAAGTGAATCTTATGTTTTTTTGCCTCAAGGGCAAAAAGCGTATCTTCATGCCTTAAATTAGGTATGGTTTCATTAAATTTAATTTTATTGAAAACACTTTTTTTTATGATAAAGCTTAATGTTAAAAAGCGGAGATAACAATTTTTTTTACGTTCTATAACAGATAAGGCTTCTCTTTTTTTTCCATAAATCCATCTTAAAATAATTGACGTGTCTGGTGTTTCTTTTTGGTATTCAATTCCACCATAAATAATTTCGGTTTGTGGGGTAAAAGCTTGGATATATTTTTTTATGAAGTCTTTGTTTTTTGGAAAGGTATCTACATCTAAAAAAAGTAAAGTATCATAAGTAGCATTATGGGCTAAACTGTTTCTTATGGCACTTCTTCCAATATTTTGATCTAAAAAAGTATAATTGCAATTTTTTAGACTATTAATTTTGTTATTTTCTGCTATAGGATTTGGAGAACAGTCATCATAAACTGTAATATCATAAATGATTTCAATAGCATCACATTGTTGTTTTAATTCCTTTACTAAAGGGAGAGCGTTGTAGTTGTATGTAGGAATAAGTATAGAAAGCATTTAAAGCAAGTTGATATTAATTTAAAAAAGGATTAATTTTTTCTCTGTACCACCTCAAAAATCTTTTGATTTTCGCACTTTAAGGTTTTTGAAGGGTATTTTAAAAGTAACGCATAATCATGTGTTGCCATCAAAATAGTATTTCCATTGGCATTAATTTCTTTAAGTAGCGCCATTACTTCTAAGGAGGTTTGTGGGTCTAAATTTCCAGTTGGTTCATCGGCTAAGATAAGCTCAGGATTGTTTAATAAAGCACGGGCAATTGCAACACGTTGTTGCTCTCCACCCGAAAGTTGATAGGGGTAAATAGTTCCCTTTGATTCCATACCAACTTTTGTAAGTACTTCTTTTATGCGGTTTTCTATTTTATCTTTTTCTTTCCAACCAGTAGCTTTTAAAACAAATGCCAAGTTCTTGTTAACGGTACGATCATTAAGTAATTTGAAATCTTGGAAAACTACTCCGAGTTTTCTTCTTAAAAAAGGAATTTCTTTTTCTTGCAGTCCATTAAGCTTAAAATTCACAATTTCTCCTTCACCTTGTACAAGTGCTAAATCTCCGTAAAGTGTTTTTAAAAAACTACTTTTTCCAGAACCTGTTTTTCCGATAAGATACACAAAATCACCTTTTAAGATCTGTAATGAAACGTCAGATAATACTGCTTTTTCACGTTGGAATATAGTAACATTAGTCAACTTTAACACCGATTCTTCCATAAAACTCCTATAAATTATAATGGTAAAATTATAAAACTAAATCAGTTTGCAAAATAAAGCAGCGCTTTTAGTGTTTTAAAAGTATGAATTATCAAGTATAAAGGAGTTTTGAGCAAAATGTTAAAAAAGAATATTTTAATTTTTTAAATGAAATTTTAAAAATTAACTGAAAAAATAGAGTTTTAAATTGATTTATAATAAATAAAAATATTTAAAAATTTAAAGGCTTTATTAGTTAGTTAATTAGTGTAAATTAATTCCTTCAATACAAGAGTATCTTAATATATTTGAAATAGGTTTTATTTTTAATTTAATGAAGAAAAATTCAATTGTTACCTGCTTTTTAGTACTAATATCAGTTTTAGTAAAAGCGCAACAGACAGAAATTTATACAACTAATACTAATGAGCTATATCAAAAAGCAATTAGTTTATATAATAACAGGGAATATGCTGCTGCACAAAGTTTTTTTAGAAAAATAGAAGCGAATGCTACTGATCAAAATATAAAAGCAAATAGCACTTATTATATAGCTCAATCTGCGATACGAATGCAGCAACCTGGGGCGGATATAAAAATGACAAATTTTGTTACAAATTACCCTACACACCCTAAGAGAAATAATGCCTTTTTTGGAGTAGGCAACTATTATTTTAGTATAGGAAAGTATGCCCAGACTCGAAAATGGTATCAAGATGTTGATGAGCAACGGTTAAATGCAGAAGGACTTGAAACTTATTATTTTAATAAAGGCTATGCACTCTATTATTCCAAAAGATATGATGATGCAAAAAAGTCTTTAAAAAAAGTGATAAACTCGGAAAAGTACGGTGAACAAGCAAAGTATTACCTAGGTTTTATAGCTTATAATTCTAATGATTATGATCAAGCAGATACTTTTTTTAACGAAGTAAGTGAGTCTGGGGATTATAATAAGAATTTATCATATTATAAAGCAGATAGGAATTTTAAAAAAGGAGAGTTTCAAAAAGCTATTGAAAATGCAAAACCTAGATTAGATAATGCCAAGTCAAAAGATAAATCACAATTAAATAAAATTATTGGAGAGAGCTACTTTAATCTAAAAGATTATCAAAAAGCAATTCCTTACTTAGAGGCATATAAAGGTAATAAAGGGAAGTGGAGTAATACAGATTATTATTTATTGGGGTATTCATATTATAAAGTTGGTGAATACAGTAAAGCAGTATCTCAATTCAATAAAATTATTGGAGGTAAAAATGCAGTGTCCCAAAATGCATATTATCATTTAGCAGATGCTTATTTAAAATCCGAACAAAAGCAACAAGCATTAAATGCGTTTAAAAATGCTTCTGAAATGAATTTTGAAGCAGTAATAAAAGAAGATGCTACTTATAATTATGCCAAATTGAGCTATGAAATAGGAAACTCTTTTGAAAGTGTACCTTTAGTCTTAAAAACATTTTTGTTAAAATATCCAGAGTCCTCTCATAAAGAAGAAGTAGCAGCATTATTGATTGATTCGTATTTATCTTCAAAAAACTATAAAGAAGCTTTGGCAGTTTTAGATTCGGGTAAAGGGACAGAAAACAAAAAAGTATTTCAAAAAGTATTATTTTATAGGGGCTTAGAGTTGTTTACAGAGAAAGAATATAAGGAAGCAATTATTCTTTTTGATAGGGCTATTTCTACAAATGCATTACCAGATTTTTCACAACGTGCTCAGTTTTGGAAAGGTGAAAGTTATTATGCTTTGGAGGAATATGTTATTGCTATTTCTAATTATAAATTAATTAATAATAATTCCAATAGTTTATGGAAAGAGTTAAAACTAAAAGAGTATCAATTAGGTTACAGCAATTTTAAAATTAAGGCTTATGATAATGCAATAAGTCATTTTAAAAACTTTATAGAATTAGCGCCAGAACAATTTTATTTGCAGGATGCTACGTTACGTTTAGCAGATAGTTATTTTGTTTCAGCAAATTATTGGCCAGCTATGGAAACTTATAACAAAGCCATAAAGCAAAAGCATAAGCGATCTGATTATGCTCATTTTCAAAAAGCAATTAGCTATGGTTTTGTAAATAAACATGATAGGAAAATTGAAGACTTAGAAGCATTTTTAATTAATTTTCCTAATTCAGGTTTTAGAGATGATGCCTATTATGCTTTAGCAAATGCGTATGTGGCTAAAGATAAAATTAATAAAGGTTTAGAGAATTATGCTCAGCTAAGGGCAGAATTACCTAATAGTGCATTTGTTTCTAAAGCATTACTAAAAGAGGGTTTAATTTTTTATAACGATAATAAATCACAGAAAGCATTAGATAAATTTAAAGTTTTAGTTGCAGAGCATCCAAATACAGCTGAGGCGTTGCAAGCAGTTAAAACAGCTCGTTTGGTGTATATTGATTTAGGAAAAACTGATGAGTATGCGGATTGGGTAAAATCCTTAGATTTTGTTGATATTTCGAATGAGGATTTAGATAATATTACTTATGAAGCAGCAGAAAAACCCTATCAGGAGAATAATTCTAGTAAAGCGATTACAGGCTTTGAAAAATATTTAAAGCAATTCCCTAAAGGCCTGCATAAATTGAACAGTCATTTTTATTTAGCTCAATTGTATGCTAAAAAAGGAGATAAAGAAAATGCTCTTTCGAATTATTTAGAAGTTGCAGAGATGGATAAAAATGAATATACAGAAACAGCAACATATAAAATTTCGCAAATCTATTTGGAAAAAAAATCATACGAAAAAGCTATTCCTTATTTGAAGAATTTAGAAGAAATTGCCGATTTTGAGCAGAATAGTATTTTTGCACAATCGAACTTAATGAAATCTTATTACGAGCAAAAACAGTTAGAAGATGCGTTAATTTATTCAGATAGAGTATTAGCAAATACAACTATAGAAAAATCGATTAAAACTGATGCTCAGATTTATAAGGCAAGAGCAGCGCTAGCACTTCAAAAAAAGGATATAGCTAAAAAAGCTTATGCTGAAGTTGCCAAAACAGCAACAGGGAAATTAGGAGCAGAAGCCACATATAACTTAGCTAATTTTAGTAATCAAAATGGAGATTTTGAAATTTCTAATAATTACATTCAGCGTTTAGCTAAAGATTTTTCTGCTTACAAAAAAATTGGCGCACAAGGTTTAGTGTTAATGGCAAAGAATTTCTATGGATTAGGAGATGCTTATCAAGCCACATATTTATTAGAATCTATTGTTAAAGAATTTTCGGCTTACACTAATGTAGTGAATGAAGCTAAAGTTTTACTTCGTAAAATTAAAACAGAAGAGGCTAAAACAAATTCATCAATTAAGGAATAAGAAAGTATTTATGAGTTTATTTTTTAAGAATAATGTACTAATTGTAGTGTTTTTTTTAGGGTTTTTTGGGTTTTCTCAAAATAAAAAGCAAGAGAGTGATACATTAAGTACAGAAAAAGTTGTTATTGTTAAAACATTTAATCCTACCATTAATGACGCATTTAAAATTCATCCTGAGCCTAATTTTAATGAGGGGGAGAAAGCACCTAAAGATCCTTTAAGTTTTAACATTAATTCAGTTCCTGTAGCGAGTACTTTTGTGCCTGAAAAAACAAAATCTATAGCTGTTAAAAAAGAAAACCCAGAAGCATCATTTAAAAATTATGCATTGTTAGGTGTTGGTAATTTTGGAAATGTTTTGGCAGAGGCTTTTAGCAGTATCGATATAAATAGAGAAAGTCAATTTACAGCTTTATTAGAGCATCAATCTTCGCAAGGTGGAATAAAAGAAGTAAGGCTTGATGATTTTTATTATGATACGGGCTTACAATTATCTTTTGGTAAGCAGCAAAAACGAAATCAATGGTTAATAGATTTAGAGTTACAGCATCAATTATATAATTGGTATGGTTTGTCTGACAATTTAGAAATTACAGAAGAACAGTTTAATGCAATTGATCCATCTCATAGTTTTGTTGATGTTAATTTGGGAGGAAATTTAGAATTAGACAACGAAATATTCAATACCGCTAATATCCGTTTCAGGCACTTTAGAGATGATTATGAAAGTACAGAAAACAATTTAAAATTGAATTCTAAATTTACTATACCTTTAAATGATAATCCAATTTTATTACCAGTTGAGGTTGATTATCTAAGTGGTGAGTTTGCAGATAATAATGTATTCGAAGGATCAGAATATAGTTTTTTAATTGTAGGAATTAAACCTTCTGTAGCAATAAAATTTAGAGGAGTAGATGTTAAAATTGGAGTTTCAGGTTTTTTAAATAATGATTTTGAAAATAGTGATTTAACATTATCTATCCATCCTAATTTAACCGCTAATTATAATTTTCAAGCTTACAATTTAAGTATTTTTGGAGGAGCTACAGGTGGTGTGAAACAAAACACATATCATAAAGCAGCTGAAAAAAATCCATTTATTGCTCCAGGTATTGGTGTTAGACCAACAAATCAAATGTTTAATTTATTTGGAGGTGTTCAAGGGCAATGGCAAGAAAATTTCACTTACATGTTAAAAGGCGAAGCCGAGTTTGTTAAAGATTATGCGGCTTTTATTAAAAACCCTGTTTTAAATTCAGCAACAGGAAATTTAAATTATGGATTTAATAACTCTTTTGGATATTTTTATCAAGACTATAAAGCAGCAAAAATTACAGGGGAATTTGGTTATGAAGAGGAAGGTCTTTTTAATGTGTTGTTAAGAACAACTTATGCTAAATTTAATCAAACCCCTAGGCAACCTTTAAATGTACCATCTTTTACCAGTACTATTAAAGGAGATTATATTGTGAATTCTACTTGGAAAATAGGGGCAAGTTTATTTTATGTAGGTTCAAGAAATAGCTTTGATCAGTTTAATGATGATTTTTTAGGATCATTTATGGAGTTAGATGGGTATGTTGATTTTAATTTAAGAGCTGATTATAAAATAACAGATCAATGGTCTGCTTTTGCATTAGGTAATAATTTAACTGGACAAAATTATGAACGTTGGTTAGATTACCCCGTACAAGGAATCCAACTTTTGGTGGGTGCAAAGTATCAGTTTTAATGAGGTACACAGAGGATAAAATAATCAGAGCTAAAAGCATGGATAAAAATTCTAGAATTGATAAATTCGAATCTTGGATTTTATTTTTTACAGAATCTGTATGATTATTTTTGTTTTCACTGTAAACAAGATGTAGCTTTTCCTTTAAATTTTGAAGACATATAAGCTGACCAAAATGAAGTCAATATTTTTCAAGTGTATCTATTTCTGCTTTTTTTGACAATTCATATTTAACCCGGATTATGTATTGAAACTTTGTCATGAGGCTGTGATATACAATAAATACTAGTGTTTTCTTAATTTCAGCATAGCAGCGTTATGGTTAAATTAAAAAACACAGCTTTCGATAGTATTTGAAGTAGATCGCAGACGTAATAGATTTTTTAATGCATAATTCGGGTTTAATCTGACAAACAATTTTGTAATTGGTAATAGGAGTAAACTCAAATGAAGATCGCAAAAAAAAAATGATAATAAATATTGCTATTGAGTTGTTCAATTAAACGTTTATCACTTAGACAACTAGTAGTGTTTTAAAAGTATTAAGATAATCTGACTTTTTGAGACTAAAAATAAAACATAATAAGCATCAAAATTTTTGATGCAAGATAAAAACGAAAATTCATGCTAAAAATCATTACTTCTTTCTAATTTCATAAATTAAAAAAATCCACCTCTGTTATAAGAAGTGGATTTAGATAATAAATACTATGTTATTTTATAATAAGTTTACTTATTAATCACCTTTACGTTAGCTGCAGCAATTTTTCCTTCAGATAAAGGAGAAGGACTTTCGAAAAGTAAATCTTCACTAGAACCTGTTTTAGGAAATGCCATTACTTCACGTATAGAGGCTTTTTTCTCTAAAATCATTAGCAATCGATCAACTCCCCAAGCAATGCCTCCGTGTGGTGGTGCTCCGTAATGGAAGGCTTTGTACATGGTACCTACACTTTTCATCATTTCCTCTTTGTTGTAGCCCATATTTTTATAAGTAGCTTCAAGGATTTCTGGTTTGTGAGCACGTATGGAACCTCCTCCGATTTCGTATCCATTAAGGATTAAATCGTATTGTTGTGCAATAATTTCACCAACTTCATCTCCGCCATCATTTTTCATGTGCTTGTCTAAGTCGTACATAGCTGGCATGGAGAATGGATTGTGGGTAAATGTCCAATGGCCATCATCCGTTTTTTCAAACATCGGGAAATCAACTACCCAGGCAGGGCATAGTACTTTTGGATCAATTAATTTTAACATCGCTCCTAATTCCTGTCGTACCGCATCTAAGGCTTTATTGGCTGTTTTATAATCGGCAGCGGAAAAGAATACAATATCACCTATTTTAGCTTCGGAGGCTGCAATGATTTGAGTAGCAATATCCTCACCTAAATATTTTATAATTGGCGATTGTAAATCATTTTCATTTACAATAATGTAAGCTAATCCTCCTAACCCGTTTTCTTGAGCAATGGAAGTCAGTTTTTCAATCTGACCTTTGGACATACGTTTACCGCCTTGTAATTCGGCAGCAACTTTAATACATTTTACAATACCACCATCGTCAATAGGTTTTTTAAAGACTTGGAAAGTGGTTGCTTTCACAATCTCGGTAATGTCTTGCATTTCTAATCCAAAACGTAAATCGGGACGATCACAACCGTATTTGTCCATAGCCTCTTTGTAGGTAATGGTTTGGAAAGGCTGTAATTTCCATTTGTTACCATAAACACGTTTTACAATTTCGTTGAACATTTTGGTGTTCAACTCAATAATATCTTGCATGCTTACAAAAGCCATTTCCAAATCGAGTTGTGTAAACTCTGGCTGACGGTCTCCTCGAGAATCTTCGTCACGGAAACAACGGGCTACCTGGAAATATTTTTCAAATCCACCAACCATCAACATTTGTTTGAATTGCTGAGGTGCTTGTGGTAGGGTGTAAAATGAACCGGCATACTTACGACTAGGTACAATAAATTCACGTGCCCCCTCGTCGGTTCCGGCAGTTAAAATTGGCGTTTCAATTTCTAAGAAATTATCCTCGTCTAATATATCACGTAATAACTTTAAAACTCTGTGGCGATTTACAATCGCTTTACGAGCTTCGGCACTACGGTGATCTAAAAATTTATATTTAAAACGAACAGTCTCACTTGTTCTGCTAGCTCTTTTTAATTCAAAAGGAAGCGTTTTAGATAAGTTTAGTAGTTCTATATTTTTTGTGTCTAATTCCAGTTTCCCAGAGCGAATTCCAGGATTGAAATCATCTTCATTACGTTTTACTATGTTACCAGTAACCATAATAACAGATTCTGGTTTTAATTTTGAAATTTCATCTAGGTTTTCAAAATCAGCACCATTCAAACGTACTTGTAATACTTCGAAACTAGAATCACGTAAATCAATAAATACCAAATCTCCGTGATCACGTACACTATTTACCCATCCAGACACGGTAACCGTGTTTTGTATATTTTCTTCTGTTAGTTCTGAGATTAAATGTGTGCGGTAATCGCCTTTTACCACAATGGGTATTTGTCGTAATTCTTCTTCAGCTTCTTGCTTTCCTTCTGCGGAAGCTTGTATGCCTTCTGCGGAAGCTGTATTACTAGATTTTTTATTAGCATTGCTACCACCAGCTAAACGTTCTAAAATCTTTTCGCGAGCTACTTTACCAGAAACACCTTTACCAACAATACCAATTACTTTTCCGACAAGGATACCAGCTTTACCTTGGTTGCCGCCTTTAATGTCATTGGCTATGGCTTCATTTTCGGTAATTACTTTATCGATGGCTTCCAGTAGACTTTCGTCTGAAATGGAATTGTCGGCAAAGTACTTTTTGTAATCAAACTCGGGGTTATCCAATAACTTGGTAATAGCATTTGATAGCAATACATTAGTAATGGAACCTGCTTTAAACGAAGCGAACATATCGGTAAGCGCTACCGTGTTTGTTGCTTTTATATAAGCTTCAGGCTTTAAGTTATTCAATAGCGTTTTAGCTACAAATAAAGGGTCCTGAATTGTATTGTTTATGGCAGTGTATACATTTGAGCGCAAGGAGTCCGATGTAAAAAACTTAGCATCCTGTGGGCGTACACCACCTTTAATTTGTGCAGTTTCGATAGCAAAAGGCAATAGACTTGTGTCTACCTTTAGCTTTTCAAGCGCACTTTTTATATTTACGAAAGGAATATCGGGTTCGTGTGCAAATCGGTAATCTGCGGCAAATTCCTTTTTACGCATTACTTTGGTTTGCTTTAAGGCTTCGTCCCAAAGTACGGTGGTTTGATCTGGTCTAAAATCGCCGTGTTCTTCAAAGTAGGCCAATTGCTTGGTAACTTCCTCTACGGTGGCATCGACCATAAACTTAAATGAGTTTAAGTTTTTGATTTCGGTACGCGGATTTAAGTCCGACGTTCCTTTTTTTCGTAGTGATACCGAAACATCAGATTTAAACTCTCCTTTTTCAAGGTTTGCTTCTGATATTTTTAAATTTTGAACAATACGCTGAAGGTATTGCGCATAAGTAGCAGCATCTTTTATATTTCGAATACATGGAGTAGTTACTACTTCAATTAGTGGCACCCCAGACTTGTTAAAGTCAACCAAACTTGTTTTGGCTTCGTGCATTAATTTGGCAGCATCTTCCTCTAAGTGTGTTTGTTCAATTTGAACCGAAAATGTAGTTCCATTATCACGGTAACAATTTACTTCTCCGTCAGGGATGATAGGATTATGAAACTGTGTTAACTGAAAGTTTTTTGGCTGATCAGGATATTCATAATGCTTACGATCCCATGACAATACTTCGTTTTTCATTGAAGAATCAACGGCCTTACCAAATAAGATAGCCTTGCGAATAGCCTCCGCGTTAATGGCAGGTAATACGCCCATTTGTCCCGTACAAACGGAACATATATTGGTGTTGGGTTGTTCTGTTTCTTGGTTTGCACAAGCACAGAATAACTTTGTTTTAGTATTTAATCGGATGTGAGTTTCGATACCTATAACTAACTCCAATCCATTTTTCTCTAAAGCTGCTGTTAGTTGTTCCATTACAATACTTGTTTTAGGAAATTAGCACATGTAAATAATATAGCTTCTTGTTTTTTTGCAGCAGTAATTTGTACTCCTGTCTCCATAGCTAGTGGAGCGGTAAGTGTTGGTAAACCACCTAAACTAAATCCAACAGTGTACGCATCTGAAAGATACATGGTCATAGGATCCTTTAAATTGTTGCCAATTTGAGGAACCGGATTAGGGGTTACGGGTGATAATACCACATCTACTTTTTTAAAGTCTTCATCAAAATGATGGCTAATTTGCTGACGTAGTTGTTGTGCTTTGTTGTAAATTTCTTCGGAATGACCTTGTGATAATACTTGGTTACCTCCAACAATTCTACGCTTAGTTTCTGTAGTGAAGTTTTCGGAACGTGTAATAGAATAACCTTCCTTTAAATCTTTTCCTGTGGTGCGAACTCCATAATTTGTACCATCTAATCGGGCTAAATTACTAGCAGTTTCAGCCATAGCTAAAGCATAATAAGTGGAAACTAAAATACTTGAATCAAAAAAGTCTAAAGGAACAATTTCCATTCCTTCAGCTTCAAGCTTAGTGAGCATGGCTTTGAAATCCGCTTTTATAGTTGCGTTTAAAGCATCACTCTCAATAAAGTTTTTATAATATCCAATTTTAGTTCCCTTTGGTAAAGTTTGGTCTAAACTTTTGTCAGAAACCGGTGTTGAATCAAAAGTGGTTTGATCACGATAATCAGCCCCACTCATTACATTCAATACTATTTGAGTGTCTTCTAAACTTTGAGCGATAGGTCCAACACAGTCTGTGGATGATGCATAGGCCATTAAACCATAACGAGAAATTTTTCCGTAAGTGGGTTTTAAACCATATACATTATTATACCCGGCAGGTTGACGTATAGAACCTCCAGTATCTCCTCCAATAGAAAAGGTGGTGAAATTCTTAGCTACATTCACGGCACTACCTCCACTTGAGCCTCCGGCAACTTTAGTTGCATCTATAGCATTTTTAGCGGGTCCAAAAACCGTGTTTTCATTACTACTTCCGTGTCCAAAACTATCGCAGTTTTCTTTAACTACAGGAATAGCGCCTGCATCCAATAACTTTTGAATAGCCGTTGCAGTGTAAGGCGATTTATACTTGCGTAATAAATCGGAACTGGCAGTACTGTATGTTCCTTGTAATAAATATACATCTTTTACGCCAAAAGGAATCCCTTCTAATAAGCCAATACTTTCCCCATTAGCAATTTTTTGATCTACTTTTTGGGCAAGGTTTAATGCGTATTCGTCTAATATATAATTTGCGGTATTGTAATCACTGGCTTTAAGTTGATCTAACTTTTCTTGTACCAATGCTACGCACGATATTTCTTTTTGTTGAAGCTTATTGTGTAAAGCTTTTATAGCTGAGGCCATCTTATTCTTCTATTACTTTAGGAACTACTAAAAAACCATTCTTTTCATTTGGGAAATTTTCGATGATCAAATTTCGTTCTAATTCCGAACTTTTAATTACTTCATCTGGGCGTAAATTTTCGATATTTACGGCATTAAAATCAGTAAGATTAGTTGTTGAATTATCTGAAATATGTCCTTTTTTGATCACTTCAAAAAGGTCATCGACTACTTGTGAAGCTTCAGCTCCTTTAATACTGGATAGTACATCCAATGTCATTTCTTTTCCCATGCCTTTACTTATTGGTAATTATGCTTGCTTTATAACTATAAAAACACTTCAAAATTATGAATTTAATAGCCCAAACTTGCAATCTGCGAATATAAAGACTTTTACTGTGGTATAAAATTGTTTTTTGATTTAGGTGATTTGGAAATTGTAAAGTTTAAATTTTTGTGATTAAGTATTTAGAAATTAGATGAAGATTATTTATCTATATTAAAAATGAGAAGCTTTTTTGTTTTTAATATGTTGATTTTTTGTTTGTTAGTGTTATATTAGACAAACATTAACAACAAAAAAAGTATTTATGAAAATTTTAAATTTATTGTTTATTATTCTAGGAATGATTTCTATTTCATGTAATAATGAAGAATCATCATTGATAGATAATGATTCTAGAGAGGATACTAGTCTGTTGATTCAAGAAGAGGAGAAAAATGAAATTTCAATTGAAGCAATAGATAAAGAAGTAGCAATAGTAGGAGGCATAAAGCAAGTAGGGGATTTTCCTAGTCCTAACAGTAATATGGATTTTAAAATTGATACTACTGAAAAAAAAGTTTTAAAAGGGACAACTCTTAATGTGGAATTTTCTTCTCAGGTTAATATATCAGGAGCTTATGTACGTTTTAGAGAAGTACAGGGTGAAAATTCAGAAAGTTATTTTAATGTTCCTTCAACTTCTTTTGGAGGGGAGAAAAATATTGGTGGCGCTAAAATTTTAAGTTCAAATAATTTGAATGTAGTTAAAAGTGCTGCAAAATTGAAACAATCTGATAATACAATAATTGTGAGTTTTTCAAAGACAATTCCCCCTGGGAAGATGTCTTTTGATATTTGTATTTATGATGAAGAGGGTAATATAAGCCAAGTTCAGACCTTGTGTATTGTAGTTAGAGAATGGGGTGGTAACTCAGAAATTTCAGGAAACTGGAAGTTTGATAGATTTGATTATTTACAACAAAAAGAAATTATTATTTGTGAAAATAAAGATAAAATTCAAGCTAATATAGCTGAGGTATTAGTAGATCAATGGGCTTTGTTTTTAGGTGAAGACGGTACTTATTTATCAACAATTAATAGAAAAGTAAATTTTTTAAATACTGGGAGTACAATAGTAAGCTGTAGTCCAATTTACACAACATTTATTGATGAAAATGCCAAATACACGGGGAACTGGTTTTTTAATCAAGAAACGAATAAATTAACAGTAGTAGATTTTGTGTTTGAAGATTTGGATAATATTGAAAATAATAAGAAATATGAAGGAGGAGATTTAAGATTTAATGCAGTTGAGGTAAAATTGATAGGAAATCAATTAGAATTAACCCTTGAGTATTGGGGAGTAAGATATTTAGCTTATTTTTCTAAGGATTAAGAAGTAAACAATTTGAAAACTTTATTTTTTAGTTTCACTAAAAGTTTTAATTGTAAATAAAGTATATATTTGAGTACTAAACTATTTAAAACTAACAAAATGAAGATATTTTTATTTGGACTAAGTTTGCTTGCCTTGCTTGGTTTAAACTCATGTGGTGAAAGCTTTGAAGATATTAAAGAAGCTATTAAAGATGAAACATTAACTCCTAACACGCTAGGTTTAATTGGATCGTGGCAATTGGAAAGTGCTGTTTTGGCAAATGGTACAGATGTTACTAATTCTTGTTTTATGCAGGAAGTCATTGATTTTAAAATTGATGGAACTTATATTGATAGGAGATACCAAATGAACGCAGAGACCAATGAATGTGAAATGCATGGGGAGTTTGTAAGGGGGTATGATAATGTAAATAGTATTTTTGAAACTACTGCTAATAGGTTGACTATAGCGACCTACAAGCTGGTAAATAAAAAAGAATTGGTTTTGAATTTTACTATTCCTTTTGAAGCTACCATTACTTATTTAAGGCTGTATTAATAAAGAATAAAGTTTTTTAAACAAAAGGGTATCTATTTTTGGGTACCCTTTTGTTTGTTAAAACTATAAATTAGATACTAATGCGCTTTCAAAAACCGTTAGTATTATTACTTTTGCATCAATTTTAGAAAAAACATTTTTGAAAGTTTATTACACCATATTGTTATTCATTTGTTTTGCTGTGAAACCTGCTTATAAGTTGGGTTATGTGGCTTATTTTGAATTGAATATAGATTATATTGTTGAAAAATATTGTGTAAATAAGGACAAGCCAATAATGAAATGTAATGGAAAATGTCATTTGTCTAAAAAATTATCTTTTGTACAAATAGATGATTCAATTACTAATGAGAAGCGTATTGCTAATAGTTTGATTGAAGCTTATTTTCCTGTTTATTTTGAAGAGTTACAAGCTTTAAATTTTTCTGCATCGTTTTTAGGATCCAAAAAAAATATATGGAGTTTTAAAGAAAGAAACTACTTAGTATCACTATCCATTACCTCACCACCACCACAAGTTTAATGTATTTTATAAATTCTTTTTTAAGCCTTTTTCTCAATTAGAAAATGGCTATATCACTTTGTATTATATATTAAAAAATAAAGATGAAATATATCTTTTTAAGTCTTGCAACTTTGGTTGGAAGCATAAGTGCTTATGCACAAACAACAAATCAAAAAGAAACTACTAATACAAAAAAAGATTCATTAAATGGAACTGTTTTACATGAAGTTGTGGTTTCCGCTAGTAGAGAAAAACAAAAAAGGTCGGAAGTACCCGCAGCAATCTCTGTAATTTCTCAAAAAGAATTAAACGAAGTAAAAGCCTTTGGTGTAGACCAAATAGTAAATGATGTTCCGGGTGTATTTGTTTCGTCCTCTAAAGCATCAGGAAATGAGCAACACTTTACGGCTACGCGTTCACCTATTTCGACAAGGGCATTATTTTTATATTTGGAAGATGGTTTGCCTTTACGACCAACAGCAGTTTTTAACCATAATGCTTTGTTGGAGCTCAACTCTATTTCTTATAAAAGGGTAGAAGTATTAAAAGGACCAGCATCCAGTATTTATGGGAGTGAAGCAGTAGGAGGAAGTTTTAATTTTCTAACGAAAGATCCTTCCAAAGAGTTAACAGGAAGTGTTCAATTTCAATTGAATGATTTAGGTTTGGCTAATGGAGGTTTCGAGGTTTCCAAATACCTTTCTGAAAAATTAGGGTTTTATGTGGGAACTCAATACACCGAACGCAATAATGGACGATTAGGAAATAGTGATTATGAAAAATTTGCATCAACATTTAAATTTATTTACGATTTTTCTGAAAAAATAAAATGGACAAATGTCTACGATCTTATCGATTACAGAACGGATACTTCGGGTTCATTAAGTCAGGAAGATTATGATAATGAAAATTTTGAAAGTGATCAGACCTTTACAGAAAGAGATGCATTTGCTATTCGTTTTCGATCAACTTTTGAATCAGATTGGAATTCTAAAAACAAAACAACGGCTAGTTTTGTATATAGAGATAATCGTTTAGCTCAAATACCTTCGTTTAGAGTTCGACAAAATAGAGATAGAGGACAATTAACAGGTACAGGTTCGGGAAGAATTAATGATAATAGATTTAATAGTTATGTAGGCTTAGTGCAGCATAAAATAAAGTTTGATCAATTAAAATCTAGTTTAATAATTGGTAGTGCTGTAGATTTTTCACCTCAAACTTACGTAGAAGAAAACACAAGTATTATTGTGGATCCCGAAACAGGAATTAATAGAAGTTTTACTATTAATGAAAATGATTTTGTGTTGGATTATCAAGCAGATATTTTGAATTATGCTGGATATGTGCAATTTGAAATAAACCCTATCAAATCTTTAAAAATAACAAGTGCTATCCGTTATGATAGGTTTAAATATGACTTTAATAATAGAATTGCAGAAAATTCAGCAAATAGAATAAATGATAGACAAGATCAATTTAGAAACTTTTCGCCTAAATTTGGAATAAATTACAATCCGTTAAAGAATTTAGGGATTTATGGAAGTTATTCTAACGGATTTACACCACCTCAAACATCAACTCTATACAGAAGTCTTGGAGATGAAAATAGAAATTTAAAACCGACTACTTTTGATAATTTTGAAATAGGAATATATGCCTCTCCTGTAAGTGGTTTAAGGTTAGATTTGGCAGCTTATAGTTTGGAAGGAATAGATACTGATGTTTCGTTTAGAGATGAAGTTACTGGAGTAATTGTAAATACAAATGCAGGGGGGACTATTTCTAGAGGAATTGAATATGGAGTTTCGTTTAAAATACATGATTTTACATTGAGTCATAATGGGAGTTATGCCGAACATAAATACAAAAACTTTATTTTAGAAGAAACCATTACTAACCTAGATCAAAGTAGAACGAGATCAAACAGAGATGTTTCAAATAGTATTAGAGAAGTAGCACCTAACTGGTTAGGGAACTCTAAAATAATATACACACCACATCAAATAAAAGGATTGTCATTAAGTGTAATTCATGAATTGGTAGGGGATTATAATACCAGTTTAGAAGGACAAGTGATAAACTTTAATAGTGAAGGTGGTATTGTTAGAAGTACAGAAACATATAGCGGACATAATATCATTAATAGCTTGATTTCTTATAAATTTAAAAATGTTGAAATTTGGGGTCAGGCATTGAATATTTTTGATGACTTATATGCCGTAAGAGCTTCTTTTAATACTTTTAGAGGGGAAAATACTTTTTCGTTAGGAAACCCAAGAGCTTTTCATGTGGGTGTTAAATATAATTTTTAACTATAAATTAAAAGAGCTTAGTATAAATTGTTAAGCTCTTTGTTTTTTAAGAAAAGTCATGAAATATACAGATTTAAATCAGTGGTTATGGAAATGGCATGTAATAGGCGGATTAATTTCGTTGCCATTTGTATTCATGTTAGCGGTAACGGGTGGCATTTATTTGTTTAAGGATACTATTGAAAAACCAGTACTTGATACTCTAAAAAAAGTAGATGCACAACAAAATTCAATTAGTTATAGTGAACAATTACAAATAGCTACCAAGGCTTTTGGTAAAAAACCAAATTCAATAGTAATTCCTGCTAAAATAGGACAAGCAACTGAATTTGTAATTGGTAAGTTTAGTCATAAAAAAAGTGTGTTTGTGGATCCCTTTTTGGGAGAAGTTACTGGGAAATTTATTCCAAAAAATACTTGGATGTATACCATTAGAAAGTTGCACGGAGAGTTACTTGGAGGTAGTATAGGTACAAAAATTATAGAGTTAATTGCGAGTTGGATGATTGTACTCATTGTAACAGGAATTTATATTTTTTGGCCAGCAAGAGAATTAGGTTGGAAAGGCTTTTTTAAAATTCGAACAAATTTGGGGAAGCGTATTTTGTACAGAGATATTCATGCTCTTGGTGGTTTTTGGTTATCTGCACTGTTATTACTTACACTTGCAGGTGGCTTGCCTTGGACGGATGTATTTGGAGGTAACTTTAAAAAGTTGCAAAAAATGACAAATACAGGTTTTCCAAAAGAATGGTTTGGGGTTGGCGTAAAATCAAATGTTTCAGAAGCAGCTATTTCATTAGATGAAATGATAACTATTGCTAAACAACAAAATTTAGTAGGGCTAAACACCTTGGATTTACCAAAACACAAGGAAGGAGTGTTTAGTGTTTCAAATGCAACATTTCCATTAGAAAATCAAAAAAAAATTCATTTTGACCAATATTCAGGAAAAAAGTTGATGACTTTACATTGGAGTGATGTTGGTATTTTAATGAGAGGGCGTATGTGGGTTATGGCGTTTCATCAAGGGCAATTAGGACAATGGAATTTTGTTTTAATGCTTTTTGTTGCTATTGGGTTAGTTATAATTAGTATTACGGGTTTACTATCTTTTAAAATCAGAAACTGGGGAATTCCTACAGTTCCGGAGTCATTTAAAATAGGCTATGGATTGATCTTTTTAATGCTTTTACTTAGTGTGATGCTTCCTTTATTTGGTGCTAGTTTGTTGTTTTTGATATTGTTAAAACAGCTTATGAAAAAGTTAATAAAAACATAAAAAATTATTTTTTATCGTTTAAAAGCATTTTTTATCGATAAAATGTTTACTTTTGGATAAATCAAAATAATTTAACTAATGTACAGGATAGCAATATTTTCTTTAATTATAGCTTTTTCAATTTTTACTTCATGTGAATCAGATAATGGAGATAATGAGAAAGTTGATGTTATGAATAATGAAAGTGGTAATCTTGGTGCCACAAGTAATTTAGATTCGGAAACGGCAAAAAAACTAGTAGGAACTTGGCGATTAAAAAAATTGATTACTAAAGATGGTAATGATTTTACCTCAAGTTGTGCTATTAAAGATAGTATAGTGGTAAGCAATAATTTGCAATTTGTAGAGACTAGACATCAACTAACACAAAGTAATGGATGTGTTTTAAAAGGAGATTTTAATTACCAGTTTTTTATAGAATTACAAAGAGGTAGAGAAATTTTATTTTTTAGACAAGAAGGAAAAGGTGAAGAGCAAGATATTGATGGTACGTATAGATTTGACGGTTCGGATCTTGAATTGATTTTTATAGAGAATATTGTTGATAAAACAACGGTTACTTATGAAAGAGTAAACTAGTAGTATATTTATAGTATTTTGGCTGTAAACAACAAGATATTTGTTTCTTGGAACAAAAAAAATAAAAAAGAGAGTGTCTATTTTTTTAGACACTCTTTTTTGTTAATAGATAAAAATTGAGGCTAATTAATATAATCTACATCTACTATTGAAAAATACTAAGAATTTTTTCTAAAAAATTTTGGTCAATTTCGTCAAACGCCGAAAATTCTTCACTATCAATATCTAAAACAGCTATAAGCTGTTTATTTTTGTTAAATACAGGAACTACAATTTCAGATTTTGAATTGGGATCACAAGTAATATGGTCTTCCCCTTCTACTAATACAGTAACATCCTTAACAATTTTTGTTTTTTTAGATAAGGCTACACTTCCGCAAACCCCTTTTCCGTAATCAATATGCATGCAGGCAACAGTGCCTTGATAAGGGCCAATACTTAATTTGTTATGCTGGTTAGCAATGTAAAAACCAACCCAGTAGATATAAGGTAAATTTTGTTTTAAAACGGCATTAATGGTGGCCATTTTTAAAATGGTATCAGTTTCGTTTTCTAATAAAGCTTCGAGTTGTTTTTGCGCTGTTCTGTAGCTGTTTATTTTTTTTTCTGGCTGTAGTTTACTATTCATCATTGTGTAAATAAGAGTATAAAATTACAAGTTTTTGTGTTTTATAAAAAAATAAAGACCACTTAAAAAGTGATCTTTATCAGTAAGGATATTGGTATATCTCTTTTTTATTGAATAATCAGTTTTTTTGTTTCTGTTCCTTCAATTTCAATAAAATAAATACCAGAAACTAGTCCTGAGGTTTCCAAAAATGAAATACCATCTTCGGTTAGTATGCTATTTACCAATGTTCCAGAGACATCATAGATAGCTACTGTTGTTCCTTTTTTAGTATTGGCAATAGTTACTTTTTGCTGATTACTTACTGGATTTGGGTATAGAAGTAATTCGGCATCATCAGTTTCAGGTAATGAGGCTAAAAGTCTACTACTTGAATTAGATGATACTATCCTCCAATTAAAAGTTTCCCAACTTTGATCGGCTGCCCCTTTAGGGAATACAGCTGTGTTATTTTGATTATGCGGAGCTTGTAGCCATTTACCAGTATGTAAGCTTTTAAAAGCTACTTTACCAGCACCTTTTGATTTCCATTCAAAACGTTCCCATCCTTTTAATTCTAATCCTGCCGCCCTAACAGCTGAGTTTTGGTTAAAGCCATTTACTTGTAAGTAACGTTGCGCATTTAAATTGAACAATGCAATACCTCCTAAAGGATGGTTAACTATTCTAAATTTTTGGCGATTACCAAATGCTTGAGATTGATTGGCGTAAATTTGATTGTTTAATTCTGCTACAGCAGAAAGGTATTTACTATCGCCACCAGACTTTTGTAAAGTGATGACTTGTCCAACAGGTATGCCACTTATTGTTCCAATAGGAGTTGGTGAAGGTGTGCCTATGTTACCACGGATATTAGCAGTCATACGGAATACTTGAAGTGCCATAGAGGTGATAAATCCACCTGCATCCGGAAAACGTACTGAAATAGTATTCCCATTGGCTTTTAAAGCACCAAGAGGAACATCAACTTCAATAATTGAGTGGAATCGCTCTCTAAAGCCTTGTCCAACCCCAGAACCACGCCATTGTTTTGCACTATTAATTTCTGTGCCATTTACAAAAACGCGAGGTAGTTTTTGCAAATTGTGAGCACGTCCAACACCAATTCGTAGGGTAGCTTCGCCAAATTGAGGTTTGTTCCCAATATTAATATTGAAATTTTGATTCTGGTTGGCTTCAATATATTCTAGATAAGCTGCAGCATTACGTGTAGCATAATGCTTAGTTTCGTTTGATGTTTGATTAATATTGATATTGTTTTTAAAGTGATATCTCAATACCATAGTAGCTTCAGATCCTATGGTCATGGTACTTGCTTTATTAGTGCCTACAAAACGAGGACTGTAAAAAGGGTTGCCGTTAGCATCGGCAAATAAGTGCTTTTCATGTACATATTCAACTGCATTGTTTCCTGTGCCTCTAATATTTAAATTAAAGCTTTTTGGTGTTCTGTATAAGTTGTTTACAATTACATATAAATCTTGCCCTTGTACATAGGAGTCTACCTGTAAGTTTACATCAGCAGGTTTAGAGTCTACACGAGTTCCTCTAACATCGGACCAAAGCTGGTAAAAACGAATAAGTTCGGTATAACTGTATTTTTGATTAGGAACATTACGATCTGGACCAAAAGGATTATTTCTATTTACCCAGTATGTTCCATTAGGTTCATTATTATTTTTTAATAGGCGCCAAGAGTAAGGAAAACCAATACCAGGGCTAACAGGTGACCCCTCGGCTAAGCCATAAGCCCATTCGGCTTTAATAGGAACAAAAGGGATAGCTTTAACAATTTGATCTGGACGCTCCATAAATTGCATCATCATTGAGCTCATTGATCTAAGCGATAGCCAATCTCTACTAGCATTATATCGTTCTCTATAATTATTGTTCAATTGCGACCCATATTCTGAAATCAAAAAAGGTTTTTTCTTTCCTGTAATAAAACCATAATTTTCTAGCTGATCTAAGGTAGCTTCAATATTTCCTCCTTTACGATAAGCCCAATCACGGTTACCAGCACCAAAGACGGGTTGGTCATATATGTGTAATGAATAAAAATCCATGGCACCTCCAGCAATATCAATAAATCGTTTCCAACGATCATTCCATTGTCCAAAGTTTCTTTTATCCAACAAAGGAAAAGCAGTGGTCCAGCCACCTACTTTAGGTCTTCCGTTTGCTGGGACATTGTTTTTGTAAGTATTGGCAGCATTTTTATGAAAGTTAAAAATACGATCCAAAGGTTCAGGGCTTTTACCTGCGGGGATAAAGTCAACCAAAGGGTATACTGGCTCGTTTAATATTTCAATATAAGATGGTCTTGGTCTGCCCGAAGTACCGCCGTTACCATGTTTTTTAACCCAAGCAGCAGTTCTACGTCCCCACGCATACCCATCGGCATTAAAAGTAACATAGGCTTTTTCTTGAGCAGCAACTACTAAATCTTGGTCTCGTTCATAAGCAAAACGATCAGTAAGTGCAGGATAACTAAATCCTTCTGTAGTACTTAAATTTTGATTGTTAATTTGAGCAGCACTAAAACCTGTAATTGCTCTTGTAAACGCCCCAGTTTCTCTAGACAACCAAGCGTCATAAGTTCGGGTTAGCTCATATAGGCGGCCTGGATTAGTACCACCACCATTTTGGTCATTCCAATCGGCTTCAAAATTGGCAGAGTGAACAGTTATGTATTTTTTACGATCAAAGGTTGATTTTCCTCCTACTTGATGCTTGGTATGTGCATTGACCTCTACATTTATTTGAGATTGCCCATAAAAATTTAAAAACAAGGCTATCAGGCCTAATAAAGTTTTGGTAGTTTGTTTCATTTGTAGTAAGTAATTATATAAGTGTTTGTGGTTTTTTTTTTTTTTTTTTTTATGTTGTGTAAGATATAGTTTACGTTAATGTTAGCTATGTGTTAATTATTTAGTAGTATTTATTGTAGGGGTGATAATTTTATTTGTTTTTTAAAGTGTTGTAAATGTAGTGTTTGTGTTTATTTTTAATGAAAAAAAGTAAATTATATATTTTTAAAAATAAATTGGTTTGAATGTGTTTTAAATATTAAAACTAACACTTAAATGCACTTTAATCGATTTTTAATGCACTTTATCTAAAAAAACATTTTCGTAAGAAGTGATTCAGAAGTCAGATAAAAGTATTTAGAAGGCATTTTTAACCCAGATTAGATGTTGGGATTTTGCAGTAGATCATGGATGGAGTAGGTTTTTTAGTGCATGATCTTGGTTTAATCCATTCTATGGGTAGTGTTTATTTCTATATTTCTTGGCTAAAAAATAAAGCCTTCATTAACTGAAAATTAATGAAGGCTTTTAAAAAAAAATCTAGCATCATAATATTTACCTATAAAATGTTATGATGTTTATTAAGTATGTTATTTTTAAGGAATATTGAGGTACTTATGTGTTTGTAATGATATTTTCCATTTAGGATGTTGCATTACATAATCAACAATTAATGGGATTACTTTATCGCGTTTACTCCATTCGGGCTGGAGATATAAAATACAATCTTCGGATACTTGCTCGGCT
This sequence comes from uncultured Aquimarina sp., assembly GCA_947498765.1. Lineage (GTDB taxonomy): Bacteria > Bacteroidota > Bacteroidia > Flavobacteriales > Flavobacteriaceae > Aquimarina. The sequence continues at coordinate 86,900 of CANMLG010000006.1, forward strand.
TGTTTTTCTGCAAAATCAAAATCCGAGGTATTGTAAACTATAACTTTGAGTTCGTTGGCTTTTTTATAAACACTTTGAGTGGGAAGTTTTAATTTTTTGGGGGATAAACAAATCCAATCCCATTCTCCAGAAAGTTCATAGGCGCCAGAGGTTTCAATATGGATTTTAGCATTTTTATTGTGAAGCCCTTTAGTTAACTCGCTCATATCCCAAGTTAAAGGTTCACCTCCAGTAACTACAACAACATTACTATATTTTATAGCGTTTTCAACAATAGTTTCAGTAGGAGTGGGTGGGTGTAATTCGGCATTCCAACTTTCTTTAACGTCGCACCAATGGCAACCTACGTCACAACCACCAATTCTAATAAAGTATGCAGCAGTTCCTTTGTGATATCCTTCACCTTGTATGGTGTAAAACTCTTCCATTAAAGGAAGCATTTGGCCTTTAGCAACTAAATTGTTGATCTCTGTTTTTGTCATATTAAATGCAAAGATAGTTGTTTCCATGTTTACAATGTAGGAAATAGTATAAGTAAGGAATTTTTTGGTTTTTTTTAATACTAGATAGGAAATCTTTACTTTTATAACATTAAAAATTATAGCCCATGAGTAAAACGGAAGAGTTTATTGAAGAGATTCAACAAGGATATACATTTAAAGGAGACTTTATAGCCTTAGGTGGAGCAATGCATAATGAGGAAACATTTGCTAATACTCAAATTAAAATTCCGTTGAAAACATTAAATAGACACGGATTAATAGCTGGGGCTACAGGTACAGGTAAAACAAAAACACTACAAGTGCTGGCTGAAAATTTAAGTAATAAAGGTATTCCAGTATTGCTTATGGATTTAAAAGGTGATTTGAGTGGTATAGCGCAACCAAGTCCAGGACATAAAAAAATTGACGAGCGACATAAAAAAATTGGCATTCCTTTTGAAGCGAGTGGTTTTCCCGTGGAAATTTTAACACTTTCGGAGCAAAAAGGGACACGTTTACGGGCAACAGTTAGTGAGTTTGGTCCTGTTTTGCTTTCGCGAATTTTAAATGTTACGGAAACTCAAGCAGGAATTTTAGCTATCATTTTTAAATATTGTGATGATAATAAGTTGCCTTTATTGGATTTAAATGATTTAAAAAAGGCATTACAGTATGCTACAGGTGAAGGAAAAAGTGAAATACAAAAAGAGTATGGGAGTATTTCAAAAACATCTACAGGTTCAATAATTCGAAAAATTATTGAAATAGAGCAGCAAGGAGGAGATTTGTTTTTTGGAGAGCGCTCTTTTGAAATTGATGATTTATTACGACAGGATGATGAGGGTAAAGGTTATATAAATATTATTCGATTAACAGATATTCAGGATAAGCCAAAGTTGTTTTCGACATTTATGTTAAGCCTTTTAGCTGAAATTTATAGTACTATGCCAGAGCAAGGGGATAGTGATCGACCTGAACTGGTGTTGTTTTTAGATGAAGCCCATTTGATATTTAACCAAGCTTCGTCGGCATTGTTGGATCAAATTGAAAATATTGTTAAGCTGATACGGTCAAAAGGAGTGGGCTTGTATTTTGTTACTCAAAATCCAACTGATGTACCTGATGGTGTACTTGGACAATTAGGCTTAAAAATTCAGCATGCATTGCGAGCTTTTACGGCAAAGGATAGAAAAGCTATAAAGTTGACTGCCGAAAATTATCCAATTTCAGAATTTTATGATACGGCTGAAGTGTTAACTTCATTAGGAATTGGAGAAGCTTTAGTATCAGCACTTGATGAAAAAGGAAGACCAACACCATTAGCAAAAACTATGTTAAGGGCGCCTATGAGTAGGATGGATGTATTGACAAATCAAGAGTTGAAAAAACTGGTTGAAGGTTCGAAATTAACAGAAAAATATAATGAATCTATTGATAGAGAAAGTGCTTATGAATTATTAAATGAAAAAATTGAAAAAGCCGAAGCTGCAGAGGCAAAGGAAGCGGCTCAGAATGAGCGTAAAAAATTAAATAAACGAAGCTCAAGTGGAAGGGGTACAAATTCAAGAAATAGCTCAAGTAGTACTCAAAAAGCAATTATAAAGGTATTGACTAGTGCTACTTTTATTAGGGGTGCACTGGGTATACTAAATAAAATGATGCGATAAACCTAATAACGTGGATTTAGAAAAAAAATATTTTCGTTAATCAATAAAATGAAAGTATTTCTATTTTTTTTCCATAAAAAAGAACCTATGTTTGCGTATCTAAATCGTAACAAAAATTATCATGAAAATAACACACTTTTCGTTAATTACCTTAATAGCATTTTCTGTTTTTAGTTGTCAAAAAAAAGCAAATCCTTTTGAAATAGGTGTAGATCATATAGGAGAACTTACTAAAACAAGTACTGTTAAAGATTTAGATAAGATTTATGTAAATGATTCGGTTGTAAAACATATAGCTGGTGATGAATTTGTTGGCAACGCAAATGAAATTGAAATATATGATACCCAAGGAAATCAATTATTGATTTTGGAGGCTAGTCAGGAATTTGATTCCATAGCAACTATAAAATCTATAAGAGTAGTTGATCCTCGATTTAAAACCTTAAAAGGTTTTGGAGCAGTAAGTACATTTAAAGATTTAAAGGATAATTATACTATTTCTAAAATAACAAATACGCTTAGTACCGTGCTTGTTGATATTGATGAAATTAATGCCTATGTAGCTATAGATAAAAAGGAATTACCGAATCAGGTGCAATTTGATACTAAAACAAAAATTGAAGCGGTGAATATCCCCGATACAGCAAAAATTAAATATTTCTGGTTAAATTGGGAATAATAAAATGAGAAAAGACTGTTTTTAATGATAAGGCAGTCTTTTTTTTGTCTACTTAGTATATCAAATAGTCTTGGCTTCTTGCGAAAGCAAATTAATAATATGACAAATCAAATTAAAAAAATAGTACCAATTTTAATTGGGAAACAATTAAAATTTAGGTCACTATGGTCTCCAGATAAAGCAGTAGAGCAAGCGTTTAATTTATTTTGTTCTCCCCAAAAAGGAAGAGTAAGAAATGAAGAAGAAGAGTTTTTAGAAGATGCAAAATTAGAAAAAGTACTTACTAAAGGACATAAAATCCAAACTTACCAATGGCAAGGTTCGGGTGATACGGTTTTACTATTGCATGGTTGGGAGAGTAATAGTTACCGGTGGAGAGCTTTAGTTGCGAAGTTGCAACACTATAATTTTAATATTATTGCCGTAGATGCACCAGCCCAGGGATATTCGAGTGGTAAACATTTGAGTGTGCCTTTGTATGTGGATTGCATTCAAGATATACTAGGCAAGCACCAGCCAAAAATAGTAATAGGTCATTCTTTAGGGGGAATGACGGCTATTTACAATCAATACTTGTACCCAGATACAAGTGTGGAGAAAATCGTCACTTTGGGACCTCCATCGGAGTTGAGTTTTTTTCTAAAAAGTTTTCAAAATACGCTTGATTTATCTCAAGGTTTTATGGAAAAAATGGATGATTACTTATTTAAGCGTTTCGGGTTTTATGCAGGAGGTTTTTCAATTTCCGAATTTGCTAAAAAAATAACAATACCTGGTTTGTTAATTTTAGAAAAAAATGACAAACTAGCTCCTTATAAGCATTCTAAAAAAATTGCAGATAATTGGAATACCTGTGAATTATTTTCGGTAGAAAATGTTGGGCATTCACTTCAATCGGAAGAAATCAACAAGAAAATTTCAGCTTATTTAAAGTAATTACGCTAATCCGAATATGTAATAAAACTTTTAGTTTTACAGATATTTAGATACGGAATAGGGTTTTATTGTATTATATGCTTTTTGTAATTTATAGTTATAGAGCTTGTGTTCTAATTAACGTATTTTGATAAGGAGTCTTTTACTTGAGCTGAAATAAATACATTATTTTTGTAAAAAATAGTGTATTGGAAACAGGAATGACAAGGTTAAATAAGTATTTAAGTGAAATAGGCTATTGTTCAAGAAGGGCTGCAGACAAGCTTATAGAGGAGCAACGAATACTTGTAAACAATGAATTGCCTCAAATGGGGCAAAAAGTTTCACCCGATGACGAGATTAGTGTTGATGGAGAAAAGATTCAGGATACAAAAAGAGAACATATTTATTTAGCGTTCAATAAACCAGTTGGAGTAGTTTGTACCACAGATTTGCGTGAAAAGGATAATATTATTGATTTTATTAATTATCCTCAGCGTATATTTCCAATAGGAAGGCTTGATAAGCCTAGTGAAGGTTTGATTCTTTTAACTAGCGATGGAGACGTTGTAAATAAGATTTTACGTTCTCGTTACAATCATGAAAAAGAATACATAGTAACTGTAGATAAATTGATCACTCCCGATTTTATTAAAAGAATGGGTAATGGTATACCGATTTTGGATACGGTGACAAAAAAATGTGTTGTAGAAGAGATTAGTAAGTTTAGTTTTAGAATTATTTTAACTCAGGGATTGAATAGACAAATTAGACGCATGTGTGAATATTTGGGTTATGAAGTTGTAAAATTAAAACGTGTTCGAATTATGGATATTAAACTGCAATCAAATGTAGGTGAATACGTATCAATTTCACAAAAAGAGATGTTCTCTAATTTAAAATCTGACGAGGATAAAGAATTTTACTCTATAAAAAATACTAAAAATAGTTCAGAAAATGATCAGTTAGGTCAAGAATATTCGAAAAATAATAAAAAAAATAGGTTGCCTAAGCGAAAAAGGAAAGATCGATAAGTAAATGATGTTATGTAAAATTAAACACTTGTATTTCAGTTGTTTGTAAAATTTTAAAGAAAAAGACTACACTTATACTGATGCTTGAAAACCAGTTTATTGTCTTAAAAATTAACTTTAAAACAATAAAAACATACGTTTTGTCGATTTTCTAGCTAAAATCTATTATATTTGATTTGTATTAGATGACGTGTTTTTTTGGCATGTTTATTGAAAGCCTACTAATACAAACATAAATTACTTAGAAAATATGAAAAAATTTTTAGCCTCAATTTTTATTTTTCTTAGCATCACTTTTGTTCATGCGCAAGAAGAATTGTACTTCGTTTCAGTCGAATCATCGTCATTACGAAGTGGACCTGGAACAAACTACAACATTGTAGCAGAGTTAGGAAAAGGAATGCAAGTTTTATTAATCAGTGAAGATTTTGGTGATTGGTGGACAGTGCAGTATAAAACTATGAATGGTTTTATTAGGAGATCAGATATTCTTGCAGTGCCAGCAGGTATCGTTATAAAACCAGAAGAAGAGGATGATAATGATGGTGATTATTATGAAGAGGAAGATTCAACTTCTAGCAAATACGATGACTGGGAATCTACTGAATATGAAACAGGAGAGACTCCGGAATGTTTAAACATAGTGCCTGAATTTGATTATAGCTTGGATAATTTTTTGAAAATAAAGAATGTAGGGTCTAATACAGAAGCAGTAGTTAAATTGATAAAAATTGATAATACTAATGGAGAAGAATTAACATATCGTATTGCTTATATACAAGATGGAGATATTCACCAAATGAAAAATATACCCGCAGGTAAATATTATTTGAAAATTGCATACGGTAAAGATTGGAGAGAATTTACAGAAAATGGGAATTGTTTTGGTAGATTTGTTGAGAATCCACAATATGAAAAAGGAGATGATATCGTAGATTTTACTCCTGTAAAGACAAGTCAAGGTACAGATGTTCCTTCTTATGAATTAACTTTAGATGTTAGTAACTCAAGTTCTAACAGTTTAGAAACCGAAGATATTTCAGAAAAAGACTTTAATAACTAAGATTTTTGTTAGGCTAATATATAAAAGACCCGAAGTAAAACTTCGGGTCTTTTTTGTTTTTGTATTGAATTGACATTAGTAGTCTTTCTTCTTATTGGAATAAAACCAAAAACACTATTTTTGTAATTCAATATTTATAAAAGCAATTAATGACAGGAACCGTTTACAAATCTACTGGAAGCTGGTATACAGTAAAGGGTGAAGATGATGTATTTTATAATTGCCGTATAAAAGGTAAATTTAGAATAAAAGGGATTAAAAGTACCAATCCAGTTTCGGTAGGGGATCAAGTAGTTTTTGATCTTGAAACACAAGATGAAGAAACTACCGGGATAATTAAAGAGATTAAAGAACGTTTAAATTACATTGTTCGAAAATCAGTTAACCTATCCAAGCAAACACATATTATAGCTTCTAATATTGATATTGTTTTTTTAGTAATTACACTAAATAATCCTCCTACATTTACTTCTTTTATTGATCGTTTTTTGGTTACAGCTAAAGCATATGGTATTAGAGCTATATTGTTGTTTAATAAAATAGATACTTATAGTTCAGGTGATCTGGACGAGATACGATATTTGGCACACTTGTATAGAAATATAGGTTACGAGTGCGAAGGTATTTCTGCGAAGACAGGTAAAAACATGGATAAAGTGATATCTTTAATGCAAGGAAAAGTATGTATGTTTTCGGGGCACAGTGGAGTAGGAAAGTCTACTTTAGTAAATGCAATTCAACCTAGTCTGCATTTGAAAACAAAGGAGATCAGTGATCAACATAAGCAAGGACAGCATACAACTACATTTGCTGAGATGTATGATTTAGAAAATGATATTAGGATTATTGATACTCCTGGAATAAAAGGATTTGGAGTGGTTGATATGGAGCCTAACGAGGTAAGTGGTTATTTTCCAGAGTTTTTTGAGCGTCAATCGGATTGTAAATTTAATAATTGCTTGCATAAGGATGAGCCCAAATGTGCTGTAAAGGATGCTTTAGATACAGGAGAAATAGCATGGTCACGCTATAAAAGTTACTTGCAAATATTGGAAGGCGATGATACTCATTATCGTAAAAATGAATATGCGAAGGATATATGAGGGTAGTAATTCAACGTGTTTCAGAAGCATCAATAGTGGTTAATGAGGAAATTGTAGGAGCAATTAATAAAGGTTTATTGGTGCTATTGGGTGTTGAAATAAATGATAGTCAGCAAGATATTGAATGGTTGGTGAAAAAAATAATTCAATTGCGTATTTTTCCTAGTAATGCGGGTAACATAGATAAAAGTGTGCAAGATATTGATGGAGAAATTGCTGTGATAAGTCAATTTACCCTCTACGCAAGTACCAAAAAAGGGAATCGCCCTAGTTTTATGAATTCTGCTAAGCCAGAAATTGCGAAGCCTATTTATGAAAATTTTGTTGCTCAATTATCTGACAAATTTGGTAAAAAAATAACCACAGGTATTTTTGGAGCAGATATGAAAGTGTCATTAATTAATGATGGGCCAGTTACTATATGTATGGACACTAAAAATAAAGAATAAACTTGTTTAAGTTGTTAGTTTGTTTTTAAAACAACTATAATAACTCAAATTTAATAAAATGGATATAAAAAACACACAGTTAGCGGTAGATGAGTGGATAAAAAATCATGGTGTTCGTTATTTTAATGAATTAACAAATATGGCGCAACTAACCGAAGAAGTTGGCGAGGTAGCAAGAATAATTGCTCGTCGTTATGGGGAACAAAGTGAAAAGGAAAGTGATAAAAATAAAGACTTAGGAGAGGAATTAGCCGATGTGGTTTTTGTAGTTTTGTGTTTGGCAAATCAAACTGGAGTTAATTTAGAAGAGGCTTTTAATAAAAAGTTGGATATAAAAACTCAAAGAGACCATGATAGACATCATAATAATGAAAAATTAAAATAATATGTTTAAGCAAATAATGAGTTCTGAAGCTTATTGGAGATCCGTAATTAGACTTGGATTTCTGTTTGCCATTGTTTTTGGTATTGTTGAACATGTAGGGCAATATAAAGGAATCAATTTTGAAGGTTTTAAAACGGATATTATAGAAAAGGGATTGATATTTAGATATGTACGGTCAAAAGTAGTAGGGGGATTAATATATGGATTAATAGTGTCCTTTGTTTTTCAGCGTCGTAAAATTATTGAGAGTAGAAGAAAATAATGAATTTAGAATTAACTCAAATTGCAGATATTTCAAATGAAAAACTGCAAATAACAGGATCAAAAAGTGAGGCGAATAGATTGTTAATTTTGCAAGCACTATATTCAAAAATTAGTATTGAAAATTTATCTAATAGTGATGATTCTCAGGTAATGCAAGCAGCTATAGCTAGTACGGAGGAATTAGTTGATATTCACCATGCAGGTACAGCAATGCGTTTTTTAACATCTTATTTTGCTACCCGTGAGGGGCGTAAAACTATTTTGACAGGAAGTGAGCGTATGCAGCAACGTCCTATTAAAATTTTAGTAGATGCTTTACGTGATTTGGGGGCAGATATTGTTTATCAAAAAGAAGAAGGTTATCCCCCAATAGTTTTGAATGGAAAAAAACTCATTAAAAATAAAGTTAGTTTAAAAGCTAACGTAAGCAGTCAATATATTTCTTCGTTAATGCTGGTGGCACCTTCATTGGAAAATGGATTAGAAATTGTTTTAGAAGGTAAGGTAACTTCGGTTCCTTATATTAAAATGACACTTTCTTTATTAAAAGAAATTGGAGCAGTAGGGAGTTTTGAAAATAATACAATTAAAATTTCACCTTTAGTAGATTCAAATACGGATACTATTGTTGTAGAGTCTGATTGGAGTTCGGCTTCCTATTTTTATAGCCTTGTAGCACTTTCAAAAAATGCTAAAATTACCCTTGGAAGCTATAAAAAATCAAGCTATCAAGGAGATGCGGCTTTAGCAGAAATTTATAAAAATTTAGGCATTAAAACTTCTTATGAAAATAATACTATTACATTAGAAAAAGTATCTGATGTCACCAAGGGAACGGATGCCTTTAATGGATCTTTGGATTTGGCGAATTCGCCCGATATAGCTCAAACCATAGCAGTAACTTGTTTTGGATTAGGAGTCTCGTGTCATTTAATAGGCTTACATACACTTAAAATTAAAGAAACGGATCGTTTAGAAGCATTAAAAGCTGAGATTGAAAAGCTAGGTGGAAAAGTAACTATTACTGAAGATGCTTTAATGCTAAGTGAAGCGTCAATAATAAAAACAGATGTTGCTATAGATACTTATCAAGACCATAGAATGGCTATGGCATTTGCACCTTTAGCATTAAAAACTCGATTACTAATAAATGAAGCGGAAGTGGTAAGTAAATCATATCCGGATTTTTGGTCAGATATGAAAAAGCTAGGATTTATTATTTCTGAAGTTTAAAATGAATATTTATTATAAATAAAATAGATAAAACTCACAGCTTAGGCGTGAGTTTTTTTTTTGTTTCTGTTTGGTTTAACCCAAATTATGCATTAAAAAATCTATTACGTCTGCGATCTACTTCAAATACTATCGTAAACTGTATTTTTTAATTTAACCATAACGGTGCTATACTGAAATTAAGAAAACACTAGTATTTATTGTATATCACAGCCTCATGACAAAGTTTCCATGCATAATTTGGGTTTAATTAAATTGTGTGTAAGACTTGTTTTACAAGCTAAAACGTTATAAGTTTTTTACTTAATTTTTTGAGCAATAATTTTGAATAAGTGATGTTTATGGACGGGAACACAATAAATTATACTTATGAAATATTCATTATTATTTTTAGGGTTTTTAATACTCCCATTTTATATCAATGCGCAAATTGTTGTTGTAGAAAAAAAGAACAAAATTGAATTAGTAGGAGGGATTCAGCCCATTAAAAGACACAAAGTAGAATTGACAAGGTTTGAAAAAACGTATTGTTTGAACTACGTAGATACAAAGTTTAAAAATAATTACCAGTACAAAAGTTTTTGTTTTGATGATTTAGAAGGTTCATTTGATAATTTTTATGATACAATTATTAATGGTTTTGAAGAATTACCAGAAGATCCAGTTAATATTTCATTTCCCGATTGTAAGGTTGAATTTAAATTTTCATCTTCATTAGGAACTTCTTATGTAGAGTTTTTTCATTATTTCAATGGCAATGTGGGAACAAGTGTGATGATTTCAAAAGGGAAATGGGAAAAACTCTTTGGAAGAGATCGAATTTAAAACAGTAAAGGCTATGTTTTATTACAATTGTAGTGGTTTATTTTATTTTTTTTGATAAATACTTGACAACCCCTATGCTCAGATTGTATATTTGCCCTCTTATCAAAAACTAGATATATGAAGTTATCACATTTCGATTTCAATTTACCAGAAGAATTATTGGCAGAATACCCTTCAGAAAACCGTGACGAGTCTCGTTTAATGGTTTTAAATCGAAAAGAAAACACTATTGAGCACAAGCAGTTTAAAGATTTAATCGATTATTTCGATGAAAATGATGTGATGGTATTAAATAATACCAAAGTATTTCCTGCTCGTTTATTTGGAAATAAAGAAAAAACAGGCGCACGTATTGAAGTGTTTTTGTTACGTGAATTAAATTCAGAAACGCGACTTTGGGATGTGTTGGTGGACCCTGCGCGTAAAATTAGAATTGGAAATAAATTGTATTTCGGTGATGATGAAACATTAGTAGCTGAAGTTATTGATAATACAACTTCTAGAGGGAGAACATTGCGTTTTCTTTATGATGGTTCTTACGAAGAATTTCGTAAAAAATTAAATGATTTAGGAGAAACGCCATTACCTAAATATATAAAAAGAGAAGTAGAACCAGAAGATATGGATCGTTACCAAACGATTTATGCTAAAAATGAAGGAGCGGTAGCGGCACCTACTGCAGGTTTACACTTTTCAAAACATTTGTTAAAGCGTTTAGAAATTAAAGGTATTGATTTTGCTGAAGTAACGTTACATGTTGGTTTAGGTACTTTTAGTCCTGTTGAAGTGGAAGACTTGTCTAAACATAAAATGGATAGCGAAGAAGCTGAAATAAAAACAGAGGCAACTCAGATAGTGAACAAAGCAATTAAAGAGAAGCGCCGTATTTGTGCTGTAGGTACAACAGTAATGAGAACATTAGAAAGTTCAGTATCTTCAGAGAGTACATTAAATGAGTTTCGTGGTTGGACAAATAAATTTATTTTCCCTCCTCATGATTTTAGTATTGCGAATTGTATGATTACAAATTTTCATACACCAAAATCAACATTGTTAATGATGGTTTCGGCATTTGCAGGACATGATTTAATGAAAAGAGCTTATGATGAGGCCGTAAAAGAAAAATATAAATTCTATAGCTATGGTGATGCTATGTTGATTATCTAATTTTCAGCATTTTTATTGAAACTACCAAAGGGGATAGATACTCCGAGGTAATTTATAAATAAAAAAAGAGCTGCATTTTTAATGTAGCTCTTTTTTTAACAAATTATTACACATGTAGAATTTTGAAGCTTGGTTTAATAGATTTGCTTGTTAGAATTATGTATAACGGGCTAGTTTTCGGAGGCAGCAGTGTTTATTATGCCAGAATTTAGTATGATAAATTCGCAACGTCTATTTTTTTCATGCTCTTGGTCACTACAATCTACTCCGTTAGTACAATTATTTACTAATTGAGTTTCACCATAACCTTTGTAAAAAATTCTATTGCGATCAATATGTCCGCTATTTACTAAATATTCTTTGGTAGCTTTAGCTCTTTGTTTACTTAGGTCATAATTATAATCATCGTTTGCTCTACTGTCTGTATGTGATCTGATTTCTATTTTAATATGATCATTACTTTGTAGTACGGCAATGATTTTTTGTAATTCTAATTCAGCATCTTTTCTAATTTCGTAATCATTATAATTAAAATAGATGGTGTTTAACTGCAATATTTTTGCTAAATCATCACCAACTCTAGCAATTCTAGATTTGAAGTTTTCATTTGATAAATCAAAATTTTGTTTCACAATATCACCTTTATATTTTGAAGTTTTTAAAGAGGTTCGTTGAGGTTGATACCCTTTTTTGTATACATTTAAATTAAACGTAGCATTGCAATTGGCAGCAAAAGTATAATATCCATTATTGTCGGTGGTTACTTGATTAGTTAAATTCATGTTCTTATCATATAATTTAACTAGGGCACCAGAAACAATTTCATTAGTTTTTTGATTAGATACGATTCCCTCAATAAATAATTGGCATTTTATGTCTAAAGGAGCGACTTGTTTAAAACTATAAATATCATCACTTCCTTTTCCATCGACTCTATTACTAGCAAAAAAACCGATGTCGGTTTTTTTATCAATGATAAATGAAAAGTCATCGGAAGGACCATTAATGGGTTTTCCAATATTGTAAGGATTAGCATAGGTGTTTCTAGCTATTTTGGAAACGAAAACATCCAGTCCTCCTAAACCTAAATGTCCATCACTCGAAAAATACAAGTTACCATCATTACTAATAAAGGGAAATGTTTCTCTTCCTTCAGTATTAATGTTGTAACCTAAATTTTCTGGTTTTCCAAAACTTTTGTCTTCGTTAATGTTTACTACATATAGATCGGAATTTCCATAGGATCCAGGCATATCACTAGCAAAATACAATTTATCCTCATCTGGACTTAATGCCGGGTGAGCTATGGAGTATTCATCACTATTAAAAGGAAGCTCTTTTATATTACTCCATTTTTTATTTATAAGTTCTGCCTGGTAAAGCTTAAGCATTACAGTTCCAGAACCGCTTGAGTTTAATTGTTTTTTTAAATAGTTATTTCGGGTGAAATACATAGTTTTACCATCTTTAGTAATTACTGCTGATGCTTCATGTACAGGTGTGTTTATTTCTCCTTTTACAGGCTTAATTTGAACATTGTTATGAAGTTTGCCTTGTTCTAAATTGATATTATATAAATCGAGAAAAGGCATTTTATCCCATACTGAAATTTCTCCTCCACCTCTTGATGAGGCAAAAATAATATCCCCATTTGGAGCAAAACTTGGAGAATGGTCTGAAAATTCGCTATTATATTCAAAAGGATTAAATTGAAATTTACCAGATCTTTTTTCAATCAAATCTAAATAATACCGATTGGTATTAAAGTTATAAGCTCTAGAATCATATTCGCGTGTAATTGAAGCAAATTTTTCCATTACTTTATCCGCTTTTTTAAATTTTTGGACACTTTTTAAGCACTGGGCATAACGATATAAATATTCGGGACTAATAGAAGCAGAAAATTGTTTTACTAATTTATCGTACCAAAAATGAGCTTCTCTAAATTCTGCATTAAAATAGTACGAGTCGGCAATTTTTTGATATAAGTCAGCAGATTTGTAGCCTTTATTGGCTACTTGAATATAAATTTCACGAGCATCAATATATGCAAAACGATCAAAATCTGAATTGGCATTAGTGATAAGGTCATTACTGTTTTGAGCAAATATAAATTTGCAGGAAACTAATAAAAAAAGTAACGCTAAAGTATGTATTTTTTTCATAAGCTAGAAAAAACGGGGGGTTAACATTCTTTTTGAGGTAAGGTTTAATTTATTGTTTAGATCATATCTGAGTATAAATTCAAAACTTCCATAATTATTATTTATACCAGTAATTTCGGTAGTTTCAATATCGTAAGCTAATCCTAACATCAATGATTTCGATGCTTGATAAGCAAATAAAGCACTAACTGCTGCACTCCATCGGTAGGCGGTTCCTACTGTGATTTTCTTTAAAAATAAAAAATTAGCAGAAACATCAACTTGTAATGGAGCACCACTAACTATTTTTGTTAATAATGCTGGTTTAAACTTAACGCTATCATTAAGGTTAAAAGTATGTCCAGCAATGAAATAGTAATTTATTTTTTGTTTGGAAACCAATGTAGTATTACCAGCACTTGTCGAAATATCTTTTTCATCAAAAAAACTTGTTTGCAACAGATTAGGTACGCTAAAACCGGCATAAAATCTTTCGTTACTATAATATAGACCTAAACCAAAATTTGGGCTAAATTTATTTTCAACATCGTTCAAAAGGGCATTATCCAGAACTTCTTCTCTGGAAAGCTCTGTTAAATTAACATTAAGTAAATTGCCACCGATTTTAGATCCAAATCGTAAAAAAGCAGTATTGGCATTATTAACTCTTATTTTGTAGGCAAGATCTACATTGAAATTGGTTTCGGTAGTGGGTTTAATAATGTCGCTAATTACAGAAAAACCATAGGCAAAATTACTAAAACGATTCAATGGTGTTTCAAATGCTATAGTATGTGTGGCAGGACTTCCTTCAAAACCAGCCCATTGTTTTCGGGTTAAGCCAGATATACTTGTTTTGTCTCTACTTCCGGTGTATGCAGGGTTTATAATAGCTGTGTTATATATGTATTGAGTATACTGAGCATCTTGTTGACCAGTAACTGTTGTAGCGAATAGTATGCTAAAAATGAGTGATATTATGGGGGTAGTTTGCTTCATATTCATTTTCGTTGATAGTCAATTTTTTAAAGAACAGTAGTAATTAATTTATTTAACTAGGTAAAATGAACCAGCTTTAGTTTTCGAATTTCCGTTTGAGTTAATGTAGTTAAGGGTGTAAAAATAAGTTCCAGTAGGTAATTGATCGCTTTGTTTTATAGTAAGCCTACCTTGACTTTGTCCAGAAAATTTGAGTGAATTAGGCTGTCCATAAGCATCTTCTTCAAAGACCTTTAATCCCCATCGATTAAAAATTTTCAAATTATTTTGAGGAAAGTTCTCTAAATTTTTTATAACAAATTCATCATTTACAGCATCTCCATTTGGCGTAAATGTTTCATAAACAATAACATCATTTTCAGGCTGATCTTCGAATTTAACAACGGTAGGATCATCTGGTTCACCATCATCATTTAAGTCAATGTCTGCGAGTATATTTGGATCGTCGGAATCATCTGATATTGAATTACCAGTAGGTGTAGTAGCTATTACCATAGCTTGATTAATTACTTGACCATTGGTAATATCAGCGGCAGTAATGGTATATATGGCAGAAAAGTTAGTGTCATTTTCTTCGCCTGGGGCTAATGTAAAAGAACTACCAGTTAAATTAACACCAGCTAATAAATCAGTAACCGTAATGTCAGTTAAGATTTCATCACCAGTATTAATAATAGTAAAAGTATATTCAATAATATCACCAACATTTAAAGTGCTATTGTTGTTAATATCTACATAACGACCTGTTTTAAGTAGGCTTATTTTAGGATTATTATCATTAATTTGATTAACAGTTATAGAAACTACAGCTATAGCACAGTCATTATTTTGATCACAAATTTGGTAAGTAATGGTATCATCACCAAAGAAATTTGGATTTGGAGTGTACAAAATACTATCGTCGGTAGGATCATCAGGAGTACTGTTGATATTTACTGTGGCTATTCCATTAATTGGAAGATCTATAATTGTGATAGCTGTGTCATTTGGTCCATCACCTCCGAAAGAATCATTACCTAGTACATCAATTTGATTGCTGGTGGTACTTTCGTTAATAATAATATTGTCTTCAATAGCCACAGGAGTGTCAAAAGTGTTATTGTTTACAGTTATGTTCACTACGGCAGTAGTACAATCACCATCAGCATCGCAAATTTGATAAGTTAATGTGTCATTACCAAAGAAATTTGGATTAGGTGTATATAGTATAGTATCGTCGGTAGGATCATTAGGAGTGGTATTATCATTAACAGTAGCACTTCCGTTTGTTGGAGCAATAGTAATAGTTATTGCTGAGTTATTAGGCCCATCACCTCCAAAAGAATCATTGTTTAATATGTCAATTGGATTATCGGTAGTGTCTTCTTCTATATCAGTACTATCTTCAACAGCGACAGGAGTGTCAAAAGTGTTATTGTTTACAGTTATGTTTACTACGGCAGTAATACAATCATCATCAGCATCACAAATTTGATAGGTTAATGTGTCATCACCAAAGAAATTTGGATTAGGCGTGTATAGTATAGTATCATCGGTAGGATCATTAGGAGTGCCATTGGTGTTAACACTTGCAGTTCCATTAGTTGGAGTAACCATAATTACTATAGCAGTAGTACTAGGTCCGTCTCCTCCAAAAGAGTCATTGTCTAATACATCAATTGGGTTATCTGTAGTATCTTCATTAACACTAACAGGATCATCAATAGCTGCAGGCATATCAGTTGTGTCGTTGTCAACTCTAATATTAATTACAGCGGTAGTACAATCACCATCAGCATCACAAATTTGATAGGTCAATATATCATCCCCAAAGAAATTTGGATTAGGCGTATAAACAATTACATCATCTGTAGGATCATTAGGCGTTGCATTGTCAATAACAGTAGCATTTCCGTTTGTTGGAGCAATAGTAATTGTAATAGCTGAGTTGCTAGGTCCGTCTCCTCCAAAAGTATCGTTATCTAACACATCAATTTGATTATCTGTAGTATCTTCATTAACACTAACAGGGTCATCAATAGCTGTAGGCGTATCAGTTGTGTCGTTGTCAACTCTAATATTAATTACAGCTGTAGTACAATCATTATTTAGGTCACATATTTCGTAAGTTACAGTATCATCACCAAAAAAGTTTGGATTAGGCGTGTATAGTATAACATCATCGGTAGGATCATTAGGCGTTGCATTATTATTAACAGTGGCAGTTCCATTAGTAGGAGCAATAGTAATAGCAATGGCAGTAGTACCAGGGCCATCTCCCCCAAAAGTATCGTTATCTAACACATCAATTGGGTTATCCGTAGAATCTTCATTAACACTAATAGGATCATCAATAGCTGCAGGCGTATCAGTTGTGTCGTTGTCAACTCTAATATTAATTACAGCGGTAGTACAATCATTATTTAGGTCACATATTTCGTAAGTTAGAGTATCATCACCAAAAAAATCAGGATTAGGTGTATACAGTATAGCATCGTCGGTAGGATCATTAGGCGTTGCATTATCATTAACAGTGGCAGTTCCATTAGTAGGAGCAATAGTAATTGTAATAGCTGAGTTGCTAGGTCCGTCTCCCCCAAAAGTATCGTTATCTAACACATCAATTGGGTTATCCGTAGAATCTTCATTAACACTAATAGGATCATCAATAGCTGTAGGCGTATCAGTTGTGTCGTTGTCAACTCTAATATTAATTACAGCGGTAGTACAATCATTATTTAGGTCACATATTTCGTAAGTTAGAGTATCATCACCAAAAAAATCAGGATTAGGTGTATACAGTATAGCATCGTCGGTAGGATCATTAGGCGTTGCATTATCATTAACAGTGGCAGTTCCATTATTAGGAGCAATAGTAATTGTAATAGCCGAGTTGCTAGGTCCGTCTCCCCCAAAAGTATCGTTATCTAATACATCAATTTGATTATCTGTAGTATCTTCATTAACACTAGCCGGGTCATTATTTGCAATAGGAGTGTCACTAGTATCACTTATAATTTCTATAGTTGCTATACCAGTTGTACAATCACCATCAGCATCACAAATTTGATAGGTTAATGTATCATCACCAAAAAAGTTTGGATTAGGCATATACATTATAACATCGTCGGTAGGATCATTAGGCGTTGCATTATTATTAACAGTAGCATTTCCGTTTGTTGGATCAACAGTGATTGTAATTGCTGATGTACTCGGACCGTCATCTCCAAAGGAGTCGTTACTCAAAACGTTTAAAGGAGCTATTAAAGCATCTTCATTAAGATCAAAGTTGTCATTGATAGCATTTGGTAAGCCATTGATTACTTTAATTAAAACATTTGCAAAATGGCAATTACCGTCAATATCACAGATTTGATAAGTTAAGGTGTCATTACCAGAAAAATCTGTGGTTGGAGTATATACAATAACATCATCGGTAGGGTCACTAAAAGTGCCTCTATCATCTACAACAGCTGTTCCATTTGAAGGGTTAGTTATTATAGTTATTGGTGAATTACTTGGTCCATCACCTCCAAAGTCATCATTATCAATGACATTCAGAAGAGTGGAAGTGTTTTTTTTGATATTGTCAAAATTATCAAACAATGCATTAGGGATATCATTAAGATTAGTAACCATAATGGATACTACAGCTGTATCACATTCTCCTTTTAAATCACAAATTTGATAAGTTATGGAATCAGGACCAAAATAGTCTTTAGCAGGTTTATAGAAAATAACATCATCAGTTGGGTTATCTATGATTGCACCAGTATCAACTCTGGCAGTTCCATTAGTTGGAGGAGTAACAATTGTTAGAGCATTATCTCTTAGTCCTCGAATTCCAAAATCATCATTAGATAAAACAAGAATAGACCTATCAGCAGAATCTTCATCTAAAGTAAGGGGATCATCAACTGCATCAATGGAGGTGCAGCCAGGGGTGTTAATTATTTCAATTTCAACAGTTGTAGTATCTGTATCGCCATTGGCATCAATAATTGTATAAGAAAAACGATCTATACCAGAAAAACCATCTGGAGTATCATACAATATGTAATCATCTAATAAATTACTTGGAGTGCTGTTATTAGCAAGACTTATAGTTCCTCCTTCGTTAGTATTACTACCTATAATGATATGGTTTGTGGTGTTAGGACCAGCTGGGCCAAAATCATCATTATCAAGGATATTTATAAAGTTTCCTTTACTACCAAAGCAAACCTTATCAGTGTCTTCTTGGGCATTTCGAGGTACTTGAATAATTAAATTGCTTATTTTGCAGTTATCAGCAAATAATAAAATAGATTGGAATAGAAGATATATAAAAAAAAACTTCTTCATACTTGGTTACTTTAGGTATTCAACTATTATAAGTAAGCCCCTTATTATGTTGCATAAACAAGTTTTGTACATGGATAAAGAGTAAAAATAATTCAATAAAAAGTACAAGAATTGTAAAGTCCAAAAGTAAATACTAATGAAGTTTTACACAATCATGTTTTTTTAAAAGTAATCTTTTTCCTACAATATAATAATGTAATATGTAGGAAATGTAGGAAAATTTACTAGCTATTAAGAGATGCTGGAGAAGCATAACTTTTGCTAAAATTAAGTTGTAATTTTTTGGTTAATTTTTTTTAAAAGTCTAGTAATTAGTTGTTTGTTTTTTTAAAACTGATGCTATTTGTGAAAAAAATATGATGATAGATTGGTTTGTTAATGATGTTTGATTGTACTTAATTTATTGGTATACTGATAGGTTTAAAAAAAGTAATAAAAAACTAATATTTTTTTTTAAATAGATTATTGATTTAAAACCTTCGTTAAAGTACTGTTAATTTTAGCTTTTTGTAGCTAAAATACATGTCTTTTTTGATTGAAAAGACAAGAAAAAGACAAATGTGGTATAAAAAGAAACAATTTTAGGTTTATGATTAGCGTAAGTTTTGTAGTTATTCAAAATGTAATAATTATGAGAACTAAATTTTCATAAAAAATAATACCATAAAAAGGTAGTTAAAAATGAAATTGGTATTCCAAAACTTAAAATCATATTACAAAGTTTAGGTTTTAACCCGAATTCAGTGGCTATAATTACTCCAGTAACCATTGGAGCCATGGCAGCTTCAAGTACACTTACTTGAACAAATAACTTTTCAATGTTAAAAAACCAACTGCAGATTAATATTAGAAAGGGGGCTAATAATAGTTTGTAAAATAAAGCAGTACCTAGTAAAAATTGGTCAGCTTTCCAGTGTTTAAATTGCAATTGAAGTCCTACTGAAAATAAAGCCATAGGAACCATTGTGGAACTTAAGTTTTTTAAAACAGAATCAAAATTGTTTAAATCTATAAATATAGGAAGTATAAATGCCGCTATAAAGGCTAAAGTTGGGGGGAAACTAAAAAGTTTTTTTAAAAGTAAAGCAAAGCTAAAACTAGAAGTATTTCCAGAAGAAGCATAGGTGGCAGCAATAAGTCCCAGACTAGATAAGGTAATAAACCCTGCTTGATCACAAAGAATAGCCAATTGCAAGCCTTCTTTACCATAGTAAGCTTCTGTTAATGGAAAACCTAAAAATGATAAATTAGAAAAACCTACTGTAAGTAGTAGCCCTCCTTTAGTAGCCTTATCTAAAGGTTTAAATTTACCTATGAATTCAATAAATAAAAACGCTGCAAAAAAAATGGCTGGTGGCATTAATATTGGAAATAATAAATCTGAATTCCATACCATTTTTGGAATAAAACGTAAAGCAATAGCGGGTAGTGCTACGTATATAATCCAAAGGTTTATTATTTTATGGCTGTCTTTAGGAAGTGTTTTGAGTCTATTCAACAATACTCCCGAAAGTATTGAAATAGCAATGATGATAAAGTTTGACATTAAGTATACATTTTTACTATAACACCTTCAATTTAGCAAAGCGAAGTAGTAACTTTTTGATACCTCCTTGGGTAAATTTAATTTCTGCCTTTTTGTCTTGCCCGTTTCCTTCAATATTTAAAATTTGACCGATTCCAAAGCGCATATGTTCTACACGTGTGCCTGGAACTAATTTGTTTATTGTTTCAGAATCTATTTTTTGAGATTCGGTACTTATTGGACGTAGTTTACGTAATTTTTGTAATTGATCATCCGTGGGTTTGTGCGATGGAGGTGGAGTGCTAGCTACAGGTTTGGTTTGGCGTAGTTTACTTTTGTCCACTTCGCCAAAAATATCAGTATTAATTAATGATTTGTATCGGTAACTATCAATAGGAGTTAGGTTTTCGATGTATTTATCATTAATTTCTTCAATAAAACGGCTAGGTTCGGCATCTATTAATTTCCCCCAACGATAACGCGAAAGCGTGTAGGTTAGATAAGCTTGTTTTTCAGCTCTTGTTAGTGCTACATAAAATAAACGACGTTCTTCTTCTAATTCGCTTCGCGTATTCATACTCATTCCAGAAGGAAATAAATCTTCTTCCATACCTACAATATATACGTATGGAAATTCAAGTCCTTTAGCTAAGTGTATGGTCATTAAAGCTACTCGATCTTCGTCATCCACCTCTTTGTCCATATCGGTTGCCAGAGCTACATCTTCTAAAAATTCCGCAAGTGATCCAGTGGCTTCATCGATTTCCTTTTGTCCTTCAACAAAGTCACGCATACCATTTAAAAGTTCTTCCACATTCTCAATACGGGCAATACCCTCGGGTGTGGCATCTTTTTTAAATTCTTGTACCAATCCTGTTTTTTTAGTTACTTCCTCCGCAAGGGTAAAAGCATCCGCAGTTTGGTTGGTTACTTGAAAACTTTTAATCATATTGACAAAGTTTTGAAGCTTTGTTTTGGTACCGGAGTTAATTTTTAATTCAGGTATTCGGTCAATACCTTCCATTACTTGAAAAATAGCACATTTATAATGATTTGCGGCTAATACAAGTTTATCAATGGTAGTAGCTCCAATACCACGTGCGGGGTAATTGATAACACGTTTTAAGGCTTCTTCATCTTTGGGATTGGTAATTAAGCGCAGGTAAGCTAGTACATCTTTAATTTCCTTACGTTGATAAAATGAAAGACCGCCATAAATACGGTATTTAATACCCCGTTTACGTAAGGCATCTTCCATAGCACGTGATTGGGCATTAGTACGATATAAAATAGCAAAATCCGAAGCTTTGCGCTGCTCTGTCATTTGATTTTCAAAAATGGAACTGGCTACATAACGTCCTTCATCCCCATCGGTTGGTAATCTATTTACAATAATTTTAGGACCATCATCATTAGCTGTCCAAACAATTTTGTCTAGTTTGGTTTTATTATGATCTATGATAGAGTTAGCTGCTTCAACAATATTTCGGGTAGAGCGGTAATTTTGCTCTAATCGGTATGTTTTTACATTGTCATAATCTTTTTCAAAGTTTAAGATATTGTTAATGTTAGCTCCTCTAAAGGCATAAATACTTTGGGCATCATCACCAACCACACATATGTTTTGAAAACGATCGGCAAGCGCTTTTACAATTAGATATTGCGAGTGGTTCGTGTCCTGGTACTCATCAACCAAAATATATTTAAATCGATTTTGATACTTGGCAAGCACTTCCGGGAAACGATTTAATAATTCATTGGTACGCAGCAGTAAATCATCAAAATCCATAGCTCCAGCCTTAAAACAACGATCCACATAATGTTGATAAATTTCACCAATACGTGGTTTTTTCGCCATAGCATCGGCTTCCATCAATTCAGGATTATTAAAATAGGCTTTAACTGTAATCAAGCTATTTTTAAAAGAAGATATGCGACTGTGTACCTGTTTGTATTTATAAATGTCTTTATCTAAAGCCATTTCTTTAATAATACTCGAAATTAAGCGCTGCGAATCTTGAGAATCATATATAGTAAAATTGGAGGGGTAGCCTAGCTTATCAGCTTCAAAACGTAAAATTTTAGCAAAAATGGAGTGGAAAGTACCCATCCAAAGGTTTTTTGCTTCGCTATTACCAACAATTTGAGCAATACGCTGCTTCATTTCTCGTGCGGCCTTGTTGGTAAAGGTTAGTGATAAAATATTAAAGGGATCAACGCCTTTATGCATTAAATAGGCAATACGGTAGGTTAGTACACGTGTTTTTCCAGAGCCTGCTCCGGCAATTACCATTAATGCCCCTTCGGTATGGATTGTAGGTGCTAGTTGGGCTTCGTTGAGTTGACTTAAATATTCTTCCAAAACGCTCTTTTTTTAGGGGAATAAAATTACTGATTCTGTATGGAATTTGAACTTATTGTTAAGTTTTAATTTTAAACAAAAGTGGTTAAATGCATAAATCATGTTTTATTTTGGATGCAGTTAGTTTTTCAGTTTTATTACAATACAGTCAATTAAATATAGTTTAGAAGAAGATTTAGTGTTAGTGTAGGTATACTTAGTGTAATTTGTAAGGAGGACTACTGATAAGATCTGTAAAAGACCACATATTCAAATGTAAAATGAGGTTTTTGATTGAATGTTGTTTTTTAATGTGTTGTATTTTAGTTTCTTATGATTAAAAAAAATCTCTTCTAAAAGTGAGTATAATCGTACTTTTTGAATAAGATAGAGGACTAAAAGATTTTTATTTTGGTGGCAACTAAAACTTAACGATATAATAACTAACTAATTATGAAATTAAAAAAAATAGTTGCATTTGCTCTAATGTCAAGTGGTATGTTACTTCAGGCTCAAGATTGGAAGAATATTCCTGTGCCAGCAAACCCTGGACAAGGAAATGTGTGGGAATTACAGGATAAGTATTCTGATGACTTTAATTACAATGGGAAAAATGCAAAATTTAGAAAAAATTGGAAAGATGCCTATTTTCATAATTGGACAGGACCAGGATTAACTCAATGGCAATCGAACCATTCTGATGTTTCCGGAGGTAATTTAATAATTAGCGCATCGCGTCATGGAGCAAATCGAGTTAATTGTGGGGTAGTTACTTCAAAAACTAAGGTGATTTATCCTATTTACATGGAAGCAAGAGTAAAGGCAAGTAATTTGGAGCTTTCATCAAATTTTTGGATGCTTAGTGAAGATGATAAAAGAGAAATTGATGTATTAGAAGTTTATGGAGGAGCTAGAGATGTATGGTTTGCACAACGTATGTCTACAAATTTCCATGTGTTTGAAAGAGGTGCTGGAAACCGAATTTCTTCGGATTACAATGATCAAAATCATGTTACTTTACCCAACAATGAACCTTGGAGAAATAAATTCCACACTTTTGGAGTGTATTGGAAAAGTCCATCAGAAATATATTTTTATATAGACGGTAAACAAACAAAAAACGGTTCGTGGGAGCAATCTAACATGTTTGATAAGGATTATACCAAAAGAACGTTAGATAAGAGTAAATCCAATATGGATAGACCCGTTTTTATGATTATTGACACCGAAGATCATAGCTGGAGGTCTGCACAAGGAATTGTTGCTACCGATGCCGATTTAAAAAATCCAAATAAAAATAAAATGTTAGTGGATTGGGTACGTACATACAAGCCAGTAAAGAGAGGAAATGTAGATCCACCAGTTGTTGTTAATCCTACCCCAAAACCAGCACCTAGCCAAAATAATAAGCCAGTAGTAAACTTTACTGCTCCAGCAAATAATAGTGAATATACTGTTGGGAAAAATGTTAATGTTAAAATCAATGCCACTGATGCTGATGGAGTAGCTAATGTAAAATTGTATTTGAATAACAAATTCATTCGTCAGGAAAATATAGTACCTTACACTTGGGGAGCAACAAATAACGATGCCGCTTTAATGAATATGAAAGCAGGTAATTACACACTTAAAGCTGTAGCAACTGATAAAAAAGGAGCTACTAAAGAAACAACTATCCGCATAAATATCAAAAACGGAAATGCTAAACCAACTACTCCAGTTGATGCCAATCAGTTAATTTCAAATGGACTATATAGTATTCAAAATCCTTTTGATGATCAAGCAGTTTTGGCACGAGATTTAGATGATTACAATGCACAAATGATTGATACAGGTGAATATACAGATCAACAATGGATATTTGCTCATTTAGGCAATAACGTGTATACTATAAAAAATAGTAGAAATAATCGTTATTTAGAAGTGCCTTATGGGAAATGTGGAAATGGAGAAAATGTAGGTACATGGACAGGGGCAAAAAGTAACCATCAAAAATGGAAAATTCAGAAAAATGGATCATATTATGCATTATTACCATTGCATTGTACAGCGCAAGCTTTGGATAGAGCAGGTGGTGAGTTTGATGCTAACTTAATTACTTGGACATTTAATCCGTCCAATAATAACCAAAAATGGAAAATTGAAGGAACTTCAAAAGGCTTAAAAGTTTTAGGAGATGTTACCACAACACTTGAAATTTATCCAAATCCAGTACAGATAGAAGAGTCGGTAACTTTATCTGGAATAACATTGGGACAAGCAGTAGTTGTTTATAATGTAGTAGGTCAAATAGTAAAAACTATTTCAAAAACCGATGTAACAACTCAGGTATTAGATTTAGAAGGTTTAACTGCTGGAATGTATTTTGTTAAAGTAGGAAATAGTGCTGCAGCAAAATTGATTATTGAATAGTTTTATAATTTAATATACGTATTTAAAAGACCATTTGAGTTAGCTTGAATGGTCTTTTTTTATATTCACTTTCAAAATAAATTTCTTTTTTCTGTAAAGAAAACTAACTTTAGCTAGACAAAACAAATAAACAAATGATTGAATTTATAGGAAGCATTGCTTGGTGGGTTTGGATTTTAATAGGAGTTGGAGTAGTAGCTATTCGCGATGTATTTTTTAATAAAAGACATACCATTACACATAATTTCCCAGTAGT
The DNA here is from genome assembly GCA_947498765.1 of uncultured Aquimarina sp. GTDB lineage: Bacteria > Bacteroidota > Bacteroidia > Flavobacteriales > Flavobacteriaceae > Aquimarina. The sequence continues at coordinate 112,166 of CANMLG010000006.1, forward strand.
AGGTCATTTTAGGTATATGCTGGAAAGTATTGGTCCTGAATTACGCCAGTATATCGTAGCAAATAATAGAGAAGAACTTCCTTTTAATAGAACAGAGCGAGGTTGGATTTATGCTTCTTCAAAAAATGAAAATAACTATGAGGGCTTTGGGACCGATCAAGATATTTATGGACCACAATATATTTTTATTAAAAATGCCATGTTCCCTTATAAAGTAAAAAAGAAACATGCCAATGCTTTAGATCCATACTTTTTGCCTTGTGCTAAAATAATGGGAAGTTACAATAATAGGCGTCGTCCGTTTAGGCCAGCATCCATCATAAATGTATCGGCCATGAGTTTTGGTTCACTTTCTGCAAAAGCAGTAGAATCATTAAATAAAGGTTGTAAGTTGTCCTATGCATATCACAATACAGGTGAGGGAGGCTTATCGCCTTATCATCAAAAGGGAGGAGATGTAGTTTTTCATATTGGAACAGGTTATTTTGGTGTACGGGATAATGAAGGAAACTTTTCTATGGAAATGTTAAAAAACTTAGTAGAAGCAAATCCAAGTATCAGGGCTATAGAAGTAAAATTATCACAAGGTGCTAAACCTGGAAAAGGAGGGGTACTACCAGGTTCTAAGATAACAAAAGAAATTGCCGAAATAAGAAACGTAAAAGTAGGTGAAGATGTGTTATCGCCAGCTTATCATACGGCATTTTCAAACGTGCCAGAATTAATTAATTTTATTGAAGAAATTGCCATACAAACCGGATTACCTGTAGGAATAAAAGCAGCCATTGGAAAGATGGATCAATGGAAAGAGTTGGTGAACGAAATGAAAGTCCAAAGTAAAGGACCTGATTTTATTACTGTTGATGGGGGAGAAGGAGGTACCGGAGCGGCACCACCAAGTTTTGCAGATCATGTAGCCTTACCTTGGGTGTATGGGTTTAGCGAAGTATATAAATTGTTTTCAGAAGCCAATATAACGGACAGAGTAGTATTTTGTGCTAGTGGTAAATTAGGTTTTCCAGCCCGAGCAGCTATGGCATTTGCTATGGGAGTGGATTGTATAAATGTAGCCCGAGAGGCTATGTTAAGCGTGGGATGCATCCAAGCACAAGTATGTCATACCAATAGGTGTCCGAGTGGGGTGGCCACTCAAAATAAATGGTTACAAGCAGGTATTGATGTTACCGATAAAGCCGAGCGTGTAAAATATTATTTTAAAAATTTTAATAAAGAATTATTAGAAATCACGCATGCTTGCGGTTATGAGCACCCAGCTCAATTTACTATGGATGATATTAATATAAGTCAAGGGGATAACAATAAAACAACAAGTTTAGCCCGAAATTATGGATATCATAAAAAACCTGTGCCTTTTAATGGTTTTGCGGAGTTGGTTACTTGCCCTAGTTTAGGAGGGAATTATTGTAATGAAAGGGTGGATGAAACCAATGTAAGATATTAAAGTTTGTTATAATTTTTTTGCGGATGAAAATAAGAGCACTGACTTTATTTACAAATAAGCTGGAGGAAGAAAAAGAATTTTATACTCAAAAAATAGGCTTTAATTTATTAAAAGAAGCTAAAAATCAATTTACAATAATTGTTGGTTGGACCGAATTAACTTTTGTTTCAAGTAAACTAGCATATACATATCATTATTGTTTTTTAATCCCTTCAAATAAATTGGTTGAAGCAGTAGCTTGGCTAGAAAAAAGAACAAATATTATTCCTATTACCTCTAATAAAAAAACAAATAAGTTTAAGGACTGGAATGCTGAATCTATTTATTTTTATGATGCCAGTGGTAATGTAGTAGAGTGTATTGTACGTTATGATTTAGATAATGACACAGGTCAAAGTTTTGGTGTAGACCAATTACTTTGTATAAACGAAATAGGCTTGGCCACTAATGATATTAAAAAAACAAACACCCAGTTAGAAAAAAGTTTAGGAACCAGTTTTTATAAAGGTGATGTAGAAAGATTCGGAGCCCATGGAAACCTTGAAGGCCTATTTTTACTACCCAATTATAAGGTAAAAACAACATGGTTTCCTACCAATACGGTATTAAAGCCTCAATCTTTTACTGGAGTTGTGGAAACTTACATAGGGAAGTTTTTAGTAACTTATGATAAAGAAAAACTAAAAATTGAAAAGGTATTATTGCCAAATGAATAATATGGGTGCTGTAGTAAAAATTAAAAGGTAGTTAGCCTTATTTTATTAAAAGCTTAGATTTATATTTGTGTTCTATACGTTTCAATAATTTTGGTAAAAAAATAAAATGAAAATAGATATTTATACGGTTATTTTAGTAGTACTTCCCACATTAGTAATTGCTTTGGTGAGTTATTTTTCAATACAAGCAATGCTTAAAAAAGAATTGTTAAAACAGAAATACAATTTACTTAAAAGCAACCAAAAGGAAATCTTGCCATTAAAGTTGCAAGCCTATGAGCGTTTTACATTGCTTTTAGATCGTATTAGTTTGGATAAATTGTTGGTAAGGGTTTCTCCTAGTGGAGAAGATAAAAATGCGTATAAAAATTTATTAATAGCTACTATTGATCAGGAGTTTGAACATAATTTGACGCAACAAATTTATATTTCAGACGAATGTTGGAAAACGATTCTTACCGCAAAGAACACGATGATTTCTCAATTACACAGCTTATCAGTAAAAGACGGTGTTTCAAATGCAACAGATTATAGAAATGAAGGCATAGCACAATTTCCATCTAGTGAAAGTGCTACAAATGTAGCTCAAGCTTATGTGAGGAGCGAGGTAAGTTTGTTGTTTTAATTAGTTATTAAACATTTTTTTAATTAATTAAGGTTGTAAAAGGTTGATTTTAAAAGTTTTAATCTGTGGTTAAATATCAAATTTGCGCTTATGAAAAGTATTTACTTGTGCTAGGCTAGCAGTGTAATGTGCTTTTAGGCGTTTGTATTTCTGTGTAATTTTCTGTAATATGGATGTTGGAACGATGTTATTTTAAAAAATAATATTTATCGAGAAACAACACTTTTATAAAGAATGAAACAAGCTACTTGGGTTACAATAGGAGTTTTATCAATCCTTACAGGGTTGTATCCAGTTATCTATTTTTTGATTGATAGTAAGTTTGGGTTACTATCATCAAAGTCTGCTGAAGTTTTGAATAACAATTTATGGAATATTGCCTTCTATGGACATATAACTCTTGGAGGTCTTGCCTTATTGATAGGCTGGTCTCAATTTAGTAAAAAAATGAGAATAGAAAAGACTGAACTTCATAGGTTAATTGGAAAAATTTATGTGATTTCTGTTTTGATAAGTGGTATTTGCAGTCTCTTTATTGCTATGTATGCTACAGGTGGTATTATTAGCATACTTGGGTTCTTTTTATTAGGCTTAATTTGGTTAATTACTACTGTTTTAAGTTTTAAAGCAATTAAAGCAGGGAAAATTGAATTACATGAAAATTTTATGATCTATAGTTATGCTTCGTGTTTTGCAGCAGTAACTTTAAGAATTTGGCTGCCTTTATTAGTTATAGCAATCGGAGACTTTATCTATGCTTACAGAATAGTTGCTTGGTTATGTTGGGTTCCAAATATAATTGTAGCATACTTTCTTATAAGAAATAAAAGGGTACAATCTATAAAGTTAGTTGTTAACAATTAATAAATCTAGATGGGATTAAGAGACGTAAAAAAAGAACTCAATAAAATGGATAAATCTGAAATGATTAAACTCATATCAGAGATGTATTCTAAAATACCATCAGCTAAAGAGTTTCTTGATATTTTTTCTGGTGTTAAAATAGAGACACTTATTGAAAAATATAAAAAGGAAATTGAGCGCTATGTATACCCTAGTGGAAGGGAAATGATTTTACGAGAATCTGAAGCGCGAAAAATAATACGGAATGTTCGCAAAATGAAAATAGTTGAACTTAATGTTGAACTGGAGTTGTATTATGTTGAATGTTGTCTTGAAATAATTGAAGACTTTGGTTATTTTAATGAAAGTTATTACATAGCAATACAAAAAATGTTTAATAATGCTTTAGATGGAATATCTCAAATTGGTGAAAATGAAAAATATGAGTCAAGAATTAACGATATTTATAATACAGCAAACGAATATGGAATTGAATTTGGCTATTAATAAGTGAGTAGCTAATTTTATGTAAAATCACAACAAAGTTAAGTGCTAACTTAAAAGATCATTTTTTTATTGGGATTGGGGTTAAAATTGCTGTATACAATAATAGTAATTTTAAGATATAGTTTGTGGTTAATATGGCTTGAGCTTATCTGTGAATACTACTTATAATATGTGATACCAAAATAATAAAAATTCGGATGAGTGATTTTATTACATATTTAGAAAAACAGATTAAGCTATCCTTTCAGGAAAAACAATTGATAATTGATTTTACCAAGAAAGAAAAGCTATTAAAAAATGAAGTTTTTATTCATCAAGGAAGAATCTGTAATAAGCTTGCTTATTTAGAAAATGGAGCCTGTCGAATGTTTTACACCAATGATAATGGTGATGAGGTAAACACTGAATTTATTCTTTCAAAAGGTTTTATTACAGATTACATAAGCTTTCTAAAAAAAGAAGTCTGTACGGTAACCATTTCGGCAATGGAAGACTCAGAAATTTCTATATTAGAAACGCAGCACTTAGATAAATCCCTTCTTAACAAGCTATCGCTATTGGGAAAAAATTATATTCAAAAAAAATGTTTACCAGTATTGCTAGACTATCAAATTATTGTTGCAGAAAAACCATCTTTGCGTTATCAAATGTTTGAACAGAAGTATCCAGAATACACACAAAGAATTCCACAAAAGCATATTGCTAGTTACTTAAAAATACGACCTGAAACATTGAGCAGAATTAAACGCAGGCTTATTGATTTAAATCAACTTAAATCTTAATTATCAATTTTAATTTTAGGTATTAATACTATTAAAAAATTAAAATTATGCCATTTGTTAATGTAAGAACATTTAAGGGAGCACTTTCTAATCAAGAAAAAAAAGAGCTTCAAACTAAGATTACTGATTTATTAGTAGAATATGAGGGAAAAGGAAATCCTGAATTCAAAAAATTTGTATGGGTAATGTTAGAAGAAGAAGTGCCTAAAAACTGGATGCTTGGGGGGGCAACTATTTCTGATATGTTAGATAGTAACCCGTCTTATAAACAAAACTATCTTGCTAACCTTTCTGAAAAGTAGGATGAAATATAGTTAGTAATACAATGTGCATATGGCTTTTACTGAAGTCCATATGCACATTGTGTTACTAATAGTTATTTTGTGAGTGTATTATTTTCAAGTGTTTTACTACAGCGGATATTTTTTTAAATGTTTATATTTTTTTTGAAGCTTATTAGGTTGCTTTTGTATATGAAATGCAGATTAAATTTTTTTTTGTTAGATATGGCTAATGGTTAAATCACTCTACTAATGGTTAATCCATCTCTTATAGGAAGTAATACCGTTTCAATCCTTGGATCTTCAGCCAATAACTTATTGTATTGAATTAAAGCCTTAGTGGATTCATCGTCGGGTTGTAGTTTTTCAATTACTTTTCCGCTCCATAATACATTATCGGATAAAATAATACCACCAGAGTTCATTTTATTTATCACAATATTAAAATAATTTGAATAGTTGGGTTTATCGGCATCAATAAAAACCAAATCAAATTTGTGCTCTATTGCAGGAATAATTTCAATGGCATTTCCAATATACTGTTTAATACTTCTCCCGTAAGGGGATTTATCAAAATAAGAGCGTTGAAAATCTTCCAACTCTTCGTTGATATCAATGGTATGTAACATGCCATCTTTTTTTAAACCTTCGCATAAGCATAAAGCAGAATAGCCCGTGTACGTGCCTATTTCTAAAATAGAAGTTGGGTTTATAAGTTTAGAAAGCATACTTAAAATACGTCCTTGATAATGACCGCTAAGCATTCGAGGTTGTAATATTTTTTGATAGGTTTCGCGCGTAAGCTGTTGTAGTAATTGAGGTTCTTTTTCGGAATGAGCTACCACATAATCATCAAGTGCGTCGGGTATAAAATGCATATCAAAATAATTTTGTGTAAAAATACACTATGTGTTAGTGAAAAGCTAGCGCATAGTAATAATGCTTATGATACGGTTTTTTTTATTGTTTTAAAAACTCAACTCTTCGGTTATTGGCTTTGTCTTCAATGCTGGCATTAGCATCAGTAAACAATAGTTCTGTTTCTCCTTTACCTATACAAGTAATGCGTTCTTTTTTTATGCCTTGTTCCACAAGAGCTTTTTTTACAGCTTCGGCACGTTTTTGTGATAAGCTAAGGTTTTTGGTGTTATCACCATCACTATCAGTATGTCCAATAATTTGGAAATTCCAATCTTTGTTTTCTTTCATAATAGCAGCTATTTTGTTGATAATACCTAGCGATTGTGATTCCACATCGGCTTCACCAGATTTAAAATGAATACCATTGGTACTGTATTTTCCTTCCGAAATGATACGCTTATATAATTGTCCGCCACCATTGGCGATACGGATATTTCGTATACCATATAAAGCTTTTCCTGGGAAAGAACTATTTTGCTTAATGTCCATTTGTACACCAAAGGTATTAGGTGTAAAATTTAACCTTGGTAAATTAGCAATACGTTTTTCATCATAATACATTTTAAACTTTCCTTTGTTGTAGGACATGGCAATATGGTGCCAAGCTTTTAAACGCCCCAGCTTAACATTTTCTAATTGAAAATCATAACTACCAACTTGTCCAGTAGTTTTATCGGACCTTAATGTAAAGTCAATGTTAGGATTGTTTAAAGAATTACTGCTTAGTATGATATCATAATTAGTCCAATTGTTGTTATATGATTTCGACATTTCATCTACATAAATATCAAATTCGATAGTAAACTCGTCAGACAGATATTTTTTATTGTTAAATAAAGGTAAAATGGTATTTTCATATTTGGCTGTACCAATAATAACTTTATTACCATCAAAAGTAGCTACCTCAGCACCCCCTTGGCGTAAGTCCCAACGCGAAGGAAATTCACCAACTTCTTCGTATTTTAAATCATCGTAAAAAATAACATCCTCACCAGGGACAAATTTATAGTTACGCCAAACTTCTACAGGAGCGGTATTTACACCGCCAGAATAATCTTCGTCAGATAAAATGCCACCAGCTTTGGAGGTCTCTTTTTTACTTTTTTTATCTCTTTTTTTGGTAAGTAATTCTTCTGCCTTTTCTTCAGCACGTTTTTTTATTTTATCCCAAAGTTGAGCATTGCTAGGAATGGTATACAATAATGATAGTGTGGTGAGTAGGATGGCTATTTTTTTCATGAGATTATTAGTTGGTTGGAATTTAAATTTACAGCATTTTTACGAATTGTAAGAAATACTTTCTTTGAAGTACATTTAAATTAGTTGAAAAACATTTTTTTTAAGAAATAGGAGGTGTTCAAATAAAGATTTACCTTGTGGGGGTATAAAAATGTTGCGTATGAGATTCGAAAATTCACTTGAATTTGCTAATGATTTAGATAAAAAAGATCCATTGCATCACTATCGTGATCAGTTTCATTTTCCGAAGCATAAAGGAAAAGAGGTGATTTATTTTACTGGAAATTCATTGGGGTTACAACCAAAATTAGCTCGAACTTACATTGAAGAGATTTTAAAAGATTGGGAAGATTTAGGGGTTGAAGGTCATTTCGAGGCGGAAAAGCCTTGGTGGGATTATCATGAACGATTTGGAGTGCAATTATCAAAAGTAGTAGGCGCTTTGCCCGAAGAGGTAACAGTAATGAATACACTGACTGTGAATTTGCACTTGCTTATGGTTTCATTTTATAGGCCAACAGCTAAACGTTTTAAAATTATATGCGAAGAAAAAGCATTTCCGAGCGATCAATATATGATTGCTAGTCAAGTTCGATTTCATGGGTACAAACCCGAAGAGGCTATTGTAACTTTAAAAAAACGTGCCGGTGAGCATAATTTTAGAACCGAAGATATCCTTAAAACTATTGCCGAAGTTGGTAATGAATGTGCTTTAGTACTAATAGGGGGGGTAAATTACTATACAGGTCAGGTATTTGATATGAAAACCATTACAAAAGCAGCCAAAGATCAAGGGGCTTTTGTAGGCTGGGATTTAGCACATGCAGCTGGTAATGTGGCATTACAATTACATGATTGGGATGTTGATTTTGCTGCATGGTGTAGTTACAAATATATGAATAGTGGACCCGGTAGTGCCTCGGGATGTTTTGTGCACAAAAAGCATCATGGAGTAACAGATATTCCTAGGTTTGAAGGTTGGTGGGGTCACCATAAAAAAGAGCGTTTTTTAATGGCGCCAGAATTTGTACCCGAACCCGATGTTAATGCTTGGCAAATTAGCAATGCACCAGTATTGAGTATGGCACCTTACTTAGCATCATTACAATTATTTGATGCCGTAGGTATGGAAGCAATTATTACTAAACGCAATTTAATTGTAAGCTATTTGGAATTCATTTTGAATTCAGTATCCGACAAAATAGGGGCAAGTTTTGAAATTATTACACCGTCAAATCCAAAAGAACGAGGTACACAATTATCAGTGTTTTTACACGGTTACGGAAAAAAAGTATTTCATTATTTAATGAAAAATGGAGTGTTTGTTGATTGGCGAGAGCCTAATGTGATACGTTTGGCTCCAGCTCCTTTATATTGTTCTTATACCGATATGTTTAATTTTGGAGTAATTTTGGAACAGGCATTACTTAGTAATAATCCTAGTTAATTTTAGATAGTTGTTTTTATGATACGCCCCAAAAAATATTTTTCCGCATTATTATTAGCAACAATAACACTACTATCCTGTTCGGAGAAAGAAACTGTGAGGGATGTTGACACTATTCCTAGCATTATTCAGGCTGATCCCGATAATCCCAATTCAGTAGTAGGTCCTATGGCAGCCATTGAAAAATTACCTTATACCCAAATAGCTGATAAATCATATACGATTGATGTTTCAGAGTGGGATATTCCCAATAATAGAACCAAACCTGTACAAACAACCGATAATTTACAGGAAGCTATTGATTGGGCTTCAAGTGAAGGTTTTGGTAAAATCTTCCTTCCCAAAGGACATTATTTATTAGGTAAAGAAGGCAATGATATTTATCAAGCGGGTATTGTATTAAAAAGTAATATGGCATTGTTGTTAGATAAAGATGCTGTTATTGAAATGGCTAAAAATGATAAATGGAATTATTGCGCTATTTCCATTAATAACGAAAAAAATGTTGTGATTTCTGGAGGAACCATTATAGGTGATAGAGATAATCATATATACACGCCTCGTAAAAGTGATGGGAGTACGGTACACGATGAAGGTCATTTGATTTGTATAAATGGCGAGAGTCAATTTGTTACTATAGAAAATACAGTGCTAGCCAAAGCTAATGGCGATGGTATTTTAATGGTGGGTAGTAAAAAGGGAGCTACAGAACAGAAATTAAAAAATATAGTTGTTCGTAATACTAATTTTTCAGAAAATAGAAGACAGGGGATTTCTTTAGTAGGTAGTTCCAATGTACTTATCGAAAATAATGAAATCCACCATACCAAAGGAACTTCTCCTCAATTTGGAATTGATTTGGAAGGCGCAGGTAGGTTAAATGAAAATATTAAAATTTTGAATAATTACTTTCATCATAATACTGGGGGCGATATTGTAAATACCGATGGTAAAAATGTATTAGTTGAAGGCAATGTTATGACTCAAGGAGAAGATAGTAAGTATATTGACGGTCCCATGGTGTATTGGAAAAATGCCGATTGGACTATCAGAAATAATGATATCACCTTATTAACACCAACGGTTAATAATTGGAATGGAATCATAATGTATTCGAATGATAGCCCTAAAAAGAATCCAGCCACTACTTATATACTAAACAATACCTGTAATAATTGTGGGTTCTATATGTATAAAGGAGCAGATTTAGAAGTGAAGAATAATACTTTTAACAATGGGCATTTGGCTTTTTGGAAAATGGAAAATTTGACTTTAGAGAACAATAAAGTAATACATCCTCAAAAATGTTGGGCGTATCGTTTTTTAGAAGTTAGCGGATCAGCCAAAGCTAATACATATAACGGAGAGACTTTTGATATTCCTTTATCCTCTGAACCTTGGGATGGTTGTTGGATTAGATAAATATTTTTCACATTTTTTTAAAGGATTAAAGGTAAATAGACTTCAGTTCTTACTTTTTTTGTAAGAATTTTGATTATTTAGTAGCTACTGTTGATAATATGGTTATTTTTCAAGTATTCAAATGCGATAATCAAAAAAATATATGAATTATTTACAATTTATGAAAATTGGTGCTTTGGCATTATTTTCAATAAATACCTATGCTCAAAGTCCAGTTAAATTAAGTAATAATCAATTTCAATTTGTAGAAGGTCCGGTTTGGGACGGTTCAAATATTATTTACTTTTCTGATATTCCTGCAAATAAGGTAGTTTCTTATAATATTAACACGAAAACGTTTTCTGATGTTATTGTAAATGCAAACCGTCCAAATGGTTTAATGTTTACAAAAGATTATGATTTATTGGTGTGCGAAGGAAGTGCTGGAAGAATAACCAGAAGAACAGTCAATGGACAACTATTAGAAACCATAGCCGATACATTTAATGGAGTCCGATTAAATGACCCTAATGATTTATGTATTGATAAAAAAGGAGGAATTTATTTTACCGATCCTAATTTTGTATTTACACATCAGCCAGAAAATAGATTATACTACAGAGATGCTTCTGGAAATATAAGCTCACAAGATGCATTTGCTAGAGGTAAACCTAATGGGGTAATTATTTCTCCAGACGGAAAATATTTATACCTTGATAATTCTGAAAGCACAGTTGTATACCGTTATAATATTGACGCTGCTACAGGGAATTTATCAAACCGAATTCAATACGGAACTTTAGCAGGAGCGAATGATTCTGGAGCGGATGGTATGGCTGTTGATACCGATGGAAAACTATATGTAACTTCTCGATCAACGGTGCAGGTTTTTGATGGTTCTCGTTTAACAGCTGTACGTACCATAAATTTTCCTGAAAAGGCGACCAATTGTACGTTTGGTGGTGTAAATAAGGATATCCTATTTGTAACAGCTGGGCAAAATTTATATGAGGTTACTGGACTCGGAGTAATAGGAGTACAGCATCCGTTTGATTTATCAGAAAACACAACGGAACCAGATGTAATAGATCCTGTAGTTCCTGTTGATACGGATCCAGATATAGACCCTCAAAATGAGGATACTTATATAGTACAGGCAGAAGACTTTGAAGAAACAGGAGGAACTTTTGGAGGTTTTGAAACCTATAGTACTAATGGAGTAACTGCTATAAATTTTAATCAAACAGGTGATTGGGCGGAGTATGAACTAGATATTGTATCTGATGGAGTTTATGAAGTAAGCTATGCTATTGCTACACCTGTTAATGGAGCAGCTATTGAACTGCAAGTGGGCAATCAAAGTATAAAAGATAATGTGCCTAATAATGGAGGTTGGGATGCATTTACAGAGTTAAAAACAAGTGAAACTATTGAGTTGAAAAAAGGAGTACAATCAATTCGTATTTTAGGAGCTGGAACTAATTCAGGTAATTGGGAATGGAATATGGATTTTTTTAGAATTAATAAAATAGGAGAAATTCCTAATGAAGCAGTAACTCCAGTGCGTCCAGTAAATCCAGTTAGACCAGTAGCAAATATAGAGATTAATGTTGAAGCAGAATCATTTACTCAAACCGACGGAAGATTTGATGGAGTGCAGACTTATACATTAAATGGAGTAACAGCGACTAATTTTAATCAAACAGGTGATTTTGTAGACTATACAGTAACTATTCCCGATACAGGTAATTATTACATTACATATCATATTTCTACACCAGTAGATAATACTGCCGTAGAATTTTTAGTGGATGGGATTTCTCAATTAAAAAGTAATGTACCTAATAATGGAAGTTGGGATAATTTTAGAGCATTTACTACAAGTGAATCTATTAATTTAACAAGAGGAGAACATACTATTCGATTAGTAGGAGCAGGCACTAATCCAGGAAAATGGGAATGGAATTTAGATCGTTTTGTGATTTCAAATACACAAGCAGGAAGTAAAGTACTAAGTAATGCCAATGTTAGTGATACAATTTATATAACGCCAAACCCAGTTCGAGATTCATTTAACATCGCAGGCTTATTGCCTAATACAACATATACATTTAAAATTAATGACTTTATAGGGAAAACCTTAGTTGAAGGGAAAGTAAATAGTATAGAAAATTCAATCATAGGTTTAGAAATATTAAGTGTAGGGATTTATTTTTTACAAATTAAAGATGTTGACGGACAAGTTAGCAAGACTATTAAAGTAAATAAAAAGTAAGCGATAAGAATTACTATTTAATAGTAAATCAAACCTCAGCATCTATAAGTAGATTTTGAGGTTTTTTTGTTGTACACAAAATTTAAATAGCTAAAAATAAAGTCTTTTGTACTAGTTTATTAGTTAATTCATTTCAAAAAAGTTAAAAACCCCTGTTTTCAGGGAAAAAAAATTGTAGGTGCTTTCCTATTTTAGCGTTACAAAAACAGATCATGAAAATCCTTAGTATCGTTTTTTTTGAGACAAAATTAGTTTTTTGCTCATTTGTTAAAATTGGAAATATTTAGTTTTAATTAAAAAGCAGCTTTTTATCAATAAATTCGGTAGTTCAGCATTAATGTAAATAATGAGTAAATTAAGTTTATCCCACTAATAAGTAACTGTGTCGACAATAATTCTCATTATTTATAGTAACGAAACATATCTGTAAGATTTTTAGATTTCTGATTTTTATAATGAGATTATAAATATATTTTGCAATTAATAAAGAACTAAACATAAACTAATGAATCGTAAAAACATACTAAAAATTTCAGCACTACTTTTAGCAAGTCTTGGTCTGAATGCTCAAACAGTAACAAAACTAAGTACGGATCAATTTGAATTTGTAGAAGGTCCAGTTTGGGATGGGACAGATATTATTTATTTTTCTGATATACCAGCTAGCAAAGTAATATCATATACATTGAGTACAAATACATTTGCAGAGGCCTTTGGAAATACAAACCGTTCAAATGGATTAATGTTCAACAAAGATTTTGATTTAATAGTATGCGAAGGTGAAGCAGGAAGAATTACTAGACGTGAAGTTGATGGAACAATTTTAGAAACATTAGCTTCAGAATTTAATGGAATTCGTTTTAACGACCCTAATGACTTATGTATAGATAAAAAAGGAGGGATTTATTTTACAGATCCTAATTTTGTATTTACTCACCAGCCAGAAAATAGATTGTATTACAGAAATAGTGAAGGTGAAATATCAATACAAGAAACTTTTCCAAATAATGACACGAGTACTCCTGATAACAGAGATAAACCAAATGGAGTTATTATATCGCCAGATGGTCTAACTTTATATGTCGATAATACATTTAGTAAAAATGTTTACAAATATGATATTGATCAAATAACAGGTGCGTTGAGTAACAAAACACTTTTTGGTGAATTGCCAGATAATTCAGCCAATACAGGAGCAGATGGTATGGCTGTAGACGCTTCAGGAAAGTTGTATGTAACAGCCAAAGCAGCTATTCATGTTTTTGATGGTTCTCAATTAGCACCGATTAGTACTATTACAGGTTTTAATGAGAGTGTTACTAATTGTACTTTTGGTGGAACAGATAAGGATATACTTTTTGTTACAGGAGGTAGAAATTTATATCGAATAACAGACCTAGGCGTAACAGGATTTCAGCATCCTTTTGATCTTCCAGAATCCACTTTAAGTGTAAATGAAATTGAAGAAAATGAAACTATCGATGCTATTTATCCAATGCCAGTGATTAATGATGATTTTACAGTTAAATTAACTAGTGATATTATTGTTGATGATGTGACTTTGTATTCATTGACAGGTGCAGAATTTCCAATTTCAGGATTTAATGTAATTTCTGGAAAAGAAATTAAAGTGAGTTTAGATAAAGCTTTAGAAAAAGGAACCTACCTTTTTAACATTGGAACATCAACAGGATTAATAGGTAAAAAAATAGTAATCAAGTAATTAAAATTAAATCATAAGTTATAAAAACTTATCTTGACTTTTAGTACAAACCGTAATAATGGTTTTGAACTATAGTTATCACTTTTCTCTGTATAGCCATAGTTACAGTATATAAAATGATACAATTAGCTTATTATGAATTATTTTATAAGCAAATGAAAAAGTCAAGATAAGTTCATTTATTATAAAGCCTACTTTTGTTGCAAAAAAGTAGGCTTTGCCGTTTCTTTGCATTTCCTACAATAAAGTGAAAATGTTAGTTTTTTTGATTAATGAAGACAAATTCAATTCACTTAAAGTACATGAAGGAGAAGCATATGAAGAATATTCAAGACATCTTAAAAGAGCGTATCCTTATCTTAGATGGGGCAATGGGTACCATGATTCAACAGTATAAATTTACTGAAGAAGACTATCGTGGAGAACGTTTTAAGGATTGGGGACAACCTTTACAAGGAAATAATGACCTATTGAGTCTGACTCAACCAGAAGCTATTAAAACAATTCATGGGAAATACTTTGAAGCTGGTGCAGATATTGCAGAAACAAATACTTTTTCTGGAACTACCATTGCCATGGAGGATTATGGTATGGAAGATTTGGTATATGAATTGAACTATGAATCTGCTAAGATTGCAAAAGAAGTTGCTGATGAATATACTGCTAAAAACCCTGACAAGCCTCGATTTGTAGCTGGTTCTATAGGTCCTACAAACCGAACAGCAAGTATGTCACCGGATGTTAATGATCCTGGTTTTAGAGCTGTAACATTTGACGATTTAAGAATAGCTTATAAATTACAAATAGAAGCCTTGTTAGATGGAGGAGCAGATATTCTTTTGGTAGAAACAGTGTTTGATACGTTAAATGCAAAAGCAGCATTATTTGCTATTGAAGAAGTAAAAGACGAAAGAGATATCGATGTGCCTATTATGGTAAGTGGTACTATTACCGACGCCAGTGGACGTACACTTTCAGGGCAAACCGCCGAAGCTTTTTTAGTATCTATCTCGCATATTCCAATGTTAAGCGTAGGTTTTAATTGTGCTTTAGGAGCCAATCAATTAACACCTCATTTAGAGGTATTAGCACAAAAAGCAGAGTTTAATGTTTCGGCACACCCAAATGCAGGTTTACCAAATGCTTTTGGAGAATATGACGAAACACCAGAGCAAATGGCGAGTCAGATCAAAGAATTTTTAGATAAAAACCTTATTAATATTATTGGTGGTTGTTGCGGAACAACTCCAGAGCATATTAAAGCAATTGCAGATTTAGCTAAAGAATACGAACCTCGTATTCTAGTTGGTAGTTGATAGTTGTTTGTTGTTAGGAATAATAAGATTAATGAAATGATGTACTCGGAATTGGATGTTTGGAAAGCATCAAGAGATCTAGTTAAACAAATTTATATTATATCGGAAGGTTTTCCTAAGAATGAATTATATGGTTTGGTAAATCAGATAAGAAGATGTTCAATATCTGTACCATCTAATATTGCAGAGGGCTGTGGAAGAAGATCATCGAAAGATACGTTACAGTTTTTATATATTTCAAGAGGGTCATTATATGAATTAGAGACTCAAATTTATTTAGCTTTAGATTTGGGATTTATGAATCAAGACGAGTTTGATACAATTCAAAATAGTATTACTAAATGTAAAAAGCTATTAAATGGATTTATCAATTATTACAAAACAAAAAGTTGATGAAAGAGATTAGACCAACAACCAACAACGATCAACCAACAACTAAAAGATATCTCAAACTATCTGGCTTAGAGCCTATGATTGTTAATGAGAACATGAATTTTATTAATGTTGGTGAGCGTACAAATGTCGCTGGTTCACGTAAATTTTTACGATTAATCAAGGAAGAAAAATTTGATGAGGCCTTAGATATTGCGCGTCATCAGGTTGAAGGAGGCGCTCAAGTCATCGATATTAATATGGATGATGGTTTGTTGGATGGAAAAGAAGCCATGGTTCGTTACTTGAACTTGATTATGGCAGAACCGGATATTGCTCGTGTGCCAATAATGATTGATAGTTCCAAATGGGAAATTATCGAAGCAGGTTTACAAGTAGTACAAGGAAAATGTGTTGTAAATTCAATTAGTTTAAAAGAAGGGAAAGAAAAGTTTATAAATGAGGCAAAGCTTATTAAGCGTTATGGAGCAGCCGTAATTGTAATGGCTTTTGATGATGTTGGGCAAGCAGATAATTATGAACGACGTATCGAAATAGCTGAACGTTCATATCGTATTTTGGTTGACGAAGTTAATTTTGCTCCAGAAGATATTATTTTCGATTTAAATATATTTCCCGTGGCAACAGGAATGGATGAGCATAAATTAAATGCTATCGATTTTATTGAAGCCACACGTTGGGTCCGACAAAACTTGCCACATTGTAGTGTAAGTGGAGGGGTTAGTAATGTTTCATTTTCCTTTAGAGGTAATAATCCTGTGCGAGAGGCTATGCACTCCGTATTTTTATTTCATGCTATTAAGGCAGGAATGAATATGGGTATCGTTAACCCAGCAATGCTAGAGGTATATGATGATATTCCAAAAGATTTATTAGAACATGTTGAAGATGTTATTTTAAATAGAAGAGATGACGCTACAGAACGTTTACTTGATTTTGCCGAAACGGTAAAAGGTACAGGTAAAAAAGAAGCGAGTCTAGATCTTTCGTGGAGAGAAGAAGCTTTGCAAGATCGTATTACACGTGCCTTGGTTAAGGGAATTGATCAATTCATAGTTGAAGATGTAGAAGAAGCACGTCAAGCTTCGGATAAGCCTATTGAAGTGATTGAAGGTCATTTGATGACAGGGATGAATGTGGTTGGAGATCTATTTGGTGAAGGGAAAATGTTTTTGCCACAGGTAGTAAAATCAGCCCGTGTAATGAAAAAGGCAGTAGCTTATTTATTGCCATATATTGAAGAAGAAAAACTTAAGAATCCTAAAGTAGAAGGCGCATCGGATAATGCGGGTAAAATATTAATGGCCACCGTAAAAGGGGATGTACATGATATTGGAAAAAATATAGTTTCGGTTGTATTGGCTTGTAACAACTACGAAATAGTTGATTTGGGAGTGATGGTACCACCTGAAAAAATTATCCAAGCAGCTATTGATGAAAATGTAGATGCTATAGGTTTGAGTGGGTTAATAACACCATCGTTAGATGAAATGGTATTTTTAGCTAAAGAAATGCAGCGTAAAGACTTTACAATGCCTTTATTAATTGGAGGGGCAACAACAAGTAAAGCGCATACAGCAGTTAAAATTGATCCTCAGTATGAAGGTTCAGTGGTTCATGTAAACGATGCTTCACGTGCGGTTACTGTAGTAGGAGATCTATTAAAACCAGATACCAAAGAGGGATATATCAAATCAATCAAAGAAGATTATGATGTTTTCCGTGAAAAATTTTTAAAGCGAACTAAAAAGAAAGAGTATTTATCTATTGAGGATGCAAGAACCAATCATTATCAAATAGATTGGGAAACTTCAGAAATAGTAAAGCCAAATCAATTAGGAATTCAAGTAATTGAAAGCCAAAATTTAAATGAATTAGTTGATTATATTGACTGGTCTCCGTTTTTTAGATCATGGGATCTGCATGGTAAATACCCTGATATTTTAGAGGATAAAATAGTAGGGGAGCAAGCAAAAGAATTATTTGCTGATGCCAAAGAGATGCTAGATCAATTATTAGCCGAAAAATGGTTGACAGGAAAAGCAATTTTTGGGTTATTTGAAGCTAACACTATTGATACTGATGATATCGAAGTCTCTTTAGGTGGAGAATATAAAGCTACTTTTAGAACCTTACGTCAGCAATTAAAGAAATACAAAGGGAAACCAAATTTTGCGTTAGCCGATTTTGTTGCTCCTAAGGAAACAGGAAAACAAGATTATGTAGGATGTTTTTGTGTCACTACAGGTTTTGGAACCGCCGAAAAAGCAAAAGAGTTTGAGGAAAAGTTAGATGATTATAATGCTATTATGGTAAAAGCCTTGGCTGATCGTTTGGCAGAAGCTTATGCCGAATATCTACATAAAGAAGTTCGTAAAAAACATTGGGGATATGCAGCTAATGAAGGCTTAACGAATGAGGAGTTAATTAAGGAAACCTATAAAGGTATTCGACCAGCTCCAGGATATCCTGCCTGTCCAGATCACTTAGAAAAATTAACTATTTGGGAATTACTTAAAGTGAAAGAAACTATAGGGGTAGAACTTACCGAAAGTATAGCTATGTGGCCTGCAGCATCTGTTTCTGGATATTATTTTGGAAATGAAGAAGCACGTTACTTTGGACTTGGGAAAATAAAAGAAGATCAAGTAAAAGACTTTGCTGATAGAAAAGCTATTGATTTAGAACTAGCAGAAAAATGGTTAAACCCAAATATAGCGGATGACTAATTATAAAACAATAGTTTGAAACAAAAAGACTGTCTAAAAGGATAGTCTTTTTTGTTTTATACCTTACAAATTATATCATTATATAAGTAATTTAGGGTGTTTAAATTTTAATAGTCAATGATCTAAATAGAGTTTGTTGTAGGTTTTTGAAAAGTAAGCAGTTACTTTTTGATTTTCTTTATACTTGTTGCAATCTTTTTCATTTTTAAAAAATATATAATATACTTGGCCTTTAAAGGCAACTGCAACAAGGCTCTTGTCGCTTTTTAAACGCTGTTTGCAATTTACTTTTTCAATGGTTGCTTCAACTTGAATGGCATCTTTACGAGCCTTATTATCAATGTTATTGATTTTTAGGAACAAGATAATACCAATAGCAACTAATAAAATTATAAAAAAGCTTAAAATTTTCATTTTTTATTATTTGGTTACAAAATCAATTACTGTTTGAGTAATAAAAGTAATTTGTTCATCATCCAATTCGGTATGCATTGGTAATGATATTACCTCCTTAACTAATTGATTGGTTACCGTAAAATCGGATTCATTGTAACGCTTACTTTTATAGGCCTTTTGTAAGTGTAAAGGTATGGGATAATACACGCCACAGGGGATATTGTTATCATTTAAATGTGACACTAAAGCATCTCGGTCAATATCTTTTATTTTTAAAGTATATTGATGAAAAACATGACAATCACAAGTATCGCAAATGTCTTTGCATTCCGTATTAGTAATAGGAATTTCTATTTGCGGTATATTTTTAAAAGCAGTATTATATTTTTTTGCAGCTGATCTACGAGCATTATTGTAGGTATCTAATTTAGGTAATTTAGCACATAAAACTGCCGCTTGAATGGAGTCCAAACGTGAGTTTACTCCCACCACATCATGATGATATCGTTGATACATACCATGGTTTACTATACCTCTTATAGTATGAGCTAAGTCATCATTATTAGTAAAAATAGCCCCACCATCACCATAACAGCCTAAATTTTTTGATGGAAAAAAGGAAGTAGAAGCTACATGACCTAAATTTCCAGTTTTCTTTTGGGTGCCATCATTAAAAGTATAAGTAGCTCCAATACCTTGAGCATTATCTTCAATAACAAAAAGCTCATGTTTTTTTGCAATTTTTAAAATAGCCTCCATATTAGCTGCTTGACCAAATAAATGTACGGGTACTATGGCTTTAGTTTTTGGAGTAATTGCTTTTTCAATTGCTTTTGGGTCAATATTAAAAGTGTCTGGTTCTACATCAACTAGTACTGGTGTTAGTTGTAACAAGGCAATCACTTCAACAGTGGCAGCAAATGTAAAGTCGGCAGTAATCACTTCATCACCTGGTTGTAAACCTAGCCCCATCATAGCTATTTGTAAGGCATCGGTACCATTGGCACAGGGAATAACATGTTTTACTCCCAAATAAGTTTCCAATTCTTTTTGAAATTGATGAACTTGAGGACCGTTAATGTAAGTGGTATTATCAAGAACTTCTTGTATGGAATTATTTACGGTTTCTTTTATTCCTTCATATTGACCTTTTAGATCAACCATTTGTATTTTTTTCATAAATGAAATAAGCTAACTATTGAAGCCAAATGAGTAAAGTATACTTGCTCGGGCGTATAGTCAAAAATACAAAATATACTAGGTTTGGTCAATTGAAATTAAAAAAATAGCTTTTGTTTCTTTTTATAGCTTTATTATCAAATAGTAAGAATAATGACTACTGATAAATAAGTTTCCAAGTTATTTTTAGATAATATTCTTGTTAAAACTTAAAAGTAAACACAGATAAGGATTTTACAGATTAATCGACATATATATAACTATTAATTAACTTTGAATATAACCTGTAATAAGTATAATATGAACGAATCGATAGAAAGATTATTAAATGATCAAATAAAATATGAAGCTCAAGCTTCCATGCAATATTTGGCTATGGCATCATGGGCCGATACAAAAGGCTATAGTGGTATTGCGGATTTTTTTTATAGTCAGTCAGAAGAAGAGCGTTTGCATATGACAAAATTAATCAAATTTGTGAATGAACGAAGTGGTAATGTCATAGTGCCTGCATTGGAACAGCCTAAAGCAGATTTTGATTCGTTACTTGCTTTATTTGAAAAGTTTTTAAAAAGTGAAATTTTTGTAACCGAACAAATTAATAAAGTTATCTACGAATGTTTACAACAAAAAGACTACAACGTACATAATTTTATGCAATGGTACGTAACTGAACAATTAGAAGAAGAGGCAACCGCTCGGACATTACTTGATAAACTTAATATATTAGGAGAAGATCGTTCTGGGTATTATTTGTTTGATAAAGATATCAAGGATTTTATAGGAAGTGGAACAAATTAGGATGTTTTATTTATGGTTGAGTAGCTTTTTTAATCGTAAAGTTTTAAAAATTAGTTAATAATTGAGCATTTAATTTTATTTGTTAATAAAAAGTGTAGTTTTATGCAAGAGTGTAATAACTATTTTTTTGAATAACGAAATCGATATTGTGTTGTGGCTTTGATAACAACCAATCGATTTTATTAGTAAATAAATAAAAATATTAATAAAAAAAGCTCATAATTTTAAGGAGAAAGTAACATTGAATTTATTGGGGAATACTTAGAACGGATACGTTTTAAGAGTAGATGATATTGTAGCCATTAAAATTAGAATTATTCAAATTTAACTAATTAAATTTTAAAGAATAGTTGTAATACTCAATGTATTGAGGTATAATAAAAAAAAACTCTTTTAGTTAAGTTGGATGATTGAGCTGTTAACACAAAAAACAATCAATTATGAAAACTCTTAAAATTTTAATGTGGAGCTTATGCTTAGTATTATTTTCATGCGATTCAGATGAAAGTACAACGAGTGACCCTGAAGAAAAACCAACCGAAGTAGGTGCTCCAGTCTCCGAACCACCAGTTGAAGAAGATCCTGAAAATGAGCCTCCAGCTGAGCCAGTAACACAAATCGATTTAATGGCCTTAGATGCAAGTGTGCCTTCTTTCGTTTCTATAAATGATACCACGCCCGAAGACATGAAGTGGACTAAAGTTGAAGACATGTCAGACGAATTTGAAAAATGGGATGACGAAAAATGGGAGAATTCATTTTGGAATTATGGAGGAACACCGGTATGGATGACAGATAAAAATTCTGGTGTTGAAGATGGGAAGTTGTTTATAAAAGCCACGTTGCGGGATGATCCGGTTTCTTGGTTTCAAACAGCAAGGATACATTCTAAAGCCCAAATAAGTTTTCCAATGTATACAGAATGTAGTATGAAAGCAGCCAATATCTCAGCATTCAATACGTTTTGGTTAAACAATGGAGATATAGATAATAGAGACGAAATTGATATTGTTGAAAATAACCCTAACCCAACGCCTGAGTGTAGAGATCAATCCACAAAACCAGCTGATTTTCCTTGGACTCCATGGTTGTTTCCAACCCAAATGAATTCTCAATATTTTATTGCTGAAAATAGTGTAACGGAAAGGCATGAAGATAATTTTGATACTCGATTTTTGTCTGATGCCAATCCTAATAAGGGAAAAACTTGGGATGAGGCTTATCATATTGTAGGTGCCTGGTGGATAGATGAAAGAAATGTGCAATTTTACCTAAATGGGGAACCAGCAGGAAAAATAACTACACAGCAAGATTTTACCAGAGAATTAGAAATTATTTGGGATTTGTGGACGTTTAAAGATTGTAATATTGGGGGCTTACCTCAAAAAGAAGAATTAAATGACGACACTATAAATACCATGCGAGTGGATTGGGTAAGGACATGGAAATTAGAAGCCAAATAATTATATTTATAAATCAATTAACTTAAAATAAGCATGAGTTCTGTATAAATAAAGATTTTAATTCGAGTAAAATTCTGAAACAATTTTGTGTCGACAATCAAATTTATATAGAACTCATATTAAAATAAATTATAAATTTTTTACCATATTTTATGAAGATAAATTTAGAGAAGCCAATACTAGAAAATACTGAAATAATTAAACTCATTTTAAAGTATTGTTTTGTAACAATGTTTTTTTTAACAAGTGTACATACAGTTACAGCTCAGTCGGCAACTAGTACTGTGTTAAATAAAGAAAGCAAGCAAAAAGCAAGAGTTACAGGGCTTAGATATATTTGTGTTCATGTACTAGAGTTGGAAAAAACATTAAAATTATATCGTGAAATTCTAGGTTTTAAACTATCAAAATCAGAGATTCTTCATGGTGGTTTAGAGGGGATGTTAGTGTTAAAATTGCGAGCAGATGATTTCGAAATAAGTTTATCAATCCCACCACCTGAAGCTATGGATTCCTATAAGCCAATAGGGAATACGAATCATAATCATTTTATGTTAATAGTAAATGATATTGGCCCAATAGGCGATAAGCTAAAAGCGGAGGGCTATCAATTAGAAAATGAGAATTACCGACAAGATAAATATACCTTTTTTAAAGGCCCTAATGGTGAAATCATTGGCTTGTCATCATGGGATGATTGATAAGAATAAAGTTATTAGTGCTTGATTAAAGCTTAATGAAGTGTTCATACCGGTTAAAAAAAGGGTTCAATTTTAGAAAAAATTGAACCCTTTTTTATTTCATTAAACAACTAGTAATAAGTTATCAATTACGAACAATTTGAACACACACCAACCATTAAAAGACTAGCAGAATCTACATTATAACCTGTTACACCAGGTATAGTAAAGCTAATAGGAAGACATTTTACATCACCACATTTTTTACATTGAAAATGAGGGTGAATGTCATTATGATGATCATCTGAACAATTTTGGCATTTGGCATACCACCTTAGTCCTCTATTGCCAATAAAAGAATGCACCACACCATCGTCCATAAGCTTATTTAGCAAACGGTATACAGTACTCTTATTCATTTCTTTTTCAAGAAATTTTACTAAGTCAGTTACAGCAATAGCTTTTTGATGTTGATCTAAAGCGGCTAATAATGTTTTAACAGATTTGGTTTGTCTAGTAATACCCATATAAACATAAACATATAAAAAAATTATTGCAACGTTGTTGCATTAAGTGTAAATTCATTGTATTATTGCAACGTTGTTGCATTAATATAAAAATAAACTTAATAAATAACAAATTAGATTCGGGGTCAATAAGTAAAGCTTATATGAATCTTTTTTAATTAGGTTTCTTTTAAAGAATAGTGCTAATATAAATCAAATATAATTGAAGCAAAAAAGCTAACTACATAATTTGTAGTGTTTTATATGTTGTTAGTTTTTTGTTTCATTTAATAAAAAAATATTGTTATGCTTCAGGCAAATGGTTTAACCAAGCATTATAATGGTTCAATAGCACTGAAAGACTTAAGTTTTTCGGTAGCTCCTGGAGAGATTTTTTGTCTACTAGGACAAAATGGAGCAGGGAAAACTACAACCATTAATATATTTTTAGGATTAATAGCTCCCACATCGGGCGAAGCATTAATTAATACAAGTTCTGTTTTGGATCGTCCTTCGATACGTAAAAAAATAGCCTACATACCCGAAATTGTACAATTATATAGCAATTTATCAGCGATTGAAAACCTTGATTTTTTTAGTCGATTGGCGGGGTTTAAGTATGCTAAAAACGATTTAGTCAAATTTTTACAGCAAGCTAATTTACAAGAAGAAGTTTATAACAAAAAGTTAGGTACGTATTCAAAAGGGATGCGACAAAAAGTGGGTATTGCAGTAGCTTTAGCCAAAGATGCTTCTTACGTTCTTATGGACGAGCCAACATCTGGTTTAGACCCTAAAGCTTCGGTTGAATTTGCCCATACCTGTAAAGCGCTTTCAGCTAAGGGTGTAGGGATTTTGATGGCTACTCATGATATTTTTAATGCCGTAAATATTGGGTCTAGGATTGGTATTATGAAAGAAGGGACACTAATCCATACTACAGAAACAAAAGGTGTTACTGCACAAGAATTACAAGATATTTACATAAAAACAATTTAACAACTCAAATTTAATAACCTAAACTTAACAACTTAAAATGAACATTAAAAATATAGCACTCGTTTGTGCCTTTTTGTTAGTCCAAATTGGTTTTGCTCAATCTATTATCGGTGGGAAGGTCTTAGATAAAAATGAAGTTCCTATACTAGGGGTAACTATTTTGGTACTTCAAGATGCAGGGAAAATTGCAGGTACCATAACAGATAACAATGGAGATTTTAGTGTAACTGTAAATGAAGCAGGTTCCTATACTGTAAAAATTAGTTATATAGGCTTTGAGAGCATAACCAATAAGATTGAAGTTTTAAAAAACCAAAATATAAGTTTAGGTACGCTAAGGTTAATCGCCTCAACAGAATCCTTACAAACGGTTGAAATTGTTGGGCGTGAAAGAACAGATTACAATAGTGATTATTCCTTTTCTTCCACAAAAACAGCTATAAAGAATAGGGAATTGCCACAAGCTATTTCAACGATAACTAAAGAGTTATTTCAAGATAAACAAGCCTTTCAAATTGCAGATGCTATAAGTACCGCAAGTAGTGTAAATCACACAGGTAATTATAATCACTTTAGTATAAGAGGACTTATTAAAGCAGAGGACGGGCAGGTAATTAATGGTTTAAGAACGCGTCAATTTTATTTTTTACAACCCATTACTTCGCATATTGAAAGGGCAGAAGTAATTAAAGGGCCTTCATCAGTTACTTTTTCTAGTGTGGATCCTGGGGGTACTGTCAATTTAGTGACCAAAAAACCTTTGAAAGAAAAAAGAAGCAATGTAAGTGCTACTGTAGGTAGTTTTGGAACACTTAGAGCTGCTGCTGATTTTACAGGACCTTTGAATGATTCGGGAACTTTATTATACCGACTAAATACTGCCGTGCAAGAAGCAAGATCGTTTCGGGATTTAGTACAAAACAATCAGTTTTTAGTGACACCTTCTATTACGTATAAGCCCAATAGCACTACAGCTTTAAATGTTGAAATGATTTATAGTAGTGGCGAAGGAAATCTAGATCGTGGTCAACCCTTATTTGGAGCTATTAATGGAGAATTTGACCTGAACAGTACTGCTAATTCTACCAATGTTGCTGGTGCTAATGATTTTTATATTTCTAATGAATTTATGATTATTGGTAATTTTAATAAACAAATAACCGAAAATATAGGAGTTAATGCGACGTACATGAAACAAACTTGGGAAGAAGATCTTGCCGAACACAGGGTTGCTGGTGGTGCTGCGATAGATATTACAGGTGAAAAATTACCAACTTTAGCTGAATTGCGATATACAGAGCGTCAACAATTTTGGATTACCGATAATTATAACGCCTATATTAATTTTGATTTTGAGCAAGATGAACTATCAAATAAATTATTGTTAGGCTATGATGGGAGTAGATGGGAGCGTACCATTGGTGGAGCATCTAATGGTGCTAGGCGTTACAGACGATTGAATGGAACAGCAACTGGTTTTAATGTTGACGAAGCAGATCAGTTTGAAACTATCGAAATTGATGGTGTAATAGCCCCAAGGCCAAATGTGGATCATTTTAACCTAGCCAATCCTAATAATACAGCCAGAGAAACTTCAGGTTATATTATTTCAGAGTTTGCGGTACCTGGAAATTTGACGACTTCGAATGGTTTTTACCTGCAGAATCAATTTAAACTTGGTAAGTTTTCTACATTGCTTAATTTGCGTTACGATTTTTACGAGGATATATTTGATTATAAATCAAATAATGAACAAACTATAAAAAATGAAGCTTTTATTCCCAGAATTGGAGTAACCTATGAGGCTTCTAAAAATGTAAGTATTTATAGTTCTTATATTGAAGGTTTTCAACCACAATCAAATACTATAAGTTTATCTCCTTTTACTTCAGATTTTTTCTTTGGAACATTGCCCTCTAACTTTGATCCTTTAAGAAGTAATAGTATTGAATTTGGTGCTAAAGGCGAATTTTTACAGAGAAAATTAACCCTAAATGCTGCTATTTATTCAATTACTCAAAAAAACCTTTTAATTCAAGATCCTAATGACGAGTCAGTATTATCACAAAGAGGAGAACAGCGAAGTCATGGTTTTGAGTTTGATATTACGGGACATGTGTTGCCTAACCTTCAGGTAAATGCTTCTTACGGATTTGTTGATGCCGAAATTATAGAAGATGATGATCCTACTTTGATAGGACAGCGTTTGGGTGGAACACCAGAGCATAGTGCTAATTTTTGGGGGAGATATGATTTTAATGGAAATGCGCTAAGAAACTTTGGAGTAGGTTTAGGTATTCAGTATCGTGACGATAGTTTGTCTTGGTTTGGAGATCGATTATTATTACCGTCGTATACGGTATTTGATGGGGCTTTATATTATCGTCCTTCGGGAGGTGATATTCAAATTACATTTAAACTTAATAATATTTTTGATGAGACCTATTGGAATGGAGCGCTCAATGCGAGCAGGCTTTTTCCGGGTGCACCAAGAAATTTTTTATTGTCAACTACCTATAAGTTTTAGGTACTATGAGTAGAAACATTGTTGTGTTAGTGGGCACCCAATTCTTCAAAAAAACTTTTAGCACTAAGGGTTTTTTGATACTATTGGGTGTTTTTATAATGGTACTATGCTATGTGAGCATAAATAGCTGGAATGCATATAAAACACGGCATCATGCTATAAAAGAACATCAAGTAAAAGCCAGAGAAAGTTGGGAGAATAATCCAGATAAGCACCCGCATCGTATGGCGCATTTTGGAACCTTTGTTTTTAGGCAACAGCATCCATTAAGTATATTCGATTCGGGGATCGAAAGCTATACGGGGAATGCTATTTTTTTAGAAGCGCATAGGCAAAATACAGCCAATTTTTCGGAAGCAAGTTTGCAAACTGGTTTAGTGCGTTTTGGAGATTTTAGCATAGCACTACTACTGCAATTAATTTTACCTTTAATCATTTTTTTTATAGGTTATGCTGCAATAAGCGAAGAAAAAGAAAAGAGCATTTTGAAAATTAGTTACCTACAAGGAGCTGAAATGAAGGAAATACTTTTAGGAAAAACAGTGGGCTTATTTTTAATTTCAAGTTTGTTTTTCATTCCTTCTTTTTTGGCATTATGGGGTATTTCATATTTAGAAAATCAGACGACCTACAATGAAATTATCATTAGGACATTATGCATCACAGTGAGTTATTTGTTGTTCTTTATGATTTTATGCGGAATTACTGTTGTAGTTTCTGCACAAAGCAAAAATTCAAGTAAAGCATTGCTAAGTTTATTGGGGATTTGGTTGTTGTTTTTTATTATTATTCCCAAAATGGCTCAAACAGTAGGGAATTACTGGTATCCTAATCTTTCCAAAATTGAATTTAAAGCAGCTGTGGAGGCTGAGGTTTCAAAAAAAGGAGATAGTCATGATTCTAATGATCCGTATTTTAAGCAATTGCGAGATTCTGTTTTAAAAGTACATAAAGTTAAAGATGTAAAGGAATTGCCATTTAACTATGGGGGGTTTATTATGAGTAAAGGGGAGGCACAAACAGCCGAAATTTATAAAAAACAATATGAAAAATTAATAGAGTCTTACAGAAATCAAAATAGTATTACACAAAATTTAGTAGTATTCAATCCATTTTTAGCAGTTAAAAAAATATCCATGAGTTTGGCAGGAACTGATTTTGATACCTATGTTAATTTTTTAGATCAAACAGAACAATACAGGTATAAACAATCGCAACAAATGAATGCGTTACAAATGAAATTTATCAGTAATAAAGCTAAGGGGAGTGAAGGCAAAACACATGTGGTTGATAAAACCTACTGGAAATCATTTCCAGATTTTACATATCAATATATTCCTATTTTTCAGATACTTTCCAAAAACCTTTTATCAGTAATCAGTTTACTTTTTTGGATGTTAGTCATAATACTTGTTATAACTCGATTTTCTAACCGATTTAAAATTATTTAGTAATGTATTTACTTTTAATAAAACAATTTTTTAGATCAAAAACAGTGCTTTTAGCTTTTGGTATACTTATGCTTTTAGGAGTGTTGAGTATAGGTACTGGGAAACAGTTTTTAAATCAACAGGAACGTACAATAACTAAAACGGTTGAACAACATAATAAACACCTAGAAACTCAATTGCGCTTGCATAAAGATGATCTTGGATTATTA
Source organism: uncultured Aquimarina sp. (assembly GCA_947498765.1). Taxonomy (GTDB): domain Bacteria; phylum Bacteroidota; class Bacteroidia; order Flavobacteriales; family Flavobacteriaceae; genus Aquimarina. Next base: position 141,037 of record CANMLG010000006.1, read on the forward strand.
ATGTATTATTTTAAATTTTCATTTATAAATTCATTACAACCTTTAGCAGGAATAGCTATAGGGCAAAGCGATATAAACTCGCATATTCAAAATGTAACTATTTTAAATCTAGAAGGGCAAAAATATGATACCGATTTAGTGAACCCCTTGCGCTTGCAAGTTGGCAATTTAGATATTAGCTTTTTGATTATTTTTCTTTTCCCTTTAATTATTATTGCATTAAATTTTAATGTATTGTCTGAAGAAGAGGAGAAAGGAACTTGGAAAATGATAAGCATCCAAGGAAAAACACCTTTCTTTTTTTTACTCAAAAAATTATCGATACGAGTGTTTTTTGTTTTTGTAGCCTTAGCATTATTGTTTTTATTCGCAAAAATTGTATTGCACATTCCATTTACTATAGGCTTCATTAACTTTATAGCGGTGAGCTATGTGTATTTGATTTTTTGGTTTTCAGTATGTTTTTTTGTGGTTCTTTTAAGGAAATCATCAAGTATTAATGCTATTATTTTACTGACTATGTGGTTGGTATTAGTAGTGTTTTTGCCTGTGGTAATAAATCAGTATATCGTTACTAAATACCCTATAGCTAATGCGTTTTCTATGACTATAAAACAGCGGGATGAATATCACAAAAGATGGGATACTGATAAACAAGAGACGATGGATAAATTTTATAAACATTATCCTCAATTTTCGAAATATGATGTTAAAAAGGAAGGTTTTTCATGGTTATGGTATTATGCAATGCAGCAAATGGGAGATGATGAATCTAGGTTGGAAAGAGAGGCGCTTTATGCTAAAATTAAAAGTAGAGAAAATTTAAGTAGAAAATGGGCTCAGTTTTTTCCGCCGTTGCAAATACAACTTTCTATGAATGAAATTGCTCAGGTGAGTTTATCGCACCATCTAAAATTTTTAGAAGCTACCACTCAGTTTCATGAAGGTGTACGCTTAGATTTTTATCCTAAGATTTTTGAGAATCAAAAAGCAACCTCTGTGACTTGGGAGCAATTTAAGCCTTCGTTTTATAAAGCATCAACTACCTTTAAAATTGTTAAAATACTTCCCGTACTACTTTTAATAGGTATTTTAGTAGGAGCTAGTATTTTTATAAAAACAAGGACATTTTAGTAGTATGAATTTACAATTTATGACTGTTTTTTTATGGCTTTTTGGAGTCTTGTCAAGTACTATATACAGTCAAACTCCATTTTTGTTTCAAGGTGAATATGTATCAGCTGGAACCAAACAGCATTTTAAGATTGAAATTTCTGATGGGATACATTCAACAAGTATTCCTGTAACGGTTTTTTGTGGTGTAAAAGATGGTCCCACCTTAGGGGTTACAGCGGGTATTCATGGTTACGAATATCCTCCTATTTTAGCAGGGCAACAATTAATTAAAAGTATTGATCCCAACCTATTAAAAGGAGTAGTTATTTTGGTGCAAATAGCAAATATGGCTAGTTTTTCGAAACGATCTCCTTTTGTAAATCCCTTGGATGATAAAAATTTGAATAGACAGTTTCCAGGGGATACTAATGGGAGCATAAGTCAGAAAATTGCAGCGTTTATAACTAATAATGTGATTGCTAAGTCAACCTATTTTGTTGATATGCATAGTGGTGATGCGTCGGAAGATTTACTTTCCTACGCTGCATACTATACAAACGACTCCATGTCCAAGGTTTCTAAAAAAGCAAAAAAAATGGCCGAAGCATTATTATTTAAGCATATTGTTGGATTTGATACTAATGGCAAAAAATATGTGGAAAAAGAATTACCAAGCCTGTATTGTTCTGCAGAAGCTTTTAAACGTAGCATTCCATCAGTAGATATTGAATGTGGTAAACTAGGACTGTCTAGTAAAAGTTTAGTCTTTCAAATAGAAAAAGGAATGCTCAATTTATTAAAGCATCTTGCCATGGTTCCAGGAGAGGAAGAGACAAGGGAGAAGAAGCCTTTGTTTATTAATAAAAGAACTTTTCAAGAAAGTAAATTTGATGGTATTTTTTATCCAGAAAAGCAATCAGGGGATTATGTTGAAAAGGGCACACAAATAGGTGTTATTACAGATTATTTTGGAAAACAACTAGATACCATTTATGCTAAAAGTAATGGAGTAATTTTATTAATCATAGGAACTCCTCCAGTTAATAAAGGGGAAACCATTGTTGTTATTGGTCAAGTAAATTGAAATCTGATACAGACTAAAAAAGTTGTCTTTATGGATATCTACAAAGAGTATACTATTTCAGGGCTTTTTTACATCCCGTAATCACTATAAAGATCGAACGTGAAATCTGGACTCTCCTCAATTATGGGGAGAGCTGTTTACTTGGATAGGTATAGTGTTTTCATATCTTTGAATAGATTCTTCAAATTGTTTCCTTTCAGTTTCTTTTATCTCTTCTATACTTTTTTTATCAATAATATTTATTCTTTTTTCAAAGTCAGTATGATATACTCCAAAAATTATTGTAGCTAGACCAAAAATGAAAAACAGAACAAAAGCAATTACAAGTTTTTTATTTTTATATTTAAAAAAAACGAGAATAAAACTATTCCATAAAATTGAAAAAATCAACAGCGAGATAGTTGAAGAATTTGTACCTTTTATTAAAGTAGAATCATTTGGTTTAGTAGGGTTAACATATGCAGTTATTTTGTTTACGTATCTTAATAGGTCATAAAGTTCTCTATGCTTTTCTGTGTTATTTCTATTATAACCAATAGATATAATATTACTTGTGTGTTTTTTACTTTTAAAAGTATAAGTGTAAGTACATTTTGTTTCAAAAGAGTTTCCCCTAGATCCAGCATTTCTTACAGATATAAATTCTACATTTTTAATTTCTGCTTCAATAGGTATCCAATTTTTAGCTTTGTTTTGTAAATAAAGCTTGTTTAAGCTAGAGTATAAAGTCCAAATGCCTATAAGTAGGAAAGGGAATAGAAATAAAATAATGCATCCAATAGTTATTTTATCAATTTTATTTTCTGTGGTTTTTTGTGCCATTTTAGAAGTGAGTTCATGTCTTCATACTCAAAGGAGAGTGGTTTACTCGACTGTGTAGCGTTATTTACTTTTCACCATCACCGTAAAGATCGAACGTAAAATCTGCACTCTTCTCAATTATGGTGAGAGCTATTTACTTGATTGGGGTGTCGTTTTTTATTTATTTTTTGTTTTTAAATATTTTTAAAACAAATTCATAATTAGATAGCAATAAGAAACCGATTATTAAATTCAGTCCACTAATAGCCCAATTAAACTTGTCTTGTTTATTGAAATCAAGTTCATGTCCATATATGTCTTGTTTAAATGCAAAAAATGAATGACTTAAAAATACTGGGATATTGTTTAAAATCAAAAGTCCTCCGATAATAAAAGTCCCGAGTTTAATAATGTCAGTGGTTTTTAAGCTTCCAATTTCTATTTTGTCATCATCAAAACCTTTGTCAAGTTTTAATAGTCGAACAACTTTATCTGCTTTAAATATCAAGGCTATAAAAAGTCCAAATACAATAGCTAGTGCCGCAATAATCCATAAAATTGTAAATGTGTCACTGTCCATCACTGCGATTGTAATATTGCTCGGTAAAACAGAAAATAGTGAAGTAATTAACGAATAAAGCCCAAATACTTTTATTATTAGAATGAAAAAGTCTCTTTTTGTCATTTAGTTTCTTATTAGTTATGTTTTTTACACGTTGTGTGTGTCTTGAATAGTAAATATAGTTCATTTAAATGAAGAATATCCCAAAGGCTTCGAGGTCCCAGATACTAGGAAGTAAGGCCCCTAAATAAAGTGGTGATATAGCTGGTAGATATCAGGCTGTAAGGTTGGATAAGTAGGTACATAGCTGCAACGTCCAAAACGTTTTTAAAACGATAACCGAAGCAGTAGATTTATCAGGTATTGATCAAAGGATATTTGCCTTACCAAGGGAGGTCTCTATAGAGTTACGAGTTAGTCTATTAGAGAAATCAGCAAAAGCCATAGTACTTATGGGAAATGAGCATTGTGAATCGTGAAAAAATAAAAAGTGATGAGGACTCACAAATAAGGGAGGGCAGAACGTTAATGGGTTGTTGATTCATTATAATGAGTTCTCGATACATTTTCTCTTCGCTATCGCTTCGTGAAAATACTCGAACTGTTCATAGCTATCTATATAAAACAACAACACCCACGCAAAGCGTGGGTGTTGTATATATTGTAATCTTAGCTTTTCTAAAGTCTATGTATTATTTAGACTAGAAAGAGTAGATAGCACCTAATACAAAAGAAGCTAAAGATTTAGAAGCTTCCCCATCATTATCTACAAAAGTATCTTCAGATGTAGCATCCAAACGTAATTCAGGCTTTATAGTTAAGCTTCCAACAGAGTAACTACCAGTTAATGTAGTTGCAAAAACAGAACCTTCACCCAAAAGCATAATATTTTCTGGATCAGTAGGAGTTGGTGAAAGTACAAAGTTTTCTGTTCCAACACCAGCATCAAAACCACCAACTACATTAAAAAATTCAGCGCGTAAGCCCAATGTAAATGAATCAGAAACTGCATATTGTGGATATAAAGCTACTCCATAAAAACCTGAATCATCAACATTTCCATTCTCATCTGAACCTGCATCAGCAGTTGTATTAAATGTAGCATTTAAACCTAAATAAAAATCTTCAGATAAATCCCATCCAGTAGTTAAATCTACTTGAAATAATTCTTCTCCAACAGACTGTTGACGACCATATATAAAGTTTAAATAAGCGCTACCACTATCGTTAGAATAGCCTAATTGTAAACCACCAGTATATTTTCCTGCGGGATTAAAGTCTGTAGCATCAGTTGGATTCATTATGGAAGCCATTAACGACCAATTATCATCTAAAGTAAAATCTGCTTTTAAACCAGAATGTGAAAACGGTCCGTAAGAAAACATATAAGATGTAGAATAGTTGAAGTTACCCGTTGGAGATATTACTTCATACCCTAAAAATGTATTAAAGTTACCAAATGTTAATGTAACAGCATCTGAAGCAGCATAAGTTACATAAAGCTGATTAACGATGCTTGATGATGCAGTTGTAGATCCGAAAACGGCATCTGTTCCTCTAGGTCCAAATACTAAATCAGCCACAAAACCTACCTTACCAACTTGCTTACTCGCAATCAAATTAACCATTCCAATTGCAAAACCATCTTGATTAGCAAATGATGTACCAGGAGCTATACCTTCTGGGCTATTGGGACCATTAACGTTAGCTCTAAAATATGCATCAACAGATCCGCTTAAGTCAAAAGTAGATTCTTTTGCAGTTTCTTCTTCCTGAGCAATAGCAGTAAAACCTACTAAAGATAATGCAGCTACGGCTGCGCCTTTAAAGAAATTTTTTTTCATAATAATAGTTAAATAGTTAATAAACTTTTACTCGTTATAAATTAAGTAGCAATACTTAATTCGACGTCAAAAATAATTTATAGTTGGAGAGATGGCAAGAAAAAAGCCTTAAAAAACGTAATTTTTACGAATTACGTATTTAATGTTGATTTTTTTAATATTATTTTAATATATAAACTAAATAAAGCTTTTTTTTAGAGTGATTTTATAGATTTTTTTGGTATTTCATCAGATTTCCTAAACAAAAATTATGAAACGACACTATTTTCTATGTTATAATTAAGTGAAATTACTTAGTTACCAAGGCTATTTTTAGATATATAGGTAATGGAATCTTTAGTGATTTTTGTATCAGGTTGTATACCCCAAAGTAGTTGTTTTTTCCATTGGGTATAGTTATCTGTATGTATTTGATCAATTTCATAGACTTCAAAACGCTGAGTACTCATTGGAGTTAAGGTAGCTTTTTTTGTTTTTTTAAAGCTATCCCATAATACTTTGGTCGATTTTGGATTTCCGGTAACATGCATTTGATATACCGATAGGCTGTCCAAATGCCCGTAGCGTATGGCTGACTCGCTGGGAATATAAATTTGTGTGGCTATAGGTAAGGCTGTTGAAAATAGTATATCGCCTGTGTGTTCATTATAGTCATTATATATTGTAATAGGACTATGAGCATTTTTTACATTATGTTCTGCTAAGTACTGCTCTAGTTGTGTAATATGCTTTTGTGTTTCATTGGTAATAGTATCTACATGACCAGAGGCGCTTAGATATACGTAATGAAACGGCCCAAAAACTTTTTGGTCACTATAGGTAATGCTATAGTCCGAGGCACGCTTATTTAATAGTTGTTGTAATAAAGGTAAACGCGTATGTAAGTGTTGTAACCAAATGCGTTTGTCGTTTTTCCATTTAAAAATATCATAAATTTTATCTTTAAAACCGAGTTCTTCTTTTAAAGTAAGTGATACGTTATGGACTACTTTTTGTTGGCCTAAATTCCAATGTAATGATTGTATGCCACGTTCTTTTTGGGTATATACTTTTTGTAAAATTAGGGAATCTAGTACTTGTTCGTTTTCAATTTTAAAGGGGTTTTCCTTAGCAGGAGACACCTTTAATTTACTTAATAAAGGATCAATGTTTTGTTGTATGTGTATGTTACTAGTATCGGTTATGGCCCAGTTGGTCCAATTTTCAAAATGAATCAATTGATTTTGAATCATTTTTTTAGGAACATTATTCAAACTAATATCATAGATATGTGTTTTGGTAGCAGGTAGGGTGGCTAAATAAACACAAATGCCAATAAAAAGTAAGGCTAAAATATAAAATAGGCTTTTTAAAAATTTAAACATACAGTGGGGATTTAGTTAGTAATAGGAACCATTTCTTTAATAAAGAAACCATAGTAAAGCAATAAATAAAGAGCCTTAATAAGGCTTAAAAGTTTAAATAGGTTTTAAGTCCAAATAAAAATAAGATAAAACCTACAAAAAACACTAAAATCCAACTACTTCCTTTGTAATTTTTTTTATGCATTTTGCTATCCTTTCGGTAACTAAATATCATAAAAATGACAAATGCAATAAAAAAGCATATGGCAAAAATGAATTGTTTTTGACTAAACATGGTGGATTGTTTTTTTATGATAAATTAAGTGCGTACGCAGCAATATCAATTTGTACATTTAACAAAATTACAAAAACAATTTTCATGAAAGATAAAATTAATGCAGTTAAAGCGTTTCATACAGCGTTTAAAATTGGGTATAAGGAAACTCCTGTTGCAAATTTAGGGATAGCAAAAAATACCTTGCGATTTAATTTAATGAAAGAGGAGAACGAAGAGTATTTTGAAGCGGCTCAAAATAATGATTTAGTTGAGGTAGCAGATGCCCTTGGTGATATGCTGTATATTTTATGTGGAACTATTATAGAACATGGGATGCAGCATAAAATAGAAGAAGTTTTTAATGAAATCCAACGCAGTAATATGAGTAAACTGGGAGCCGATGGTAAACCTATTTATCGCGAAGATGGTAAAGTACTCAAAGGGCCTAATTATTTTAGACCAGACATAGCTAGTATTTTGGGTAAATAATTAGTTATACAAGTGCCTAATAAAATGTGGGCATATAGTTCGTTTTTTTAACTATAGTTGACACCTAATTAACCCAAGGCTTAATGTAAAGTTCTAATTATAAATTTGTATTATTTTGGATTTAAATTGTTTAAATTGTTTAAAATGATTAATTTAAGCTTTGTTTAACCAATTAAACGTTAACTATGGAATTAATTATTAGTTTACTTACAGGTGCTGTAGGGGGTAATTTAGCAGGAGCATTATTAAAAAAATTTTCAATGGGTACACTTTGGAATTCTGTTATAGGAATTTTGGGAGGGGGTCTTGGAGGCCAATTGTTAGGAATGCTGGGTCTTGATCTAGGTGGAATAGTAGGTAGTATAGCAGGTGGTGGAGTAGGAGGAGGAGTTTTAATGGCTATTATTGGTGTGATAAAAGGAGCAATGAATAAGAGTTAGTAATGATATTACTGATAAATGGGAGTTCTATAATTTGTTGAACTCATGTTATATATGTTTGTTATAGAATTTAATACTAGCAATATTGTTCTTTAATTTTATGTCTTTACATAATACAAAATAATTCAAACTCTTTATACAAATTGCTTGTCTGTAACTCATATAAAAAGAGGGCTTTCTTTTTTAAGAAAACCCTCTTTATTTGATTAGTAAATTAAATTCCTTTGAAAATTTTTACAGTTTTTCCTTTACTATAAAATAAATCTTTAGAAACAGAATCATAATCATAAACAGGTTTGTTGTTTTCAACAGTAATTTTGTCTAATTCTTTCCCCGTTTCTTTATCAACACGTACTAAAAGCTTTTCACTGTTTTCTCCTTTGGCAAAAATAATAGCATATTTGTCGGTTTGTTTTAAGGCATTAAAACGTTTTTTAACTAGTGCTTTTCCGATAGAGCCAGCAAAATACCCAGCTTCGCCAATTTGTCTTGTTTTTTCATCAAAACCGATTTCGCCAATTTTTTGAGAAACTTCATTTCCATTTGCATCACGATGTACTGCGTATACTTCAATTTTGGTTGTGGCTACAGCTGATGCAAAAGTTCCGACAGCCAAACCTGCTTTTAAAAACTTACGCCCTAATTCACCAGGTTGACTGTATTTATTATGAAAAACAACCTCTCCAGCATCGTTAATTCCAACCACCTCACTTTGTCCAGAAATAGAAACATTATTTTTGAATATATCCATGCTAGCAATACTTTTTTCATTCTTAAGTTTTAACTTGGCATAAGGCTTAGGTTTGGTTTCACTATTTTCATTAAAACGATACATTTTTTCATCGTTATACACTACAAAATCACCAGAGTTATCATCAAATTTAGCAAAAGTGGGTCTTTTTTCATTTAATTTTAAATTACCTTTCCATAATTTTTTTCCGGTATTATAGTCTACTAGATTCGCATATGTAGCAGTTACATATAATACTTTACCACTTTTTGTTTTTTCTAAAAAGAAGATAGGATCATCCTCATCATCACAAATTTTGACATCTTTTTTCCATTTCTTTTGCCCTTCCTTGTCAATAAGCATCATTTCATCATCATACACATATAAAAAATCGGTATCCTGTGGTATTACAGATTTTATATTTTTTCCTTTAGGATCTTTTTTCCATGTTTTTTCTCCTGTTTTATAATCATAAAAATTGAAGCCTTTGTAATGAGCAATAAGCATTCTATTTTGCCAATCTTCAACTAATACTAAACGTTTCGTTTTAACAGGATCTTTCCATAAGGAAGTGCCATCAGTTGCATTTTTTAAGTATAAAAGTTCTTTGCCTGCAAAAATGCCCTTACTCTCTGTTAGTAATACATTGCTAGCATCTTGATTGGCATAAAAACTTTTATAATTTACATCTTCGGCTTTCCAAAGTAATTTTCCACTTTGTTTGTTAAGCGCGTAAAATTTAGACTTAGCCAATACAAAAACTTTATCTGCTATGGATTGCATTTGGTCTCTACCTACAGTAGGATCATCACCAACTAAAGATGAAATTTTAGAAAGTGCGTTACCAAATTTTTCGGATACTGTTGTTTTCCAGAGATATTCTTTGTTTTTTAGGTCATATTTAGCGATAATTAAGGCATTATTTTCCATTCCCCTTAGCAACAAAGCATTTTCGTCAAATAAATAATCTGATTGATAGAAAAATATATTCTTTTCGGTAGATTCAAAAATAAATTTGCCAGTAAAACTATTAATAATGTATAGTCTATTATCAAAAAACTTTAGAAGAAAAGGGGTGTCGGGGATAGCATCAAAACCAGAACCTTTACCACTGTTGCTCATACTTAAAATAGCATCGGGAGTAATTCCGTCTGCAAAAGTACTATTTATAGTTGTAGCTGTTGATAGGGAACTAGCTTCGGGAATTGGAGTTGTCCATACAATTTTTTTATCGTTTGGATTATAGCCATGTAAATTTACGCCATCGGAAATAGCGACCATTCCATTGAAAGGTACAATGATTAAATCCTTGACCTTATGATCAAATTCGAGTACCTTATCGGGATTCCTTTGGGCGGAAAGACAAAGCGTAAAAAAAAAGACGCATAAATAAAAATGAATTTTTTTCATAAAATGATAGTTAAGTAGTTTTAGTAAATATAGTTTAATAGTTTTTTAAACTAAAGAACAATTATTTAATTATCAAATATTTAAAAATACAAAAATCGTCTAAAAATTACTTTTTAGACGATTTTTTAAAATTAGAAGGTATTATTGAGGTTTTTATTCAATAATTAACTTTTTACTAATTTCTCTTTCATTAGCTTTAATTACTATAAAGTAAACACCAGGAGCAACAGTTGAAACATCAAATTTGTCAACTTCATTAGTGAAATTTTGAGTAGAAACAACCGCTCCATTAATATCAATTAATGAAATACTAGCATTCGTATACGTAAAAAGATCACTTAATTGTGCTGATACAAATTCAGTAGCAGGGTTAGGATATAAAATAACTGAAAGTGTAGTTTCATCAATGACATTTTTTGCACCTGAATTTACAGGAATAAATGCCCATTGTGTCCAAAAACCATTGTACGAAGTTGGTCGTTGTTCAATTTGGTAGTTGCTACCTGTTGTAGCTCCAGTATCATCTTGATTTCGAGGTCTAATGTACATATTACTATTTTTATTTTCTAAATAGAAAAAACCATCAGTAGCATTAACTATTTTCCATTGAGCATTAGCTCCGTTGTTAGCATCTTGCTTGATCCAACTTCCAGAAAATTTATTAAAAGGAATAAAGTTTTTGCCAGAGGAAACATTTTGTAAATAAAAATATCCATTACTCAAATCGATCTTTTTCCATTGGCTTTTAGTGTTTGTCGTATTTGAGGGTGTTTGTACAACTAAAGCACCTTTACTATTATTAATTACACCAACTCTTTTACCAGTAAAACGATTTTGTAAGTAATAAATATTACCGCTTGTCGCTTGTGTAGTTGTCGGAGTTGTAGTATTACCTCCTTGATTATTAGGTGTAGAATTACCAACGGTAATAGTTGTAGTATCTGTAAAGTTACCATCCATTGAGGTTGCGGTAATAACAACAGTTCCATTTTTAAAACCAGTAACTTCTCCAAGTTGATTTACTTTAGCAATAGTGGTATTGCTTGAGGTAAATAAGACTCTTTTATCCTTTGCAGATGCAGGTTTTACTACTCCGGCAAGTTGTTTTGTTTCATTAATAGCAATGTTTAACTGGCTAGGAGTTAGTACCACACCAGTAGCTTTAGTGCTAACAACAGTTGTAGGAGTTGCGTTTGTAGTAGTATCCAGTACAATAGAAGTAATAGTTACACTATCCTTAAAGTTACCATCGGTTGAAGTAGCAGTAATAGTTACCACACCTCTTTTTAAAGCACGAACTTGACCTAATTGGTTTACACTAGCAACTGTAGGGTTGTTTGATGTAAACGTCATTGTTTTATCTGTAGCATTAGTAGGAGAAATACGTCCAGCTAATTGTTTCATTGAACCAATTTGGATACTTAGGTTTTTAGGGCTTATTGTAATTCCTTTTACAGGAACTGCATTTGCAGGCTTTGGTGTAGAAACTACTGGAGGAGCAACCACAGCTGTTCCAGTTACAGTAATATCAGCAGCAACGGTAAATAATCCATCAATAGCCGTTACGGTAACCGTAGTTTTTCCTGGGCCAACACCTGTTACAATTCCGAATTGATTAACTGTTGCAATTGATGTATTTTGAGATACAAAGTAAACCGCTTTATCAGTAGCCTCGGCAGGTGTAACTCTACCTGCTAATTGCCTTGTACCACCTACACCAATTTGTACATTGTCAGGAGAAATGGTAACGCCTGTTACGGCAACTTGTGGTTTATTGGATTGCTTTACCCTAACTTCAGTTTGACCTACATAACCACCATCGGTTGTTTTGCCCCAAATAGTGGCTACTCCTTCGGATACACCTACAATAGCACCACCATTATTAACTGTAGCTACAGATGGGTTACTTGAAGAAAATGTAACTGTTTGATCTGTAGCAAAAGAAGGTATAACGGCACCACCAACAAATTTAGTTTCGCCAGTAAGCATACTAATTTCAATAGGTGTAACGGTAATTCCTTTTACAGGAACTTTAGTGTTTGAAAATATGTTTTTTGGAGCAGGTGTACCTTTACCAGTAACAGGCTTGTACACACGTATCCAATCTACATACATTTTGTTTTTAGACTCGTCAGAAAGTTCTTGAACCGAAGCGATTAAGCCTGCATCCGACCTCCAAGAGTGATCTTCAACGTCTAAAATCAAAAACATTTCTTCGTAAATTCCTTTGTTTTGAAGTGGATCTTTAATAACATCATGAGTTCCTGGAGCAATTCTTCGAACTAATTTCCCGTCAAGATACCAGTCAACATTCCACTCATCAATCCAGTGAATAGCATAGTTGTGAAATCCATCTCTTAAGGCAGGTCTGTTTTTTAAAGGTTGATGATCGGTTACATAATGATCTCTTTGCCAAGTGTTGTCATTGATAATTGTGTTGTCATTAGCATTTCGATCAAAAATATGGTAGTTAGAATTCATGTGTCTAGAGTCAAAGACATGCACATCACCAAAACCAGAACGTCCACTACCATAACTTTCTACAGCATCTAATTCTTGTCGGTCGTTTTGACTAAGCATCCAAAAGTTAGAAGACAAGGTTTGATTCATAGTTTGTAATCTAGCTTCCATGTAAATAGGAAACTTGACTTTAGTTTTAGAAGTGACTACCCCACAGTAGACTCTTCTGTTTCCGTTTGGAGAAGCCTTAATAATTAAATTCCCGTCAGCTACATGTGAGTTCGCGCTAGTAAAGTTACTAAGTCCTGGACCAGACCAAGCATTAAAATAACGATCATTCCAGTTTTTGTAAAATTTTTGATTTTTACCTTGGTAATTAAAATCGTCAGAATGTTGATTTTGCAGTTTCCAAACTTTACCAGGTCCTGGGTAAGCAGGAATAGGAGTGGAAGACCAATCTTGAGCATTCATTGCTAGACTAACTAAGCCAATTAATGAGCTTGCTAAAAGTCTTTTTTTCATAAAAAAAATATTATATGTTGAGTTCTTGTTAAAAGTTTTTTCTCTTAACAGCGTGCGAAGGTAAATTAGAAAATGGAAGATTTTAAGTATACCTAGGTAGTAACATTAGTACATAAGAATTTCTTTGAAAATTAAATTATGTTAGTTAACCGTTAAAAAAATGCCTTCATTTTTTTAAAACGTTTTAGTGAAGAATTTTTAGGTTAGGAGTAGTATTAGGCTTACGTCTATTTTGTAAAAGTTAGATTAAGTGTTTTTGATATGTATGAATAGTAGTAAACACTTAATAAGGAGTGTCTTTTACTTTTTAGATAGTTGAGTTAAGTGTAAAAAAATGTAAGAAAACTAACATTTAAACCTGTTTTAAATTGTGATAAAAAGCTTTAGTGAAAAATTAAAAATTTAAATATAGTTAAACCCGAATTATGCATTGAAACTTTGTCATGAGGCTGTGATATACAATAAATACTAGTGTTTTCTTAATTTCAGCATAGTAGCGTTATGGTTAAATTAAAAAATACAGTTTACGATAGTATTTGAAGTAGATCGCAGACGTAATAGATTTTTTAATGCA
>CANMLG010000007.1 GCA_947498765.1 uncultured Aquimarina sp.
TGAAATTGAGAAAGCACTTGTTTTTATTGTGGTTGCATGTCTCATTACAAAGTTCTATTACATAATCTGGGTTTAATGCCTTATTTATTTTTAGATGTAAAACAAATTATAAAGATGAAATGACTTTTATTCAAAAGTGTATGTTTTAAATATTACGCAGTATCCAACAAATTAATTTGAAATATATATAAAATTAGTTAATTTTAATTATGATATATATATGTTTAACTTGCTGAAACAAAACACAATATTGAAGAATTTTCCCTCGTTTTTTATTTAATGACTATTCATTAGCTATATTTGTGGTGTTTAAATGTTTTTAACTATGTATAGAGAAAACATTTTTAAGAGCTTAACCAAAATTAGTTTGCAATGAAAAAAATTACAATTACTTCATTAGTTAGTGCTTTTGTAAAGTCAATGATTCGGACAGAAAAAGCATTAAATGGAATAACATTATTATTCTTATTTGGTATTGGATTAACTTCTAATGCACAGTTTGAATTTGAAAACATTCCAATTGCACCAGACCCAGGAGCAGGAAGGGTGTGGGAGCTACAAGAAGCTCCTTCAGATGATTTTAACTACACATTTGATGCCAGTACTACCCGTGTTAATTTTGGCCCTGCTGGCGAAAACAAATGGTATAACACTTATCACGATTTGCCTAATGGACAGCCTAATATTTTCGAGGGTCCAGGTCCAACAATATGGAGACCCGAAAATCTTAGAGTTGACGGAGATCAGTTACATGTGTTTAATACGCGTGTTGATGGAGAGGAAAAAAATCAATTTGGAAATGAGTACCCTTATGCTACCAGAGGAGGATGTATGACAAGTTTAACTAAAGTTATTTATCCTGTTTTTGTTGAAGCAAGAGTAACAGTAGCAAATTCGACAGCTGCTTCAGATGTTTGGCTTTTAAGTCCCGATGATACTCAAGAAATTGATATTATTGAAGCTTATGGTGGGGCAGGAATCGCGGGTACTGTACCTGGAGAAACAACTACAGAAACAGGAGCTGGACGTAATGCCTTTTTTGCTGCACGTGTTCATTTAAGTCACCATGTGTTTGTTCGTAGTCCTTTTCAAGATTATCAACCAAGAGATTTTAATAGTTTTTGGAGAAGAAATGGAATTTCCTCTTGGGGTGGAAGAACTATTGATATAGGAGTATACTGGGAGTCACCAACAAGGATAGAGTATTATATTGATGGGCAGTTAGTTCGTGTGTTGGATAATGATGCAAGTGCATCGGAAGTTATTGATGGTAGCTGGGAATATACCTACCCTACAGGTTTAGTAACCGCTGGAGGAGAAACTGTAAATACGAATTTAGGAAACGATGGACGATTATTATTTAATACTGGTTTTAGAGCGGGCTTTCAAGACATGACACAGCAAACTTGTGGACAGTTTGCAACATTTGATGAATCATGTTTGGATGCTGCTCAATTAGCATCAAATATTAGTGTTATAGATCCTTTTGATTACTTAGGTAATAATAGACGATTTACAAAAGAGTTAGATATTATAATTAATACCGAAGATCAAACTTTTCAAGCTAATGCTAATCCAAGTAGGTCTCCTAATGATAATGAGATAACCGACATGGAAACAGTTGATCAAACTATGTTAGTAGATTGGATACGTGTGTATAAGCCTGTAGATGATGGTACCGGAGTAGCTGATAGAACAAGATCAATAACATTTGATAATAGAGCAGATTTTATTCCTGAAGGAAGAACAGATCCAGTTGTTAATTTTGGAGATGAATTATCATTGGAAATTACTTATGCAACTGATAGAACTGGTGGAGTTGAAGATGATATGGATTATGTTGCTGTTCAAGTTAGAGAAGTTGATGAAGCTGGAGGAATTGTAGGTACCAGTCAATTTGTACAAGCAGTTTTTGATAATGAGCCTAATAGTGGTACAGTGACTTATAATTATGTGGTGCCTACTAATTTTGATAGAGGACCAGATAATATTACAGATTTTACAGATCCAATACCTCTAACGAAGGATTTAGACCCTGGACATAGGTTAGTATTAATCATTTTTATGCAGTCGGATAATGGAGAAGCTATGAATAATTTATTATTTGTAGATGCGAATAGCGATATAATTATTGAAGAAGATACCACATTGTCTAATTCGACATTTGATCTTGATACTGATGTAATAACGGTATATCCAAATCCAACACAAGAAGTATTAAATATTTCAGGTGATTTTAAATCATGGAAAATTTATGATTTATCGGGTATTGTAGTAAATCAAGGAGATATTACTTCGGTTAATGTTTCAAATTTAGCTACTGGAATATATTATATTGCTTTGGATGGAGATAAATCCAAAACATATAAGTTTGTAAAAGAATAATTATTTCCCTTTACCTTCAACAACAATGACAAGCTCTCCTTTGGGGGGCTTGTTTTTGTAATGTGTAGCAACTTCTAGGCTTGTTCCTCTTATAGTTTCTTCGTATAATTTGGTAAGCTCACGACTTACTGAAACTTGTCGTTGATCACCAAAATAGGTAGCAAAATCGGTTAGTGTTTTTACTAGTTTATGTGGTGATTCATAAAAAATTAAGGTGCGTGTTTCTTCTGCTAAAGCAAGTAATCGTGTTTGTCTTCCTTTTTTTACGGGTAAAAAACCTTCAAAAATAAATCGATCATTGGGCAAGCCACTATTTACTAATGCAGGAACAAAAGCGGTAGCACCAGGCAAACATTCTACAGGGATATTATGAGCAATTGCAGCACGAGTTAGTAAAAAACCAGGGTCAGAAATGGCAGGTGTTCCAGCATCACTTATTAAGGCAATTTGTTGACCAGCTTCCAATTTTTTAATAACACCTTCAACAGTTTTATGTTCGTTATGCATATGATGACTTTGCATAGGTGTCGAAATTTCAAAGTGTTTTAAAAGTTTACCACTAGTACGGGTATCTTCAGCCAAAATTAAATCGACGTTTTTCAGCACTTCAATAGCTCTGAATGTCATGTCGTTTAGGTTGCCAATTGGTGTTGGAACAAGGTATAATTTACTCACAATAATAATATATGAAAACTTATAAGGTGTCAAACTTACGAAAAACTACTTCTAAAAACCGTGTTTCAAAAGCTTCTTTATTTTCCCAATTATTATATTCGGGTTTTACCATTTGATTTATAAAGTTTATAGCTTCGGTATTAGTTTCAAATGTGTTGAGCTGAGAAAGTACACGAGTATAATCATCCTGATTACCATCAAACAAATGTTTTATAAAACCAATACGATCATTTAAGCCTATTTGAATGCTTTTTTTAAGTCGGTCATTTAATGATGATTTTTGTTGTGTAATTATAGCTTCATTTATTTTTGTTGGACTATTGGGTGTGGTTGATTCGGTAACATTTGATGTATCGATGGTAGTATTACTATTATCATGATTTGGAGTTGAATTTACAGGGTCAAATTCTGGAAAATCAAAGCCGGCAGTTAAGGTTTCTAGTTCATGAAGTAGTTCTGGACTATTTTGTATTCTATTTGTAGTTTGATCAGTGGGAGTTTCTGGTGTGTTATCAGAAATTGCTTTTGCAGGTGCTTCAGTAGTGGTGGTATCTTTTTTTATAGATTGTTGCTCATTGGGAGTAGAATTTAATACAGGTGGGTCGTTTTTTTTAGGAATGATTTCAGATATAATTTCCGAAATTGGTTTAGTTTCCGAAGTTGATGGCATTTCTCTTTCTACTATAGCTTTAGTATCAAAGTTCTCTTTAGGGGTAATTTGATCAGTTTCTTCTGTTAATGAACTGACAAAATCAGTAACCTCATTAATCGTAGTAAATTCTTTTTCAGGAGTAGTTTCGGGTTGTGGTATTGTATTTGTTAAAGCTTGATTTTCGGTATAAGCTAATACACACAAACGTTCGTAAATTTGAGCAACTTTATGTTTTAAATCATTAATATTTTGATTTTGCATACTTAAAACTTCAACAGCTAAGTCTTTTAATTCTTTTTCAAGTTGCGTTTTCATAGGATATTTTTAATCCACAATGTGGGGTTTTATTTTTCGAGAACTATCCCGAAATTTTAAAATTAGTGTTCAATCCTTAGTCTGTAATGTAGTATAAGTACATTGACTAGCCAATGAAATATTAGCAAGAATCAGTGTTTATTGCATACATTTGTATGACTAATAACAGGTTTTATTCCTTAAAATAAACTAAATTTTATTAAAGGAATTTAATCGGATGAAAAATACGAAATGTTTCTTGAAAATACAGTAAATCCAGAGGCTCAATTTGGATGGATCGAAGTGATATGTGGTTCTATGTTTTCAGGTAAAACAGAGGAACTTATAAGGCGGTTAAAACGAGCTCAATTTGCTAAGCAAAAAGTAGAAATTTTTAAACCCATAATGGATACACGTTATAGCGAAGAAAATGTGATATCACATGATAAGAATGAAATTTCATCAACACCCGTACCTGCAGCAGCAAATATTCGTATTTTGGCCGATACTTGTGATGTAGTGGGCATTGACGAAGCCCAGTTTTTTGATGATGAAATTGTGAGTGTATGTAATGATTTGGCTAATAAAGGCATTCGAGTAATTATAGCGGGACTAGATATGGATTTTAAGGGAAAGCCTTTTGGTCCTATGCCTGCGCTTATGGCAACAGCAGAATATGTTACCAAAGTACATGCAGTTTGTGCTAAAACAGGAAATTTAGCACATTATAGTCATCGTAAATCAGAAGGTGAACATTTGGTAATGCTGGGCGAATCTGAGGCATATGAGCCTTTAAGTAGAGCAGCATTTTATAAAGAAAATAATAAATAGATTAAATCCAGACACAAATGAGTAGTACTGTTTTAACTATAAATTTGGATAATTTAGCACACAACTATGCGTATTTACGTAGTAAAATAAATCCTAAGGTAAAACTTTTGGCTGTAGTCAAAGCGGTGGCTTATGGAAGTGATGCTATTGCTATTGCGACTCATTTAGAAACATTAGGGGTAGATTATTTTGGTGTTGCTTATACAGAAGAAGGAGTGGCTCTTCGCGAAAGCGGGATAACAACTCCTATTTTAGTATTGCATCCTCAACCTACTAATTTTAATTTATTGGTTAGTTACAAGTTAGAGCCAAGTATATATAGTCAACGTTTATTAAAATTATTTGCTAGCTTTTGTTTGGAACAACAAATAGATAATTACCCGATACATATAAAGTATAATTCGGGCTTAAATCGTTTAGGTTTTTCGGATACCGATATTCCTTTTATTTTAGATGAGGTTGAAGGGGCTAATTTGTTAATTAAATCGCTGTTTTCGCATTTAGCGGCAAGCGAAGATGTAAAGGAAAGAACATTCACAATGCAGCAAATAAAGTCTTTTAAGCAGTTTTCGGGGGCTTTACAATCACAAATGATTAACGATCCTATTACACATCAATCAAATACATCTGGAATTTTGAATTACCCCGAAGCACATTTTAGTATGGTGCGAACGGGTATAGGTTTGTATGGTTTTGGAAATGAGGCAATATATGACGAAAACTTAAAACCCGTAGCCAGTTTAACATCTGTGATTTCGCAAATTCATGAAATCCCTACAGGTGGATCATTAGGGTATAATCGTGGCTTTATTGCAGACACACTTATAAAATCGGCAACAGTAGCTTTGGGTCATGCCGATGGAATTTCGAGAATGTATGGACATGGTAAAGGCTTTGTTTATATTAACGGACAAAAGGCTCCTATTTTAGGAAACGTATGTATGGATATGCTTATGGTTAATGTGACTCATATTGATTGTAAAGAAGGCGATGAAGTAATTATATTTAATGAAACCTATTCAGCGGCAAGCTTAGCTGAAGCTGTAGGTACGATATCATATGAATTAATTACAGGGATAGCGCCTAGAGTTAAGCGCATTTTAACGCAAAAACAAGTCATACCTCGACAAAAAAATGATAAAAAATTAACATAATTTTAAATATAGTTGATTTTTTAAGTAAATTAGTAGTGCTAACAATTTAAACAAAAATCAAATGGCATTTTTCAGTGACTTTAAAAAGTTCCTATTAAAAGGAGACATTGTATCATTAGCAACAGCGGTTGTAATAGGTGGTGCGTTTAGTAAAGTTGTAAATTCGGCAGTAGCTGACATTATTATGCCTGTTGTAGGTTTAATAACAGGAGGAACAGATTTTACACAAAAATTTATTGCTTTAAATGGTGAAAATTATGAAAGTTTAAAAGCCGCTAAAGAAGCTGGAGCTGCTGTAATGACTTACGGAAATTTAATACAAACAATTATCAATTTTATAATTGTAGGTTTATTTATCTATATCGTACTTAAAGCTTACGAAAAAACAAAAGAGCCAGAAGCGCCAAAAGCACCAGCTGGACCATCTGATAATGATTTATTAAAAGAAATTTTAGAAGCTTTAAAAAAATAATAAATAGAAAAAGTAGCTAACCGCTACACTACTTATTTTATAAATGTAAACCCCAAGTTAGTCATCTGCTAACTTGGGGTATTTTTTGTTAAAAATAGGTAAATAAATACATAAAACTCTAATTATTAATAAATTACACTTATATGAGAGTGTTGATAATCTGTTTAATTTTTATACCAATAACTTTATTTGGGCAAACAACAAATGATTTTAGATCAGTAGGTACAGGGAATTGGACAAATGTATCGGTATGGGAAGTTTTTAATGGAACTACTTGGGTGGCAGCAACAACCTATCCAGGGCAAGTGACAGGAACAAATGATGTAAGTATTGAAGGAGGTTTTTCGATTACCATAAATTCAAACATCCCTAATGAAATTAACTCATTGACAATAGGTGATGGTATTGGTGCTACTGATACTTTTTTTGTAAGTGGAACATCTTCACTAAACACAGCATTAATTACTTTAGCTAATGGTGGTTTTGGTGAGTGGACCGCAAATGTAACTTTTTCCATACCAGCAGGTACTGCTTTTGTTGTAATTCCTAATGGTAGTTTGGATACATCAAACCCTTGTAGTGCCGCAAAAATTTTACAAATTGGAACAACAAGATACGCCAGTTGTAATGGTAATGGACAAGGAAACCCGTTTTCTTTTGCAGAAATAAATGCAAATGGAGGAAGCTTAAGTGTAACTCCAACGTCAAATACTCCTATTTGTGGAGGTGATATGTTAAGCCTTTTTGCGAATAGATCGGGTATAAATAGTGCAGGGGCTTCTTTAAACTGGACTGGTTCTGGCCCTGCTGGTTATACGTTTAGTTCAACCTTGGATAATCCCGTAATTGCTGGTTTAATAGCAGGGAATTATAGTTTTACAGTAACTATAAGTAGTGGTAGTATATTTAACACCAATACTATTGATGTAATAGTTGGTAATGCCCCAACAGCTCCTGTTAGTGGAGGAGATCAAACGCTATGTGCAGGTGGAACCATACCAACACTTACAGCATCGGTTAATATAAACGAAACGATTGATTGGTATGATGCCAGTACAGGAGGAAATTTACTTTTGAGTACCAATACAAGTTATACCCCAACTATAGCGGGTAGTTATTTTGCCGAAGCAAGAAATTTAACTACAGGGTGTATATCATCAAATAGAACAGAAATTCAACTATCTATAGGTTTATGTACGATTGTTACTAACCGTAGAATTACCTATAGGGTAAAAAAATGAATGTTTTGGTTTATATAAATATGAAGTATTGTTTTATATAATACTATAGATTAATTCGTTTTCCTTTTGGGAATTTTACTCGGTAGGAGAATTGTTTTTTTACCACCTGTTTACTTGGAATGGTAATTTCCCATTTTAAAATACCTTTTTTGGAATTGTATTTAGCTTTACTATTCTTATATAAAATTTATGTTTTAGCATTATCAGCAATCTTATATTTTGTAAGTTTTTGAATAGTTGCGTTTTAAATACTATTTTGTAACAAAGTCAAGGGTGTGTTGTTTTGTAACAAAGTCAGGGTTGTTTTATTTTTAAACTTTCAGTAATTATTGAAAGTTTAAAAATGTTTTATATATTTGCTGTATGGAATACAAAGAGGCAAAAGATAAATTTATAAGTACTTGGGGGGTATTAGGTTCGCATTGGGGCATAAATAAGGCAATGGCACAAATTCATGCACTTTTGTGGGTTTCGCCAGAACCATTGAGTGTTGAAGAAATAATGGAAGAACTTAAAATTTCAAGAGGAAATACCAGTATGAATATACGTCAATTGATGGACTGGGGTATTGTTTATAAAGAAACTAAAGCTGGAGAGCGTAAAGAATATTTTGCTTCGGAAAAAGATGTACAAGAACTTGCCAGACAAGTAGCCAAAGAAAGGAGTAGACGAGAGATAAAGCCCGTACTTAAAGTGTTAAAAGAGGTGTCCAATATTGATAATGATGGTACAGACGAAACAAAAGAGCTTAAAAAACAAACAGCATCCTTGTATGAATTGGCAAGTACCATGGATTCGATGTTAGACAAGTTGATAGCTCAAGAAAAAAATTGGTTTACTAAAATGCTGATGAAGTTTGTAAAGTAACGGAGTATTAAATAAAGTTAAGAATAAGGATATGATCCTTTTCTTTTTGAAATTAAATTTCAGTAATTATTGAAAGTTTAAAATATTATGAAAATTAAATATATACATACTATTAATAAAGTTAGTTTACTAATTACCTTGATCTGTTATTTAGGATTGTACTTAGGGGCTATAGTACAAATAGGCTTGGGTTTTATTCAGATTTTATTAGCATTAATACTATTGGTTAAATGGCAGCTATTAGTTGATAAAACAAAGACTTTAGTAGCAGTTTATTGGTTTTTAGTTCTCATTTATGGAAGTGTTTACTTGTTTTTTGAAGGTAATTTAAACTTAGGCCTGATATACTGGATTTTTATACCACTAGTAATTGCTGGATATTTTGTTTTTGTTACACATAAGATTAATGATCAATTAAAACATTGATTGTTAATAGAATAATTAGAAGAGAATTAAGCTGAAAAATTAATATTATGGAAATAATCAAGTTAAACCAATCAAGAATAATTGAAGAACAAACTAGTTTCATTGATCTATACAATGAGGCAACTGAAGATTACGAGTTTTGGAGTAAAGATTTTAATATGCATTTTGGGTACTTTATTCCATTTAAAACCAATCCCTTTAAAAGGGATAGCATGCTTAATGAAATGAATAATCAAGTTTTTAAGCGTCTCAAGATTAATAAAAAACAATTGATCGTTGATTTAGGTTGTGGTATGGGAGGTACGATGCTTTATGGGTTAAAAAACCATAAAAATCTAAAAACCATTGGTGTAACATTATCAAACTTTCAGGTCAAAGAAGGAAATAAACGATTAAAAAATTATAATGGAATTATTGTAAAAGAAGATTATACAACTACAAGTTTTAAAAGTAATAGCATCAAT
This sequence comes from uncultured Aquimarina sp., assembly GCA_947498765.1. Taxonomy (GTDB): domain Bacteria; phylum Bacteroidota; class Bacteroidia; order Flavobacteriales; family Flavobacteriaceae; genus Aquimarina. The sequence goes on from CANMLG010000007.1 coordinate 9,462, forward strand.
GGGGTTTATGCGATAGAAAGTTTATGTCACTCAGGGCACGATGAAAAATCACTTAAAGAAGCCTATCGAATTTTAAAACCAAAAGGAAGATTTGTTATTGCAGATGCTTTTTTAAAAAAAGCATCAAATGATTTATGTGTAGGGGGCAATTATACCTATCAGCAATTATGCAAGGGCTGGGATTTAAAAGGGCTAGGTAACATACATGAAGTTGAGAAAAATATGGAAACGATAGGTTTTAAAAATATAAAAATTGAGGATATCTCTTTTAAAGTAGCTCCTTCAGTATTGCATGTACCGTTTGCAATAACCGGTTTTATAGTAAAGAAATTATTAAAAAAAGAAAAGTTAAAACCTCAAAGTTTAAATAATTTAAAAGGATCTTTTTATGCACTTCTTTTAGGAATTCAAATGCAGAGTTTTGGATATTATATAATTACGGCAGAAAAGTGAAAATGCATTTAGAGTAAGTATAAAAAGGTATATTTATCAATTTTAGTATACTAAACTAATGAATCGTTATTTGGAGGTCAATTTATTCAATTTGAACGAACGGTATATGAGGATTGTGTAAAGGCTGAATTTTTAGATGAATTTTGTGTAAAACTTAGATAATATATTATGAGTATAATAATTAAATATTTACCACTTTTAGTGCTGCTAAGTTCTTGTGCCATTGATGATGGAGATAGCGAAAGAATTTTTGAAAAAAATCCTTTGGAAGATTCATTTTTATTAAATGAACAATGGTCTTTAATATCGGTGATACCATCAGAAGAGTTTGATTTAAATGGAAATGATATAGTTGAAGAAGACACATTTTTAGAGATTGATGAATGTGAACGAGATAATTTCTATAGGTTTAACAAAGAATCTAATAAAGTAATACTAAATCCTGGAAATTTAATCTGTAATGACGAAGAGGAATTAATATTAGACTATAAACTATATAAGAATAATCAAATCTTAGAATTAAATAGTCTAATAGGTTTCAATGAGCAAAGAAAATTGAATAATATAATCTTCTACAATGAGATAAAAGATAAGTCAAAAAAACAAATAGTAGGTTATTTTGATTTCGAGTTTAATGGGAAAAAAATTAATATTTTATACAATTTATCTAATTAATGCAATCTATAGAAATTTGAAATAGAGAGATTATAAACAGTTCTAGTATTTTGGGATGTCTCTTTTTTTTGGGGAGTATCACCCTTTTTTAGGTTGTATTTTAGCGTTTTATTATAATAAAAATCCCCAAAACCAATAAAGGAAAAGGGGATATTAATTTATGTATAAATACGCCTTAGGCTTTTACAATTTTGCTAACCAGCTTTTAAAAGAAGTTTTTTGATCTAAAATTTGTTTTAAATCGGCAATAGCAACACGTTGTTGTTCCATGGTATCTCGATCGCGAATGGTTACTGTTTTAGTTTCCAATGATTCGTGGTCTACCGTAATACAAAATGGCGTACCGTTGGCATCTTGGCGGCGGTAACGTTTACCTACAGCATCTTTTTCATCATAAAGGACATTGAAATCAAACTTTAAGTCGTTTACAATTTCTTTAGCCAATTCGGGCAAACCATCTTTTTTAACTAATGGAAAAATAGCGGCTTTTGTAGGAGCTAATACAGCAGGTAATTTAAGTACAACACGAGTGCTTTCATCTTCCAAAGTTTCTTCTTTTAAAGACTTTGAAAAAACAGCTAAAAACATACGATCTAAACCTACAGATGTTTCTACCACATAAGGCGTATAACTTTCGTTGATTTCATTATCAAAATACCTAAGCTTTTTACCCGAAAATTCTTCGTGCGCTTTTAAATCAAAATCGGTACGCGAATGGATACCTTCTAATTCTTTAAAACCGAAAGGGAAATTAAATTCAATATCTGCAGCGGCATTAGCATAATGTGCTAATTTATCATGATCGTGGAAACGGTAATTTTCATTACCTAAACCAAGTGATAAATGCCATTTTAAACGCGTTTCTTTCCAGTATTCGTAGGATTTCATTTCTTCGCCTGGACGCACAAAAAATTGCATTTCCATTTGTTCAAATTCGCGCATACGGAAAATAAACTGTCGGGCTACAATTTCATTACGAAAAGCTTTACCTGTTTGCGCAATTCCAAAAGGAACCTTCATACGACCCGTTTTTTGAACGTTAAGGAAATTTACAAAAATACCTTGAGCCGTTTCGGGACGTAAATACAAATCGGTAGCCGTTTCAGCCGAAGCGCCTAATTTAGTACCAAACATTAAGTTGAATTGACGTACTTCGGTCCAGTTTTTTGACCCCGATTCAGGGCAGCCGATTCCTAAATCTTCAATGAGTTGTTTAAATCCAGCCAAGTCATTTTCTTCCTGAACTCGAGTAAGTTCAGCAGTGATTTTATCAATTTCTGCTTGACGGCGAAGCACATTCTGATTTGTCGATCTAAACTCTTCTTCATTGAAATCATCTCCAAAGCGTTTTTTTGCTTTCGTGATATCTTTCTCTATTTTTTGGTTGATTTTTTCTCGAAAATCTTCTACCAAAACATCAGCGCGGTAGCGCTTTTTAGAATCTTTGTTGTCAATTAAAGGATCATTAAAAGCATCTACGTGACCAGAGGCTTTCCAAGTGGTTGGATGCATAAATATAGAAGCATCTAAACCAACAATATTTTGATGCATTTGCACCATACTTTTCCACCAGTATTCGCGGATATTTTTTTTAAGCTCAGCTCCGTTTTGACCATAATCATAAACAGCACTAAGTCCATCGTATATTTCACTAGATCCAAAGATGTAACCATACTCTTTGGCGTGGGATATTACTTTTTTAAACGTATCTTCTTGTTTTGCCATGGGGCAAAAATAAATGATCCCATTTTAACCTCAAAATGCTATCCAATGTAATAGTAAAAAAAGTGAAAATTAATCTAGTCTAAATTGAGTAGTCTTTTTTAACTCATGTTCAGAAGAATATAACTGAAGGTTATAAGTTCCGTAAATTAGGTAACGTGTATCAATTTTTATAGTAACACAATGATCTACTTGCTCATTTTTATAAGGTACAAATTGTTTTGAACTGTAGGCAATTACATCACCTTTATAATCTTCTTGTACAAAATCACCTAAAAGGACATTATTTGGGTTTAATAATTTAAGATAGACTACTTTGTCTTCTCGAATTGAATAAATATTATCTTTAATAGTAAAACAAATTTTTACACGTTCTGTTTTTTTAGCTTTTTTGGTTGAATATTCCCTATTTCCTTTTATTCGAACTCCTTCTCCTTTAAGGTTTGCAAAGGCTAATTCTTTCTTTTTATGGACAATTGAAGTTAATTTGGTGTTTTCTTTAGATAGTTTTTTGCGTAAGTTTTTACTTTGATTTAAGGCAGTTGCAGTTTTGGTTAAGTTGCCTTTTATTAAGTCATTTTCCCTAGCTAAGCTATCGTTGATATGGAATAATCGTAATTTTTCTTCTTTTAATTCCGAAATTTCTCGTCTAAATTTTATAAGAAGTTGTAACTTAGGTTCGTTGGAACGAATGGTATCTAAAAGTCTGACAATGCGTTTTTTAGATTCAATTAGATGATTGTCCATTACACTGTTAAGTGCTTGTACATTTTCATATTTTTCAACAAGTAGTGACAGCTCACTTTCCATAGCTAATTTTTCTTTAGCCAGGTCTTCATTGTTAAGCAAGTGTTCCTTGTAATCATTGTAGGTATACGCTCCCAGGCCTAGCAAAAGTATTGCAAGCACGGAGGATAATATAGAAAGTGATATGGTACTACTTTTTGGACTCATAAAGGGTCTTAGATAAAAACAAATATACTTATTTATTTGACACATTTATGTTGAACGAAATTTTGTACATTTTTTTTCCAAAGAGTTGTGGCTCTTGTAACATGCCTTTGCATACGTTTGAAGAAGGAATTTGTACCATATGTAGGCATTCATTACCGGTTATAAATTTTAGCTCATTAGTTGAAAATCAGATGCATGATATTTTTAAGGAATATGAAATTAATTTAGCATCTGCACTATTTAATTTTGAGAAACATACTGAAGTACAAGAGTTAATACACAATTTAAAATATCGAAATCAAAAAAAAATAGGAAAAATTGTGGGGAATTGGCATGGAGCTAAATTAGTATCTGATGTAAATTTCACAGATATAGATGTGGTTTTACCTGTGCCAATTCATGCAAAAAGATTAAAACAGAGGGGATACAATCAAGTGTCTAGTTATGGGGTAATTTTAGCAAAAAAATTAAATACAGTTTTTAATGAATCTATTTTGAAAAAGGTAGCACATACTAAAACACAGTCCAAGCAAACTAGAGAGCAACGTTTTGATAATATGTTAAATAGTATTGTATTAAATGAAACGAATAATTTAATAAATAAGCATGTACTTTTGGTTGATGATGTAATTACAACAGGAGCAACTATGAAAGCTTGTATTGAGTGCCTTAAAAAAGTTAAAGGAATTAAAATTAGTATAGCAGCAATAGCTGTAACATTGTTGGAGTAAAATTAGTTGTTGTAAAAGTCTAGAGTGGTTCGTATCAGAACTCGTTAGGTTTTTGTTTATTTGTATAAAAAAGAAAATGAAAGAAAGTAAACTTACTTTTTTTATAAGTTACCTAGTAGTTTTATTCACTGTGTTGAGTTGTGCAAAACGAGGCTCAATAACAGGAGGGCCAAAAGATGAAGATCCACCAAAATTTTTACGTTCCTCACCTCCAAATTATTCTACAAACTTTAAAAGTAAGGAAGTTCGTATTTATTTTGATGAATTAATTACATTAGAAAACCCACAAAAACAAATAGTAATTTCGCCTCCAATGAAGGTAAAGCCTATTATTACTCCATTGGGAATTCCAGGAAAATTTGTTAAAATTCAATTTAAAGACACCTTAATTTCCAATACTACTTATACTATTAATTTTGGTGCTAGTGTTGTGGATAACAATGAAAAAAATCCATTCCCATTTTTTCAATATGTATTTTCAACAGGACCAGTGTTGGATTCTTTGTCGCTTAAAGGGAGTGTGAAAGATGCTTTTAAGAAAAAATTAGACGAATATGTTTCGGTATATTTGTACAAGGCAGATGAAAGTTTTACAGATTCTATAGTGTTTAAAGATCCGCCACGCTATATATCAAGTACTCTGGATAGTACCGAGTTTGAATTTAAGAATTTAAAAGAAGGTAAATATCATTTAATTGCATTAAAGGATAACAATTCAAATTATACTTTTGAGCCAAGACTGGATAAAATAGGTTTTTATGACACCATAGTTTCTATACCCAAAGACACAGTTGCTGAGCTTAGATTGTTTAAAGAAGTTCCCGAATTTGAATTTGATAGAGCCAAACAGGTGTCTAAAAACCAGTTTACACTGGGATACCGTGGAGTGTTGGAAGCACCTGAAATTAATATTTTAGGAAATACAGCTATAAAAACTAGATTTTATAAAGATCCTCAAAAGGACACCTTGAATATTTGGACAAAACCATTTTTTGAACAGGATTCTATTGTTTTTTTAGCCAAAACAAAAAAGTATACAGATACAATTGTTTCTCGTTACAAAGATCAATTTAAAGATTCATTAAGGGTTTCAATGGCGTCTTCTTCCAAATTACGTTTAAGTGAAAAATTTATTTTAACGGCAAACACACCCATTGATAGTTTAAAAATTTCCAATTTTAAATTAATAGATCAGGATACGCTAGCGGTTGCTTTTGAGCATGAGTTAGATCAATTTAAAAATGAATTGGCTATAAATTTTCAGAAAAAAGAAAACTCGCGTTATATATTGCAATTATTACCCGAGGCAATGACAGATTTTTTAGGAAACAAAAATGATAGCTTAGTATTTAATATAAATACCGGAATTGAATCGGAATACGGTAAAATGATTTTGAATTTTCAGCAATTAAAAAAATGGCCAATTATAGTACAACTTTTAAAAAATGAAAGTAAGGTAGATTACGAAGTAATTTTAGATGAAGGAAAAACATCAGCATTAATAGAGTCAATTGTACCAGGAGAGTACAACATTAAAGTGATTTTTGATACCAATAAAAATCAAAAATGGGATACCGGAAACTACCTTAAAAAGATACAGCCCGAAAAAGTGATTTTTCACCCAGAGCCAGTAAATGTACGTGCCAATTGGGATGTAAAACAAGCGGTAAACTTGGGAGAATGATATTTTGGATACAAACAAAAACAATACTGCTATTTTTTTTAACTAAAGCAATTTAAAATCATCTCTATCATCTAAAAAAGGGAACTTTTTTCGAATGCTTAGAATAGTTTCTTTTTCAAGAATGAGGTGTTGCGTAGTTTCATTACTAGTAGTTTTTAAAAGTGGTTTACCCAAAGGGTCATATCCATTTGAATGACCAATATAGGTTAAGTTATTAGCGTCTGTTCCTACTCTATTAACACCAATAGTATAACTTTGATTTTCAATAGCACGAGCTTTTAACAAGGTATCCCATGCTTCTATACGGGTATGGGGCCAATTAGCCACACAAATGAGTACGTCATAATTTTCAGTATTTCTGGCTGCGACCGGAAAACGAAGATCATAACATATAATTGGTTTTATACGCCATCCATTTAGTTCAAAAACAACAGTTTTATTGCCTTTTTTAAAGTATTTATCTTCATTGCCATAGGCAAATAAATGTAATTTATCATAATACTGAATTTCTCCAGAAGGAGCCACTAAAAGCATACGATTATAAACAGTCTCATTTTCTAAAATCATAATACTTCCCATTAAGGTGTTATTGTTTTTTTGGGCTAGTTTTTGCATCCATTGTACAGTTGTTCCATTCATGGTTTCGGCCAAATGAGTATCAAAACAAAAACCAGTGTTAAATAATTCGGGAAGGATGATTAAATCGGTATTAGTAATTGCTTCAATTTGTTGCTCAAATTTCAACAAATTCGATTCAGGTTGTTGCCATAAAATAGTTGATTGTACAAGGGTGCAATGTAGTTTGGAGTCTGCTTTAGTCATAGTGGAGCTTATTTTGTTTTAAAAGTTACATAAATTCTAAAATTTCGCATAGTTTCATGGGCTTCAAATTTTTAAAAAAATCCCTATTTTCGCAACTTGTAAACTAGGAATAGTTTTCAATGTACGAGGCTTGCCTCATAATCATAAAAAATAGTGCAACTAAATTCCTTTGATTTCATTGGGAGCAGTTGCTAAAAAAGCCATTACCATGAGCACAAAGTTCACTGAATATAAAGGACTTGACTTACCTAAATTAGCTGAAGAAACATTAGATTTTTGGAAGGCTGAAGGTATTTTTGAAAAGAGTATTACTGAGCGCGAAGGACAAACCCCTTACGTGTTTTTCGAAGGGCCACCTTCGGCTAACGGATTGCCAGGTATTCATCACGTAATGGCGCGTGCAATAAAAGATATTTTTTGTAGGTATAAAACGCAAAAAGGATTTCAAGTAAAACGAAAAGCTGGTTGGGATACGCATGGTTTACCTGTAGAGTTGGGTGTTGAAAAAGAACTTGGAATTACTAAAGAAGATATTGGAAAAAAAATAACGGTAGAGGAATATAATAAAGCTTGTCGAACTACCGTAATGCGTTACACAGATATCTGGAACGACTTAACCGAAAAAATTGGGTATTGGGTAGATATGGAAGATCCGTATATTACCTATAAGCCCAAATACATGGAGTCGGTTTGGTGGTTATTGGCGCAGTTGTATAAAAAAGGTTTAATTTATAAAGGTTATACGATACAACCTTATTCGCCAAAAGCGGGAACAGGATTAAGTTCACATGAGTTAAATCAACCAGGAACCTATCAAGATGTTACAGATACAACTGTGGTAGCACAGTTTAAAGCTTTGGATAATTCGTTACCCGAATTTTTACAAGGCTTTGGAACTATTCATTTTTTAGCTTGGACCACAACTCCTTGGACATTGCCTAGTAACACAGCATTAACTGTTGGGCCAAAAATTGACTATGTTTTAGTGGAAACGTACAATCAATATACCTTTGAATCCACTAAAGTAATTTTGGCTAAAAATTTAGTGGGAAAACAATTTGCGGGTAAGTTCACTGCCGTAGAAACAGCCGAAGACTTACAAGCCTATAAGCAAGGAGATAAAAAAATACCATACCGAATTGTTACTTCATTTATTGGTAAGGATTTATTAGATATTCGTTACGAACAGTTGTTGGGCTATACGCAACCGAATGACAATCCCGAAAATGCATTTAGAGTAATTTTAGGAGATTTTGTAACTACCGAAGATGGTACAGGAATTGTACATACAGCACCCACTTTTGGAGCCGATGATGCTTTAGTAGCTAAACAAGCTACCCCTGAGGTGCCACCAATGTTGGTAAAAGATGCGAATGATAACTTAGTGCCTTTAGTAAACTTACAAGGGAAGTTTACGGAGCATATGGGGGAGTTTGCTGGTAAATATGTTAAAAATGATTATTATGCCGATGGCGAAGCACCAGAGCGTTCGGTGGATGTTGAAATTGCTATAAAACTTAAGGAGGAAAATAAAGCCTTTAAGGTTGAAAAATATGTACACAGTTACCCAAACTGTTGGCGTACGGATAAACCTATTTTATATTACCCATTGGATAGTTGGTTTATAAAAGTAACGGATGTAAAAGACCGTATGCATGAGCTAAATATGGGGATTAATTGGAAGCCTAAAGCCACCGGCGAAGGTCGTTTTGGAAATTGGTTAGCCAATGCAAACGATTGGAATTTATCTCGATCACGTTATTGGGGTATTCCATTGCCTATATGGCGTACCGAAGATGGAGATGAAGAATTAATTATTGAATCTGTTTCCGAGCTTAAAGCTGAAATGCAAAAAGCGGTTACTGCTGGAGTAATGGCAAAGGCAGTATTTGAAGATTTTGTTTCGGGCGATATGTCCGATGAAAATTATGATAAAATTGACTTGCACAAAAATATAGTTGATACCATAACATTAGTTTCTCCGCAAGGGAAACCAATGAAACGTGAAAGTGATTTAATTGATGTATGGTTCGATTCTGGTGCTATGCCAGTAGCACAGTGGCATTATCCTTTTGAAAATAAAGAAAAGGTAGAAGCGGGGGCACGCAAGGCTGATTTTATTGCTGAAGGAGTGGATCAAACTCGTGGATGGTTTTATACACTACATGCCATATCAACTATGATTTTTGACGATGTAGCCTATAAAAATGTAGTATCAAATGGATTGGTGCTTGATAAAAATGGACAAAAAATGTCCAAGCGTTTAGGCAATGGAGTAGACCCTTTTGAAACACTAAAAGCTTACGGACCGGATGCAACACGTTGGTATATGATTAGTAATGCTAATCCTTGGGATAATTTAAAATTTGACCTTGAAGGTATTGCTGAGGTTAGGCGTAAGTTTTTTGGAACTTTGTATAATACGTATTCGTTCTTTGCGTTATACGCGAATATTGATCAATTTAATTATAGTGAAGTTGAAATTCCTGTAAGCGAAAGACCAGAAATTGATCAATGGATTTTAAGTGAATTAAACACATTAATTACCAAAGTTGATACATTTTATAATGAGTATGAACCAACAAGAGCTACTAGGGCTATTTCGGATTTTGTACAGGAAAATTTAAGTAATTGGTATGTGCGTTTATGTCGTCGAAGGTTTTGGAAAGGGGATTATGCTCAAGATAAAATTTCGGCATACCAAACCTTGTATACCTGTTTGCTAACAGTAGCCAAATTAGGTGCTCCAGTAGCTCCATTTTTTATGGATAGGCTGTACAAGGATTTAATAGCCTGTACAGGTCAGGAAAGTTTTGAAAGTGTGCATTTATCTGAATTTCCAACAGCGGACAAAAGTATTGTTAATAGTGCTTTGGAACAAAAAATGGGGAAAGCTCAAATAGTGTCATCGTTGGTATTATCATTACGTCAAAAGGAAAAAATAAAAGTACGTCAGCCATTACAACGTATTATGATTCCGGTACTAAATGATAATGAGCGTAAAGAGATTGAAGCGGTTGCAGATTTGATAAAAAGTGAAGTTAATGTAAAAGAAATAGAGCTTTTAGATGATGCATCGGGAATTTTGGTGAAGAAAATTAAGCCCAATTTTAAAGCTTTAGGGCCGCGTTTTGGGAAGGATATGAAGTTGATTGCAAATGAAATACAAAAGTTTGAGCAAACTAAAATTACAACACTAGAACAAAAAGGTGAAATCAATTTAGAAATTAATAGCAAAAGTATTACATTGCAATTGAGTGATGTAGAGATTTCATCACAAGATATTGAAGGTTGGTTAGTGGCCAATGCAAATGGATTAACGGTTGCTTTGGATGTAACTATAAGTCCAGAATTAAAGAAAGAAGGAATAGCAAGGGAGTTAATAAACCGTATTCAAAATTTGCGTAAAGACCAAAAATTTGAAGTAATTGATGCTATAGAAATTAGCTTTACGACTAATGAAATAATAGAAGAAGCAGTAAAACAAAATAAGGATTATATAAAAACGGAAACTTTAGCAAAAGAGATAGTATTTAAGAAAGAATTAAATGAAGGTGTAGCTATTGAATTTGATGATATAAAAGCAGAAATTTTTATTAAAAAAATATAATAATTATGGGACAAGAGATAAAAGAAAGATATTCTGACGAGCATTTAGCTGAATTTAAGGCGATCATTTTAGATAAAATAGCTCATGCTCAACATGATTTAGAATTATTGAAAAGTGCTTATAAAAATGACGGAAACAATGGTACCGATGATACATCGCCAACATTTAAAGCCTTTGAAGAAGGGAGTGAAACTATGTCGAAAGAAGCCAACTCTCAATTAGCGATACGCCAAGAGAAATTTTTACGAGATTTAAAAAATGCTTTGAATCGTATTGAAAATAAAACCTATGGTATTTGTCGTGTAACAGGGAAATTAATAAATCCAGAGCGATTAAAATTAGTTCCTCATGCAACATTGAGTATAGAGGCTAAAAAGATGCAGAAAAAATAAAAGAATAAATGGTTTTAAAATGCAACGCTTCCCGTTTTGGAAGCGTTTGTTTTTAGGAGTTGGAAATTTTAAGCAAAAAAATGAATTTAAAAAAGGCAACGTTACTAATTTTATTAGTCCTTATAATTGATCAAGTTTCAAAAATATATGTAAAAACTCACTTTGCTTTAGGTGATTCTTTTGAAGTATTTAGTTGGTTTAAAATTCATTTTGTTGAAAATGAAGGTATGGCTTGGGGGGTTAAAATTCCAGGATCATATGGCAAATTATTTTTAAGTTTATTTAGGTTAGTGGCTATTTCGGGTATAGGGTATTGGTTATGGGATAGCATTCGCAAAAAGCAACCAGATTTACTAATTGTATCTATTTCATTAATATTTGCTGGAGCTACAGGGAATATCTTAGATTCTATTTTTCAAGGAATATTTTTTAGTCATAGTAATGGACAGGTAGCCACATTTATGCCTGCCGAAGGAGGGTATGCATCGGTTTTTTATGGAAAAGTGGTGGATATGCTTTACTTTCCACTATACGAAGGCATTTTGCCAGATTGGATTCCGGTTTGGGGAGGTACTTATTTTACCTTTTTTGAGCCTGTTTTTAATGTGGCAGATTCAGCAATTTGTATTGCAGTTATTTTGCTAATTATATTCAATAAAAAGGTATTTCCCAAAGAGGAAAATTAAGAAGCAATCACATTACAGATAGTTTCAAAAGTTTTTAATGAAATAGGCTTGGATATATAATCTTGAACACTATCAATATTTTTTGCTTTTTCAGAATCCATAGGATCAATAGATGAGCTTACTACATATAAACTAGGCTTTAATCCTAGTTTTGATTTTATTTGATTGTATTTTTCTAAAAATTCCCATCCATTCATAACAGGCATATTTAAATCTAATAAAATAAGCTCAGGTAATTGTTGGGTTTCTAAATTTTCTTGATTAAAATAATCCAGCGCTTCTTTTCCGTTTTTAAAAACGATAATATTATCGCATAGTTTTTTTAGCTGAAGTAATTTTTTTACAAGCTTAATATATACAGTATCGTCATCGATAATGCAGGTAAGTTTCAATGTTGGGGACATATTGACTAACTTTGTGTTTTGACTAACTTTGTGTTAACTCAAAGATAAAATTCCCATTCTAGTTTTGCTATGTTTTTTTACAATATTAGATGAAATTGTAAGTTTTGTCGGGCAAAACGCAATAATTCAAAGGAATATCTAGCATATCGGCGTCATTTATTTTAATTTCGGCTTCAAAAAATGATAATCCAATGCAAAATTTAGGTTTCGAAAGACTTAAAAATCGATCATAAAAACCCTTACCATAGCCAACTCGATTGCCTTGTTTGTCAAATGCCAATAGGGGAACAAAAACAACATCAATTTTATTATTAGGTATAGGGATACCATCGATAGGTTCTGGAATACCCCATTTATTTAATGTTAGTTTTGTTTGGTCTGTAAGTAAATAATGAGAGAGACTTCCGTCAGAAAAATCACTTTTTGAAATTACAATATGCTTGTCTTTGCCTTGAAGAATATGAAGTATAAATTCTGTGTCAATTTCTTTTTGAGCCGTAATGGGTAAAAAAATATGATAATATTGGTAATTCCAAATGTTAAGTTGTAATAATTGATTAGCTATAGCTATGCTTTTTTCTTCAATTTCCGTCGGAGATAATTGTTGGCGTAATGCTTTATATTTTTTCCGAAGTTCGGCTTTAGTCATTTGTCTTTTTTTTATCGTTGCTTATATGAAAAATAGCATCACCTTGGTAAACAATAGGAGCTTCATTAGTATTAATAATATAGCCATTATTGGATGCTTTTACCACATGCCTTTTTGTTCCATAAGGATCAGTAATTGTAGCTAATTCATCTCCTTTTTTTACAAAAGCACCACAAGGTATTTTAAGGTGAAGCAAGCCACTGTATTTAGCTCTTATCCAGTGACTATTTTCAATAATAACAGAATTAAATTTAGGAGTTTCAATTTTAAAAACGGATTGTAACATTCCTAAATGATCTAAAACACGTAGCGTACCTTCGAGGCCTTCTTTAGCAATTTTTTTGTCATTTGAAAGCGATTTCCCACCTTCAAATAATAAAATTGTTTTTTCTTTTTTTGCACAAGTGGCTCGGTAAGACTTGTCAATATTTTTTGAATACAAAAGGAAAGGAGCGTTAAAAACATGAGCTAATTTTAAGCTAGTTTCATTGTTTTTAGATATTCTAATTTGTGGTGCATTGTATCTGCTAGCTCCTCCAGTATGAAAATCAATACAAATGTCCGCATGAGGTAAAATTTCGGTGGTAAACTGGTAGGCAAATTGGCTGGCAAGTGATCCATTTTTTGAACCAGGAAACACTCGATTTAAATCGCGTCCATCTGGAAAATTTCGACTCATAGATAAAAACCCAAAAACATTTAGCACAGGAATACAAATAATAGTCCCTTTAGCAGGTCTATTTATTTTTTTTTGAATAAGTTGTCTAACAATTTCAACACCATTAATTTCATCGCCGTGTATTCCAGCGGTAATGAGAACTACTGGGCCAGGTTTTTTTGATCGTTCAACAATAATTGGGATTTCAACTTTAGTTGAGGTGTATAGCTTGGCTATATTTAAATTGATAGTTTTTCGTTGTCCTAACTTAATTTCTTGTCCTAAAATATTTAAAATATCTGTATCCATTCATTAAATATTTTTTTCAATATATCTAATAATAGTTTTGGCAATGTCTTTTTTTGTGGCCTTTTCAATGCCTTCAAGTCCAGGAGATGAATTTACTTCTAAAATCAAAGGGCCTCTTTCGCTCTGAAGCATATCTACACCTGCCACACCTAATCCAAGTGCTTTGGCCGCTTTTATAGCTGCAATTTCTTCTTCATCACTAAGTTCAATAATGCTGGCTTTTCCTCCTTGGTGTAAATTAGATCTAAACTCACCATCTTTACCCTGTCTTTTCATGGCGCCAACAACATGGCCGTCCACAACAAAAGCTCTAATATCTGCTCCCTTGGCTTCTTTAACAAATTCTTGGACAATAACTCGAGCTTGTAAGCCATTAAAAGCTTCAATTACAGATTTTGCGGCATTGGTGGTTTCGGCTAAAACAACGCCTAAGCCTTGAGTGCCTTCTAATAATTTAATAATTAATGGAGCACCACCCACGTGATTAATAACTTCGTCAACGTTTTTTGAATAGTTTGTAAAAATAGTTTTTGGTAAGCCTAATTTTGCTTTGGTTAAAATTTGTAAGCTTTGGAGCTTATCGCGCGAAAGCACTAGTGCTTGAGAGCCTACTGTAGTCATAACTCCCATCATTTCAAATTGACGGACAACAGCCGTACCATAATAAGTTATAGATGCACCAATCCTAGGAATAACAGCATCTACCGATTCTAGTTTTTTACCTTTGTAATAAATGGCAGGGTTTTTCTTTTCAATAACAATGTCGCAATTTATTGGATCAATAATACGAACATTATGTTTTCGCTTTATGGCTGCTTGGGCTAAGGCGTCGGTGCTATACAAACTAGCGCTACGAGATAAGATAACAATATTCATAAATTATTTTTTAGGCCATATGATAAGTTAAGTTGCTTAGGATCTATAATAAATTTTCCGCTTAGAAATTTACGGCCAATTAAAACAGGGAAACGCATCTTGTCTCGATCATTTAAAGTTAGTGTAATAGGATATGTTTTGTCAAATAAATTGATTTTTGTTTTTATGGCATATCTTTTAGCAGCTATGCCATTACTGCTTTTTACAACAGTAGTTTTATAAGCGCTAAATGTAATTTTTTTTCTAATAATTTGCTTGTCTATTACATCATAAAATTCGCAATGTAGCAGATTATTAATTTCAATAACATTTTTACAATGAATGCTTGAAGTGTAAGCACCACTATCAATTTTTATAGATACATCATTGAGTGGTATTTCAGGAAAATCGGCAATATCTGATCGTCCAATAATAATTTTTTTATTTTCCAAATGATTTTGTGGTATAAGAACTCGAAAAAGGTATTTTTTTAAACCTGAATTACAATCTAAATTTAGTAATCAAATTTTAAAAGTAAAAATACAAAGGGGCAATAATATCTAAAAGTCTTTTAATATTTGAAGTTGGTTTAAAGTGTAATGTGAATTTATTTTAAAATAAATGGATTTAAGGGTAGGGTAAATTTAAAGTGAGGCGTTATATATATGTATTTTGATTGGTTTTAGTATTTATTTGGTTTTTATTAAGTTTTAAGACTTTAAAGAAATTCGAATAGGTTAAAATCTGAAAAAAGTAAAATATAGTGTGTTTAGTTTTAGAGTTTTATCTATACCGTTGAAACTCTTTGGTAGTCCTCCCTTTCTATTTCAATAGTTAGGGAGGTTTTTTTATAAATAGTAAGTAATATACATTTACTTAATTAGTATATCAAAAAAGCTTGAAGTCAGCAGATAATTTTATCTTTGAATAATGGATATTTCGGCCATAGATTTACAAGTAAAGGTGCTGCCTAGTGCACCTGGTGTTTATCAATATTTTGATAAAGAAGGGCGTATTTTGTATATAGGTAAGGCTAAAAACTTAAAAAAAAGAGTTGGTTCTTATTTTACAAAAAATCATGATAGTGCGCGTTTGCGCATTTTGGTTCGGAAAATTGTAAGTATAAAACATATTGTTGTTAATACAGAATCTGATGCGTTATTACTGGAAAACACACTTATTAAAAAACATCAACCACGCTATAACATTTTACTTAAGGATGATAAATCTTATCCTTGGATTTGTATAAAAAAAGAACGTTTTCCTCGGGTGTTCAGTACTCGAAGGATTGTTAAGGATGGTTCAGAATATTTTGGTCCATATACAAATAAGAATGTATTGTATACATTACTAAATTTAATAAAAGAATTATATCCTTTGCGCACATGTAGTTATGATTTGTCTTCATCAAATATTCAATCGGGGAAATATAAGGTTTGTTTGGAGTATCATTTAAAAAATTGTAATGGGCCATGTGAGGATTATGAGTCTGAAGATCAATATAAAAGATATGTTTCAGCAGTGCGGAATATATTAAAAGGGAACTTTAAGGATTCTATTCAGTCTTTTAATAAACAAATGCTATTACATGCCAAGGCCATGGAATTTGAACAAGCACAGCAATATAAGTTAAAAATTGAAGCCCTTCAAAATTACCAATCAAAATCAACAGTGGTAAGTGCTAAAATTAGTAATGTTGATATATTTAGTATTGAGAGTGATGAAAGTTATGCCTATGTAAATTTTATGCAAGTGCATTATGGATCGGTAGTACGTTCACATACCACCGAAATTAAAAAGAAGTTAGAAGAAACAGATGCTGAAATTTTAGAACTAGCAGTAGTGGAATTTAGAACCCGATTTAAATCGCTTTCGCGAGAAGTTTTACTTCCTTTTCCTGTAGCTGTACCAGAGGGGTTAAAAGTAACCGTGCCTCAGTTAGGAGATAAAAAAAAGCTAATTGATCTTTCATTACGTAATGCAAAATATAGCAGGCAAGAGCGTTTTAAACAAATAAAAATAGTAGATCCAGAGAGGCATACCAAGCGCATGTTAGCTCAAATTCAGAAAGATTTACGCTTACCTGCGTTACCCGAACATATGGAATGTTTTGATAATTCAAATATTCAAGGAACAAATCCCGTAGCGGCATGTGTAGTATTTAAAAATGCCAAGCCAAGCAAAAAGGATTATCGAAAGTTTACTATTAAAACAGTTGAAGGGCCTGATGATTTTGCCTCCATGGAAGAGGTAGTATATCGAAGGTATAAGCGCTTATTAGATGAAGGGGAGTCTTTACCGCAATTAATTATCGTAGATGGAGGTAAGGGACAATTATCATCTGGATTAAAAGCCTTAGATCAGTTAGGTATTAGAGGGAAAGTAACTATAGTGGGCATTGCAAAACGTTTAGAAGAAATTTACTATCCAGGTGATTCTTATCCCTTATATTTAGATAAAAAATCGGAGAGCTTAAAAGTGATCCAGCATATGCGAAATGAAGCCCATCGTTTTGGGATTACATTTCATAGGCAAAAACGAAGTAAAGCGGCATTGGAAACAGAATTAGATACTATTCCAGGTATTGGTGAAAAAACAGCCATTGCTTTGTTAAAACATTTTAGATCAGTAACACGGATTAAAACGGCAAAAAAATCAGAATTAGTTGAAATTGTAGGTGTATCAAAAGCTCAAAAAATTATTGATTATTATAAGGATTAACAACCAATTGAATACAAGTGTTTTGAAGTATTTCTTTATTTTACTAAGTACTTTTTTCTGTTTGCTTAACGCAGAAGCACAACAGCAACAAAAAGATACTACTGATTTAAAAGTAGGTTTAGTATTAAGTGGAGGTGGAGCAAAAGGTTTAGCGCATATTGGTGCGTTAAAAGTAATTGATGAAGCAGGAATTCGGTTGGATTATATTTCGGGTTCAAGTATGGGGGCGATTGTGGGTGGTTTGTACGCTTCGGGCTATACCGCAAATCAATTAGATTCCCTTTTTCATACTGTTAACTTTAATAATCTTATTCAAGATATACTTCCCAGAGGAAGCAAAACATTTTATGAAAAGGAAGATGATGAAAAATATGCCCTAACCTTGCCCATTGTTAAAAATAAAGTAAGCCTTCCTAAAGGGATTTCTAATGGACAAAACTTTTATAATTTTTATTCGAAATTAACCACTCATGTAAGGCATATTAATGATTTTAGTGAGTTGCCTGTTCCATTTTTTTGTACGGGAACAGATATTGAAACGGGCGAAGGACTTATTTTTGATAAAGGATATTTACCCGATGTTGTAGCCGCTAGTGGTGCATTGCCCACAGTGTACAGTCCAGTAAAATTTAATGGGCGTTTGATTACCGATGGAGGTGTAACTAATAACTATCCTGTTGAAGAAATTAAAAAACGCGGTGTAGAAATGATTATTGGTGTCGATGTTCAGGATACATTAATGAATAAAAAGCAGCTCAATACAGTAACTGATATTATGCTGCAGATAAGCAATTTTAGGACAATTAAAGCCATGAAACGCAAGCAACCGCTTACCGATGTATATATAAAACCAGATATTAAAGCTTATTCGGTAGTTAGTTTTGATCAAGGGGATAAAATTATTGAGGAGGGAGAAAAAAGCGCTAGAGAGCAATTACCTATTTTAAAGGAAATAGCGACAAAACAATCATTATCAATTAAAAGAAAAAAAGTTGAACCAACTAAAGATATTTTAGCCGTTTTTTTAGATATAGATGGACATAAGCGTTTTACAAGGGCATATATAAAAGGAAAGTTACGACTAAAAACACCTTCTTTTGTAAGTTTAGATGAATTGAATCAAGGTTTAGATAATTTATATAGTACTGGGAATTTTGAACGTATTCGATATAAAATTAAACCAAAGAGTCCGTTGGATAGTGAAGTTCGAATAAAAGTTGAAGAAAGTCCAGTAAAAAGTTTTGTGCGTTTCGGATTGCATTATGATAATTTATATAAATCAGCAGCATTAGTTAATTATACACGTAAAAATTTATTTTTTAAAAGTGACGTATTATCACTGGATGCTATTTTAGGCGATAAGCCTAGGTATAATATTGATTATTATATTGACAAAGGATATTATTGGAGTGTTGGAATTAAACATAGGCTTTATCAGTATGAAAAGCCTTTAGATTTTACTTTTGTTAGAAGCCGATTAAATTTACCCGATCTTCCAATTAATTTTATTGATTTTGAAACCTTAGATATAACTAGTCAATTGTACTTAGAAACTATTCTAGGACAAAAATTTGGTTTTAGAATTGGATTAGAGCATAAATTTTTAAAAAATTCTACTGAAACTATTGGCGAAGATAGTGATCAAGTTCCAGGGACTGTTTTTTCGAGTGTGAATTATTATAGTGCCTATGCAGCTATTAAATATGATAGTTTTGATGATAAATATTTTCCGAAAAAAGGAGTTTTTTTTGAAGGCTCATTTACAGGATATCCATTTTCGTCTATACCCATAGCAGAGTTTGAGGAGTTTGCGGTAACAAAGTTGTCTTTAAATTATGCCATTCCCATAACTACTCATTTTTCTGGATTATTACAGGCTGAAAGTGGTATACGTTTAGGGAATACTACAGGAGTAAATTCATTGGATTTTTTTGTGGGAGGTTTTGGTTCAAAATTAATTAACAATCAAGTGCCGTTTTATGGATATGATTTTTTACAACTTTCGGGTGAAAGTTACGTTAAAGGTTTAGTACAATTAGATTATAATTTTTGGAATAAGCACCATTTAAATGCGGCCGCTAATTTTGCTAATGTTGGCGATGAAATTTTTAATATTAAAGAAATCATTGATTTAAAAGGTTTTTCGGGTTATGCATTAGGTTATGGGTATAATTCACCCATTGGGCCAATACAAGTTAAATATTCTTTTTCAGATGATCCAAGCTCAACATCAAAAGTTTTTTTTAGTGTTGGCTACTGGTTCTAGTTTTATTGAATTGATTTAAAAATAATTGCATGTGGTTTGTTAGTAATAGAGGCTAGGAGAAATAGTATGAAGCTATGGATTTAGTAGTATGGTATTTGTTAGACATAATGGTTTTAATTAATTTTGGAATAGAAATTGACTATATGTAATTGTATTTACATTTTAAATAGAAAAGATGAAAAGAATTATCACCTACATAGCAGTCTTGTTTGGTTTATTTTCTGGGTTTTCCCAAGCAATGGAAAATGAACCTGTGTTTTCTAATAACGAGTATATAGAATTTAAAATAAAGTATCTTAGCTTTAATACAAGTACGGCTTCGTTACAAACAACAAAAAAAACTATCGATGGGAAAGAAGTTTACCATGTAGTAGGTAAAGGAAGGTCTTCAAAATTTTTGAGCTTTTTTTTTAAGATAAGGGATCAATATGAAACCATAATTGACGCAGAAACGTATTTACCATATAAATTTGTTCGAAATATATACGAAGGAGGATATACAAAAGATATAGTTATTGATTTTGATCAAACCAATAATAAAGCTTTAGTGAATAATAAAAAACATAAAACAAAAAAAACCTTTGATGTTGCACCTAATGTACATGACATGTTATCATCATTTTATTATTTACGTAACTTAATTGATGTTACCAATTTAAAGGTAGGCGATGAAGAGACATTAACAATGTTTTTTGATGAAGAAAATTTTAAGTTTAAATTGCGCTTTTTAGGGAAAGAAACTATTAGAACGAAATACGGGAAAACATCTTGTTTAAAGTTTAGGCCATTAGTTATGGCCGAACGTATTTTTAAGGAAGAAGAAAGCTTAACCGTATGGATAAGTAATGATGAGAATAAGATTCCTGTAAAGATTTCAGCTGATTTAGCAGTGGGATCATTAACGGCAAATCTTTCCAAATACAGTGGATTAAAATATCCACTTGTAATAAAATAACGATGTATGAGTGAATCGCTAGATCCTGAAATTGTAAAGCGTTTAGAACAATTAGAAGAAAAGTTTCGAAACTCCGGACAGGATTTAGGCTCTTACCTAGATGGGTTGTTGCATGATCGGTATTTAACCTATTGGGACTATATCCATTTAGATACCTTACTTAGTTTACAAATACCCAGAACTCATTTTCCTGATGAAGAAATATTTATTACCTATCATCAAATAACAGAACTTTATTTCAAGTTGATTATTCACGAAATGAAGCAAATTGTGGATGATAAATTACAAACAGCTATTTTTTTTATTGAGAAGTTAAATCGAATAAATCGTTATTTTAATGTATTAACAGATTCCTTTGATATCATGATAAAGGGAATGGATAAAGAACAATTTTTAAAGTACCGTATGTCTTTATTACCAGCAAGCGGATTTCAGTCGGTACAATTTCGAATGATCGAAGTGTATGCTACTCCTTTATGCAATTTAGTAAATGAAAAAAAGCGTAGTAATTTTTCTGAAAAAGAACCTTTAGAAGATACTTACGAGCATTTGTATTGGAAATTTGGTGCTACCGAAACCGAAACAGGTGAAAAAACATTGACACTTAAGCAGTTTGAGTATCGTTACACTCCACGTTTAATGCGTATAGCAAATCAAGTGCAGCATAGTACCGTGTATCATTGTTTTAAAAACCTTCCAGAAAGCGAGCAAAATAATGCAACGCTTATAAAAGCAATGCGTACTTTTGATGCCAATGTAAATATCAACTGGGGGCTAGTCCATTTAAAGGCCGCTTATAGATATTTAAATAAAATGGGAGATAAATCAGTTAAGGCAACCGGTGGCACAAATTGGAAACAATTTTTACCTCCAAATTTCCAAAACATAAGTTTTTTTCCTTCGCTTTGGAGCGAAGAAGAATTGGCTAATTGGGGAAAAAAATGGGTTGAAGATTTAGTTAATACGAGTAATCATAATGTTTAAAAAGGGACTTCTTTTAATTATAGCTATAGTTTTCATTACGTGTAAAAAAAATACACCTCCACCACAAATTGTAATTGAAAAACCAGCACCATTACCACCAATAGTAAAGGAATTTGACTTTGTGTTAAATGATTATTTGGTAGTTAAGGATACTATAAAATCAGGAGATAGCTTTGGAGCTATCATGGATTCACATGGTGTAAGTAGATCTCGAGTTTTTGAAATTTCAAACCATGTAAAAGATAGTTTTAATGTAGCCAAAATTGCTGTTGGAAAACCATATACTATTTTAAAATCAAAGGATAGTATAGCTAAAGTAGAAGCGTTTATTTATCAGAAAAGTAAAGTAAGTTATACTGTAGTTCATGTTGCCGATTCAATTTATGCATTGAATAAAAAGAAAAAAGTAATTAGCAAGCGTAGATCAATGACAGGTGTCATTGAAAGTTCATTGTCACAAAGCATTGAAAATGAAAATGTGTCGCCATATTTGACACACATGCTTTCCAGTATCTATCAATGGAGTATAGATTTTTTTAAAATTCAAAAAGGAGATCGTTTTAAAGTTATTTTTACGGAGCATTTTTTAGAAGATGGTACTTATGTGGGTATAGACAATGTAGAAGCAGCCATGTTTGAGCATAATAAAACGCCGTTTTATGCCTTTGAATATGAAGTCAAGGAAAGTGATAAAAAAGAAATTTCCTATTATGATGATGAAGCAAAATCATTACAAAGTTTTTTTTTAAAAGCCCCATTGCAATTTAGTCGTATTTCTTCTAGATATTCGCGTCGCAGATTTCACCCTGTACAAAAAAGATGGAAATCCCATAAGGGAACAGATTATGCGGCTCCGCATGGAACCCCTATCTGGTCTACAGCAAATGGAACAGTAGTAAAGGCAGGTTATACTTCCGGAAACGGAAAGTATGTAAAAGTAAAACATAATAATAAGTACAGTACTCAGTATTTACATATGTCTAAAATAGTAGTTAAAAAAGGACAATATGTAAAGCAAGGTGATATTATAGGACGTGTAGGAAGTACTGGTTTAGCCACTGGTCCACATGTATGTTATCGTTTTTGGGTAAACGGAAAGCAAGTGGATCCTTACCGTCAAAAATTACCAAGTTCTAAAAATATAGAAGAAAAGCACAAAGAAGCTTATTTTGAATTTATTAAGCCAATAAAAATAGCATTAGATAGTATTCCTTTCAAATTAGCTAATAACACTAAAACGTATGAAAACATTACCATCTCAGAATCCAACTCAAACAGCTGCATGGAAAGCCTTGCAGACGCATTATAATGAAACAAAAGATCAACATTTAAAAGATCTTTTTAAAAAAGATGCTACCAGAGGAGATACATTTCAAATTCAGTGGGAAGGTTTTTTTGTAGATTATTCTAAAAATAGAATAAATTCAAAAACAATTGAATTGTTGTTGGATTTGGCAAAAGAAGTAGGTTTAGCCGATGCTATTCAGAATTATTTTGGAGGCGAAGCTATTAATGCTACAGAAAATAGAGCGGTACAGCACATGGCTTTACGAGCACCGGCTTCACAAAAAACAATAGTTGATGGTGTAAACATTGTTGCAGAGGTAGACCAAGTAAAGCAAAAAATAAAAGGTTTTTGCAAAAAAGTAATTTCTGGAGCGCATAAAGGCTATACAGGTAAAGCAATTACCGATATTGTAAATATTGGTATTGGAGGGTCAGATTTAGGACCAGTAATGATTGTGGAATCCTTAGAGTATTATAAAAATCATTTAAAAACTCATTTTATATCTAATGTTGACGGAGATCATATTCATCAACATTTGAAAAAGTTTGATCCTGAAACTACGTTATTTGTAGTAGTCTCTAAAACATTTTCAACGCAAGAAACTTTATCAAATGCGACCACTGCGCGTACTTGGTTTATTGAAAAAGCAAGTGCAGCGGATGTAAGTAAGCATTTTGTTGCCGTGTCAAGTAATATCAAAAATGTAACCGAATTTGGTATTGCCGAAGAAAATATTTTTCCGTTGTGGGACTGGGTAGGAGGTCGATTTTCACTATGGAGTGCCGTTGGGCTTTCGGTAGCTTTATCTATTGGTTTTGATCAATTTGAAGAGTTATTAGCTGGGGCCCATGAAATGGACTCCCATTTTAAAAATGAATCTTTTGATAAAAACATCCCTGTTTTACTAGGTTTGTTAAGTGTGTGGTATAATAATTTTTATGAAGTAGAAACAGAAGCGATTATTCCTTACAGTCAATATTTACATCGTTTACCAGCATATTTACAACAAGGTATTATGGAAAGCAATGGTAAGGGAGTTGATCGTAATGGAAATAAAATAGATTACCAAACAGGAACTATTATTTGGGGTGAAGCAGGGACAAATTCACAACATGCCTTTTTCCAATTAATCCACCAAGGAACAAAAATTATTCCAACAGAATTTATTGGATTTAAAGAGTCTTTATTTGGAGACAAGGAGCATCATGATAAGTTAATGGCTAACTTTTTTGCGCAAACAGAAGCTTTAATGAATGGAAAAGATAAAGGTGAAGTACTGGCAGAATTAGCATCAAAAAAATTATCTGAAACAGCATTAAATGCGTTGGCCCCGTTTAAAGAATTTCCTGGTAACAGGCCAACCACTACATTGTTAATTAACAAATTAACTCCAAAAACATTAGGATCATTAGTAGCTATGTACGAGCATCGTATTTTTGTTCAAGGTATAGTTTGGAATATTTTTAGTTATGATCAATGGGGAGTGGAACTTGGAAAACAATTAGCATCGCAAATTTTGAGTGAAATAAAAGATAATAACCCAAGGGAACACGACAGTTCTACTACTAATCTTTTAAAAGCATATTTAAAATAATTAATTTGCCAAAGTGTTTATATATGGTTAGTAAAGACCATTTGTTTGATTAATATTAATTTAGTACATTAGAATATAAAGAAATATGGAAAGTATTGTAAAAATAGTTCATTCAACTTGGGCCTATTTAGTATTAACAATATTAGTGTTAGCTACATTTAATGCTATTGCTGGTTTGGTAACTAAAAGAGAGTATGGAGCAAAGGATTTTAGAATTTCGTTATTTGCATTAATAGTAACCCACTTGCAATTTGTAATAGGATTTGTTTTATTTTTTTTATCAGGAAAAATATTATGGTTCACAGATATTCCTGTTAAAGATATTATGAGAAATGCCGAAATGCGTTTGTATAATGTAGAACACCCAACAATAATGATATTAGCCATAGCAGCTTTAACAATTGGGTATTCAAAGCACAAAAAAAAATTAACTTCAACTCCTAAATTTAAATTTTTAGCCATTTTTTATTCAGTGGCATTATTATTGGTACTTTCAAGAATACCATGGAATGCGTGGTTCTAAAATTGTAAATTATTCTATAGTAATCAGCTAATACTGATGCAAAATTGATTGTAATATGAAGTTAAATTATATTTTAAATAGTACGTTAATTTTAGGTTTTTCAGGTGTTTCCCTTGCTCAAGGAACAAACATTACTATTGATTTAGGTATAAAAAAATATATAGGTAAGGAAAGTAAATTAGATCGTTCTAAGTTTTTTGGAATTCAATCTGCAGCAACATCTAATGAGTTTAAAGATGAGAGTGCCTATTTATTTTCGGAATTAAATACATACCCGTCTCGAGGCTTTGATGGTCCTCAGCCTTATGGAGACTTAGAAGATTTATCTACAGGAAAAATTAGTACTCAAATTAAAGTGTCAAGTTCGGATTACAAGGGCACATCTATTTTTAAAGCCTATGGAAAAAGTAATTATGTAATTACACAAAAGCCATCTAAGGTATATAAAATAGGAGCCGATCCGCAACTAGCTGTAGATAAAATTAGCACTTATATGAAAAGTGCTTTTCCTGAAAATGCAACAAATTATTTGGATTTAATGGATGAAGCTTTTGCTAATACTTCATTGTTTTCTGATGATACGGATGCCACAAAAAAAGAAATTAGTAAGTATTACGCCGAAATTGCTAAAGGATTAAAAAAGAAATTCCCAAAATTAAAAGTTGGAGGATATAGTTCCATAAGACCTCATTTTGAATTGAACGATTTTAAATATTGGGAAAACAACCATAAATTATTTATGGATATTGCTGGAGAGCAAATGGATTTTTTGTCTTTGAAGCTTTATGATCAGGTTGATAGGGATACCTCAACAATTAATTACTGTGCAGGGAGTGATTCCGAGGCTACTTTAGATCTTATTGAAACCTATAGTTTTAACAAATGGAATACGGTTAAACCAATACTAATTTCAGAGTATGGTTTAAAAGTTCCGTATTGGGAAGGAACCACATATAGTTCGGACAGAGATGCTTTTATATTAGAATCACTAAATAAAATTGTAATGTCCTTATTGGATAAGCCAGATCGTATTGAAAAAGCAATACCCTACATTTTAGGAAAGGCAGAAAAATTTTATAAAAATTCAGTAGCTAATCCAAAAGGAAATCCGCACCCATGGTCCATTAGTCATAAAACTGAAGATGGGAAATCATACGAATATAGTAACTTAATCAAATTTTATGAATTTTGGAAAGATGTTGAAGGTGTACGTACATATATAGCATCAGATAATCCAGATATTCAAGTAAATGCTTTTTATAATAAAGGCAAATGGATGTTGATTTTCAATAACCTTTCTGATGAATCTGAGCTATTGAACTTTAATTTTTCAGAATTTGATGCCGAAAGAATTACAAAATATACTTTACGAAGGTTATTTTTAAATGAATCTGGTTTGCCAGAGTTAACCGAGGCATTTACAGACATACATATTGATCAATGGGATATTGATCCAAATGAAACCTTAATGCTTATTTGTGATGTTCCAGAGGATATTGAATTTGCTACTTCAATAGTAGAATACAACAATTATTCAAAACAATTATTAAAACCAATAGTAGCCGATAAACCGATTGAATTTGAATTTATTAATGTGAAAACAGGAAAAGGTAAAGCAAATATACGTGTATCTTTTGGTAAAAAAATTAATTCGGACTTACAGCCAATAGTAAAAATTAACGATAATATTGTCTTAACACCAAAAAACTGGGCAGGATATGATCAATCAAATAGAGAGACATTTTTTGGAATGTTGTCTATCCCGATTCCAATGTCTTATTTAAAAGATACTAACGAAGTTGAGGTAACTTTTGCTGATACAGGTGGTAAAGTAAGTTCGGTAGTAATTAACACAGAGTTATTTTCTACTGATGTAGAAAATAAAAATTACCAAGCACCAAATGCGTTAGTATATTCAAGTCATGGAGGGAATTTATTACATATTTCAAATAAAATAAAATGTAAAAGTCCTAAAATAACAGATTTAAAAGGAAATACCGTAAAAAAGTTAAAAGCTTATAAAAATGGAGAAACGGTTGATATTTCGACATTAAAAGTTGGTCAATATATTTTAGAAACAACTACGGACGGAAAACTTAAATTTAAAAAATAGCATGTGTTTTAAAATAATAAAGGCTTCACTCACAATTTGTATTGTAGTGGGGCTTTTTTCATGTAATAAATTAAAAAAACCACAATCCAAGATTTCAAATAACGAGCAAATTACTGCAGTTTCATTTCATCAGAATTATATGAATGAAATAGAAAAATTACCAATTAAGCTTGATACAATAGCTGGTAAAAATATGGTTTTGGTTTCGGGTGGAAGTTTTTTAATGGGAGGGACTAGTGAACAAGCTAGACCCGATGAATTGCCTGCACATAGGGAAACAGTTGCCGATTTTTACATTGATATTGCAGAGGTAACTAATGCTCAATTTAAGGCTTTTGTTGAAGCTACTGGTTATGTTACTACTGCAGAAAGGCCTATTAATGCCGATTTTATAGCAGCTATTTCTGGGGTGAATTCTAAAACCGTAGATATCGATCCAGCGGCATTAGTATTTAATGGAGATCCGCAAATGTGGTGGTCAATGGTTAAAGGAGCCAATTGGAAACATCCAAAAGGACCAAAGAGCAGTATTGAAGGGAAAGATGAATATCCTGTTGTTCAAGTATCATGGTACGATGCCATGGCTTATTGCCATTGGATTGGAAAACGTTTGCCTACCGAAGAAGAGTTTGAGTATGTGGCTCGAAATAAAGGAAAGCAAATTAAATATAATTGGGGGGATGATTTTGAAAAAGCTGTGGAATATGTTAATTTTCATCAAGGAAGTTTTCCTTCACAAAATTTAAAAGAGGACAATTTTGATGGGTTGGCACCCGTAAAAAGTTTTAAAAGTAATCCTTTGGGACTATATGATATTGGAGGTAATGTATGGGAGTGGACATTAAATTCGTATTTTTCTGATGGATATGCTCGAAAGTTAAATTTTGAAAAGCCTATATTAGCTAATGATCAGTCAATACATCAAAAAAAAGTAATCCGAGGAGGGTCTTTTTTATGTAATGAAAGTTATTGTTCTGGGTATCGTGTAGCAGCTCGAATGAACTCTTCTCCAGATACTGGTTTGGAGCATTTAGGTTTTAGATGTGTAAAGGATGTGGCTAATTAGCGGCATAAATTTTGATATTTAAATAATTCATACTTTATTCTTGTTTTTAAGAAAAAAAAATTAGCAAACATTATAAAAAATAATAGTTTCGCATAAATTCAATATTATGAAAAAGTTACTAGTAATTTTAAGTTTTGTTTTTTTAGGAAGTATCCAAGTTTATTCTCAGGCATTTATAAAGTTTGCAGAGGAACCACCTATGCAGTTAAAACCAGCTCGCGATTTTTTTAATTATAAAATTGAATATAAAGCCTTAAAAAAGAGTACTATTTATTTGGAGTTAAAAAAAGGAGATTCTTTAGTAGGGAATAGTGTATATGATGTAACTAAACCCGATCAAAAAATAGTTTCGGTTAATTTGCGTGTATTTGAAAATATTGATCGTTTAGACTCGGGAGAGGATTATTCATATAATTTATATATGTATGAAGGTGGCCGAAATGATTGGTCAAAACGTGCTTGTGAAACTCAAAAAATAAATGGGGTTCAAGTGGTAGTCGCTAACGAAAAGTAACAGGTCGAACTAAATATAGGTAAACAGGAAAATGATCACTGTATCCTCCAGTATAAATTCCCCTACTAAATGTTCGTAAAGGATAACCTTTGTAGTTGCCCTTAGCATGCATCAAAAACTTTGGATTATAAATATGTGTTTCATGCAACCTAAAGCCTATCGTATCCAATAGAGTATTAGAAACTATTAGTTGATCAAACAAATTCCATTTATCGCGATAAGCAAGACTTCCAATCCCTTTGTTATACATTTTTTCCATGGGATTGTACCAATAAGAATTTGTTTGTTGAGTTATTGAGGCTTTAGTTTTTAATATTTTTTTAAAGCTTTTGTCATTAGGATCGTCATTAAAATCGCCCATAATAATAACAGGAGCTTTTGGGGTTAAATACATTATAGAGTCAGTTATTTTTTTACATAATTTTGCAGCTTCGATTCTTTTAGCTTCACTTCGTTGTTTCCCACCTCTTCTAGAAGGCCAATGATTTATTATAAGATATAATAATTCACCTCCTAAATAACCCGAAACGCATAATTGGTCTCTGGTGTAAATTGGGTTGTTATATTCATCGTGTAAAGCTAAGGGGTGTTTTTGAATGTTTTTTATTGTAAAAAAATTTCTGTCATAAAGTAAAGCAACATCTATGCCTCTTCGATCGGGTGAGTTATAATGTGCAATTCCATAATCATTTTTTTGTAAAAGAGGATGACTTACAAGTTGTTCAAGTATATTTTTATTTTCAACTTCAGCAACTCCCAGAAGTGCAGGCGGGTGTTGTGTTTTTTTTGTGCCTATACTCGAAATAACTTCTGCTAAATGATCAAGTTTAGTATTTAATTTTTCTTCAGTCCATCTGTTTTTTCCTTTAGGGGTATAATCTTCATCAAAAGTTAGGGGATCATCAATACAATCAAATAAGTTTTCAAGATTATAAAAAGCAATAGTGGTTATGTTGTGTTTTTGACTATAAATTGATGAGCAAATACTCAAAAAAAAGAGCAGTACACTAAAAAAATGATAAGGCATAAATAATTGTTTAACAGCAAAATAATAAATAATGTATTTTAAATTCATAAAAAGTAACCAACTTTTATATGACTAAATTTAATTACTGCATTTTTTTTATTTTGCAAAGTGTCTCTTTTTTTGCTCAAAATCAACAGGTACTAGGTAAAATTATAGCGGGCATAACAGAAGAGCCAATTTTTGAAGCTAAAATAGTATTAGAAGGAACTGATTTTAGTGCATTAACCAATAGGTTAGGCAAATTCAATCTGTCAGACGAATTACCGGTAGGCGAGCAAATTTTAAGTATTCAAAAAAAAGGCTTTTTGTTAATAAGAATACCAATAGTTATTAATTCTGGCCAACCAATAGACTTAGGTGTACTAAGATTACAAACTGATTTTGTAAATAATCAACAAGCGTTTGCAAGTGTTGATTTGAATGAAATTCAATTGGATTCAGATCAAGATGCTATTCAAAATCAACACTTATTGCAAGCTTCTCGAGATGCATTTTTAAATAGTGTGGCCTTTAATTGGAGTGCTACTTTTTTTAAATTAAGAGGGCTGGGTAATGAACACACTAAAGTATTAATAAACGGTATCGAAGTGAATAGCCTGTATAACAGTAGACCAAATTGGAATAATTGGTCAGGGTTAAATGATATACTGCGATCACAAGAAAATTCTATCTACACGAATTCAAATTCGTATAGTTTTGGAAGCTTATTAGGCGTAACCCATTTTAAGTTAAATGCATCAAGTTTTGCAAATGGGAAAAAGATAGCCTTGGCAAGTACCAATAGATCATATCAGGGCAGGCTTATGGGTACTTATCATTCAGGTGAATTGTCCAATGGATGGTCTTTTAGTATGTCAGCTTCGATTAGAAAAGCTGAAGAAGGATATGCCAATGGTACTAACTTATCAGCATTTAGTTTGTTTGGAAGTGTTCAAAAAAGAATTAACGAAAAGCATAGTGTCAGTATTACAGGCATATACACTCCAGTAATCCGAGGAAAATCTTCGCCAAATACAGATGAGGTTGTTGCTATTAGAGGAATACGCTATAATTCGTATTGGGGGATTCAAAATGGTAAATTCCGAAATTCAAGAGAAAAAAGGGTTCAAGAGCCAATAGTTACCTTATCCCATTTTTGGAAGCCAACTAAAAAATGGAATATTCAAAATAATATCCTTTTTAAAAAAGGAGAAGTAGGGAATAGTAGATTGGATTTTATTGGTAAAACGGTAAATGAAGCCAATGGGCAATCCTTTTTTGAAGGAGGGGGGCGTAATCCAGATCCAACGTATTATCAAATACTTCCTAGCTATTTTCTAAGAAATCCTCAGAATGAGAACTTTGAAGCTGCTTTTTTGGCAGATCGTAACTTTAGGGCAAACGGACAATTAGATTGGCAATTTTTACACGATTCAAATCGTACTACTTTAGGCAATGCAGTTTATGTATTGTATGAAGATCGCAATGATGAATTATTTATGGCAGCAAATAGCATACTGGATTATAATTTGTCAGAAAAAATAAGTCTTCAAGGGAAAGTAGCATTTAGAGGATTACAGAGTCAAAACTTTGCATCACTTACAGATCTACTTGATGGTAGGGGGTATTTAGATATTGATGGTTTTGCAGAAGGAAATATAGCTCAAAGTGATTTGAGAAACCCAAATAGAATCGTGAGAGAAGGAGATGCGTTTAAGTATA
The DNA here is from genome assembly GCA_947498765.1 of uncultured Aquimarina sp. GTDB lineage: Bacteria > Bacteroidota > Bacteroidia > Flavobacteriales > Flavobacteriaceae > Aquimarina. The sequence continues at coordinate 40,818 of CANMLG010000007.1, forward strand.
ACTATGAGCTTACAGCATTTGATGCTAATGGGTTTATGCAATTGAATTATACCTATAATAAGTGGAATATTAACGCAGCTATTTCAGCCAAAGCGCAACGGTATCAACGTAATGGAAAGTTTGAAAATGGAATGTATCCTGGAGCATTATCTTTGGGAAAAAGCAAAGAGTTAAAATTTTTAGGTTATGGTTTAAAGTTAGGGTTGCAAAGGCAGATTACTCCTAAATGGTATACAAGTGCTTCGCTATTAATGGAAAGTAAGCCGCCATTATTACAACATTCATTTACAAATCCACGACAAAATAATGCAACGGTAATTGGTTTAAGCAATGAAAAATTAACATCAAGTGACCTGAGTATTTTTTATCAATATGGAGCAATTAAAACCCGTTTTTCTGCTTATTGGGTACAGCAACAAAATGTAACAAATCGTTCTTTCTTTTTTACAGATAATTTGGCTGGCTTAGGGCGTGTTGATAATGCAGGCTTTTTTCAAGAAATTATGACAGGAATTAACAAACAAAATGCAGGTATAGAATTTGGAGCAGAAGTAGGACTTACAAGCACACTCACTTTAAATGCATCTGCAGCATACGGAAAGCATATTTATAGCAATAATCCCAATTTATATATCACAGCTAATACTATTGAAGCTCCTTTAGATATTGGTAAAACTTTTTTAAAAAATTACCATTTACCAACTGGGCCACAACAAGCATATGGATTGGGCTTTAGTTACCGAGATCCAACATATTGGTGGTTGAGTACACAATTAAATTATTTCTCCCATTCTTTTAGTAGTATTAGTCCATTTACGCGGACCCAAAATTTTTCTACTGATGTCGATGGTCAACCGTTTACAGATTTTGATGAAACAAAAGCAAGAAAATTATTAAAGCAAGAACAATTTCCAGCTTATTTTTTATGGAATGTCATCGGAGGAAAATCTTGGAAAATAAAAAAAAACTATTTGGGATTTGTACTAGGAATTCAAAACATTTTAAACAATGTATTTAAAACTGGAGGGTTTGAACAATCCAGAAATTCAAATTATGCTACTTTAAAAGAAGATCAAAACAGAGTAAATCCTTTATTTGGATCTAAACATTGGTACGGTAGCGGGACTACATTTTATATAAATACGTATTATCGATTTTAATATTAATATAATGAAAATAGAAATCATCAAACCATTTATAGTATTTGCGTTGTTTTTTAATTGTTTGGGGTGCAGTGATGATTTTGAGGTTCCTGCAGCAAAAAGTATCGAAATCCCTAAGGGGAATATGGTAAGTATAGCCTCGGCAAAAGTAGGATTAGATCGTATGCTAGATAATACAACAACATTTACAACTGATCAGTTGATGGAGGCTTATGTAGTATCCACTGATCGAGGAGGTAATTTTTTTAAAGAATTAATTTTGCAAGATAAACCCAAAAATCCAACAGCAGGCATTCATTTTTTATTAGATGAGCGTAGTTTGCATAATCGTTTTCCTTTTGGGAGCAAAATAATAATTCAGTTAAATGGGTTAAGCGTTGGTTTTGGAAATGGAGTTGCTAAATTAGGTAAGCTTTTAGAAAATGATATTGTAGCGCTAAGTGCATTTGAAATAGATAAGCACGTATTTCGTGCTAACGAGATAGTTTCTATTGAACCTTTGGAGCTTAGTTTAAGCGAACTTACCCAAGAAAAAGAATCCTTGTTAATTAATTTAGCGAATATGCAGTTTGCAAGTAGTCTTTTAACGGATTCTGGAAAAACCTTGGCAGGTGCATCCGCAGATAATTTTGATGGCTTACGACCTATTTTTAATTGTGATGAAGGGATCGAAATAATATTATGCACCAGTAATTTTTCTAGTTTTAGAAGTTTACTCTTGCCTGATGGATCAGGTGAAATAACAGGAGTGCTTAGTCGAGATTTTAGAGATGATTTTTTTGTATTGAAAATGAATACGGCAAATGATTTAAAATTTAATCAAGCTACGCGGTGCGATCCCGTTTTTTTTGAATGTAATAATACAAGCGATGAGGCGAATGAAGTTTTATTTTCGGAAGATTTTGAAACTATTACTAATGAAAATTTGTTAGAAGCTTTGGGTTGGATAAATATAAATACCACTGGTGATGAAAAAAGATGGACGGATAAAAAAATAACAAATGTTGCTAACAGAGTGATGACAATTTCGGCATTTAATACAAATTTAAGGCCATTAGAGGCGTGGTTGATAACTCCCGAAGTGGATTTGACTACTATTGAAGATGCTTTTTTTCAATGTAGAATTCGTACTCAGTTTAATAATGGGAAAATTTTAAATATTTGGATCACAACTAATTTTACAGGCGATCCAAAAACTACTTCTTGGCAATTATTGCCGTTAAATATACCTACACTTAGTTCAAATTATAAGTTGTTAAAACAAAATATTTCTTGTTTTTCGGAAAAAGTTCGAATTGGTTTTCAATATAAAGGTTTTGATCCTTTAGCTACTTCTACTTATCAAATTGACGACGTTCAATTTTATGGAAATGTTAAAATACCGTAAACTTTTTGTTCATTAACCCATATAAAAGGCCATGCTTTTTTTGTTAAGATTATTCCTACTATGTTAAATAATTGATTTTCAAGGCGTATGTTTGTAGGATAATTTTTAAATCAATTTTAGTTAAATTCTTAGTGCTAACTTTATGAATTTGAATATCAATTATTGATATAATTTTAAATATTTTTTTGCATATATTTAGCATATTATTATAATTAATTGAAAAAATATTGCCCTTTTAATCTACTAACCCAAAATTTGGATTTATGAATTTAAAACTATTTTCATTATTAACAGTCTTAGGACTGAGCGGCTCTGTGTTTTCTCAGGTTGAAGTTGATATAAACTTCGATATGAAGCACACAATTGGCGGTAAAGAGACTTTTGACAGAGACAAGTTTATTGTTTTACATGCCGATGCTACTGAGAACGATTATAACGATGAGCTTGGCAAGTTGGATTCTTTAATAAACTTGTATGATGCCTACTATGGTCGAGAGACAGGTCGTATGCGTTTTACTGCCGATCAAGTCCGAGAAAATACAAATAGACCAGGTTTTGCAGATCCGGCAAGTATTGCAGAATGGGGAACTATTTTGAATGATGCCTATGCTAACAGAACATCAAAACATCCTTTTGAAAAAGGAACAACTATAACAGCAGCTCAGGATGCACCGTTTTTCCCAAATGGGAATCATGCCACAGGTCAGGGCTGGTTTTTTTCACAAAATAATACTCCCGATGAGCCTTTTGGATCAGCAACAGGACAATATATGGGATTATTTATGCGTGATCTTTATGCAGAAGGAGGAACAACAGGAGCTCCAAAACCTGAATATGTTGAGGTGATTAATGAGCCTTTTTTCCCTTTAGTTGACTTTGCAGCTGCAGGAGAAGCATCAAATGCTACGGATATTTTTGAAATGCATAAAACAGTAGCGGATTCAGTTAGAAAATATTCACCCGATAGTAAAATTGGAGGGTTTACAAATGCTTTTCCAGATTTAGAAGCTGAAGGTTTTGAAGCACAAAATAAAGTACCTTTTGGTCAATGGGAAGAGCGTTGGAGGCGTTTTATTGACGAGGTAGGTCCAAAAATGGATTTCTATTCGATTCACTTGTACGACTTTCATAGTATTGGCGGAAAAGAACAATTACGAAAAGGTAGTAATATGGAAGCTACCATGGATATGATTGAGCATTATAATACGCTTCAATATGGAGAAGTTAAGCCATGGGTAATTTCAGAATATGGAGGGCAACTAAATGATTTTTATGCTCAGCCATGGTCACCTGCTAGAGACTGGTTGATTTTAAAATCATTCTCATCAATGATGATGCAATTTATGGAGCGTCCCGATGTAATCCAAAAAACAGTGCCTTTTGCATTAGGTAAAGCCGAATTTTTATTTGGAGAACAAGCAGAAGGTTTTGCATACCCTTGGCGTATGATGCGTAAAAAGGATGAACCAGCGTCAAGAAATAGTGATGAATATGTATTTACTGATGTAGTTAAATTTTATCAGTTATGGAGTGATGTCAAAGGTACACGAGTAGATACTAAATCTACTGATGTAGATATATTAGTAGATGCTTATGTTAATACACCTGAAAATAAAGCTTATTTGATTTTAAATAGTTTAGCAGAAACTAATTTAAGAGCAAATTTAAATGAATTTGGATTGGGTAATAGTACCGTTACCAACGTTAAGATTAAACATTTGTATTTGGGTAATGATAACACACCTAAATTAGATATTACCGAAAGTAATACTGTACCAGATTCTGTTGTTATTAATGAAGAAGGAACAGTAATTGTAGAATATACTTTTGATAATTCAGTAGCTATTACAGAAACATCTAGTGAAAGTAAAATATATGCAACAACATATAAGCAAGCAATTACAGCTGATCAAGCCATAACATTTACAATTCCTAATCTTAGTATTGGTGCTCAAGGAGAGGCAATTTTAAGATTGGGTGTAGGTAGAGCTAGTGAAGCAAATAGAATACCATCAATAACGGTAAATGGAAGTACTGTTACTGTGCCAACAGATTACCGTGGTGATATTCAAACAGACCGTGATTCCTTTTTTGGAATATTAGAAATTCCTGTTCCTTATGCTAATTTGATTGCTGGAAATAATGAAGTTACGGTAACTTATAATGATGATGGAGGTTTTGTGAGTAGTTTGGCATTACAAACATTTGATTTTTCACGTCAGGTAGACAGAACGCTAGCAGGCGATAGAGAACGAAGCTTAACGTTCGATAATATAACAGAATTTATTCCATTAGAAGGTACACTTCCTGAAGTAACGATTAGCCAAGATGTAAATTTGAATTTATCGTATGCTACAGGAATTACAAATGGTATCGAAGAAGATTTAGGGTATATCGCCGCTCAAATACGTCAGGTTGATGAGCTAGGAAATGAAGTAGCAACTAGTGAGTTTATAACACTAGCACCAGATGAGTCTGATAATGCAGGTGTTGCAGAAAATTTTAGCTATAAAATCCCTACAAATTTTGCTACTCCTAATACAGATTTAATTCCAATAACTGCAGACTTACCTGAAGGACATAAGTTATTCTTACTACTTTTTATGTCTGTTGATGGCGATACAGGTTTTGTAAATGCGAATACTGAAATTATAATTAACGAAGTGCCAGATCGAGCGCGTAGCTTAAGTTTTGATAATATTGCAGAATTTATTCCAGCAGGAGGTACTTTACCAGCTGTTGCTTACGGACAAGAAGTGTCATTGCAATTAACATATGCGACAGGTTTAACCGATAGAGTTGAAGAAGATTTATTTTATGTAGCCACTCAAATACGTCAGGTTGATGAATTTGGAAATGAAGTCGCTACAAGTGAATTTACTACTGTTTTGCCAGATGAGTCTCCAAATAGTGGTACAGTAAACTTTACGTATACTATACCAACCGAATTTGCAACACCTACTACAGATCAAATTCCAACTACAGCGGATTTGCCAGAGGGACATAGTTTAGTATTACTATTGTTTATGTCAACAGAAAATAATACGCTTTTTGCTAATGCGAATACAGCCATTGTGCTAAACGCTACGGCAGAAAGAACTAGAAATATTACATTTAATAATATTTCTGATTATATACTTTCTGGATCAAGTATTCCAACTTTTGAACAAGGACAAATAGCTCCCACTACTTTAACATATAGTACAGGAGTTACAAATGGTATTGAAGAAGATTTAGAATATTTAGCAATGCAAATACGCCAGTTTGATGAAAATTTTGAAGTAGTAAACACAAGTGCATTTCAAGCGGTAGTTGAGGCAGATGCTGAGAATGCAAATACGGTATCTTTTGATTATACAGTACCAACAACTTTTGAAGACGGTACAACAATTCCATTATCATCAGAATTACCTGCGGGACATAAGTTGTTTTTATTAACATTTATGTCTGTAGATGGCGATACAGGTTTTGCTGATGCGAATACTGAAATTGAAATTATTGAACCGATTAGAAGAAGGAAAGTTACTTTTGATAATATTTCAGATTACATAGTATCAGGTGCCAGTATACCAACTTTTGAAAATGGACAAACATTTGGAACAACCTTAAGTTATAGTACAGGATTAAATGATGACGATACCGAGGAAGATTTGGTATATATAGCAATGCAAGTACGTCAGTTTGATGAAAATTTTGGAGTAGTAAATACAAGTACATTTCAGGCGGTAGTTAATGATGATGACCCAAATACCGGAATCGTTGATTTAGACTATACGTTACCAACAGCTTTTGATAATGGTGACGTTATTCCGTTATCAAATGAACTACCAGAAGGCCATAAATTATTCTTATTAATTTTTATGTCTGTAGATGGCGATACAGGTTTTGCTGATGCGAATACTGAAATTGAAATTATATTAGCAAATAGAGCTAGAGAAATTAGCTTTGATAATGTTGCAGACTATGTTTCTGAAGAAACAGGTTTACCTACTTTCGACTTTGGACAAACATTTTCAACAACTTTAAGTTACACAACAGGAATTTTTGATAATGCCACTATTGAAGATTTGGATTTTGTAGCTATGCAGTTACGCCAGCTAGATCAAGCAGGAGGAGTAGTAAATATTAGTACATTTGAGGCAGTTGCTAACACTGATGCGCCAAATATTGATACGATTACATTTGATTATGCATTACCTGTTGCTTATGATAATGGAGATCCAGTTTTAGATTCAGAAAATTTACCAGATGGACACAAATTAGAATTATTAATTTTTATGTCTGTTGATGGTCAAACTGGTTTTGCAAACGCAGATGGAGAAATATTTATAAATGAACCAGCTGTTACGCAAGAAAGAGGCGTAGTTTTTGATAATTTAACGGACTACATCCCAGAGGGAGAAACTTTGCCAGCATTTATTGAGGGAGATACATTTTCAGTATCATTAACATACAATACAGCGGTGTATCCAAATAGAGTTGAAGAATTATCAAGTTTAAGTCTTGAATTACGTCAAGTAGATCAAGAAAATGGTATTGTAAACACCATAAATGTAGGAGGGAATCTTGCTGTTGAACAAGCAGGAGCTCCAAATACAAGCACAGTAACAGTTGATTTTAGTTTGCCAACAACTTATAATAATGGAGATCCTGTATTATTTACAGAAGCATTACCCGATGGACACCGACTTGTTTTAGCGGCAAAACTTGGTGTAGACGATGATGCAGCATTTACTGAAGTACTGGAAGAAATTGTTATAGAAGAATTGCTTGAAGATAGAAATGCTTTTATTACTTGGAACAATAAGGATGAATTTATTTCATTTAAAAGACATTTCCCTGTGTTTAATTTTAGAGAAACAATTGACTTAGATTTAAGTTACGCAACTCCAATTATAAACAATACTGAAGAAAGAATAGAATCAGTAAGAGTTCGTATAGTACAGGTAAATAGAAAAGGGAAAGTGATTAGAAGAACAAAAACAACTAAGTTGTTGTTGGATAATTCGCCTAATGCAGCGACTAACATTAAAGTGGCTTATGAGCTTCCAAATCAATTTAATAATGGTCGTTTAATTCCTAATTTAAAAAGGTTGCCAAGAGGGCATAGATTACGTTTGGTAATTGTTTTAAGAACTAAAGAATCTGAGCGTAGAGTTGCTAGAACTCGATCTGTAATTGGATTTAAAGGCTTCAATTTCTATTTTTATAAGTATGGAAATTCTTTTGGAGCTAAAAATTTAGAATCAACAGCTAATGAAGTAAGTTTATATCCAAATCCAGCTAATGAAGAAGTTATTGTTGATGCTACAGATAACTATACCACGGCAAGTATTTATAATTTAAATGGTTCGGTAATTGAAACAATAAATTTAGATACCGAAACAAACTTTAATGTAACTCAATTGAGCGATGGAGTATATATTGTCAAGCTTTTTGGAGCTGATAATGTAATACAAACTCAAAAAATTGTAGTGAAGCATTAATAAATAAAGAATGCGAATTTATATAAGTAAATAAAAGTAAAAGAGGCTGTCTGTAAAAAGACAGCTTTTTTTATAATAAATCAATAATTTTTAATGGATCATCTTTTTCATTAGTAATATCTATAGTTGGCGAAACGGGAAATTCATCTGTTCCTAAACATTCTTTTGAAAAGAAATTAAAAGAAAACATCAAAGTATTAGCATCATCGTTATTGAGTAAAAATTCGATATCAGATTTTTTTATAACTATTTCGGCATAGTTTGGACTACTTTCAAACCCCCATAAATTTCCGTGTGTACTGCTATTTAATATCCATTCCCAGCCTCCATTTTTATCAGTGTTATTATTTTCCAAAACTTCCCCTGTAATTTTTACGGCATCTATTTCAGGAATATCTAATTTTTGAAGTTTAATAGTTATATCACAAACGGTTACGTGTTCATCCAAAATTTCAATTATTGGATCATTTTCATTAAATACATCGGTTTCAGTTTCTTCATTTTTATAAGATTCATTTTTATTTTTTGTACTAAAAATAGGTTTAAAAACGAAATTTTCAGTTGTATTTTCATCTTCCAAAGGGGAATTACATGAAGAAGATATGATGCTGCCAAAACTGACTATTAAAAAAAGAATTTGCAATTTCATTTGTTATAACTTTTGTGGGGTGTTATGTTTAAACGTTTAAATTAATGGGAACTTACTTTTTAATTTTATTAGATGTAATCTTCTTACAAAAGAATAAGTGTTATAAGTCCTAAGACTTTTAATGGTAGTATTTAAGCGATTTATTAAAATTACTATTTCTTGAAAAGCTAATGCATTTTAACTGGTTTTTTATACATTAACCCAGATTATGTAATAGAACTTTGTAATGAGACATGCAACCACAATAAAAACAAGTGCTTTCTCAATTTCAGCATAGCAACGCTATGGTTAAATTGAAAAGTGCAACGAAGTGTTTGTTTTTGAAGTGGTTTTATGATATAATAAATTTTCTATTGCATAATTTGGGATTAACTATAAATCGAAAATTAATTTCACCTCCTTTCTATTTCCTAGTTGATCAAAAAAGAGTGTTTGCTCAGTACTGTTTTTGTTATAATTAGTTGGTGTAGTCGTTTTATAATTATCGTGCGCTACACTGGTAACTATGGCATCAAAACATTGGCTTGTACTAGTTATTAATTCTATACCACAAGCGGCTTTTACTTTGGAAGGAAGGATGTGATTGTCCTGTACCTTTACATTAATTCCTTTTTGGTATAAAGCCATATATAAGGCTACTGCTTTGGAGTTTTTTATGTTGTTTGTATTTTTTTCACTGGTAATGCCTTTAAGTAAAATGCTAAATGCTTTTTTTGTTGGGTGTTGTTGTTTTAATGCCTTTTCAATTTTATTGGCAATTGTATTGGGATTTAGTTGTTGTTTTGTTTTTATAATTTTTAACGCAGTTACGTTTTCAAAAATGGTTTGTACTAAATCACGAGTTGTAACATCGTCACTTTTAATAGTTTTTTGATGCGTATTTAAAGTGATGGTCGAAATGATATTTGTTGTATAGGCTGTTTTAAAATCAATATGATGTTGTAAACCAGATATACGTTCTAATAGACTTATGTAAAATTCAATTTCTTGTTTTTGGTTATTCGTATTTTGAAATATAACAACATCACCTACTTTTAAATGCCTGGCTACCGTTGCAGTGGCTCTGTTTAAGGCTAAGTACTTGTTAGTATTGGTGTTGGTTATAATGTATAGTGCTGGTATTTCGAGTAAATTAGTAATATTAGTAGCAAAAAAGTCTTTGCCAATAAAATCTGTTGAGGTCATTTTTTTATTTGGATCCTTTTTTTGCTGAACCAAAGTAGCCAGATCTTTATTAGTGTCATATCCGATGACTCTATATTTAGTAGCTAAGTGTAAGGCTGTTTCAAGTCCTTCTTTACCCAAACCTACTACAGCTATTTTAGCTTCTTTGGTACATAGTTGATTAAATAAGGTATCTGTTACTTGTGTCTCTGTATCTATATTTAAAGTTCCCATAATAGTAGATTTAAAAGGTTATATCAGCTAAATTATAGGATAGTATTCTTGTTTTTTTTGTTTTTAGATTAGAGCAGTATACATTGTAGTTAATTGGTAATTTACTGTAGACGAATGGTTTTTGCGTTAGGGATAGTAGTGGAAATCCTTTTTGAGAGGGACGAATAAAAAGATTGTATCGTATAGCCCGACCCTTGGGTAACGCCCAAATGAATTTACTAATTTGTTGCATCCATTCGCCGATAGATAAAGGTTATCCACCGATAAAAAAAGAAGTCTTATCGAAAGTGAGTAATGATTTTTTTAATATTAAATTATTTTGTAGGATATTAATTATCAGTAATATAACTTAGAACTAATGAAATCGATTTCCTTTTTACTTATTGAAGATGATTTAATTGAAACGCTAAAGTTCAATCGAGTTTTAGATACTTTAGAGGCTAAACATTTGGTAAACCGGGTTGAAAATGGAGAGGAAGCTTTGGAATTTTTGAAAAATACAGATGAGGTACCCGATGTAATTTTATTGGATCTAAATATGCCTAAAATGAATGGAATCGAATTTTTAAAAATTTTAAAGGAAGATGAGGTATTAAAATACATTCCTGCAATAATACTATCGACATCAAATAATCAAAAGGATATTTTAGAATGTTATAAAATAGGAGTAGCAGGTTATATAATGAAACCATTGAAGTATGAGGATTACACTCTGAAAATTAAAAATTTAGTAGCCTATTGGTCTTGTAATGAATTTATAAAAATATAAAATGAAAGGTATTGTATTTACAGAGTTTTTAGAATTAGTTGAAGAGAAGTTTGGTTTGGAAACGGTTGATAAAATTATAAATGCGTCTAATTTACCAAGTGGAGGAGCATATACGGCTATAGGAACGTATGATTTTGCAGAAATGCTGAGTTTGTTATCGCATTTAAGTGATCATACAAGTATTTCTATAGATGATTTATTATTGGTTTATGGGGAACATTTTTTTAGTGTTTTAGCACGTAGCTACCCACAGCTGATAGAAAAGTATAAAGGGCCCATTGAATTACTTTCATCAATAGAAAATCATATACATGTGGAGGTTCGTAAGATTTATCCAGATGCCGAATTGCCTACTTTTGAAATTGTGGAAAAAACGGATAAGGCATTGATAATGATTTACAAATCGAGCAGAGCAATGTCTAGTTTTGGATTGGGTTTAATGAATAAAACGTTTAATCATTACAATGCAAATGCAACGATTTTATTGGATAAAATTAAGGCAGACGGAACAGAGGTTAAATTTAGTATTACTAAAAATTAATGAGTACAACTAATCTCGAAATATTACAAAGAGCGCTACTTCGTGAGAAAAAAGCTAGAAAAGCGGCCGAAAATATCTTGGAAGATAAGTCAAGGGAGCTGTATTCAATTACGCAACAATTAAAAGAAGCTAACGAAAAACTACAGTCTGGATTAACCGAAAAAACATCTGAGCTACAAGGCGTATTTGATAATTTAGTTGATGCTTATGTTTTAATGGATTTAGGTGGAAATGTTATAAAATTGAATGAGGCAGCAAAAGAATTATTTGGATATGATGTGCCCAAGGAAACGGTTAATGTAGTCCGATTAATTTATAAAGAAGACTTTAACTATGCTATGCTGTCCTTTAATTTGTTAATTGAAACAGGTTCATTTAGCGATTATATAGCACGTGTTTATACTAAAAGTAAAGGCGTGCGTTGGGTGCATATTAATGCGAGTATTATTAAAAATAGCAAGAATAAACCCATCGGGGCCCAAGGCATTGTTAAAGATATTACGGATCAAAGAGCCATTGAGGAGCAGAATAAAAAGTTAGTACAGGATTTAGAAAAAAGTAATGAAGAGCTTGCTGAGTATGCACATATAGTATCTCACGATTTAAAATCACCGCTAAGGAGTATTAATGCATTGGTAAATTGGCTTCGAGAAGACTATAAAAACGTATTGGATGATACCGGATTAGAAAACATTAAGCTTATTGAGCAAACATTAGAAAAAATGGAGCATTTGATTAATGGCATTTTAAACTATTCTAGTGTAAACAATATAGGTATACTCAAAAACGAGAATGTAGATATTAATAGCATAATTAAAGAAATTGAAAATACCATTTTTATTCCTAAGTATATTAAAATTATAAAAAAGCAAAATTTACCAATAATAAAAGGAGATAAAACAAGGCTACAACAACTTTTTCAAAACATAATTAGTAATGCCGTAAATTATATTGATAAAGAAATAGGGATTATTCAAATAAGTTTTGAAGATAAAAGCACGCATTATTTGTTTGAAATAAAAGATAATGGGGTGGGAATAGAGAAAGAATATTTTGATAAAATATTCAAGATTTTTCAGTCCCTAGGGAATAATAAAAATTCAACGGGTATAGGACTTTCTATTGTTAAAAAAATTATAGAAATCTATGATGGTGAAATTTGGCTAGAGAGTGAACCTAAAATAGGCACTAGTTTTTTCTTTACATTAAAAAAATAGAAAATGAAATTTCAGCAATACGAAAAACAAAAAAACATGGATTGGGTATTAGTTTCTTCAACTAAAATACAATTAAAAAAACCGCTTGTGTTGGTTTTTGGAAATCGCTTTTTGTTAGAAGAAGCTGCTGTTTATGAGGATGTGAAAAATATATTTCCAGATGGCGAAATTATATTAGGTTCGACGGCAGGGGAAATTATGCTAGAAAAAGTATACGAAGATTCTATTACGATTACAGCTATTGAGTTTGAAAAAAGTAGTTTTAAGGTGGAACGTGCCAATATTTTGGATTTTGATAAGGATGCTGTAGCTATTGGAAAACATTTGGCCGCACAATTGCCAAGTAAAAATTTGAAGCATATGTTTATCGTTTCGGAAGGGAGTTTTGTGAATGGATCAGCTTTAATAAATGGACTGGAGTCTGAAAATACAAATACTGCAATTACGGGAGGTTTGTGTGGAGATGATGCTCGCTTTGAAAAAACAGTGGTAGGTTATAATGAAAAACCTAAAGAAGGTGAAATAGTTGCCATTGGTTTTTACGGTGAAAGCTTAGAAATTAGTTTTGCTCAATATGGAGGTTGGACGCCCTTTGGCCCCGAACGGATAATAACAAAATCTGAAGGGAATGTGCTTTTTGAATTGGATAATTTACCGGCTTTGGATTTGTATAAAAAATATTTGGGAGACAAGGCGGCTCAATTACCTCAATCAGCTTTATTATACCCACTAAGTTTAATGCAAAAAGGAAAAAAGGAACCGATAGTTCGTACAATTCTTTCCATAAATGAAGGAAAAAATACAATGACCTTGGCAGGGGATGTGCCCATGGGATCGACGGTTCAATTAATGATGGCAAATATTGATAACATTGCCGAAGGGGCTTTGCATGCTGCCGATATAGGAATGAAAAACAGAAAAAATAAACCCGAGTTGGCTCTTTTGGTAAGCTGTGTGGGCCGAAAATTGGTTATGGATCAACGGGTGGAAGAGGAGATTGAAGAGGTCATTGAAATAATTGGTGAGCAGGCCGTTGTTGGAGGTTTTTATTCCTATGGTGAGTTGGCTCCATTTTATGGGAATAAGTCGTGCGAGTTGCATAATCAGACTATGACGTTAACTTTATTTAGTGAATAAATATGAATTCTTTATTGGCTAGACAACTACGGAAATTACTTGATGATGATCTAAAAAATGATCCTAGGTTAAGCTTATTTTTAAAAGCCATAGAAAGATCATACGAAAATTATGAAGATCAATTTAGTATGCTCCAACGGGCCATGTCTATAAGTTCGGAAGAATTATTTGATGCCAATACTAAATTAAAAGATGAAGCAAAACAGCAACAAAAAGTAATAGCGAGTTTACAGGAAGCTACTAAAGTATTGGAGCGGATTTCGGTTAAAAATAGAGTAGGAGAAAAGGAACAATCTTTGACGGGGATAGAGTTGGCAAAATTAATAGAAAAACAAGCCAAACAGATTTCTGAAATAGAAGAACAGCGTCAAAAAATATTAGAAGATCTTGAAAAAAGTAATCAACAACTAAGTGAATACGCACATGTGGTTTCTCATGATTTAAAATCTCCGTTGCGAACCATTAATACATTAATGAATTGGATTAAAGAAGATAATGTGACAGGTTTATCGATTGATACACAGCATAATTTCAATTTAATAGATCAAAATATCCAAAAAATGGATCATCTTATAAATGATATTTTAGAATATTCATTAATAGATAAAAAGCCTACCCGAAATGTAAGCATTAATGTGGAGCAATTAATGAATGAGATTATTGATGTGAGTACCATTCCAAAGCATATTAAAATTACTATAGGTGCATTGCCTAATATTTATATGGACAAGGTAAGGCTAAGGCAAGTGTTTCAAAATTTAATTGAAAATGCTATTACAAGTATCGATAAACCAAAGGGAACTATTCATATTGAGGCTAAAGAACATTTAACAACCTGGGAATTTATTGTTGGGGATAATGGAAAAGGCATAGCAGAAAAATATCATGAAAAGATTTTTGAAGTTTTCCAATCATTAGAAGTTAAAGGAACTTCCACCGGTATAGGGCTTTCTATAGTTAAAAAAATAATTGAGTTTTATAAAGGAAAGGTCTGGGTAACTTCTCAAGTGGGAGTAGGAACTACATTTCATTTTACCATAAAAAAATAATAGTATGCAAGAGGCTCCAAACAATACTTACATTAAACAATTGGCGAATGGAAATACAGCTTTTGAAAAGAAATTGATTGCTATTGTTAAAAGAGAATTCCCTGAAGAACAAGCAGAATTTATAAAAAATTACAAGCATAAAAACTATATGGCTGCTGCAGAAAACGTACACAAATTAAAGAATAAAATAGGTATGCTAGGAATGGAAAAAGCGTACCAACTTGCTATTGATTTTGAAAATGATTTGAAAGTAGAAAAAACTATTTTATATCCTGAATTTATAGTACTTTTAAATCAGATGGAAGATTTTATTATGAATTTATAACATTGATAAAGAATGAATTGTATTATTATTGACGATGAAGAAACAGCAAGAGTAATTATAGAACAATTATGTGATCAGGTAGAAAATTTAGACGTTATTGAATCGTTTCCAAATGCAATACAAGCCATTAAATTTTTAAATAAAAATGATATTGACCTTATTTTTTTAGATATACATATGCCCGATTTTACAGGTTTTGATTTTATTCAAACCTTAAAAAATCCGCCCAAAATAATATTAACCACTTCCGATAAAAATTTTGCACTTGAAGCTTTTGAGTATGATTGCATTGTGGATTATGTTGTAAAGCCAATTACATTAACTCGATTTACAAAAAGTATTGAAAAAGCAAAGATATTTGTCGATAAGGTAGCTAAGTCACAGCAAACAGACACAATTGCCACCGAAAATACAATTAGTGATACTGATTTGTATGTAAATATTGATCGTAGATTAATAAAAATCAACTTTTCGAGTATTGCTATAATTGAAGCCAAAGGCGATTATATTCAAATAAAAACGGATACTAAAAATTATACGGTACACTCTACGCTTAAAAAAATTCAGGAAAAGCTACCGGATCATCTTTTTTTAAAAGTACATCGATCTTATATTATACACATCAAAAAAATTATTGATATCGAAGATAATAGTGTGCTAATTGCCAAAGATGTTATTCCTGTAAGTCGTTCTAATAGACCCGAGTTAATGAAACGGCTTAACTTGTTGTAATGTAACGGGTATAATTTTAAACCTTTCGAATAAACCATTTACCGACACCAAATTACCACCCACCGAATATCCTTAAAATACAGATAGTTAAGATTTAGTTTTGATGTATGTAAAACTAAAATCACTACTGTCATGAAAAAACAAGCACTTTTATTCATCGTTTTTTTAAGCTTTCAGGCTTTTTCTCAGCAAGCATTTGACTGTAATGACAGCAAATTTTATCAAGTAATTTCCGGAGCCCTAAAATCCTATGATCCAATTTTAGGAGCCTATTCCAAAGCACTACACACCTATTCCTCTTATAATGCTGGAGGTTATAATCCTCAAGATAATTTTTTATATGCTATAAAAGGAAAAGATAAACATCTTTTGCGTATAGGAATGGATAGTATTATTGATTTAGGCGCTGTGGCAGCAAAAGGAACAGTTGTTTTTGGAGGGGGGTATGCCGCAGATGTGGATGCCGAAGGCAACCTTTGGGTATATCAAAATAATACAAAAAATAGTTTTCATAAAATAACTAATCTAGCGTCATACAATGGAGGAGCATCACCAGTTTTTGAAGTAGTCAATGTAAATGTAGCCTCGCCAAGTACCTGTGCGGATATTACCTATATAAATAATGCCTTTTATGGCGGAAGCCGAGGAAAACTTTATAAATGGGATCTGTCTACGGGTTCGCCTATATTTTCAAGTAAAACAGTAGCTAATTTACCTAAAAGTACTTTTGGAGCTGCGTATACCGATGCAAATAATCGACTGTATTTATCGGATAATAACGGCGGTTTATATGTGGTAGATGCTTATGATAGTGACCAACCTGTGGCCACATTATTAAACTTAACCGAAATCACAAATTCTAATGATGGATTTAAATGTGCCAATGGGATTTCTCCAATTGATAAAGACCAGGATGGAATTTTAGATACTATGGATCAAGATACGGATGGTGATGGAATACCCAATAGTATGGAGTCTAATAGTACTAATCCTTATGGGGATGATGATGGTGATGATACTTATAATTATTTAGATAATGACACTAGTGGTAGTGGTGATAGTGTGGTCCAACGTGCTTATGATAGAGATGCCGATGGAGTGCCCGATTTTTTTGATCAAGACTCGGACAATGATGGAATTTATGATATTGTTGAAGCAGGTTATGGCTATTTGGACACCAATATGGATGGGGTATTTAATACTAAGGATATGAATTATACTGATACGGATCAGGATGGTTTAGCAGATATATTTGATACGGATAATGGAGGAGAACTAGTTTTGCTGGATACAGATAATGATGGTGTTTATAATGCATATGATACCGATTCTGATAATGATGGCATTGTAGACCTTATTGAAGGGCAAGAAAGTACAACATATCAGTCTTTATCATATAAAGATGAAGATCAAGATGGAATGGATGATGCTTTTGATAGCAGTTTTGGAGGAGTAGCTAATGGAACAGTTAATTCGGATACTACAGATGCTTTTGATTATTTGGACTTGGATTCAAATAATGATGGAATATCAGATAGTGTGACAGCCTATGACAGTGATGGAGATGGCATAGCCGAAACAATTATTTCGGGGATCGACGGAGATGCAGATGGTTTAGATGATAGTTTTGATCTAATGAAGAGTAGCTTTTCTCCAGATAATGGAGGACAAACACCCGCTAGTTTTCCTATACCCGCTTTGTGTGATCGCTACAATTATTTAGGAGAATTTTCTGCAGATGGTACTCCCTTGTATTTGGATGAAAATGATGTTATTTCTCAAGCAACCATGGATATGGTAGCTAATGCATTGCCCGAAAGCTATCCAGTACCGGATTTTAATCCGCATTATATTTCTTCGGGTTATGATACGGATGTAGTAGTGCAAGAACAAGCAGATATATGGGTCACTTTTATTAGCGAAGGTGCAGTCTACAAAAATACTTTAGGCTTTTATACTTATGATAGCAATAACCCGATAACCACTACCCCAAACCCAGAGGATATTACCATTATTTTTCCAAATGTATCTGCTCTGGATAGTGGAGGTAGTTTAGTGGCAGGAAACAAAGTAAAAATTGGTAGTTTTCCACCAAATACTGGAATTGGATGGGTGTTATTAGCCAATGCTTGGTCAGATGGATGTGTTGGAGCTGGGAATTGGTCGTTATTTTCTAACCCAGATTTTAATCCCGAAAGCAATCCTACTTTACAATATCATAATGTGTTATTGTCAGATCCCGATAATGAAAGAATCATTCTTGGGTTTGAAGATATAAGAAGGGATTATGCCTCATGCGATCAAGATTTTAATGATGCATTATTTTATATTACCGCAAGCCCTTATAGTGCAATAAAAAATGTGAATTATGCTACTATTGAAAGTGCTACGAATGTTACTTCGGCTAACGACGGGGGATTAGAGAGTAATGGCGATTTAGCCAAATTAATTGCAAAGCGTAACTTTAATAGAGCAAAGAAAAATACATTTCATAATCAAAAATCAACACAGTCCAGATTCATTGCTGGAATGCATTCGGGGAAATCCTTGAATTCATTAAATGGATATTTCCCAGCAACAGGAATGTATGGTACCGAAACTACATTTATTTCGAGTCCCGATGATCTAATAGAAATCACAAATGCCAAAGAGGTTTTCGCTATAGATTATTATCAAAATGAGGCACGAGTTGCAGCGGCATTTGCAACAGCAACAACAGGAAGTATTTACGATCATTCAAAAATTATTTGTGATCGATTAAATGGATCAAGTCTATTGGATGTACGTACACTTTTTATTAGAAATCATAGATTAATAAATACCAAAATTAAAAGAGCCAATGGCGAAATTGAGCAAACCTTGTCTTTTTCAGTAAAACTTGGCGAAGTTAGTAATGAGTTGTATAGTTTTTGGAATATTGATCAATACCCGACAGGGGATTATTTAAATTTTCAAATTTGGGGAGGCTCAGTAGGACAAGTAGCTACTATTGCAAACACTATTATAGATAAATTAAAAGAAACCAAAACTTTAGTAAGCACTCCTGTAGCTGATCAAATTCCAACTGTTTTTGTTCAAAAAGGGAGTTATAAAGCAGGTAAGCTGGAATTGAAAATCACCAATAAAAATGGAGTAAAAGAAGTCACATTTAAAAGTAACCTACGTAAGACCGAATTAAGTGCTGAAGAATCAAAAACTGAAATTTTAAATTTATCTGGAGCTTATGAAGAAGAAATTACAGTAACTACAGGTTATTTATTTGATATCGGTTTTTCGATATCAGTTGAGGGATCTGAGCGATCAGATGCTTTATACCTTGCCGATGGTCCTTGGGGTATTGATTACCGATCGACAGAGGTTAAAATAGCAGCCTTTGATATTAATGAACAAAATGATTTTGAAACCATAGAAAATCACTTAGTGGAGCGTAGTGTATCATTACAAGGCGAAGTAAAAGGAACAGTTAATATATTTCGAAATGTACTAGCAGGGGATCTAAGTTTGGATGTAGATAGTACCGGAGGTATTCAATTTAACATGGAGGCAAACACTGCTGTAGAAGTAATTTTGGTGCCCAGAGTATTAGCTAACTGGAACAATAGATTGCGTTACACTATTACACCAACTGAAGCGGCTAAAACCTATAGCATTCCCTTTGAAAGTTTTGTAGATGCTTCGGGTAAATCAGCCGATTTAGAAAATATAAGAAGTGTGGTGTTTTCAATACAAGGGGATTATACCACATTTAAAGAATTTGATGTTGCTGTAACTAGTTTAAAAATAGTAAATACTATGGATGCTGAAATAGTAGTAGCTGAGGTCGAAACAAAAGACCCAGAAACTACTATTACATCGGAAACATTAACTATTACACCTAATTTTCCAGCCTCACAAAAAATCAAAAAATTAAGTAACTATCCTAATCCGTTTATAAATCAGACCACCATACAATTACCTGATGGGATAGTAGCAAATAGCATACAAGTTGTTGATATGCATGGTAAAATAGTAAGAACCGAAGCCTTAATAGCAAACACCATTAAAGACTTTAATTTTGAAGCAAAAAAATTAAGTGCTGGATATTACATATATATTATAACAGACATTCAAGGGAAGGTATTTAAAGGGAGTTTTGTTATTCGATAAATAGTTGTCCCCCCAACCCTGTGAAAGGTGGAAATGCTTCGGTATTTCTGCCTTTTTCTTTGTTTATGGATGAGCTTGAATAAAAGGATAGTTATTTTTTTAGTGCTTTTATAATTCTTTCTTCATTAATTACAATATCCCTGAATAATACATGTGGCAGATTAGAGTATTTAGATATTTTAAATTCATCAAAAATTTTAGTTAAAGAAGACGCTTTTAAAAGAGATAAATTCATTTCCATATCCATTTCACAGTCAGTTATAAAATCATCACTAAATTCAGGAGCAACTAATAAGGTTTTTATAATTCTTAAATTATTAGCTTCAACAAGTTTTTGGTACGATTTTAATTGTCTTGAAACAGAACTGAATTTATTGTAACCCTTTTCTTTGCTAGTTTTACATTCAATAATTATAACTTCATCATTACTTAAGTTAATAAGTATATCTATTTGATCTTTTAATGTATTAACTGTCTTTTTTAATTTTTCATCAATATTAAAACCTAGCTTTTTGAAGATAATTTTAGTAAGTTCTTCAAATTTTAAACCGAGTTCACTTTCTTTAATAATTATGCCATTATCTTTTAATTGATTTAAATCTCTGTAAGCAATATTTTCATAATTTTCTAGAAAAAGGTTTTCAGCATCTTTATAATTTTCTAAAATATTTAAAATATCATCTCCACGTTGCTTGATCCCATTATTCTTTATGAATTTAGACAAGTCATCTTTATCTATTAAATCTAAAATATCTCTTGGCTTTATATTGTAATTCAACAAGAAATTTGCATTTAATATAAATTCATCTTGAAGTTCAAATTGATCTTTTAGTTGTTTATTTAATTTTGGTAATGACTCGTTTAATTCGGTCAACATTTTTTCAAATCCATCTAATGAGATACCAACTTTTTCATCTTTTTCAATTATTTCAAAATAATTGATTAGACTATTTATTTTGTCATTTAAAGTGCTGCCCTTTAGTGTCGATATATTTAGTCCCTTTTCACATAAATCACTAAGTTGCTTTTTTTTATCAGTTAATGTTGTTCCATCTTTGTACATATCGTTTAATAATATTCCTCTTAATGAAACTCCTTCTTTAATAATTTCTTCAATTTTTTCAGAATTATTTAATTTCCGATCAACATTATGAATTTTAGCAATTTGATTAATTATTGGAGGTCTCATAATTTTTAAAGTTCTTCTTAGGAATTTATCAGCAATTTCTTTTTCTCTTAGTTTCCTTAATAGGCGAACTATTTCGTCGGCTAAATAAATTGTGTTTTCTTTTTTTGAGAAGAAGAGGACTCCAATATTTTTTAGACTATTTATTACGTCTTGAATATCCATTTTTTTAATGGGAAGAATGGAGTAGTTAATTAGTTTTATTTCTTCTTGAGATAAACCAAGTTCTTTTGATAATGTTAATAATATAGAAAGTTCATCCGATGTTATTTTAGCTTCTCGGTTATTTTCTAAATCATTTTGATAGGCTGTTTTTAAACAAGAAAGGTAAATTTTATAATCTCTTTTCCTGAATTCAGATAAATCCGATTTATCATTTTCTATATCAGATTTTAGATTTTTTAATCTGGATTTCAAGTGTTTTAATTCGTTGTCGTATAGCCTAGAAAACCAATCTTGTTTCATTATACAATTGCCATCACGTATAATTATATCAATTAAAATGTCTAATTGAGATGAAGTGTCCTGGAATTCAGCCTTTAAATAATCAAAGCATTCTCTCTGTATTAAATTAAATATTTTAACAATATTTTGACTGTCAACAGATTTAAGTCCTTTATCTGCTGAACTTAAAATTTTATCAATTTCTTTACTGTTTTTTGGTGATCTAGAAATAATATTATCAATTACTTTTATGAATGAGTTCTTTTCTAATGAGCCTAGTTTATCTAATATTTTTTCTAATTTCATATTTATTGTTTTGATATTCAAATACTCTTAATAGACATAAATATATCATAATTATATATAAATCAATTGCTTGTGTGTTAATTTAGGCTTTGTAACCCCATTATCTTCCTATCAAAAAGAGGGCGTTTCATAAAATACCATTTAAGTAATAAACCAAATTCGGTAAATTGAAATCCTGCAGCTGTGGCAGAAGCAATATTACTGTGTTTGATATAGGTGTTTGCCGAAAAACGATCTGTGAATTGATATCCTAATTTCCCTTCCAAGCGAAAAGTTTCTGAGGCGGGATCATTTTCTATAAACTGAAAACCTGCAGCAGCATTGGCGCCATAGGAGAGCTTACCAGTTTGTTTGCTAATAAGATCTGTAAAAACTTCTACAACATGGAACTTTTTTGGACTAAAATAAATATTAGGCACTTGATTTTTAAAGGCAATAGTTTGATAATTAATACCTGCTTTTACAATAGGTCTATGGAATAGTTTATAGTAAAGCGAAGTGAATAAAAGGTTACGTATGTTATTATCTGTTTGATTGGTAAACATGTATTGTGTATACCAACCTAAATTAAAATTGGTGTTTAAATTGTAATTCAAAAAATAGTTGTTCATTACAATTTCTCTGTCGATAAGGTCGGCATTAAAGTTTTGTAAGGCGCGTTGATATCCAGCTTCCAAATTTTGCAGTTTAAAAAGCTTAGTTTTAAGTTTTATTTCTCCAGTCCATTGTGTATACTCATTAGTAATGGCATTGGATTTACTCGCACCAATTTTAGAAGCTAAAGTGAACATTCCATTAAATTTATATGCAAAACCAGTAGTGAGTTCATTTGTAGCTGCTTTTACATTAGAGGTGGTGTTTTCGGTAGTTCGATGTATATAGCTAGCACTAATGGTCGTTTTAGTGGATATTGGAATTTTTGTAAGCAATTCGGCACTTATACTTTCATTATTTCCATTATCAAAAGTAAAGGCGGTTTTCTGTTGTACCCATGGAGTATGTGATTGTTTTAAGGATTTTAGTAATTTTTCGGCATCAGGTTGTTGTTTATAGTAATCCAATGTTTTAAAAATATATTCGTAACTCTTTAAGTCATCCCCGGTAGCTCTGTAGGCATTAGCAATGCCTAAATTTCCATCAAATGATTTGGGTTGCTTTTTTAGTATGGTGGTATAGTTTTGTAAACTTTTTTTAAAGTTACTTGTGTACATGCCGTGAGTGGCTTGCAAGCTTTGTACTCGGGTAGTATTGGGATATTGTTTTTCTAGCTTCTTAATTTCGGCAGCAGCCAAATTAAATTTTCTATTCCATAATAAAGCTTGTATATAGCGCTCTTTTGTAGATAAGTATATCTTAGTGTTTGATTGGTGATTTTCAACTTTAGCTACAGCTTCAGTACTAATTTTTAAAGCTTTTTTTTCTTTAAAAGCCTTATGCGCTACTAAAGCCAAACCATTAAGCGAAACAATGCTATCAATGGGGGAAGTGGCTAATGAAGTATATGTCTTTTCTGCATTTAAAAGATCATTTGTAATTAAGTAAATAGTCGCTTGATTAAGTTTGGTGTCTTTATCATTAGGGAAATCTTTTAAGTTTAAGGTTAATATGTCTAAGGCTTTCTCATATTCTTTGTTTTGCGATAATTGATTCGCATAGCCTAAACGCATATATTTTCGAGAAATTAGGGCGTTTTTATTCCCATTTTGAAGTTGTAAAGCTGTGTTTACCTGTGTGAGTGCCTGTTTATATTTTTTTAAGTTAGATAGCGTATTGGCATAGCCCAATGTGGCAGGAAAACTATTTGGGTCTTCATTAATTAAAGTTTCATAAAAGCCTTCCGCTTTAGCGTATTGTTTATCCCATAATAAAGATTCGGCATAATTCAATTTAATTTCAAAATCCAAAGGATAGTTTTGTTTTAAATCAGTAAAAATAATCACTGCTTTTTTAGAGTTCCCCGATAAACCTATAGCACGACCATAGCAAAGTTGGGCCGTTTTATTATTTGGATAGGCTTTAAGAATGTCTTCAAAAAAAACAACGGCCTTTTCATATTTACCAGTTTCTAAATAGGTAAAACCCTTTTGCATTTGTTGAGCAAACAAAAAGGAAAGATTCAGAAACAACATAATCAGAAATAGTATTTTTTTTAGCATAGGCAAATCGGTTATTTTTAATGTATTACTAAGTTAACCATATCTTTTGTAGATAAGCTTAAATGTCTTATTTTAAATAAGTTAAAAATAATGAATGAACTTATCTATACTCAAAAAAATAACCTCGGAACAATGGTTTATGTTGAGTGCACTTTTTGTAAATGCAGGAAATTATGCCTATAATTTAATATTAGGGCGCCTATTAGGGCCAGAACAGTTTGCCGATGCGGCTATTTTAATCACCTTTTTATTAGTACTTTCATTTATTGCCATGACCTTTCAGTTAGCTACGGCTAAATTTTCGGTGCTTTTTGAAAATCAAAACTTCATTAATTTTTTAAGTAAAGTATATAGATATGCTTTATGGACAGGAATTGTTTTAGGAATTGGAATTGTAGTAGCGGCTAAATTTTTGCAAGATATATTTCATACGCAAAGTCATTATATGTTTGTTTTTTTTGGTATCGGAGTGCCATTATACTTTATAATGAGTGTAAACCGAGGGGTATTACAAGGAAAAGAACGTTTCGGAAAATTGGCGATTACCTACCAAACCGAAATGTTAAGTAGGTTGTTTTTAACTATAAGTTTACTTTTTTTACTAAAAATAGAAACCGCTATTTTAGTAGCTATTGGTATTATAACTTCATTGATATTTGGATTGTTTCCCTTTGCGGAAGAAAGGATTTCTTTAAAAAAAGGCATGGCTTTATCCATGGAACATAGTAGCCGCATCAAAAAGTTTTTTTTACTGACCGCCTTTTACGAGCTGAGTCAGATTATTATTAATAACAGCGATATTCTGTTGGTGAAACATTATTTTGAAGCCTATGATGCAGGTTTATATGCCTCATTAGCTTTAATAGGACGGGTAGTTTATTTTGTAGCTTGGATGTTTGTAATGATTTTATTACCCAAAGTAGTGCAATTACATAAGGCAGGAAAACCCACAGCACCCATATTGTCAAAATACGTATTGTATATTGGCGTATTATCATTTGGAATTATTTTAAGCTGTTATTTCTTTCCAACTTTTGTAGTAGAATTGTTATTTGGTAGTGCCTATGTGAGTATTGCTCCATTGTTGTGGAAATATGCTGTGGCCACGTCATTATTTGCGATCTCTAATATTTTTGCCTATTATTTTTTATCATTGGACACTTATATTCCGGTAATATTATCTGCTTTACTTGGCATTACGCAGGTGTTATTAATTATTTTCTTTCATAATTCGTTATTGGAAGTGGTACTTATGCAAATTTATGCCATGGCAGTTTTGTTGGGAGTGCAGCTAATTTATTGGCACCGCCAAAGGCTATAATACTCCGAGGTAGTTTACTTTTTTTGTTTTTCGGATATCGATACACAAAAACCACTCGCCGATAGCAATTTGTAACTCGCCGAAAATGAGCCTATAAAGCGCGTATATCGAAGCATCTTTATACTATAACTTAAAGACTTGTAGTATGAAACTTGCCATTGTAACTGCCTATCCGCCTAGTAAAGTAACTTTAAATGAATATGCCTATTATTTAGTAAAGCATTTCAGAAAACACCAAGAAGTAAGTGAATTGATTTTACTTACCGATGTACTACCTGAAGAAGCTGATATCCATTTTGAAGAAGAAGCTTGTAAAATCAGTGTAAGACACTGTTGGACTTTTAATAGTTATACCAATTTGTTTTCGGTAATGAAAACAATTAATGAAGTAAAACCAGATGCCGTATTGTTTAATTTACAATTCATGAAGTTTGGTGATAAAAAAATCCCTGCTGCTTTAGGCTTGTTATTGCCCGGAGTTTGTAAGCTAAAAGGAATACCTACCATTACACTGTTACATAATATTTTAGAGCAAGTAGATTTAAAAAGCGCTGGGTTTACGTCTAATAAAATAATGCAGAAAGCTTATAATTTTATAGGAACAACATTAACACGATTTATTTTAGCATCGGATACAGTAGCGGTAACTATTAGTAAATATGTAGAGGTGTTAAATGAAAAGTATAAGGCAACAAACGTAAAGTTAATTCCGCATGGTACATTTGAAATCCCTGAAAAACCAAATTATAATGTCCCAAAAGGACCTTTAAAAGTAATGACTTTTGGAAAGTTTGGTACCTATAAAAAAGTTGAAATTTTAATAGAAGCTATTGAAAAAACAAGAGCAACAACAAATAAAGATATAGAAATCGTAGTGGCTGGAACAGACAATCCTAATGTGCCTGGGTATTTAAAATCGGTACAAGAAACCTATAAAAATGTACCACAATTAACATTTACAGGTTATGTGGCAGAGGAAGATGTGGCGGGCTTATTCGAAGAAAGTGCCGTGGTAGTTTTTCCGTATACTTCAACTACCGGAAGCTCGGGTGTATTACACCAAGCAGGAAGTTATGGGAAAGCCGTGGTAATGCCAGATTTAGGTGATCTTAGTATTTTAGTTAAAGAAGAAGGCTACCGAGGTGAATTTTTTACTCCCGAAAGTGTTGACAGTTTAGCAACGGCAATACAAAGTATTTTGGAAAACGATGCTTATCGTATTTCTTTAGGAAAAGCAAATTACAACGCAGCTACTGCATTACCCATGTCTAAAATTGTAGACATGTATATGGATGAATTTAATGAAATTATGGATCGTAAAGTTAGTGGCGTATTTGATGTGGCTTAATGAAAAGAATTGGTAGGGCGATCAATAATTATTAAATAATGGGATTGCTAGCAAGATACTCTTTAGCAGTTAATACGGGTAGTTTGGAATTTTTGAAATCCTTTTTATTTCTGGTAATAATAATATCAACTTGGTTTTCAATAGCTGAGTAATATTGCAATCCATCTTCAAAATCAGGAAAGTTATCATCATTTAAAGCAAGTTCAGTAACTTTATCATCTAAACTTAAAGTTTCAACAAGTACTTTAAATTTCCTTAATATAGTTCTGGATTCTTTTTTTGATTTTAACTGAGTTAAAATGTAATTAGTATTAGCAAAACTCAGCGAAGAAACTGTTAGCCTTAATAAATTTTTATCGGCCATAGAAAATAAAGCAGCAGCTTCAGGATAAAATGCTTCTCTTTTGGCCAATAGATCAATAATAATATTAGTGTCAATTAATAATCGAATCATTTGTATTTCTCTATTAAAAAATTACCATAATTATCAGTTATATTTTCGGCATTGTTTAAATCGATTACACCGCTTAAACTTTCGACTAGTGGAGTAATTTCTTGCGAATGCTCTTTTCTTTTATTTAGTGAAGCCAAATAGGATTCAATAAGTTTTGATAGACTTGTTTTATTGGATTTTGCATATTTTTTAGCTTGTTCAATAACCGATTTATCAAGACTTAAGGTAAGTTTAGTATCCATAATAAATTTATTTACGTATAAAAATACAAAATTTACACGTAAAAAAACAATGTTATTATCAAAATAAGATCATTCTTCAAAAAACTGAAATGCTTTTTTTGAGCTTCCATTAGCATCAATAAAACCAAAATGTTTTTGCTTGTGTTTTCGCCAAGGGAGTTTGCCAACCACCGAAGTCGGAATTTGAGTAAAATCATATAAAGTCCAGGGTAGATAATGCACATTTTGCTGATCTAACATTTCTTTGAATGTAGTGTAATATTCAGCTTGTGTTTTTTCGGAAGGACCAAAAGGATTCCATAGCCCTTTGTTTGATGACAAACCAAATTCTTGTAACACTAAGGGTTTTGATGTTTTAGATTGTAAATCAGTGTATTTTTTTTCAAACTTGTCTATATCTTCATAATAATGAAAGGAAACAACATCTACATTTTTCTGTAATAAATGGGCTACTTTAGTATTTGACCAACCAATAGTAACCAAATGATTAGGATCATATGTTTTAATTTGTGTTGCCATTTCTTTTAACCAAGCCAACACATTGGTTTTATTACGCGTTTTAAAATCCAAGTCAGGTTCATTTTTAATATCCCAGGCCAGTACAGCTTTATGGTTTTTAAATCGACTTATGAGTTGTTCGGCATGCCTGTGGGTCAATGTCCAATCAAGCACATCATAGTTTCCATAAAAATCAAAAAGAGTAACAATTACTTTTAGGTCTTTTACCCGGGCTAGGTCCAATACTTGCTCTAGTTTGTTTAGTTTTTCAGGGATCACTTCGGCTTTGCCAAAATCGTCATAATCCACAAATATTCGAATACTATTTAAATGAGCTTTTTTAATAATATCAAAATCTTTAGCAATAATAGTGGTGTTAAAATGATCACCAAACATATCCCATGGAGTGGCTTGTGGGTAGTAGTTGATGCCTTTGATTTGAAAAGGGGTATTTTCAAAAAATACTTGCCCGTTTTTAACGGAACTAATAGGAGTAGGTTTTGTAGTTTCAACTAATGGCTCATTAGATTGTTTTACTATATGACGAATTTTCCAAAAACCATCTTCCAACAATAAAACTACTTTATAGCTAGCAATAGTTTGGGTTTCTAACAATAGACTGTCTTGTTTAAATAGGCGCTGATATTGTCGACTGTTTTTATCAGTAAGTACGGCCAATTGACCGTCGAGACTATAAAAATCTAAGGATAAATTATGGTTTAATGTGGTAGCTTCAATACTGATATTTTTTTCTTTCTGATCCGATATGTGGTTTACTATATTTTTGCGAGCATGCTGAGTGTAATAATCATCAATTCCATAAAGGTCATTGTTCTTATACGCTATGTTTTTCACATGCCAAGCTTTTAGGTAATCCGATTGTATCCTGGCTAGGCTTTGTTTTTCTATAGGTCTACCTGGATTATCCGTGTTGTTCCAAATTACTTTAGGTAAATACACATTGGCATCTGGTAATGTAACATGAAGTATTGAAGAACGATCTGCTCCTGTATTCAAATAAGAAAACAGTTGACCAATCCCAAACAGAATAAGCATATTGACACCAATAAATAAGCTAAGTAGCAAAGCACGATATGTGTTTTTACGATGCTTCATAATTTAATATTCGAATGAATTGATGTAAGTCCCAAGGCTTCTATAATAAAAGAATAGGTGCCAGGAGAATAAAAGCCTTTTTCTAAATCAAAAGAAATCATTCCTTTAGCGGTAGTTTTTAGTTTTGTTTCTAAAATTTGTTCATTTTTGGTTATTGTTAGTTTTACAATAGCCCCATCGGGAATCAATTGTTCCATAAAGCTTTGCAAAGGGCCAATGCTAATTCTTCTATTAGCATTGGTAAAACGTACAGGTAGTTTTTCGGTTACGCCTTTGTAGTTAATGTGAATCGTATTACTTGTGGCCATGCCATTTATTTGTGAAGTAACTTCCCAAGTGGCTTTATGATCGGGATGTAGCATAAAAGCTGTTGCCACCCCATTAATACTCATGCCTTGTGTTTTTAATGAACTGTTGTTTTGGTTTTTAATTATAAAATTCACTAAAGTACCATCGCTAATCGTATTTCCATAAGTATCTTTTATTACCGAAGTGGTAAAAGTGGTGATTTGATTCCCATCGGCATAAATGTGTTCACGTTGATAATCAATAGTAAAATTTGTGGGTTGTGCCGGAAAAACCTCAATAGAAAATTCTTTTGAACTAACATCATTTAGTGTTGATGAAACTAATATCCGTCCTGATTTGGTATCCGAATGTATCGTTTTCCAGGCGATCAGGTCGGTGGTTTTAATCGAAGCTTCTTTTTGATCATCTAAAAATTGATGTTTAATTGAAATAGGTGTATTATTTGCAATAGGATTGTCATAGCCATCGGTAGGCACTACAACTAGCATAGTATAATCGTGTGTGCCAGCAGAAATACTTGGGGGTCCAATGTAGGATTCTAGTTTATGCGTATTTTTAGTATTTGCAGTAATTGTAATGTTTCCTTGGTATAAAGTAACGCCTTCAGAAATTAATTGAAAATCGAGTACTCCTTTTTTAGTGCTTATTTTTTCTGGAAAGGAAAAAGAAGCGTCGGATAACTCATAATCTGGATTAATAATTGTAGTTCCGTAGGCACTATGGCAGACTAAATTTACTGTTGTAGGGGCATTCAACTCAAATTCCAAAGTGATGTGCTCACTAGCTTCAAAAACCGTTTGTGTGGTAGTTAATTTGGCCGTTATTGCCTGTTGCACGAATGCATACGAATAGCAACTTAGGCATATAAGGCATAAGGATATGAATAGACTATTATGTTGATTATTTAACTTCAATTCTTCATATTTAATTTGGTGCTCCTACGTAATTATTCAATGCTATTTTTAGGTATGAAAAGCCTTTTCCTTTTACAGGAATTAAATCATCATTTTTGCTTTTATACTTTGTGCCTACATCTATTTTTTCAAGTAAAGCTTTATTGGGTAATCCATTTACAAAGGTGTTTTCGGTAGTATCTTTAAGTACGTTTAAGCCAATAATATTTGGCAGTTCAAATGAAAAAAATTGTTTGCGTTGTTGTCTAATTCCTTCGGGTAAAAAGTGATGCGTTACCCAAATTAATTGTTTGTTTTTATCATAATAAGAAACCAATAGTTGGGGAATGGTTACTTCTTGCAAGCCCGCATTAAAGAGTATTCCTGTAATAGTTTCATTAGTTATCGTTATTTCTTGGAGTGCCACACTTTTGTAAAGATCTACATTGGCAACATTTCCCGCGCACTGTAAATCAAAAGTAGCCGGTATTTCTTTTATAGAAGCTGGTGTAAATTCCTTTGGGTTAAAAGTTTTAGGGCCTTTGTCCGTATTTTTTTGCCAAGCAATCCCTTCAAAATTTATGCGAAAGCTTGTGACTTCTTTAGGAAGTAATTTATGTTTCATTTGATGCATTACATTATAGGAAGCTAATTTGTTATTGGAGTGGTTGTATAAGGAAGCATTAACAACAACATCGGCAGGAACATCATCTACATTCTGTAACTGACCAATAATACTATATTGATTATTGAATTGAATAAGTTTGGAAGAAAGTACTTCTAATACAGGCTGTTTTAAAACATCTTCGTGATGTGTTTGTTCAGAGGTAATTCGACGTCGTCCGTGATTGTGAAATTTAGTGGTGTTTACTGAAAATAATTGATCTGGTGGTAAGTCTAAATCATAATCCGATGGTGTAATAAACCATTTGTTATTTAGCTTATATAATTCATGGTGGTATTCCTTTTCAATACGTTCCAAAGGAGTAATCCAAAAAGTGTTTACCGTTACTTTTGCAATACTATCGTTTTGTGAAATAAGCTTGGTTTTAATAGCATCAAGTTTGGCATAAGAGCTCAATAATCCATCATTTACAGCAATTTCTAACATATACTGGTCTTTAGTTTTATGATTTTTAGGGTTTAAATAGGAATAAGCACGTTCAAATTCTTTAAAATCCAAGGCATCATAATACGCAGCAATCACATTTTGAGGACTAATTTGTGTGGCGTTTACTAAGTAAAATTTATAGCTTCCTAAACCTAAAAAAAATAAGCAGAGCAGAATCCAACCCAAAGAAAAAGAAATAATCTGTGGATTAAATTTTATGTACGAAATAGAAAAGTTGAGATAGTTAGCTTTTGGCAAAGGGATTATTTTAAGCACTCGATTCCAAAGGCGTTTAAAATGTAATAGAAATACGATAATTAGCGTACTTACGGGAACAATGCCCCAAAGTAATTTTTGAAAAAGCGGAATTTCATCTTTGGGTAAAATACTGGCTAATGGTTTGACATTTAGTTTTTCCCAAACCATAATGCCATTTTCTAACTGGCGCAAGCGTTGCCAACCACAAAAATAAAGGATGGGATCATAAAATTTATCGTTAGAAAATACATACTTTAAATGATATTTTTCGGGTACCGTAAGGAATTGTTGTAAAGACCCTAAGCCTTCGATTCCTCTAAATTTCGAATTTTCTAAACGCTCTACAGCTCTGGTTGTTAATTCGGGTAACCTGCGAGCGGAGTGGTAATTTCCATCGACCGTCATGGCATTAGTTTGCGCTGATAGCCATGCCATTTGATCGCCAAAACCTAAGGGTAAAAATCGCCAATGGTCATGCTGATCTTGATTTAAAAAATTAAGAATAGGAAGCATGTTAATTTTTTGGGGTTGCGAAGGTTTAAAATAGCTAAGGTTGACCGAAAAAATGAATACGCCTATAATTCCGCTGACCAAAAAACCTCCTAATAAACGATGCAAAACACTTCCAAATTTGCGTTGTAAAGTTTCTTTTAAATCTCCTTCAATAAAACGAAAAAGGAATTCGCCAAATAAAGGCAAGGCCATAATGGAGGCCCAAAGAGTAAATCGATCAAGCGTAAGGATGTTAAAGGCATTTTCGCCTAATATTAATTTAGGGATAGGCGTAGTGCCCCCTGTGCCTAAAAGCGTAAGAAAACTAAAAGATAAACCGAAAAATAAGTAACGTTTGCTGTAAAATCGATAAAATAAATAGGGAAATACAAAGAGTAATATACCCCAAGGAATAATAAAAAAGACTAAGCCCGATGAGGTTACCTCTATAAAATTATCTCGTGACCCATGAGGTATGGGAACTTGAGTAATGGGATTGTTTTTAGTGTTTATCCAATAGGGAAGGATACAAAATATGATTAATGCTAAAGCATTTATTCCAAAACTTAAAATGCGTTTAAAGTGTTTAAAAAATGTTTTTAAAAACAAAGTAAAACGTACTTTTTTATAAGAACCTACATTTTCACGGGCAATGTCCATAAGCACCATTCCCAGTAAAGGGAAAATAAAGAATACCATTCCAAAAATAGGAGTCACATGATGCGATGTAATGGTAACAGCAAGTAAACTAAGAGCCGCTAACAGGTGCTTGTATTTCTTAGTTGTAATCCATAAATAAATTTCGGGCAGACAATGCATAAGTACCGAAATGCCAATAATACTAGGTAGTTGCCCAAAAACATGTAAAGTTTCGACAAATGAAGAAGAAAATACGGCTGCAATTGCGGCATAACCCGCCACTTTTCTGTCCCCTGTAAATAGTAATGAAAACCGATAAACGCCCGTAATAAATAAAAGTATGGCAATAAAGGCTACAGCAAATAAGCCAAATTTTAAACCGCCGATAAAGGAAAACAGGGCAATAGATTGATGCACCAAAGGTGGATAGCCCGTTACAGTAAAGCCAGTATACCATTTGTAGTTCCAGGGTTCAAACCAATGACTGGCATAATGCTCGGCAAAGCACAAATGTATAAGTGCATCATAGGTGGTTTCCAGGGTAAAAAACAAACTGATTCCATGTAAGGTAATCCCTAGTATTAAGGCACTAATTAGGTATTTATTGGTTTTAATTGGCATCTAAAATAAATATACAACAAAGGCTTTATTTTTAGGTAACTGTTTGACTTTTAATTAAAACCATTCGGCTATAGCAAGCTTCTACTCATCGAAATATCCCTATTTAAGCAGGCATGCAGCGGTACATTTGGGTATAATCAAAACCCAAATTATTATGAAAACTGGAATAATCATACCTTGTTATAATGAAGAAAATAGATTAGATGTTACTGCATTTAAAAACTTTATTACTACGGATAATGCCTATCATTTATGTTTTGTAAATGATGGAAGTAAGGATAATACCATTGATGTGTTAAAAGGGATTCAAAAAACGAATCCGAATAAAGTGAGCATTGTTGATGTAAAAGAAAATGCAGGTAAAGCTGCAGCGGTTAGATCAGGAGCAAAATATTTGTACACACAAAAAAAGGTAGATTATATAGGTTTTATGGATGCAGACCTTTCAACAGATTTTAATGATTTTGGAAATTTAGTACATACACTACACACAGATAAAAAATTAGGTTTTGTTTTTGGATCTCGAGCAAAAGAGGCTTCTTCCGAAATTAAAAAAGATGGGGTAAGAGCCATAATTTCAAAACTTATAAATGTATTAATTGTATTTATTATAGGTTTGTCAATAGCCGATACTCAATGTGGAGCAAAAGTGTTTAATGCAAATTTAGTACCGTTACTTTTTGGAAGGAAATTTTACACCAAATGGTTATTTGATGTAGAAATGTTTATTCGAATGAAAAGATACTTTGGAAAGCAAAAAACAATGCAAATGATTTTAGAGCAGCCTTTACACAGATGGATACATATGGAAGATTCTAAATTAGGATGGAGAGATTCTATTGAAATCCCATTTCGATTATTATCAATTTGGATGAATTACAATATTTTCAATTTTGGAATGGAATTTCAACCTGAAGCAATAGCGAACTTATCAAATGAATTAATCTGGGTTAAATAGTATAAACAATTCAATTCTGGTTTTTTAGGGAAGCTTTTTGCTGATTTTTCTCTCTTTTTGAAAAGTGTATTACTAAAGAAATTAAAACTCAGCAAAACGCTTATCAAAAATGAAATTAGTATCCGTGAGTGTTTTTAAAAAAGCAATCAATTGTTCTTTTTCCTCTGCTGTCAAAGGAATACCTATTTTGCCATCTTTATTTAATGAGGGATCAAGAGTATTGCTGTTTTCCATACCAGAATCATAAAAATCTAATACATCTTTTAAGGTTTTAAATCGGCCATCATGCATGTATGGTAATGTTAGCTCAACATTACGCAGGCTGGGTACTCTAAATTTTCTGGCATCAGCTTCTAAGCCCGAAACTAATTGACGCCCTATATCATTATATTCTGGATGTAGTGGTAATCCATTATTTCGATAGGACTGATCGGTAAATAGTATACCTGCATGGCAACTGGCACATTTAGACTCAAAAAGTACTTGCCCCATTTCTTCCTCCTTAGTTAGGCTTATTCCACCTTCATTACGAATAGATTTGTCATACTTACTATCTGCAGAAATCATGGTTAGCATAAATTGTGAAAGTGCTTTTAGCATATTTTCCGAATCAATTTTTCCATTCTCGAAAGCCGCTTCAAATAAAGAAGGGTAATCCTCATCTTCCGATAATTTTTTTAGTACGTTAGTAAAAGTTTCATTCATTTCAACGTCCGAAGTAATCGGTATTATAGGTTGCATATCTAAATGATTTGCAGCGCCATCCCAATTGAACGCTTGCATAAACGCCATATTTTGAATAGGAGGTGAATTTCGAGTTCCTAATAAACCATTTACACCGTGACTTACAATGTGCTTATGGTGTGTAAATGAAAATTCTTGTCTATGACACTCACCACATGAAATTACTCCTGTGGATGATAATTTGCCTTCGTAAAATAAGCGCTTTCCTAAAGCAAAACCTTCTTGAGTTGGAGGGTTTAATGCTAAATCATAAGTTAATTTTTCAAAATTTTCGGGTATTTCAATTTTTAAAGGAGTTGGATTAAAGGCTTTTTTTTGGGGGATATCTTCATAGTTTGTTTCTTTCTCTGTATCATTTGAACAGGAAAAAAGAACTATATATGATATCATTACAAAAGCGATTCTCATTATTCTTTACTCTTTTATCGAAAACATAGTTTGCACATTTGCGGCATATTTAGGTGAATTTTCAGGATCTATCTGTATTTCATCTTTTGTGGCAAGTGACATTGTATTCACAGCATCAAATACTTTGGCTATATCTACTTCTAAAGTTGTATAGGTGTTTTTTAAAGTAGTAACGACAAGTGAATTAAGGGGTAGTGCTACTTCTTTGTAATTGTCAACATTTGTTCCATGACTGCCTACATGAATTAAAAAATCTTTAGTTGTTGCTTGCGCAGAAGTTTTATAAGTACCCTCAAATTTGATAAATTTATAGCCTGCTGCCCATCCCCAAAGCATTTTTGCTTCTTCCGCTTTTGGAATAAAATTTAAGGTTCCTGATTTTATAGGATACTTACTTTGATCTACTCCAAAACCAAATTTAAGAGATGTATATTCTCCGGTAGGTACATTTGAAAAATTGAGACTTAGTGTTTCTGTATCGGCTTGATTGATTAAAAAATAGCTATTGCTTTTTGGGTATACAAACTCATTACCATCGTTATCTATAAATACAAAATCACTCAAAATATATTTTAATTCAGAAACGCTATACGTTTCTCCTGAAGCATTTGTATACGAATCAGAATTTAAAACCAATGTAGCATTTTGAACAAGATTAGTTACACTTAGTGTTACATTGCCAAATTCAGCCTCCTTTTGTTTGGCCTCATTTTTATCATCAGTAGTACAGGTAAATAAGCTTAGGCATAGTAGACTTATTGCAAAAATTTGGTTTTTTTTCATTTTCTTAATCATTTTGATAAGCTAATTACAAGCGCATCTTTTTTTCCTTTATTATTTATTTGTGTATCGGCACTTTCCGAATCGCCGACTACCAAAATATTTCCGTTGTTATCTTCTAAAATTCCGTAAGCAAAATCAAAACTATCCCCTCCAAAAGCGGAGGACCATTGCAATTTTAAATCCTGATCAATTTCTGTTATGTAATAATCATTTTCATTTTTACTATTTAATACGTCACCATCTTTACTACGAGTGTGCCCCGAAATTAAAAAAGTACCCGATTTTGTTTCAAAAATATCCTGTGCAGTATCAAAATCAGTTCCACCTATTGAAAGTTGCTCTAATAGGTCTCCATTGGTGTTAATTTTTATGATCCAAACATCAGCATTGCCTTTGTTTTCATTTACATCGCCATCAGCACTTCTGGAATCACCAATAATAACATAATTTCCATCATTAGTTTGGGTAATGGCATTTGCGATATCAATGCCCGAACCGCCAAAAGTTTTTTCCCAAATTAAATCACCCAAAGCATTAATTTTAACTACCCAATAATCATAACTTCCTTTGTTATTTGAAATATCAAAATCGTTACTCTCAGTAGCTCCAATTAAAATAAAATGCCCTTCATTAGTTACTATAATATCATTGGCTCTGTCATTGCTAGATCCGCCAAAAAACTTTTCCCACTCTTTAATGCCATTTTTATCTAATTTGTGCACCCAAAATTCACCTACACCATGGAGTGTTTTTAATGATTTGGCAGCTTTATTAGTTTTAACAGGTACTATATTGGGGCCTTCATAATTATCAACATCCAAAAAACCAGCAGTAACAAAGCCCTCATCGGGTGTTTGTTTTACAGCAAAAGCGCGATCATCACCTAAAAAGCCAAAAGTTTTTTCCCAAAGTAAATTTCCTTCAGCATCTAGCTTTACAATCCAATGATCGTAAGACCCTGAATTAGTAGACACATTGCCATCATTACTTCGGCTATAGCCAGAAACAATAAAACCACCATCGGTAGTTTTAGAAATAGTTTCACCTCTATCATCATCACTACCGCCATAAGTTTTACTCCAAATAATGTTGCCTTCTGGACTTAATTTAACTATCCAAAAATCTTGAGTTCCTAGTGTTCTATTTAAATCACCATCAACGCTTTCGGTATTGCCGAGTAAAATATAATTATCGCCTTGCAATACCACAGATTTTATCTCATCATTTAAGCTTCCACCAATATTTTTAATCCAGTTTTGTTGTAATGTTACTGAAAGTATTGGCTTATTTGAATTTAGGTTATCTGATTCATTTTCATTGTTTTCTGAAGAGGAACAACTCAAACAAAAAATAGTTACTATTACAGTGAAAAAAAAATATTTTATTAAATTTTTAAACATAACACCTTATTCTGACTTTTGTATAATAAATAAGCCTTGCGTAGTATCATTAAAAATAATAGTACCACTTTTAAAAAAAGGGTAGACACTCCAGACACCACCAAAAGAAGCCTGGTTTGAAGTAGGAACGCTATCAAAAAAACCTACCTCAGTCATGTTTTTATTAGCTACATCACTTACGTCAATTATACGTACTCCTGCGTGGTAGTTTGCTAAATAAAATAGATTTCCTTTTACATAACCATTATGATCAATGGCATTTGTAGGGCCTAAATATTCCATGTGAATTTTAGGCGTATCCAAATCCGTAAAATCAAATACAATGGTTCGTGATTTAAACCCAAAATCTTGCTCATCCAACTCATCACCAAGCAAAAAATAGGTTTGATCCTCGGTAAACCACCCTTGATGCGTATATCCAAAATTATTATATCTAATTTCTGAAATTTTTATTGGGTTATTCTTATCGGTAACATCAACAATTACTACTTCATCTTCATTACTACCTACATAAATTTCTTTTCCTTGATAATCAGCATCAGGTCCGTTATAAGTTACTACTTGCGCATCATGCGAATATCCATCGGCGGCATATCCGCCAACCCCTACAGGTGATTTTGGATTTGTTACATCAATAAAAACAGCACCTCCTCCAAAAATACTTCTATCAGTTCCGTTAATATAAGCATAACTTTTAGATTCATTGATTACTATATTATGTGCGTTTCCAAACTCATTAAAAGTAGTATCGGCACTAAAAGTCGAACCAACAGAAGCACTTCGTAATCTAGTTAAATCAAAAACTTGCATACCATGATTATCTGCTTCGCTAACTATAAATGCATGATCTCCGTATACCTTAATGTCACGCCAAGTACTGTTTTCGGTTGCGGTTGGTAATACTCCAATTACTATTGGTTCCAATGGGTTAGAAACATCTACAAACGATGTGCCAGAGCCTCCTCCTACAATGGCATACTCCTTTTGTGTTGTATCATCAGTCCAGCCCCAAATATCATTACCAAAAGGTTCGTTTTCATTAAAACCGAGATTTTTTAAGGATACATTGGCCATTAAATCATAGTCATTACAAGGGTAAATACCTGCAAAACCATTTTCACAAATTATTCGTTCAGCTTTTATAGGTGTTGGGTTGTCAACATCAATAGAAGATGAATTTTTAAAACTAACATCATCATCACTTTTGCAACCATACATCATTAACAAAAATAAAAGGAGTATAGACTTATGAGAAAAAAAACTATGCTTACATATCATAATAACTCATGCTTAATTTTTAACGTAGAAAATTTAAAAGAAATATATAATTAGTCCTTTTTAACTTTTCTTACAATTTAGGTATAAATTCTTATAATAAGCAAAGGCTTTTTGTTTTACATGTTATTGTTTGGGTTATATTATTGATTAAGTTTTCCTTTTTTGAACATATTAAAAGTTGAAAACAAACATAAATGCTTTAGCTGTGAAAAAGCCTTTAAAACATAGTGTCTTAAAGGCTTTAACGTGGTTTCACATGTTTTTCTTTAAAACAGTGCTATGGAATAATACGGAGTATTATGTGATAATTTTAACTTATCTTATTTATTACAATTTTCGCAATACATTTTTCGTAAGTATAAATCCTCAAGCAATTGAAATGTAATGCCGTGTTCTGTTTTGTAACTATCAAATAATTTACAGAAACGTTTTTTATTCTTATCAAAAGCATTTAGCATAGCTGCTCTGTAAATATTTGATTCAGTATTCGCACTATTTGTAACCGTTAAATTTAGATAATAAAATAAAAGATCTTCACTGGCATCAATTTTATTGATGCGTTGATTTAGCATATTAACAGCATTCTCCTTAAAACCAAAGGTTGCTAGATAATTGGCTAGGTTAAGATAATCACTATCACTAAGGTTTACATTATTGTAAATCCCATAGGCTTGTTTTAAACTGCTCTCTCTTAATTTGGTGTCGTTTGATTGTATTGAAAATCTAACATTGGTTAAATGATAATTGATTAAGAGTCTATTTACTAAAGTTGAAGGAATCCCATAATTTTTTAAATTATGAATATCATTTTTTAGTTTTTTAACATCAATTTTTTTCCAATTGTTATACCAAATTATAAGCTGTGTGGCGCATATGTTATATTTGATATGTCCATTTTTTGGCAACAATTTTTCTATTTTTTTAAGTTTGTCAAAGGCAATATTTCCAAAACTTTTATTGATTAAAAAACTAAATGAAACATTTTTATTGGCAAGTTTGGCAAATTCTTTTGAAGCTGGTACTTTAAGTTTTTCAAGGTCCTTAACACCTATTTCATTTCCTTTGATGCGTTCAAAAATAGCACTTTGGATCAACTCAGCTTTGTTCAATGATTTTTCTTGTACTGCATTTACAAATAAATTGTACAATACTTCAGAAGTCATTTCTTTATAAGGATCTTTCTTTTCTAACTCTAGTGATACCAGTGCTTTTCTATGATTTTTCAAATAAGGTTCAAGCTTTTGGTTTGTAGCACCCACTAATTTGCTTTTTATCTGTTTTTTGGACAAAGAGGTAAATGAAGCATAAGGTGTATTTTCAATATCATTAAAAAATTCCACCCAATTTTCGGTGGTTTCAATACTCGTTTTAATAGTTGGTTTTTGAAAACTTTGTAGTGCATTAGCGATACTTGAGGCACGTTGGTTTTGCAATTCTAAGTTCCGCTCAGTACTTCCTTCTACGGAAGAGTAAGCTTTAATGTCAATTGTTTTAATGTCAAAATCAGTAAGGCGCAATGAGTCGTATAAAGGTTTTATATCTACTTCGGAGTAGATGGCCTTGTTTTTTTCAAAAGGAATAACAAAATCTAAAGTTTTATATTTCATTTTAAAACCTTCCTTAAGTGTTTTTGTTTTGATATCGGAGGTAAAGGTTATGGTATCTAGAAACATTCCACTATCAATTAATCCTAATTTAGCACCTCTAATATTATACACTCTTGAATAGAAGCAGAAAAAATTATTTCTAATAAAATAGATATTGAATTCTAAATCTTTTCCAATTAAATCAGAAGGTACTTTTCCGATAATTGCTCTGTAGCGTCCGTTTTTATGTTTTTTGAGTTTAGGAAGTAGTTTTCCTTTCCAAACAGGAGGTAATGTCCTGCCAATTAGACCATATTTTGATGCTGGGAGTGTTTCTAAAGCGCAATCATAACGCTCTTTTGATGCGATGTCAATCATAAAGCCATCTTTTGAACCTTTTAAAAAAGTATTCAACCAATTTTTATCAGTAACTTCAAAAAAGATATTATTATTGGCATCACTATCAGCTCGAAAACTTACTGATCTTGGCTTAGATTTTATAGCTTGATTACAAGGTTGACATACATTCCCATCATTACTAGTGGGTATTTTTACACCAAACTGATTTTGTGCAAAAATTAAAAATGGAAAAATTAATAAATATAGAAAGAGTAATTTTTTCTGCAGAGGCATATTGTTTTTTTAAATAGTGTACAATCTTAAATTTTTCATAAATATAATATTCGTAAGGAGATTTATACAATTTTCTCAAAAAGAACTTTACATGTGTTTTATTTCTTTTTAATTGTTGTCTGATTAAAGAAAAAATTTAATAAAGATTTAACCCAAATTAAGCATTAGAAAATTTATTACTTTATGAAATCACTTCAAAAACAAACACTTTGTTTCACTTTTCAATTTAACCATAGCGGTGCTATGATGAAATTGAGAAAGTACTTGTTTTTATTGAGCTTTAATACTTCATTGAAAAGTTCTAGTGCATAATCCGGGTTTAATATTTTCGGGCAAGGATATTCCTCAATTGGATAGCTTAATTGCCGATTACAAAGTGCAGCACAACTTAGAGTTTTTCTGCTACTACTGAAAACCTGGAAAGAAACCTTGAAACATTTTCAGAAGAAAAAAGCCTTTAAAACATAGTGTTTTAAAGGCTTTAACGTGGCCCCACATGGGCTCGAACCATGGACTTTCTGATTATGAGTCAGATACTCTAACCAGCTGAGTTATAGGGCCAGAATTTTTAAAATCACAAGTGATATAAAATTCGGTTTGCAAATGTATATAATTAAGCTAATGTGAGCAAAACAAAATGCATAAATAATCAAATTATATTTGTTTTGAGTAGAATATGTAATAATACA
This sequence comes from uncultured Aquimarina sp., assembly GCA_947498765.1. GTDB lineage: Bacteria > Bacteroidota > Bacteroidia > Flavobacteriales > Flavobacteriaceae > Aquimarina. Next base: position 82,690 of record CANMLG010000007.1, read on the forward strand.
ATAAATACACTTAAACCTTTATAATTGTATTTAAAAGATGTTAAAATAGTATTATTGTGTAAATTAACACTTTTAAAGTAAGTAAAAACTTATTAATATGTCTTTTTGATTTTATCTTTGCCGACTTAAAAAAGTTAGATAGAAGATTTATGAAATTGAAATATGTATTAAGTGTATTGATTATATCCTTAAGCTTAAGTTGTTCAAAAGAAAGTGGTACAGAGTCTGTAAATACAAAACCTATTTCGACAGATCAATCTTTTTTAATAAAAGAAGAATTAACTGAAAATGATGTTGTTGGGGTTGTTGTAGCATCAGATAATGAAGAAGATGCTCTAAGTTATGAGTTAGTTGAAAAAAATACTCCTTTTGTAGTTGATACCATTACTGGAGAAATTAAATTGATATCGGGCATAGCTAATGAGATAAAATACGAGTTAACAGCAAAGGTAAGTGATGGTGATCTGTCTACTACTATTAAAATAGCTATTGAGGTTAATTTTCCAAGTAAGAAAAAAGAAATAGTAACAGCGGATAATAGATTAATTGATGTATTTAAATTTTTAGCTTTTAAACAAGAAAGAAAGTCGCCAAATAAATATATTAATAAATGGGATGAAGAGATTAGGTTTTTTATATCGGGTGATTTTAATTCAAATGACATCAATGTTATTGAAGAATTTATTGAAAAGTTGCAAAGCATTGTTTCGGAATTAAAATTAAAAATAGTGTCATCAAAGGAGGCTTCAAATGTTGAAATATATTTTAGTAGTATAGAAGCATATAAGCGGGATAGACCAAACTATATTAAAGACTACACACCGACGGACAAAAATTCAGGAAGATCTAAGGTTTTTTTTACTAGTAGAAAGAATATAACAAGGAGTAATGTTTGGGTAAGAAAAAATAATGGAATAGCTCGAGTTTCTACAATCAAACACGAAATATTGCATACATTAGGTTTAGGTCATTCAAAAGATCAGAAAAGTATATTGTTTACACCTTCAAAAGTTGAAAGTTTAAGTGCCGATGATATTTTTGTTGTTAAAACATTATACAATCCATTAATTTTATCAAAACAAAAAGAGTCCGAAGTGGATCAAGTTTTAAGGAATAATAGGAAGTCTTTTTTTGAAGATTAAGATTAGTCTAAAAGCCGTATTTTTGCAGTATGGAAACAAACAGACAGAAAAAAATTGCAGGAGTATTGCAAAAGGATATTGCCGACGTAATTAGTCAGGCATTACGTGAGGGGGGAGTAAATGGCGTATTAGTTTCTGTAACTAAGGTTACTGTGACCACAGATTTATCTATTTCAAAAGTATACATGAGTATTTTTCCGCATACCGAAGCGGAAAATGTATTAAGGGATGTTACCGAGGTGAAATCACAAATAAAACACCAAGTAGCGTTAAAAACAAAACATCAATTACGCCGCATGCCTGATTTAGAGTTTTTTATTGACGATTCTTTAGAGTATATTGAGCGTATTGAAGAAGCGGTTAAAGGAACTGAAAACCCTATTATTGATCGCGAATTATTAGAAAAACGCAAAAAGAAATAATTTTTGAAATTTCCACTCTATATAGCCAAGCGGTATTTATTTTCTCGTGGTTCCACACAAGCAATAAATATTATTACAGCTATAGCAGCAGTTGGAATTGTAGTTGGAGCTTTAAGTCTTTTTGTAGTGCTATCTGCTTTTGATGGATTAAAAAACCTTCACTTAGAGCATACTTCTATAGCCGATCCCGATGTAAAAGTGTTCCCTGCTCAAGGGAAATTTTTTGATATTACCGAAGCTCAAAAACAGCAAATAAATGCTATTGAAGGTGTCGTTTCTTTTTCGAGTGTAGTTGAAAATCAAGTTATCTTAAATTTTAAGCAAAAAAGACAAAATGCTACCATAAAAGGAGTTGATGCTAATTATGCAAATGTTATTGCAGTAGATAGTATACTGGATTATGGTGATTGGTTTAGTGAAAAAGAATTTTATGTGGTATTAGGAAATCAAATAAGTAATAGCCTTAGTTTAGGGATTAATAACTATGAGACACCACTTGATTTAGTAATGCCCAAATCAGGAAAAGGACAAATCACCAATTTATTAGAAGCTTTTAAAACTGAAAAAGTAATAGTTAGTGGTATTTATCAATTGACGAATGAAATGGATCAAAAATATGTGTTTACACATATAGCTTTAGCTCGTGGATTATTAAATTTAAGCAAAACCAAGGTTTCTCATGTGGAGTTAAAGCTTTTGTCCCAAGCTAATTATCAATATATCCAAACAAGGCTTAACGAAATTTTTGAAAGCAAAGTAATTGTTAAAAGTCGTATTCAATTAAACGATGCGATGTATAAAATGCTCAACACAGAAAATTTAATTGTGTACCTGTTATTTACTTTAGTACTTATAGTTGCTTTGTTTAGTTTGATAGGAGCAATGATTATGATGATTATTGACAAAAAACGAAATTTACAAACACTCCATAAATTAGGAGCAAATTTAAAAAAAATAAGACTTATTTTTTTTCTACAAGGCATGTTAATGACAGTTTTAGGAGGTTTATTGGGAGTGCTCTTAGGAGTCTTTTTAATAAAAATTCAGCAAAGCTCAAGTTTGGTGATGATTACACCTACATTGGCTTATCCGACAAAGCTTAGCGTTTTAAATGGAATCATTGTTTTAAGCACACTTTATGTGTTAGGTGTAATTGCTTCAGGTATAGCTTCGCTAAGTATAAAAAGAGAAATTCTTAATAATTAGGGGGTAAAAAAAAGATATCATAAAAATTTTTAACATTCTTGTCGTTACTCACAAATTGCTCTATTATTGTTTCTTTTCTAACAAAAAACACTAAGACAAATTATGTTTTCACAAAATTTAAAAACAACAAGTTTATTAATTTTCGGAGCTTTATCCATATTTGCTACATCATGTGGTGATGATGATGATAAAGACAAACCAGCAGATCCAATTATGATGGAGGACCCGGAACCAGTAACAAAAGTTAGTTGGAATTACGATGATAAAGGTCCAGCTAAATGGGGAGCATTAAGCCCCGATTTTATTTTATGTGCCGAAGGTTTAAAACAATCACCAATTGACCTTCCATTAGCATCAATTGTTAATAAAGGAGATGCTACAGCATTAACTTTTGAATACAAGGAAGATGCGGTTTTAAAAGCTATAAATAATACGCATACCAATGAGTTTGGGGTAGATGAAGGTAGTTTTGTAACTTTTAATGGGAAAAAATTTCAATTGGCTCAATTTCATGGTCATGCTAAAAGTGAGCATCAAATTAATGGGGAGCAATCTCCGTTAGAATTACATTTTGTTCATGTATCAGAAGATAATGAATTGCTAGTTGTAGGAGTTTTGATTGATGAAGGTGATGAAAATGTAAATTATACTAGTTTTTGGACAGAAGAAAACTTTTTAGAAACAGCAGCAGAAAAAGTAGATCAATCAGTTGAAGGAACACATGATCTTACGAAGCTTTTTCCGCAAAATAGTTCATTATATCAGTATGACGGTTCTTTAACGACTCCTCCTTGTTCTGAAGGGGTAAATTGGAATGTGTTAACTCAAAAAATTACAATGTCGGCAGATCAATTGGCACTTTTTACAAATATTTTTGATAATAACTATCGACCGGTTCAGTCTTTAAATGAAAGAGAAATAATCTCTACAGAAGAGGACGATACGGTTGTTGTTAATGCAGTAAATCTATAAAAGTATTGAGTGTTCGTACTTGGTAAATACATTTATTTTAGTGTGATTTTATTTCAGTACGCGACATTCGTAACAAAAAGACCTTCTTTATTTAGAAGGTTTTTTTGTTTAATAAGTGTCCCGTCCTAAAATAGCGTTACAAAGGCGAAATGTAAAGGGAAATCTTAACTTTTAACATGTAAAAAACGAGTTAGTTTTATGGAAAGATCGGTTAGAATTATTTTGGCATTACCGTTTCTTTCAATATGGTATAAAGCATCTTCAAGAGCTTTAAAAATAGGTTCAATGTTGTTTCCATGTACAAAAGGAGCAAATTTTGACAAATTAAAATTAGCAGTTTGCGGTTCTAAAAAAACTAACGAATCACTTTTGTAATTTAAGAGTAGGGCTTGTCTAAAAAAATCAATACAATAGTTTAAAAATTGTTTTTGAATTTCGCGACCGTTTGCAGCAATACCTTCGCTCCACTTTATAAGCTCATTAACAACAGCTTTGTTACCTTTAGCCTTAAATGCGGCTCGTACCCAAGTGATAAACCATGTTTCAAATTGGCTTTCGCTACTGTTATTTTGTAATAATTGAAGGGCTTTATTGTAATTACCTTGTGCTCGGTGAGCTATTTTTTCAGCTTCAATATCCGAAAGCTGATTTCTTTTTTGTAATCCCTCGGCAATGGCGCCAACCCCTAATGGAGGAAATTCTAATATTTGGCAGCGAGACGAAATGGTTTGTAAAATTTGTTCTTTGTTCTCGGTAATAAGTATGAAAATGGTTTTAGCTGGAGGTTCTTCAATAAGTTTTAATAATTTATTTGAAGTGGATACATTCATTTTATCGGCCATCCAAATAATCATAATTTTATAACCGCCTTCATAACTTTTTAATGAAAGCTTTTTAACAATCTGTGCGGCCTCTTCAACATTAATAATTCCTTGTTTATTTTCAACGCCAATATGCTGATACCATTCAAAACTGCTAGCGTAAGGGTTTTTTTCTAGAAAACTTCTCCAATCGGTTAAAAATAAATCTGAAACAGGGTGTTTTTTAACTGATTCATTAGTGGTTACAGGAAAAGCAAAATGTAAATCAGGATGCGAAAGTGCATTAAATTTTTGATGGCAACTTTTATTATCTGTAGCATTATTACAAAGGATGTGTCTAGCATAAGCTATTGCCATTGGCAAAGTGCCACTCCCGTTTGGTCCACAAAATAATTGTGCATGAGCAATACGACCTTGATCGGCACTGGTTTGTAAATGGCTTTTAATATGGTTTAGTCCTAAAACATCTTGAAACAACATAGGGCAAATATAAGTTTTTTGATGTAGGGTTAAAGGAGTTAAATAAAAACTAAAACATTATAGTAATAAGTTTACAATAATATTTTATAATGTTTAAAAAGCAGGATTGACAATGGGAAGTACTGTAATTTTAGTAATAATAAATTATATTTGCTTTTTTGCGATAATATATCAATTTTGATTTGAATTTACCTTAAAAGAAGTAATCGATTATGGGGTTTAATTTGAAAAGATACTATGAATAACTCGTAAATGTTAAACTTTTTTTACAACATATGAAAACAATCAACGATTTTAATTTTGAAAATAAGAAAGCATTAATTCGTGTCGACTTTAACGTGCCTTTAGATGCTAATTTTGAAGTTACTGATGCTACACGTATTGAGGCGGCAAAGCCTACAATTATAAAAATTCTTGAAGATGGAGGAAGTGCCATTTTAATGTCGCATTTAGGAAGACCAAAAGGAAAGCAAGAAGAGTTTTCGTTAAAACATATTGTTGAAAAAGTACAAGAAATATTAGGGGTTCAAGTTAAAATGGCTTCTGATTGCGTGGGTGCTGATGTAGAAGCAATGGCTGCTGCGCTTGAGCCAGGGGAAATTTTATTACTTGAAAACTTGCGTTATTACAAAGAAGAAACTGCAGGAGATAAGGATTTTGCTGAAAAATTATCAAAACTAGGTGATATCTACATTAACGATGCTTTTGGAACTGCACACAGAGCACATGCTTCTACGGCTATAGTTGCTGAATTTTTCGAAGATAAAGCAGCTGGATATGTAATTGAAGCAGAAATTATAAATGCCAAAAAAGTACTTGAAACTGGCGTGGCACCTGTAACTGCAATTATGGGAGGTTCTAAAATATCTGATAAAATTTTAATTGTTGAAAAATTACTTTCTATAGCAGATAATATTATTATTGGTGGAGGTATGTCATATACGTTCGTAAAGGCTTTAGGAGGTGATATAGGAATTTCATTATGTGAAGATGATAAATTAGATCTAGCATTGGAATTATTAGAAAGAGCAAAGGCAAACAATGTAAAAATGATTTTACCTTTAGATACTGTTATTGCTGATGATTTTTCAAATGATGCTAATATTCAAACAGTAAAAAGAGGGATGATTCCAGAAAAGTGGGAAGGTTTAGATATCGGACCAGAAACGAGAACACAATTTGCAGAAATTATTGAAAATTCAAAAACTGTAATTTGGAATGGGCCAATGGGAGTGGCTGAAATGGAAAATTTTGCTCACGGAACTATTGCTATTGCTCATGCGGTTAAAAATGCCACAGCTAAAGGCGCATTTTCATTAATTGGAGGTGGTGATTCTGCAGCAGCAATCAATAACTTAGGATTTGGTAATGATGTATCTTATGTATCCACTGGAGGTGGAGCATTATTAGAATACATGGAAGGAAAAGTGCTTCCAGGTATCAAAGCAATATCGTAACAGTTTTTATAAAAAATAAAATCTGTAGTGTGTAATAAAAAGGGCTATCCATATTTGGGTAGCCCTTTTTTTGTGAAAAAAATAAGGTTTACAAGTAAGAGATGAATTTTTTTAAAAAAAATAATCGTTATAAATATCTGATAATCAATAAAACTAACCTTTTGGTAAGTAGGGTAAGCTGAATTTTACATTTGTAAACGGTGTTTTTTAAGGTTAAATTCGTGAAGAGGAACAAACCTTTTTTTGCAATGAAAAACACAGTATTTGTTACAGGAGCAACCGGTTTTCAGGGAATGAGCATAGCACATAGCTTAATAAATGCTGGTGATAAAGTGATCACACTATCTCGCTCTTTTACCAAGGGTGAAAAAAAGTTTGAAGATCTTGAAATAGTGTCTGGGAGTTTAGATAATGAAGAGGATATAAAAAAGGCACTAAAAGGAGTAAATAAGGCTGTTTTTACTTGCCCTCTTATATTTGATGTGGCTGTTGCTGAAACTTATGTAACAAACTTTATTAATGCCGCAAAACAAAGCGATATTGAATTAGTGGTTTATAATTCTAGCTTTGATTTACCTGAAGAAGAGACGGGATTAATTGCTTTAGATATTAAAGTGCTGATCAAAGATAAATTTCAGAAATCGGGATTAAATGTAATTAATTTGGTGCCTGATATTTATTTAGATAATGCAGCTGCACCTTGGTCAGTGCCTGTAATTTTAAATCATAAAATATTTCCTTATCCAGTAAAAGCAGGAAAAAAATTTCCATGGATAAGTCATTTGGATTTAGGCAGATTTACAGCGTTGGCTATAAATAGACCTGATTTAGCAGGTGAAACATTATCCATTGGAGGAAATTTAGTTTCAGGAGAAGAAATTGCAAGTGCTATTTCTAAAGAAGTAGGTGAGCAAATTAACTTTGTGAGTTTAACGCCTGATGCATTTCAAAATGAAATTACACCAGCATTTGGAGCACTGGCCGGAAAAGAAATTTCAAATTTATATAGGTATTTGGAAGATCATAGTGATCGTATAATAAATAAAGACTTTAAAAAAGCACAAGAATTATTGGGAAAGCAAAATCAGAGCTTATCTGATTGGGCAAAAACAATTACTTGGAAGGCTTAATTTTGAGGAAAAATAAAATTTTGAAGCTAAATTAGTATAAATAATGACTAACTATTTATTGTGAGGATCAAAGTATTCCGTACTGGGGTTAAAAAACGGTATAGCATTTGATGCTAATTATCACATAAATTTAGTATTTTGATTTTTTATTGAATCATGCCGCCATTAATTTGCAACATCTGGTGGCATGGTACTCAAAGTTCCTATATAATGATTAAAAGGTATTCTGGCATTATTGCCGTATTTCTCCTATTTCCATTTTTTATTTATGCGCAAGATTCTTTGTCTGTGACTAATAGGAAAAAGGTTAAAAAGAAGTATTTAAAAAGTCTTTTTAAAAGAAAAGAAAAAGCTAAAAGCATCCAAGATTCTTTGGATTTATCAAAGGTAATTCTGTCAAATAATAATGAACAAGTTGTTCCTTTAGGTAAGGTAGTTCAAGATAGTTTAACGAAACAAAACTTGTTAAAGCTTGATAGGTTGAATAAGCCGACAAGTGCTATTCATAAAAATTTGGATTTATCAAATATTAAGGTAGCTACCAATTTTGAAAAGGGAATAAAAGATCATCCAACTTTAGCAGCACTCGATAAACGCTGGAAGCAAGAATTATTCAATTCTAGTTTATATGATACTATATATGAAACGATCATTAATCAGGATTATAGTAATACGCAACTTGTAGTTGATCTGCCCACGGATACCTTAAAAAAAAGGTTGAACAAACTAAATGCTCGCACGCCTTTTAATGTAGCTTATAATCCATCATTAGAAAGTGTTATAAAAAATTACCTAAAAAACAGACATCAATCCATGGAGCGCTTAATGGCGTTAAGTGATTACTATTTTCCATTATTTGAAGAAGTATTGGATAAATATGATTTGCCATTAGAAATTAAATATTTGGCTATAGTTGAATCTGCTTTAAAACCAAGAGCAAAGTCAAGGGTTGGAGCTACGGGTTTATGGCAATTTATGTTTGGAACAGGAAAAGAGTATGATTTAAATGTAAGCTCATATGTAGATGAGCGTATGGATCCGATTAAATCCACCGAAGCTTCTGCAAAATATTTAGAAAAGCTATATAAAATATTTGGTGATTGGGATTTGGCATTAGCTTCCTACAATTCGGGTCCGGGTAATGTTACCAAGGCAATTCGCAGAAGTGGTGGTTACACAAATTATTGGAATATTCGTCCTTTTTTACCTAGGGAAACAGCGGGTTATTTGCCAGCTTTTTTAGCAACAATGTATATTTTTGAATTTGCAGACCTCCATGATTTTAAGCCGAAAAGACCTGAATTTGCTTATTTTGAAACAGATACTGTTCGTGTTAAGCAGCAAATAGGCCTAGATCAAGTGGCAGAGGTGATGGATGTAGAAATGGAGGTGCTTCAGTTTTTAAATCCTTCATATAAATTAGATATTATTCCACATATTTCTTCTAAAAATTACACACTGCGTCTGCCACTAGATAAAGTGGGGGCTTTTGTAACACATGAAAATGCTATTTATGCTAAGGCTAAAGAGGATTTTGATAAACGAGAAAAGCCAATGCCGCAACTTTTTGAGGTAAATAATAAGATAAGATACCGTATTCGTAGTGGTGATTATTTAGGCTTGATTGCTCGTAAATTTGGGGTAAGAGTATCGCAAATTAAGAGATGGAATGGATTACGGAATAATAATATTAGGGTAGGGAAACATTTAATTATTTATCCCAGAAAAGTAACTACTTATGCTTCTGTTAAGAAAAAAGCTGTAAAGTCAACATCAAATGTGTATGTGGTAAAGTCAGGAGATTCTTTATGGAGTATTTCGCAAAAATTTACAGATGTAAGTGTTGCTAATTTGAAAAGATGGAATAGTATATCTGGAAATAAATTGAAGCCAGGAATGCGTTTAAAATTAAAAAAATGAAAAAAAGAATAGTTTTAATTTGTTTTATTTTATTTGCAGCTATTGCTTGTAAAAATAAAGAAGAAAGCAAAGTGCCTTTGGATAAAGGAGCTTACGCTAGGTCTTCAGGCAGGCCTAATAGTTTAACAATAGTTATGGCTAATAGATTTTGGGAAGGAGCTATTGGGGAAACTTTACGTAAGTATTTGGCAGCACCAGTGCCAGGTCTTCCACAGGAAGAGCCAATGTTTACTATTCGTCAAATGCCATCAACTGCCTTTACGGGCTTTGCAAATAAGTCACGTTGTTTTTTAAAGATTGAAGCCAACAAAGAAGTAGGGTTTGAGGTGTTGAAAAATAAATATGCTAGACCACAAACCGGGATTGTGATAACGGGTAGGACCGATGATGAAATCATTAGTACATTTGAAGCCCATAAAGCGGAAATAATAGAATCTTTTAAAGCAGTTGAGCTTTTAAATAAACAACAAATTGTTAAAACTCCTCTAAAGATTAAAGATTTAGATAAAAATTTAGGAATAAGTTTGAGTGCGCCTAAATCATATAGGGTGGCAAAGGCGTCAAAAGATTTTTATTGGATTCGAAAAAATATTTCCCATGGAACCATGAACATTACGGTTTATGAAGTGCCAGTTGGTTTTTTTAAAGACTCATTAAGCATAGCTAAGAACATAATAAAAATGCGCGATACCTATGGAGGTGATCATATAGTAGTTGATGAAGGAGGACGTTTTATAACAGAAGCGGCTTATTCTCCTTATTTTAAGGAGACCAATATAGCTAATTTTGATTCGTATGAAACACGTGGAACCTGGGAGGTGAAAAATAAATGGATGGCAGGACCGTTTATTAATTATGTGATTAAAGACACTAAAAAAAATAGATTACTTGTTTTAGAAGGTTTTGTTTTTGCTCCGTCAATAAATAAAAGAGATTATATGTTTGAACTGGAGGCGATCTTAAAGACGGTTAAATTTATTGATTAGAATGGTATTATTTATTGGTCAGTTAATAAAAGTGAAATAAGAATATATAAAAAAACAAAACCCCGAATTAATTTTAATTCGGGGTTTTGTTTAGTAAAAAAAGCTTTCTAGTTAAAAAGGCTATTAAGAATATCTTCAACTTGAGCTTTTCTATCAGCCTTAAGTTTTTCGTCAATTTGTTCTAGTGCAATTTTATATTTATCTAGTACTTTTTCGGTGCTAATTTTGTCTAAAGGAATTTTGTTTCCATCACTTTTAATTAATTTAAAGCGGTGATCTTCCTTAGTTGTAGATCTAGAATCTATAGAGCGTTCTAGTACAACTGGACCATTCTTGGTAACAATTCCAATACCTTTTTCATCTGCAGAAACTTTTTCTGTTTGTTCAGCAACGCGTTCAGCTAATAGATAAGTTTTTGAATAATCTTCGCTTAATTGACTCCAATCAAGTTGTGCAAAAATTCCTTGTGTAGCGAATAGTAGTAGTGAGGCAATGATAAATTTTTTCATAATAGAGGTTAAATTTAGAATTAGATTTTTTCTTAAACGTTCAAATACTGTGCCTTATTTTAATGGGCGATCACAAAATACTAAAAAAAATTAAGTTCAAGTACTTGGTTGTGTTGACATATAAGATGTTACTTGCTGAATTTTCCAATAAAATTAATTAAATCGTCCGTAGCTTCTTCTTGTAAAAAATGATTTTTATTAAGTATATGAATATCTGTTTCTTTAATATTGAGATCCTTTATAACTTCTTTATCTTCTTTATTCCAAAGTAAGATCTCATCATCTTTCCCCCAAATTACTTGAGTAGGAATAGTTACATTTTTTAAAATAGGTCGGTAATCAGGAATGGATTTGGTATTGGTGGTAAAAAACTTATACAAAGCATCTGTTTTTCCTTTTCTTAATGGCTTGGTAAAGCCTTCCATTTCTGCTTTACTCATTGGATGATCATTGGTGCCATTTTTAAAAAGTTGTTTGATCATCATATTTGTTTTGGTTCGGTATCCCCACATTACAATTTTTCCAATAAGACCCTTTTTAATTTGTAATGGTGGGCAAAAGCCTTCAGTGTATATAATGGTATTTAAAATAGTTAAATGCGATACCTTAGTAGGAGCAATTTTTAGTAATTCCCATGTCCAAAGTCCTCCAGCATCATGCATTACATGTGACCAGCTATTAATATTCAAATGCTCCATTAAGCCTAAAATACGTTTGGCATGTTGGGTTTTGTCATAAATATCGTAACCTTTTGGGTGGTCGCTATTTCCAAAACCTAACATGTCTGGGGCTATTACTCTATAGCCTTGAGCCACTAGAGGATCAATCATTTTTCGGTAAAGCCAACTCGATGTAGGGATTCCGTGTAATAGCAATAGAGGTTGCCCTTGTCCTTTGTCAATATAAGCGATAGTGCCATCGGGGGATTGCCATTTTTTTTGAGTATTCGTAAATTCTGAATAAGACATATCGTTGGGTTTAGTTTCCACTTGATAGGCTTTGCAACTTAAAAGGCTAAAGGCCATTAAAATAGAAAAGAGTACTAATTTATTCATATTGGTATTTTGTCTAAATTTAAAAATAAAACGGGAAACAACGTATTTATTATAGATGTAATAAAAAAAGCGTTTGGTAATAAGCTACCAAACGCTTTTTTGAATAAAAATTTAAAACTATTAATATACTTGAGATATTATTTATAATAATCTATTATTAATTACGTACTACGATTTTTTTACTAAAAGTGAATTCAGAATTGTTTAAACGCAAAATATATAAACCAGTACTTAAATAAGGCAAATCAAATTGATAGTTGCCATTATCAGTTTTAATATTTTTAGCCATAATTTCAGACCCATCTAAAGAAAAAATTGAAGTATTGTAGGTTCCAATAGGTAAGTTTTCTATAATCAATTGATCACTTGCAACATTAGGACTTGTGGTAATTGATTGCTTGGAATTTGTATCTAAAATTTTATTTCCTGTATTTGTTACTGTAACATTGATAGTGTTCTCTGTAGTATTTCCTTCATTATCAGTAGCAACAACTCTTAAATTGTAATTTCCAGGAGTTAAATTTCTTAGTACATTATCTCGTTGATTAGGTGCTGCCCACTCGTATGGAAAAAAGTTTTCTTGTCTAACAAATGTACCGTTTAAAAATAACCTAATATTTGAAATACTTCCGTTATCAGTTGCATTAACTACAACAGGTAAATCACTTCCATTACTTAAGCTGGCTCCATTAGTAGGTGTTACAAAACTAACTACAGGATTTGTATTTGTGGGTGTAGTATCAGTTGCGTCTCCACATAGTGAAAAGTTGTCAAACCCAAAGCCAAGTCCACTATCATTAATAAGGTTTCCATCGTTGTATAAAAGTGTTACTGTTAGGTTGCTGGTATTTAAACCATTTGGTATAAGTTGATCAAAAACATTATCACTGTCGTTAAAAAGTTGCGAATTGCTGAATTGTAACCAATTTGAAGGTGTTGTTGTCCAATTTTGAAGGTCGCGGCTATAATAATATGTTCTTACACCATCACTAATAATAATTCTGCTAAATGCTGCTCTATTAAATAATCCGAAGAAAAAATCAAAAGATAATCTAATATTGTCGTGATTCGAAAGGTTAACTGTTGGAGTAACTGCAGTAGCTATGTTGTTAATTTCATCTTGGGAAAAAGAAAAGTCTTCAAAGCTTGCCCAATTTCCACTTCCAGGATTATCAGCTCCTATTGTAAAAACGGTATCATCAAAACGCCATCTTCTAAAATCAGGGCTACCTGTTCCCGAAACATTAAAAGTCCAATCTGAAGGTGCGCCATTTTCAAAAGTTTCTACGAGTCCAGAACTACTAGTGCATAAAGGTGTGCAATCCATTGATAGGGTGTAAGGTCCAATTTCGTCATCATGTCCTTCAACGGCTAAGTAATATGTGTTTTCTGCATCAAGTTTAACGTCTAAAACTTCATCACCTAGACCAATACTAAAACGGCCAGTTAGTACTGAGCCCTCAGGTGTTGAGCAACTTGAAAAAAGCACCAATTCTAAGTCTGCTGTTAAATTTGAAAGTACAAATCTAACATCAGAAGCTTCTGTTAACTGTATTTCATAAATTTCTTCAACACCATTTAGTCTTTCAAAAAACCTTCCATAATTGGTAATATTGTTTTCAGCTCCAGCTAAGTCGCCATTAATAATATCTCCACATGAAATTTCGAAAGGAAGGTCGCAAGTTCCAGGAGTTACAGTCTGTGCAAAAGTAGCATTGTCAATAGCTGTTTCAGCAGTAGTTTTTTCGTTTTTAGCGTGTAAGTGTACACACGAAAAGATCGATAGTGACAAAAGAAGTCCACTAATTGATTTGAAATTTGATTTCATAATTTAAATTGATTAAAAGTTAATAAAGAATTTTGTGTGTGTTTAATAATTAATGTATTAAACCAATTTTAATTTAAGCCAAAAATTATATTGAAAACTCTTACTACTATTTAACAAATAGTAGTAATTGAGTTGAGTTTATAATGCTAAAAATTCAAAAAAATAGATCTAAGCAGTAAGGCTTTAAACTATTTAATATAAATATTTTAGCATTTGCTAAATAAAAGCTTAAATAATTTGTGCTTAGTCGTTGTGTAATCAGATAATTACAGAAAAGTTGTGTTTTTTAAGAAAAGTTTATGTGTGTATTTTTTTTAAAATAGAATGCCTATTTATAATGGACTAATTTCATTTGTTGTCCATCAAAAGTAGCATAGGTAAAATGATCACACCAATCACCTAGATTGGTATATAGTGAATTATCAGGAAGATTAATTTGCATAGGCAAGTGTCGGTGACCAAACACAAAATGATCACGATGCTTTTGTGTTAGTTTGCGTTTGCAATACTGTACCAACCACTCGTTATCTTCGCCTAAAAATTTAACGTCATCGTCTCCCGAAATGAGTTTGTTACCACGAGAAAGACTGGAGGCTAAGCGTACACCAATATCGGGGTGTAACCATCCAAAAAACCATTTTGCAACAGGGTTGGTAAATACTTTTTTCATGCGTTTAAAGCCTTTGTCGCCTGGTCCAAGGCCATCGCCATGACCTATAAAAAAGGACCTGTCACCTAAAATGAATTCTTTGGGTTTGTGGTATACTGGAATATTCAATTCATCTTCAAAATAACCATTCATCCATAAATCATGATTACCTACAAAAAAGTATATAGGTATTCCTGAATCACTAATTTCGGCTAGTTTTCCTAATACACGTACAAAGCCTTTGGGTACAACGGTTTTGTATTCAAACCAAAAATCAAATAAATCACCAAGTAAAAAAATAGCAGCAGCATCCGTTTTTATTTCATTTAGCCAACGCAAAAATTTAGCTTCTTTTAGTTTGCTAATTTCTGTGTTTGGAGCACCTAAATGATTGTCAGATGAAAAATATACTTTTTTTCCTTCAGGAATTTTTATAGTCATATAGCGAATTTACTGATTTTTATAAATTCTATTATTTATTTAACCCTGAGTTTGGCATAAGGAAAGGATATCAATTTGAGTAAAACTCAGTAAGGATTTACATTGAAAATTACTCAAATTGACAATTGAGAGTATTATTTATTCAATTTTAATTGAATAAATACAGGAAAATGATCACTATAGCCTCCTTTATAACGTCGGCCGACATAAGTACGGAATGGCGTGCCTTTGTAACGACCACGATAAATTTTTAAAAAATCGTCGTCAAATATTTTAGCGTTGGCAAAGGAGTGCTTTCCAGCTTCGTACTTATGAAAACTATTACTAAAAATGACTTGATCAAACAAATTCCAAGCACCTCGGTAGGATAAACTTCCACTTGAACGGGTTAATAATTTTTCCATTGGGTTGTAAAAATCGGTTTGTACCAAGTGCTTTTTTACGCTATTATCAATAGGATCATCATTAAAGTCGCCCATTATAATAATTTTAGCTTCATCACCCTCTTCCAACTTAATTTTATCAATAATTTCTCGGTTTCTTTCTGCAGCAGCAACACGTTTGTATTCGGTTAAATCGGCACCATCTCTACGCGAAGGCCAGTGATTTACTAGCACGTGTATTTTTTCTCCGTTAAGGAAACCACTCACCCATAAAATATCACGAGTGTAATCTACCTCTCCTTCGTAACCTTCTACATAAAGTGACACGGCTTCTTTATGAGTAACTTCAAAGTATTTTTTTTGATATAGTAATGCCACATCAATACCGCGCTCGTCGGGCGAATCAAAATGTACTATTCCGTAATCTTTATTTATTAAGTGTTTTGAATTTGCTAAATCTTGTACTACCTGTAAATTTTCGACCTCGGCGAGACCGATAATTGTTGGGGCTTTTCCTGTTTGTGCAAAACCAATGTTGGAAATAGCTGTTCCTGTTTTAAATAGCTTTTTTTTATAGCGTTTTGGACTCCATTGTTTTTCAGATTCTGGTAAAAAATCATCATCTAAAGTGTTTGGATCATTTTTGGTATCAAATAAATTTTCAACATTATAGAAAGCCACCGTAAAAAAATCGGTATCTGTTTTGGTTTTATAGTTTTGGTATCTCATGTATAGTATGTTGTTTGCTTTTCTAGCAATAGGTCGCAAACGTTGTATTAAAATATCAACAATTGAATTATAAGGATGCAAAATACAAAAATACAAGAGACTGCTTTGTTGTATCTTTGTACAATAATTAAAAGTGCATGTTAGAAAAAACTGAAATAGCTTACGAAAAAGCGATTTTAATTGGAATTGTTACACAAAACCAAAACGAAGAGAAACTAAAAGAATTTTTAGATGAATTGGAGTTTTTGACTTTTACTGCAGGTGGTGAGGTGGTAAAACGTTTTACTCAAAAAATGCAGATGCCTAATTCGAAAACTTTTATTGGTTCGGGTAAAATGGAGGAAGTACAGGCTTATGTGGAACAGCATGATATTGGAACGGTGGTGTTTGATGATGAGCTAACTCCTTCGCAACAAAAAAATATTGAAAAAATTCTGAAAGCAAAGATCATTGATCGTACCAATTTGATCTTAGATATTTTTGCCCAACGTGCCCAAACAAGTTATGCCCGTACACAAGTGGAATTGGCACAATACCAATATTTACTACCTCGATTGGCGGGTATGTGGACACACTTGGAGCGCCAAAAAGGAGGAATTGGAATGCGTGGTCCCGGAGAAACGGAAATTGAAACGGATAGACGTATTGTTCGTGATCGTATTTCGTTACTAAAAAACAAACTAAAAACCATTGATCGCCAAATGGCAACTCAACGTGGTAATCGTGGTAAATTGGTACGTGTAGCTTTAGTCGGATATACCAATGTTGGGAAATCGACATTAATGAATGTGATTTCGAAAAGTAAGGTATTTGCCGAAAACAAACTTTTCGCAACCCTAGATACTACAGTCCGTAAAGTGGTTATTGGTAATTTGCCTTTTTTGTTGAGTGATACGGTTGGATTTATTAGAAAATTACCCACGCAGCTTGTCGAAAGTTTTAAAAGTACTCTTGATGAGGTGCGGGAAGCCGATCTTTTACTACACGTGGTTGATATTTCGCATCCACAGTTTGAAGATCATATCGAGTCTGTAAACACGATTTTAAACGAAATTGACTGTAAAGATAAACGTACCATTATGGTATTTAATAAAATCGACGCCTATACGCACGAAACCATTGATGACGACGATTTAACAACCGAACCCACCAAGGCACACTACACCCTTGATGATTGGCAACAGACTTGGATGAGTAAAATTGGTGATAAAGCCTTGTTTATTTCGGCGGTGGAAAAGGAAAATATGGAGAGTTTCAGAAAACGTACCTATCAAGAGGTACGAGATATTCATGTAACGCGATTCCCTTACAATAACTTTTTATATCCCGAGGAATATGAGGTGTACTCTAATGGCGAGGAGCAGTAGTCTTTATTTAGTTGCCAGTTCAGGGTTGCCTGTTGTCAGTTTTTTGTTCAATTGTTAAGGTTTTACTCAGTAATAAATACTGATTACTATATAAATTAAAAAACACTACCTACTTTAGACTTAATTCTAAATAATAAAAAATGAAAATCATATCATATAACGTAAACGGAATTCGAGCGGCATTAAAAAAAGGTTTTATTGACTGGCTTACTAGTGCGGATCCTGATGTTATTTGTTTGCAAGAAATAAAAGCACAAGAGGATCAATTGGATTTATCTATTTTTCATGATGCGGGCTACAAATATTGCTACTGGTATAGTGCCCAAAAAAAAGGCTATAGCGGGGTAGCCATTTTATCCAAAACCGAACCCAATCATATCGAATACGGAACAGGTATTGAGCACATGGATTTTGAAGGGCGTAATATTCGTGCAGACTTTGATGGTGTTTCGGTAATGAGCATGTATTTACCAAGTGGTACCAACAGCGCGAGGTTGGAGTATAAATTTAAGTACATGGATGATATTTTGGAATACTTAACCGAATTAAGAAAAAGCATTCCTAATTTAATAGTTTGTGGGGATTATAATATTTGCCATGAGCCTATTGATATTCATGATCCCGTACGTTTAAAAAAGGTGTCTGGTTTTTTACCCGAAGAGCGCGAATGGCTGAGTAAATTTATAGCCAGTGGTTTTGTGGATACTTTTCGGGAGTTTAACAACGAACCACATCAATACAGCTGGTGGAGTTACCGTGCCAATGCTAGGGGCAATAACAAAGGTTGGCGTATTGATTATAATATGGCTACTGAACCCTTACGGGAGAAGCTAACGCGTGCGGTAATTTTACCCGAAGCTAAACATAGTGATCACTGTCCTATTGTGGTTGAATTAACAGCTTAAATCCACAAGTTTTAATACAGTTTTCCAGTTTCGGGTAGTTGCTGAAACTTTCAGTTTAGTTTCAAAAAAAGTATTGCTCAGTTTTGATTTGTGATATTTGCCTTGACAACAAAGGTAAACTATCTGATCTCTTATAATAAATTGATCTGATCCTGTGGAGTATGTAGCTATTTTTACAAGGTGTTCTGAATTCGGAATACCTTGTAAAAATGTTACATGGAATTGATCGGTACTTACATTTTCCATTTTTAAAAAAGGATTTGCTTCTGCGGCTTGTTTTATATCATTTGCCGTAATAACTACTACAGGAACTTCAAATCCGTAGGTTTTTAAAATGGCTTTTTCAATTTTGGAAGCGATTTGAATAGTATCCAATGCATCGTTTGAATCAAAAATTAAATTCCCACTCTGTATGTATGTCACCACATCAGTATAGCCCAATTTTTCAAAAAGGGCTTTTAAGTCTTTCATCAGTACTTTTCGTTTTCCGCCTACATTAATGCCTCGTAGTAAAGCAATTTTTTTTGTCATTTATTTTAATTCAAATAATTATCCAAACGTTCCGCTAATTGCTTGTAGTTAATATATCCATTGGATAGTAACACTTTTCTGTCTTCGGTTTCTAACACTAATGATGGCATGCCTCGAATGCCATTTTGCTTGTAGTTTTCAAATTCTTTTTCGGACATTTCTTTATACACAGGATCGCTCATAGATACTTTAAAGGCTTCGGCATTAAACCCAATTTTGGCGGCACAATCGGCAATACCATCAACATCAATGGTATCCATACCATCGGCATAAAAAGCGTCTAATAATATTTTAGCAAAAGCGACTTGACTTTCGGGCTGTTTATCCTTTACCACACAAAGTGCAATGGATGCCCAAGTAGAATCTAAAGTCATTTTGCCCTCGCCAAAAACATCCTGTAAAAAGGCTTCGCCAAATTTAGCGCCTGTCATTGCTTCGACACTTTTATAAGCTCCAGATTTAATATGTGGGGCTACGTCATTTACATAACCCGCTCTATTGCCTAAAAATAAGCCTCCACTAATTACTTCAATGGTTAAATCTTCTTTGTAGGCTTTTTTAACTTCAGCAATTACTGGACTAAATCCAAAACACCATCCGCAAAGGGCATCGTAATAATATACTAGTTTGGCTTTCTTTTTTTCAATCATTATTTTATGGTTTGTGTTTTTTAATGTTAAAGTTTCAGTGGGGCCGCATGTGTCAGTTTCAATATCACATGCATAACCTAATTGGTCTGTGTTTACTTTCTGCGAAAGCGAACTGTGCATTAGAAATACTTGAACTACAAGGCTTACCGCTAAACGTTTCATGTTTTTTATTTTTAATTAAAACTAATTTACTAAAAAACAACACTTTATAATATTTAAAATATACTTAGGGTAATTTTTGCGAATACAACAATAAAATGGGCTTAAGGCTATCAATTTCAATACAATATGTGTTATTAGTTAATGCTGTGTTAATCGATTTGTAGTAATTGCTATGTTGGAATAAAAAAGTAACTTTCGTATTGAAAAAATAATGCTATTAAATTTCAATAAATGAAGTACACAAACCTACCTGGAACTGATATTCAAGTAAGTAAATTATGTTTAGGAACCATGACATGGGGTATTCAAAACACCGAAGCCGAAGGACATGCGCAAATGGATTTTGCCACCGAAAACGGAGTCAACTTTTTTGATGCGGCTGAGTTGTATCCCACTCCATTTGACATTAAAAAACAAGGAGATACCGAGCGTATTATTGGGACTTGGTTAAAAAAGAATAACAACAGAGATAAAGTTGTGGTGGCCAGTAAAATTGTAGGGCCTCGGGCTTTTGTTAAAGAGATTAGAAATACCATTGATTTTAGCAAAGCCTCGTTAGATGATGCCATTCACAAATCATTAACCCGATTACAAACCGATTATATTGATTTATACCAATTGCATTGGCCAGAACGAAACACCAATTTTTTTGGAACTTTAGACTATAAGCATCAAGAAGATGAAGCTTGGTCGGATAATTTTAAAGAAGTGCTTCACAGATTAGAAGGTTATGTGAAACAAGGAAAAATAAGGCATATTGGCGTGTCTAACGAATCTCCATATGGACTGATGCGTTATGTAGAAGAAGCCCGAAATGGCGCTAAAAAAATAAGTACGGTGCAAAACCCTTACAGTTTACTTAACCGTAAAGATGAAATTGGTCTAACTGAAGTATTACACCGAGAAAAAGTGGGTTATTTAGCCTATTCGCCACTTGGTTTTGGGCAATTAACGGGTAAATATTTAGATGGAACTCCTGCTGATGGACGAGTGACCAAATACCCTCAATTTAGCCGTTACCATAACGAACAATCATTTGAAGCTACGCGTGCTTACCGAGAGGTAGCTAAAAAACATGGATTAAGTTTAACCGACATGTCCTTAGCCTTTATTAATCAGCAAAGCTTTGTGACTAGTAATATCATTGGAGCCACATCGGTAGCGCAATTAAAAGAGAACATAAGCAGTATCGATTTGATCCTTTCGGAAGAAGTGATCAAAGATATTAATACAGTACATAAAAAATACCCTAATCCTGCGCCTTAAAATTTGTAAAGAGTAGTTGAGAATAAAAGAGCATTTTTTAGTGCTCTTTTTTTGTTCATTTTTTTATGCTGTAAATACCATAATTTCGCAGTAAGAAAAAGATGCTAATTCGAGTGAAATTCTGCAAGAATTTTGTATCGAGAATCATCTTTTTCGTACCAAAATTGCCTTTTTTGACATCCATTTTTTATCAAAAATTACTCGAATTGACATTCATAGCATCGAGATAAAATCATATTAAGCACAGCATTACATAATGCGTGAATACGGGATATAGTAACCACATTTTCTGTTAAAAAAAACATGTCCATACCTCAACATTGACGTTTCTGACCAAAATTAAGGGTACTTACCAAAAGGTTAGTTATAAGAAAAGACCTGTTAAATAATTTGCAATTAACTTATTTTTAGCATTATAATTTAGTTCGCTTTTTTCTTGCTTGTAGTACTACTTAAGTATAGTTTTAAAACAAAGGTTTCTAAACCAACTTAAAATTGACTATGAAAAGACAAATCAACACCTTCCTTTTGAGTATTTCATTAGGAGCGGTAACAGTGCACAGCTATGCCCAAACCGAAATTACCAAGGACTGCTTTTTGCAGGTAAACCAAGCCAAAGAATTACTAATAGGTTCTGATACGCTTAGTAAAAATGAAGCCGCCGCCATTAGTTTACTACAACAATGTGTAGCTCAAAATGACGCCCAAGCGCAGTACATTTTAGGATTACTGCACAAAAAAGGCATAGGTATGCCTGTAAATGAAAAAGAAGCTTTTAAATACATTGAGCTAGCCGCCAAGCAAGACTATCCCGAAGCGGTATGCGAATTAGGTGTATTGTATAAAGATGGTATTGGTTGTACCTTAAATTTTGACACGGCCATAGCTTATTTTTCTAAAGCCGAAGCTTTAGGCTACAGCAAAGGATCCTACAGTATAGGTTATTTATACTTTAAAGGCTTAGGGAGTATTGAACAAGATTACGACAAGGCCATTGAATGGTTTACCCAAAGTGATTATCCTATGGCGCAACATTGGTTAGGGATTTGTAATTATTTTGGTTATGGTATGCCCGTAAATAAAGAAAAGGCGCTGGAAATGCTGTTAACCAATGAACATGCAACTAATAGTGAAATTTTAGCGGAGCATTTAGAAAACACACCAGATTTACTAAACTTAGGTATTCAAAAAGAAAACACCTTAAAAGCCAGCGAATTTAGTACTACTAAAATTAATGAAGTAGTAAGTACTACCGCTGAGCAAGGAGCAGAAGAAACCATAGAAATTACCAAAGCCGCACTAGTTGGTGAATGGAAAGGAAAGTTAATAGAATTGGATTGGGCAGGTAAGCGCATGAACCGTAGTTTTCCAATAACACTTAATTTAACTAAAAACGAACAAACACAAGATTTAGATTACAGCGTAGCTGTAAACAATGCAACAAGTACGAGCTATGGTATCTTTTTAGACGACAGTTTTTATTTTGATGATTTTAGTATGGCCTTGCCAAGATTGTATCAAGATAATAACATCAAATATCAATTGGATTACAACGTACTTTCGGTAAATACCATTGAAATTAAAGAGATTAATACTATTCGTTATTTAGTAGCCAATGTAGATACCCAAGTAATAGATTGGAACGAGCCTGGTCCACCGATGTTAGTAGTTTTAGGAAACACCAAAGCATTAACTGATAACGGACAAGAAATCGACGAAGATGTAATTGAAGCTCTAGCGCAATTGCAAGATGATAGCTTTATCACCTTGTATCCTAACCCCTTTAAAAATGATTTATTAATTCAGTACGATTTAGCTGAGGATAGTGTAACGAGTGTGGAACTGTACAGTTTTGCAGGGGAGTTTACAAAAACTATTGTGGCAAACGAAACCCAAACAGCCGGGAATCATTTATATCATGTAGATGGCAGTGCCTACCAAAACGGACTTTATGTAGTGCGTGTAACAGCAAACAATACCGTACACACCAAATTAATTATCAAAGAATAAGCAACCAACTGAATTATATATACATGAAAAAAATAGTAAACTATATAGTAGCCACACTATTGTTAGTGTCGGGTTACACTACCGTAAATGCACAGTACAATGAAGGAGGCGGAGGCTTCATTTTTGCACCTACCACTACTCCTACTAGACCAGTAAATCAACCCAAAAAACCTTCTGGGGAAGATGATGATTTTGAGTTTAGATTAGTTCTACCCAAAGCGATATACCATAGTAAATTAAGTATTCCCGATTTCCCAAGTGATAGAGTTGGTTACAAAAATGTAAACAGTCGTAAAGTAGATTGTTCTGATAACCCTTTTTCAACATCGATATGCAATGATGACGATCCTAAATTCGAAATTGAATGTGATGGGTGTAACAAAGGTGGTTTTGGAGGATCTTTAGATGGAGACGACATAATGAAAATATTTGAGCCCAATATTGTAAAACTTAGAACACGAGGGCGTGATCGTTTGGTTGAGTGGTTGCAAGAACATGCTAATATAAATTTGATTGATACAAGGGTAGATGTTTTTGGAGAACCTCTTATTGAAGGAGGTGGTAAAAAACCAGATTTAGTAAGGGCATTTTCTGAGTTTGCCAATTTTAGATCCAATGCCATACAAAAGCAGCTTGAAAGAGATGTAATATGGCAAGCAACACAGCGTATGGATAAAGCTAGAGAACGTTTTTTTGAATTAAGTGATGAAGTCGTAGGTTTAAGTCAACAAAGCTCAAAATTCAAAGACATTAGTCTTGAAAAGAAAAATTTATATAAAGAATACCGTAAGCAATGCATAGTAATTAATGGTATTCAAAGAGGCTATAATAAAGGCGACTGGCTTTCAAAATTAATAGGACAGCAAGGCGCTCATTTTTTTGAAAAAAGTTCAAAAAGGTTGTTTTTTAGAACAAATGGGCACGCTAAAGATCAATTAAAACGTATCGAAGATGCAACCAGTAAAAGCCTACGGGATTACTTTTTTAACTCTACTCCTGCAAACAGAGATGCTATGGCAAGGGATGCTGAAAAATTTGGACGTACATCGGTATCCGAAAATGAACACCCCGATTATGGGATGTTAAAGCTAGAGGCCGATATGAGAGAAAATAAGGATATCATCAATTGGATTGCCTCAAACAAACAAAGTATGGTAAATTACCTTGAAATTAACAATAATTCAAAAGGAGCATCGCATTGTATGCGTTACTTATTTAAAACATGGTCTAATAAAGAAGATTTTGTAACCCCAACTGAATTTTATAAATCAGCAACAAGAGCAGCTTTCCAGACAAGTGCAAAACCTAATTTAGCATTAAGCACACGTCCATCGCAGCAGGCAATTGATATTGGATATTTAGGTTTTAGCAATGTATTGCATTCTTTTTTTGATGGTCGGAATGATGCATTTGCCAACCAATTTAAAGGCTACATTATAAATGATATGTTTAAGGTAAATGGATTACCCTCAAGTATTCAATTTGAGTTTTTAGGGGCAACTTTTGATTTTGGTATTACAAACGGCCGTACTAATGATATTGTTTTTGTAGGTAATAACGGAAGGACATTACTAAACAATGGATTTAATACTACTGAGGTGATTAAGGAAATTGGAAAGGGGAATGATTTTGGGTCACTATCTACTAGTGATGATAAATTTACAAAATTTGCTTTGGAAGAATTGAAAAGTGGATCGGAAATAGATTTAAATAATGACATAGTTTACGATTCATCAATATTAAATTCGAATGCCTATTGTGTGATTAGAAAAATTTTGAATATTGAAAATGGATTTTATAAAAAACTTTTAGATGACTTTCGATTGGGAACAGATAATGTTAATTTAAAATTTCAAGCTATTGAAATGAAAGGGATTAATAGTGGTAGAGAAGCCTTTACTGATCCTAATGAAATAGATTCTAAAAATTATATTTATATATATATTGATGAGAATTTAATTCATAGCAATAATTTAGTTGAGATAGCATCGACTATTTTACATGAAATTATTCATGCTCAAATATCTAAATTTGTACACCAAGAAGGGAATGGATTACCCATCACAGAAAGAGTTTTTTCAAAAGCCAATAGAGAAAAAATAATTGACAACTATTTGGAAATGGGAGGGGTGGATGCCCAGCACAACTTTATGGCGGATAATCTTCTTAATACAATGGCTTCGGCTTTAAGAAAATTAGATGGAAATAGATTGACTTTAAAACATTATATAGCTTATGCTTGGGAAGGTTTGGAGAATGATGGAACTTTTGGAATAACTAGAGAGCAAGAAGAAGAGTTTATAAAATTAAGAAAAGAAGTTGAACAAACAAGTACATTGAAATGCGACAATTAATTTTAATATTAAGTATTTTAGTTTTTATTAATTGTAAAAAAAACAATCAAATAGATGATTCTATTGAAATATATAGTTTAATAGTTTCAGAACTAGGAAGTGTGACTAAGCTAAAACCTACAATTGATAACCTAGAGTATAACTCAAAATTAGATTCTTTGAATAAAGAAAGAGATTCAAATTGGCGAATAGGTGTTTTTAGTGAAAAAGTAAAAATTGAAAATGAAAAGTATAAGCACTTAATTCCTAAAGAATATGAGTTTTTGTTAAAAGCATCTAAAATAGATTCAGGTAGGATTCCTTTTGAGAAAATTAAAATTAAAAAGGGCCAATTGATTTTAGTTGAAGAAGGTAAAATTGATTTTGATAACTTAGATATTTTTTTAATTTTTTCTGATTTAATCTTTAACAAGAAAAAGACTAAAGCTGTAATTCAATGTTCAAAAAGAAGAGGAAAGTTAAATGGGGGGAGTTATTATTGTTTACTAAAAAAATCAGATAACGAATGGATGATTGATAAGGTAATTCTGTTGAACATAAGTTAAATAATGAGGTTCCGATAGCATTGATCTACAATCAGTGTCTATGCAGGTATAAAACCGAAGTTCGAAAGAGCTTCGGTTTATTTATAAATAGTTAGAAAAACGATATTAGATATAGATATTAAAACTAGATTAAGGAAGAAAAATCAAAAATTTTATCATTAGTGTATTTCAGAAAAGGAAGAAATAACTTAGCTTACTTTATTCCTTATTATATGAAGTTAAATCAATAGAATGAATGTAAAACTGTTAACGATATTTTTTATAGTCTTATTAAGTTCTTTCTTGTATGGAGACAAATCAATAGTTTTTAATTTTTATGAAAATTACTATGTTATAAACTATATGCAGTTATCAATGTTTTTGTTGTTAATTTTCACCTCGATATTACTTTTTGTGAAGCTTTATAAAATAATAAAGTAAGTATTTCCAATCTTACAAAAACAATATTAAACCCAACAAATGGTGACTAATTTAATTTTATGTCTAATATCATTTCTTTTTAATATGGAAGTTAAAAATCCAACTCAGCTTATGGGAAAGCACATCAGTTGCATTTCAAATAGTTATATAGAAGTTGAAAATTCTATTCAAGAAAAAGAATTGGGTATAAAGAGATTTAAATCCGAAATTAATTTGAATTTTCTTGGTGAGGATTTTCAAGGTTTCTTTTTTAAAACTAATAAAAATCATGAAATTATAGAAGTCAAATTTATGGTATATCAAATTTCTCAAGATCCAAATTATATGGATAAATTTGTTGAAAATTTTAATGAACCAATATATTCTACTTGTGTAGATAAAATTATTAAATCTTCAGAAACTATTCTTGATAATGGAAATACTGCTGCAGGTAATATTGTGTTTAAAACAAAAAAGTGTGATTATAAAAAAGAATCACCCGTTTTTTCAGTTTGGAAAATTAGAGAAGATTTTTATTTAGAAATAGTACATCCTGATAACAAAAATACCTATAAAAAAATTAAAGTATTACTTACTAAGTCTTTACCAGAATAGGCTTAACACTGTGTTAAATTCTCAGATCATACAAAATGCCTACACAGGATATAAAAAAGTTACATAAAACCGACGTTCCAGAGAACCTCGGTTTATTTAATTATTGGAAAAAACAGGATCATGAATGAAACGCTCGTGCCAGCATAAGTTATAACTAGATAAAATAAATGAAGAATTTTTTTAGATATCTGTTTTTAGTGATTTTATCTCTAATTTTATATTCCTGTTTTTCTGAGAAATATGAATATGTAGGCGAGAAAAAGGTTATAAACAAAGACAATTGGAAGATTAAGATTTATCAACTAGATGAATTTGAAACACTTACGCCTGTTGAATATGAAATTGTTAATGAAAGGGATAGCTTAGTTACTGGAAGACATGGTTTAATGGGAGCTGATGCTAATTTGCAAAATGTTGACCGATATTATGCAAAAATACAAGATAGTATTTTTTATATATGTTATCCATATCCAAAAGTAATGGCAATTAAACATATCTCAAATATTAATGGTTCTAACCAATGGAGTTTAATTGAAAATTTAAAGAAGCGTGACACTTCCTTGTATCTTGATTCCTCGTATATTTTTTATAAAAGAATAGAAACGAAGGGAGACTAACTAAGGCTGTTTTTATCAAATTTTATATAAAACCGAAGTTCGTAAGAGCTTCGGTTTATTTATAAATAATTAGAAAAAAGATATTATAAAAAGATATTATAACAAGATTAAAGAAGAAATAATTAAAGACCACAATCAATTTATTGTGTTTTTTTTCCTATAAAATAAAAGCATGCGACAATTAATTTATATATTTTTATTAACCACAGTCTTATTTTCTTGTAATGAAAAGCCAAATTATAAAATTTATAATCTGATAATTAATAAAGAAAGTAATTATCCAGAAATACATTCACCATTAGAAGTTGCTCGCACAATTTTACATGAATATATACATGCAGATATGTTTAGAAAACTTTTTGATAAGACTATTGAGGAAAATCAAGATTTTATAAAAATTTATGATAATTTTAAAAGAGGAAACTTTAAAGCATCTGCTCAACATGAAACAATGGCTAAATTATATGTTAATAGTATGAGACATGCTTTAAAAGATTTTCATAAAACTGTATTGTCAAAAGAATTTAAGCAATTAACAGATCATTTTGGAGAAGAACCTTCTGATGATTTTTATGAAGCCTTATCATGGGTTGGTTTAAGAGATAGAGGTGTAAAAGAATATCAAGACTTAACAACAGAAAAGAAAAAATCTATTGATAGCGAATTACAAAAATTAGGGCTTTTAAGTAAAACTAATAACCCTTGTAATAATTAATTATGAAGAAATTTTTATTTGTATTATTTAGTATTTTTTCGATAAACTATTGTTACACTCAAATACCTCAAAATACCCTTTTCTTAGTGGTAAAAGAATCAAATAATCTTGTTTCTAAAGATTATAAATCGGATGTTAATTTAAGATATGAATATTGGAATGAAAATAAAAATTGGTTTTTAATTATGAACCACATAAACAAAAAAGATTTGGCTAGAAATCATTTCAAATATTTATTGCCCAAAGAAATGATTAAAGAACTTACAAGTAGAGGTAATATAATTACATCCGATGAATTTGAAGAAATGTTAATGCCTTTAAATATAGGTCAAGCTGAAGATTTAATAAGGTTGCGTTATCCTAGATACTATTACGAATATGTTGATGATAATGTTTATAAAAAGAATTTGCGATATGGTATTTTTTTAATTTTTGAATCTGATTTAGATAATGACTATATAGAATGTTCAGAAGTCGGTTTAATTTTTGATCGTATTGAGCAACATTAGTTTTAATACACCTGATAGAGCGGATTTGCAATCCGTTCCTACACAGGATATAAATGTAATAAACCCTGAAGGTTAAAAGCTTTGGGGGTTTATAGTTTTTTTATTGGACAGTCTAGTTTTTTAGAACAAATGGGCACGCTAAAGATCAATTAAAACGTATCGAAAATGCCACCAGTAAAAGCCTACGGGATTACTTTTTTAATTTAACACCAAGTAATAGAGATGCTATGGCAAGGGATGCCGAAAAATTTGGACGTACATCGGTATCCGAAAATGAACACCCCGATTATGGGATGTTAAAACTAGAGGCCGATATGAGAGAAAATAAGGATATCATCAATTGGATTGCCTCAAACAAGCAAAGTATGGTAAATTACCTTGAAATTAACAATAATTCAAAGGGAGCATCGCATTGTATGCGTTACTTATTTAAAACATGGTCAAATAAAGAAGATTTTGTAACCCCAACTGAATTTTATAAATCAGTAACAAGAGCAGGTTTCCAAACAAGTTCAAAACCTAATTTAGCATTAAGCACACGTCCATCGCAGCAGGCAATTGATATTGGATATTTAGGTTTTAGCAATGTATTGCATTCTTTTTTTGAAGGCCGAAATGATGAATTTGCCAACCAATTTAAAGGCTACATTATAAATGATATGTTTAAGGTAAATGGATTACCTTCTAGCATTCAATTTGAATTTTTAGGGGCAATTTTTGATTTTGGTATTACAAACGGCCGTACTAATGATGTTGTTTTTAGGAATAATGGTGGGAAAACACTACTTGATAATGGGCTAAATACAAATGAATCAATTGATAGAATTAGTGATGCAGATAAGATTGTATTTCCAGAAATATTAAGATTTAGATTTAAAACAAAAACAGGAAAAGAAAATCTACTATCAATTTTTGATAAAGCCCTAGGAAATAAATCTATAACAATTGGAGATAATGGAAGGGTTTCTTTAAATATTTCCAGAAATTCATTAAATACAGATGAACAAAAAGCTTTTTTTGATTTAATAGAAGAAGCTATAAATAATCCAAAAGAGACAGTAATTAATGTATATGAAAGTGATTTGGGCATAGTAGCTGGAGACTTTGGAAAACAGGCAATAGATATTGATGATATTTTGAAATTCGAGGATGGCGAATTAGGGGCTAATCAAACATCAATATTAGGACATGAAATAAAAGAACAATTTGAAAAACAGGCAAATAATATTAAAACAAAAACCCCTGCTCATGCTGCAGGAGAAGCAATAGAAAGTAAATTAAATGGTGGATTTGAGAGAATAAAAGATGACCCATTTAACAAGACAAGAACTGAAGATAAAATATCTATTCGTGAAATTGGTCGAACTGGTGTTAGGACCATTACACCTAGGACAGGTGAAGGTGGTTTTAACTATACTGATGGTAAAACTAAAATTAATGTTCGTTATATTGTTGAAAAAGGTAATATTATTCAAATAATAAGAACAGTAAAATAAAAAAATCATGCACATAAAAAGTTCAATTAGCTTATTTTTTTTATGTTTTTTTTTTAATTGTAAAACTGCATATAAATATGACGCATCCGCAGTAACTTACTATAATGAGCGCTTATTAATTATTGAGAATTATTTTTTAAAAGAAAAAATAAGTAACGAGTTACTTTTAAATGCAATTATAGAATTAGAAGAGGTTACTAAGATTTATTGTTATATAGAAGATAACTCAATAGAGCAAGCTTTTAAATTACCCATAAAACGAAATTTAGACGAGTGGAAAAAATGGATAAATTTAAAGAAGAATATTTTAATTTTTGATAAGAAAAATCAAAAAATGACTATAAAAAAAGGTGCAAATCCGTTGTTGTATAAAAATTCCTTCAAGCGTTATATTTCATATGTTAATGAGCTAGAAAAAATGAATCAGACTAAAGAGTATGATCAAGAAAATATTAATTTTTTTATACAAGCTATAGAAAGAATTACATCTTATAATAAGGTAACCTATAACAATGATTGTGAATGCACTTTTCCTAGTAAAGAAGATTTTCTATATCTAAAAAATTGGTTTAAATCACATTCATTAATGTGGAATAAAGAAAAACAAGTCCTTGAAATTCATCCTAAATAATGTGCAAATTAAATAATGGACTACCTAGTAAATTTGGTATAAATTACTAAGCGACTTTTATATAGTTATTAATTTTAATTTCTAATTCTTTTT
>CANMLG010000008.1 GCA_947498765.1 uncultured Aquimarina sp.
TAGGACGGGACAAATTAATCATTAAAAACCCTTTGATTACTTAGCTTAAGTAATCAAAGGGTTTTTTTTGTGGAAAATAAAAAAATAGATAGTTTCTTGTAAATCAGGTTGAATATTGTATATTTGCACTCAGAAATTAATTCCTACTAATCCGATAGGAATTAAATATTTTACGACAAAGTAGATATGATAACAGAAAAAGTAGCAGGGGCAAATACTACATATGAGCAAGATGCGAGTTCGGAAAAACCAATTCGTAGCGTTGTAAAAGCAGTTAGTTGGCGGGTGGTAGGTACTCTTGATACTTTGGTGGTGTCTTATTTGGTGCTTGGAGAAGGGAGATTGGGAGAAGCTTCTGCAATAGCAGGAGTGGATTTTGTAACTAAAATGATTTTATATTTTGCTCATGAAAGGGTTTGGAATAAAGTCAAATGGGGAAAGTAGTTTGGTGCTGCTTTTTTTTTTAGAATAGTGTTGGTAATAAATTTTGTTGAAAGCTAATGGCGGACAGCTGAAAATTAAAAATATGAGTTTTACACAAGAGGAAATAGTAAAATATAATGAAGAGCTTAAAGGTAAATCGCCTTTGGAAATTGTGCAGTGGGCGGTAAGTAAAGCAGAAAAACCTGTGGTGACAACAAATTTTAGACCTTACGAAGCTTCGATATTGGAAGTATGTGTTGCGGCAAAAGCTGATATCCCTGTTATTTGGTGTGATTCTGGTTATAATACACCAAATACGTATCGCCATGCCGAAGCTGTAATTGCGCAATTGAATCTAAATGTTGATTTGTATGTGCCCCAACAAACAGTAGCGCATAGAGATGTGGTTATGGGAGTGCCTGGGGTTGATGATCCTAAGCATGCTGAATTTACAAAGCAAGTGAAATTAGAGCCTTTTGGTAGAGCTATGGAAGCACATAAGCCAGATGTTTGGTTTACTAACTTACGTAAAGGGCAAACAGCTTTGCGTGATTCTTTAGATATATTGAGTTTAGGTGCTAATGGCGTGTTAAAAGTGAGTCCTTTTTATAATTACTCTGATGCTGAATTGGATGTCTATTTAGAGGAAAAAGGATTGCCAAATGAACATAAGTATTTCGATCCTACTAAGGTGTTAGGTAATAGAGAATGTGGATTGCATACGAGTAATTAAGATGTGATTGGATGAGGTTGATTTTTGTTTTATTAAGTTTTGTATGTGTTGTATCTTTGTCCTCTTGTAGTGGAAATGATGATGAAATTAAAGTTAATGATGAGGGTTGCTCTAATGAGGTAATTACAAATAATCTAATAGATGATGTGGCTAAATTACCTAGGGTTTTTAATTTAATAACTCCAAACGGTGATGGTGACAATGATCGATTAGTTATTGTTGGTTTAGGAGATTTAGATTTTGATAACGAATTGAGTGTATTTGATAATGGGAAGTTAGTTTTTAAAACGCAGAATTATGGTGTTAAAGAGGTATTTGAGGGTGTTAATGTTTTTGATAATACAGATTTGCCAGAAGGAAGTTATAAATATGAATTAATTATAGATAATCAAAGAGTCTTTAAGATGGAAGGTTATTTGGTTGTGATAAGAAATAAATCATCGACTATAAGTGAAAAGATAAATGCTTGTAGTGTTTTTACAGAAAATGACTCATTACTTGATTAGTGAGGTAAAATAGAAGAAAAAAATAAATAAGAAATTATTGATAGCTGAAAGCCATAGGTGGACAGCTGAAAGCTGAAAAAAAATGAGTAAAGAACTTTCAATAAATCCATTAGAAACAGAAGCGATACATATATTTCGCGAAGTAGTTTCTCAGTTCGAAAAGCCAGTATTGTTATTTTCGGGAGGAAAAGATTCTATTACATTGGTGCGTTTGGCGCAAAAAGCCTTCTGGCCAGCAAAAATACCTTTCCCATTGTTACACGTGGATACAGGTCATAATTTCCCTGAAACTATCGAATTTAGAGATCGTTTAGCTAAGGAGTTGGGTGTGGAGCTTATTGTGCGTAATGTGCAAGATGCTATTGATGCAGGTAAAGTGAAGGAAGAAACGGGGAAGTACGCAAGTCGTAATTCATTACAAACAGTAACCCTTTTAGATGCTTTAGAAGAATTTAAATTTGATGCGGCAATAGGTGGAGCGCGTCGTGATGAAGAAAAGGCACGTGCTAAAGAGCGTATTTTTTCGGTACGTGATGATTTTGGACAGTGGGATGAAAAAAACCAACGTCCAGAATTGTTTGATATGTTGAACGGAAAAATTGATTTAGGTCAAAATGTTCGTGTATTTCCAATTAGTAACTGGACAGAATTGGATGTGTGGAGTTATATAGAGCAAGAGGAAATTGAAATTCCTTCTATTTATTTTGCCCATAAACGTAAAACTTTTGTTCGTGATGGCATGATATGGTCTGCTGAAGATGATGTTGTGTATAGAGAAGAAGATGAAATTGTAGAAGAACGATTAGTGCGTTTTCGTACTGTAGGCGATATGTCATGTACCGCAGCAGTACTTTCAGATGCTGTTAGTATTGAAAAAGTAGTAGGTGAAATTAGAGAAAGTACAATTTCAGAACGTGGTGCTCGTATTGATGATAAACGATCCGAAGCGGCAATGGAAACACGTAAACAACAAGGGTACTTTTAGGGGTTGATAGTTGTCCGTTGTTGGTTGTTGGTTTAATCAATAACGAATTGAGGTGTCAATTTTAATTAAATAAGAATATATAGGGGTTGAAGTTATATAACTTGATGGTCCATTGAGTAAAATCAAAAGAACTAACAACTAACAACTATCAACCATCAACAAAAAATTAGGATGGAAGTATTAAAAATAGCAACAGCAGGAAGTGTCGATGACGGTAAAAGTACCTTAATCGGTCGTATCCTTTATGATACAAAATCATTAACTACAGATAAATTAGAAGCTATTGAAACACGTAGTAAAGCTAATGGCTTTGACTATTTGGATTTTTCATTGGCAACCGATGGTCTAGTAGCAGAGCGTGAGCAAGGGATTACTATTGATGTAGCACATATTTACTTTTCAACAGCAAAAAAGAGTTATATTATAGCTGATACTCCAGGGCATATTGAGTATACACGAAATATGGTTACAGGGGCTTCAACATCTCAAGCGTCTATCATATTAGTGGATGCTCGTAATGGTGTTATTGAGCAAACCTACCGTCACTTTTTTATCAATAATTTATTGAGAATAAAAGATATTGTAGTGGCTGTAAATAAAATGGATTTAGTTGATTTTTCGGAAGAAAAATTTAATGCCATAAAAGCTGAATTCGAAAAAATGATAGCTCAAAGTGATTACAAAGATCAAAATATCACATTTGTACCTATTAGTGCTTTGAAAGGGGATAATGTTGTTGAGAAATCGGAAAATACACCTTGGTATAACGGAGGGTCTATTTTAGATCACTTAGAAAAGTTAGAAGCCCAAGATGTATTTGAAAAAGGGCAAGCACGTTTTCCTGTACAAACGGTTATTCGTCCAAAGAAAGATGAATTTCATGATTTTAGAGGATATGCAGGTAAACTTTATGGAGGCGATTTAGCTGTTGGAGATGAAGTAACGGTACTACCTTCATTAACAAAATCGAAAATTAAAGAGATTTATTTCTTTGATAAAAAGTTTGACAAAGCAGGTCGAGGAAGTTCAATTAATGTAACTTTAGAAGACAATATTAATGTGTCTCGTGGGGATATGATTGTGAAAACCGGTGAAGAGCCAGGAGTTCACAAAACATTAAAAGCTAAAGTATGTTGGATGGATAGTAAAAACCTAGTTGGAGGTACTAAATATTTATTACAACATGGAATAAATAGAGTACAAGCCATGGTTACTGGTATTGATAATGTATTAGCTCCAGATTTTTCTGGAAAGGATGCCTCTGCAGATGCTTTAGCATTAAATCAAATAGGTGAAGTAAACATTAAGTTAGCAAAGCCTGTTTTTTATGATAAGTACGCAGAAAATAAAACCAATGGATCATTCATATTAATTGATCCACAAACAAACCATACGGCTGGAGTAGGGTTTATACAATAGTGTTAGCCATAGGCTGAAGTACTAAGTAATTAGTGCAAAAGTATTAAGTTTTAAAGTGTTTGTTAAAGTTGTAACGCCAAAACGGACAACTAATAGCAGACAACTAACAACCAAATTAAGATGCAAAGTTTTAGAACCGAAATAGAGAATCCAATTGTTGAAAAGGACATTATCGAATTAGCCGATAAAATCCAGATGTTTCACAATGGAAAAATTGATGAAGAAAAGTTTCGTAGTTTACGTTTAGCACGTGGAGTATACGGGCAACGTCAAGAAGGCGTGCAAATGATTCGTATTAAATTACCTTATGGTAAAGTGAGATCAAATCAATTACGTCGTATTTGTGCAGTGTCCGATGAATATTCTCGTGGACGTTTACATATAACTACGCGTCAGGACATTCAAATTCATTATGTAGATTTAAATCGTACACCAGAACTTTGGGCAGAGCTAGAAAAAGATGAAGTTACTTTACGTGAAGCTTGCGGTAATGTAGTGCGTAACGTTACGGCATCGGAAACAGCAGGTTTTGATGTAAATGAACCCTTTGATGTACAGCCTTATGCACATGCTATTTTTGAAGAATTTTTACGTAATCCTATCTGTCAAGAAATGGGACGTAAGTTCAAAGTTTCTTTTTCTTCAACAGATGAGGATACAGGATTGTCTTATTTGCATGATATCGGTTTTATAGCAAAAATAGAAAACGGAGTACGTGGATTTAAAGTAATGGTTGCTGGTGGATTAGGTTCTCAACCTCACTTGGCAGAAACCTTGTATGACTTTTTATCAGCAGAAGAAATTATTCCTGCAATGAACGCTATTTTACGTGTGTTTGATCGTTTTGGAGAACGTAAGAGTAGAGCTAAAGCACGTATGAAATTCTTAATGGCAAAAATTGGTTTAGAGGCCTTTAAAGAATTAGTAGAAGAACAACGTATTGCAGTTCCTTATACTTCTGTAGCTATTGATGCCGATGCGTATCCACAGCCTGTAATTGCTGAAGTTTCTGAAATTCCTTCAGTAGAAATTAAGGATCAAAAAGCATTTACACAATGGAAAGCAACTAACTTAATTCCACAAAAGCAAGCAGGTTACGTAGCCATTGGAATAAAAGTGTTATTAGGAGATTTTTATACAGACAAAGCACGTTTATTGGCTGATTTAGTGGATAAGTATGCTGCAGGCGAAATTCGTTTGACTTTGCGCCAGAATATAGTGATTCCTCATGTTAAGGAAGAATTAATTGAGGTGGTATACGCAGAATTAGAAAAACTTGGTTTTGTTGATGCTGGATATAATAAAGCAGTAGATATTACGGCTTGTCCAGGTACAGATACCTGTAACTTAGGTATAGCTAGTAGTACAGGGATTGCTGAAGAATTAGAAAAAGTAATTGCGGCCGAATTTCCACAGTATTTGAATAATGAAGATGTGGTGATTAAGATTAGTGGTTGTATGAATGCTTGTGGTCAACACAACATGGCAAATATTGGTTTCCAAGGAATGACCATTCGTACTAAAGATAAAAAAGTAGCACCTGCATTACAAGTATTACTTGGAGGAGGTAACTTTGGAAATGGAGAAGCACGTTTTGCTGATAAGGTAGTAAAAATACCAAGTAGACGTGGACCTGAAGCTTTACGTAGAATCTTAAATGATTTTGATGCTAATGGAAATGGCAAAAAGTTTGAGGAGTATTATGCTGAAAAGGGAGAGCGTTATTTCTACGATTTCTTAACTGACTTATCTGAAGCTACAAGTTTACCTGCTGAATATTTTATTGATTGGGGAACTAATGAAGAGTACGTTAAAGCAATTGGTGTAGGGGAATGTGCTGGTGTAGTAATTGATTTAATTGAAACATTATTCTTAGAAAGCGAAGAAAAAATAGCCAATGCTAAAATTTCTTTTGATAATGGAGTGTATAGCGATGCTATTTATCATGCATATAGTTCTCAGATTAACTCTGCAAAAGCAATTTTGTTAGCCGAAAATAAAAAGACAAATACTCAAGCGGATATCGTAGCTGGATTTGATAGAGAGTTTGTGGAAACAGGTATAATCAAATTAGAAGGTGCATTTGCAGATAGTGTGTATGCGATTAATAAAAATGCGCCATCAAAAGATTTTGCAACGGATTATATTGCTTCTGCAGAAGCATTTTTAGTAGCAGTACGTAAATTTAGAGCAGCCTCACAAAACGCATAAGTATTGAGTAACTATAACGAAAATAACAGTAAAGGGAAGTTAACCGTAGTTGGAGCAGGTCCAGGTGATGTGGAGTTGATTACGTTAAAAGCGATCAAAGCATTAAGATCAGCTGATGCAGTATTGTATGATGCTTTGGTAAACCCGGAGTTATTGGATTACTGTACTAATGCAGACCTTTTATATGTAGGTAAACGTAAAGGGTGCTATGCTTTTCAACAAGAACAAATTAATGAGTTAATTGTTCAGTATGGGAAAAGTCATGGACATGTAGTACGTTTAAAAGGTGGAGACCCATTTATTTTTGGACGTGGCGCCGAGGAAATGGAATATGCAGCAAAGCAAGGGATGGAAGTGGCTATGGTGCCAGGATTATCATCGTCAGTTTCGGTACCAGCAATGCAAAATATTCCAGTAACTAAACGCGGAAGTGCAGAAAGTTTTTGGGTAATCACAGCAACAACTAAGGAGCATAAGTTATCCAAAGATGTGTTAACAGCAGCAAAGAGTAATGCTACGGTAGTGATTTTAATGGGTATGCATAAATTAGTTCAAATTACCGAGGTTTTTGCTAACGAAGGGAAATCAGAAACACCAGTAGCTATTATTCAAAATGGTACACGTGATACTGAAAAAGTAGCCATTGCAACCATAGCGACTATTGAAAAGGAAGTGAAAAAACAGGAATTGTCATCACCAGCAATCATAGTTATTGGTGAGGTGGTAAATCATAGGACATCACTTTTGGAAATGCAACAAAAGTTAAATGAAGTTTAAAAAGAGTTGTCAGTTACGTGTAGTCGGTTGTCAGTCTTAATTTTACTGATAACAGGCAACTTAAAAACCGAGAACTAAATATATGGAGCAAGAAAGAAATAATTTATATCCCGTTTTTCTAAAAGTAAAAAACCTTAATGTACTTATAGTAGGTGGAGGTAATGTTGCGGAAGAAAAACTACATTTCTTGACCAAATCAAGTCCTGATGCTAAGGTGTTATTAGTAGCGCCACTATTTAGAGAAGGGACAATTGCCTTAGCAAATAAGTTTTGTGCAACCATGGTTACCGATGTGTATCATGAAAAGTATTTGAAAGGGAGACATATTGTAATTGCAACTACAGAAAAACCAGAAGTAAATATACAAGTTTGGAAGGATTGTAGAGCACAGGCTAAGTTAGTAAATGTAGCAGATAATCCTCCATATTGTGATTTTTACATGGGAGGAATTGTAACAAAAGGAAATGTGAAAGTGGCTATTTCGACAAATGGAAAGTCACCAACAACAGCCAAACGTTTACGTCAATTTTTTGAGGAAGTAATTCCGGAAAATGTAGATGATTTGGTACAGAATTTGAATACGTACAGAAAAACCATAAAAGGTGATTTTGAAGAGAAAGTAGAAACTCTTAATGAATTCACTAAAGGATTAATAGCAAAAAAAGAAAAGTAATGATAAAAACTGATATTCTTATTATCGGAGCAGGACCAACAGGATTGTTTTGTGTTTTTGAAGCAGGTTTATTAAAATTAAAAACGCACCTTATTGATGCATTACCACAACCAGGTGGACAATGTTCAGAAATATATCCGAAAAAGCCCATTTATGATATTCCTGGTTTTCCAGAAGTATTAGCAGGGGATTTGGTAGATAACCTAATGGAGCAGATTAAGCCTTTTGAGCCTGGATTTACTTTAGGAGATCGTGCAGAAACTATTGAAACTTTAGAGGATGGTACGTTTGTAGTTACTACAAAGCGTGGTGTAAAACACAATGCTCCTGTAGTTGCTATTGCAGGTGGGTTAGGTTCTTTTGAGCCACGTAAACCACCTATCCCTGGAATTGAAGGTTTTGAAGATAAAGGCGTTTCTTATATTATACGTGATCCAGAGGTATACCGTGATAAAAAAGTAGTTATCGCTGGAGGTGGAGATTCTGCTTTAGACTGGTCTATATTTTTAGCTGATGTTGCCGCTGAGGTAACTTTAGTACACCGTAGAAGAGAATTCCGCGGAGCTTTAGATTCTGTTGAAAAAGTAGAAGAGCTTTCAAAAGCAGGAAAGATTAATTTGATTACTGATGCTGAGGTAAAAGAGCTTTTTGGTGAAGGAGAATTATCTGGTGTAGGGATAAAGCACAAAGAAAAAGGAGATATCAAATTAGATGTCGATAATTTTATACCACTATTTGGATTGTCTCCAAAGTTAGGGCCAATTGGTAATTGGGGATTAGAGATCGAGAAAAATGCTATTAAAGTGGATAATTCATACGATTACCAAACTAATATTCCAGGAATTTATGCGATTGGAGATGTAAATACCTATAAAGGAAAATTAAAATTAATTCTTTCTGGTTTTCACGAAGCTGCAATTATGTGTCAGAGTGCTTATCAAAGAATTTTTCCAGATAAAAAATATGTAATGAAGTATACTACTGTTGGTGGAGTTACAGGTTTTGATGGAAGTAAGAAGGAAGCGAAGAAAGAAGTGGTAAAAGCTATTGGTTAGTTATTTGTTTTTTAATTATTACCAATCCGGTAGTACTAAAAATAGAGAACAAAATTATAAACAGAGAATAAATAATGTCAGACGTTACAATAAAAATTACTGATAGGGAAGGTGAAGTGCATGAAGTGCAGGCACCTACCGATATGGCAATGAACTTAATGGAGGTTTGTAAAGCTTATGAATTACCTGTAGAGGGTACGTGTGGAGGAATGGCTATGTGTGCATCTTGTCAATGTTATGTAACTTCCGATACTCCGTTACCAGAAATGGGTTATGATGAGGATATGATGTTAGCAGAAGCTTTTCATGTTGAGGATAATTCACGTTTAGGATGTCAGATTCCAATAACACCTGAATTGGATGGCTTGGAAGTAACTTTAGCCCCTGAGTAAAAATTAGAATGGATAACAATAAAAAAACCGCCTAAAAGGCGGTTTTTTTATTGCTTTATTATTTGTCCCGTCCT
>CANMLG010000009.1 GCA_947498765.1 uncultured Aquimarina sp.
TATTTGAACAAAGGGTTCAACTTTAAAAAAGTCAAACCCTCTATATTTTAAACTTACACATTTTAAGGGATAGTGTCCAAAAAAATTAATTAATTCTCTATTCAAAGAAAAATTAAAGGCTTATGGATTTAAACGTTACAAATATGGTTTTGAAAAAAATGAAAATAATATTTATTCCAGATGTGGTATTTCTATATTTGATTATTCTGACTTTCAAAAGTCTACATTTATTTTTTCTATAGGAATAATTCCATTGGCTAAAATTTTATGCGCTATAGATAATGAAGTTTATAACGTAAAAAATTCAAAACCATCAGATTATTCTTTATCTCAAGCTGGATTATGCGATGATAAAATTTTTGATGCTCCAGACTTTACTATTACAGATGAAAAGGACATTGAATATATGGTTGAAACAGTAATGGAATTTATGGATAATAGAGGTTTTAAAATGTTACAAGATAAAAGTAGCCTTAAAAACCTTGAAAATTATGTTAATAATGAATGTGATGTAATGTATAGAGATAATGCATTAGGATTAATTCTTGCAAAAATATTGAATAAAGACTATTACCATGAATTAATTTATAAATACGGAGAAGAGGTTAAGGAGTGGGTTCATGAGTCTAGTAAAAAAAATTATTACGATGTTGAATTTTTTTTAAAAACCATACCAGAGAAGATTTAATGGCTA
Organism: uncultured Aquimarina sp.; assembly: GCA_947498765.1. Lineage (GTDB taxonomy): Bacteria > Bacteroidota > Bacteroidia > Flavobacteriales > Flavobacteriaceae > Aquimarina. The sequence continues at coordinate 695 of CANMLG010000009.1, forward strand.
TTGGAGGCATCAAAGAAGAAGATCTGTTTTAAAAGCTTTTCTAAACATTTGAATCAAATGAAAAAATATATTATTTTATTCTACAATTATGTTAAAAGCAATATTGTTGTTTTTATATTTTTTTTAATTTCTTATTATTTTGCTTTTATATATGTAAGTCAACTTTTAATAAAAAAAGGTGACATAGTAGGACATTCTCAAAGAGGAAAAGTTTTAATTAGCAATATTGTAGAATTAATTCCAGGAGGTCGAATAACGTGTTCTCTAATATTTTTAATACTTGGTATTTATATTCTCATTTTAAACACAAAAAAAATTATTTTTAAACTCAGATTATGCACTAGAACTTTGCAATGAGGTATTAAAGCACAATAAAAACAAGTATTTTCTCAATTTCAGCATAGCACCGCTATGGTTAAATTGAAAAGTACAACAAAGTGTTTGTTTTTGAAGTGATTTCATAACGGAATAAATTTTCTAATGCATAATTTGGGTTGAATTAAGGGAAAAAGATTTTGATTGGAGTGCTCAAACTAAATCAGAGTTAAAACAATCTATTAAAAGAGAAAATCTTGATAAAGAAATTCGAAAGCAGCAAGGTAAATTTAAAAACCGATTTTAATACTACATTTCTATATTCTGCATAAAAAGTTAGCAGCATAAAACCTATAACCCAACTTCAAGCAATACACGCTAACAAACCTGCTAAACAATCAAAATGAGTATATTTGAAAAAATGAAAAATCAAAGTAAATGAATATAATTTCAAGATATTTTTACGGGCTTATAACTTTTATGCTTTTAGTGAATTGCGCAAAAGAAGAAGCTGTTCCTGTAGATATTAATTTTGAATTTGAAGTGTTTAATAATGATTTTTCGGTACCTGTGGAAGTGATTATATTTAACAACACGCGTGGAGCTGATAGCTATGAATGGACATTTGAAGCAGGCTCACCAGCAATTTCGAGTCAGCGAAATCCAGGGGTTATTATTTTTAATACAAAGGGAACTCATAAAATTTCGCTTAAAGCCACTAATGAGGATGGATCGGAAGCCTTTTTGGAAAAAGTATTGAATATTGATGATCCCGTGGCTATTAATTTCACTGTAACCCCCGAAATAGATACTTTTTCGCCTATAAAGGCGCAAATCGAAAATCTAACTACTGGAGCAACAAGTTATCAATGGACTTTTCAAGATGGAGTGCCATCAACTAGCACAAGTGAACAGCCCCCAGTAATTGTATTTTCAACTCCAGGGGAACATAAAATCACATTAGAGGCGACTAATGGACGTGAAACAGAAACCTTTGGGCAACGCATTGAAGTGGCTCCGTTTTTGGAAGCCGATTTTGAATATGAAGTAAATTTTGATGACGATGATTTTCAAGCACCTGTTACTGTAGCTATAAAAAACAATAGTATAAGCGCCACATCATATGAATGGGAATTTACCAATGCTACTCCAGTAAATAGTGATGAAGCGGAACCAAATGTCACCTTTAATACAGCGGGTACCCAAGAGCTTAAACTAACTGCTAGTAATGGAAAGGAAACAAAATCCATTACAAAAACTATTGAAATAGTTACAGATACTAATTTAAGAGTTTTAAAGAATGTCAATTTAGGGGTAAATGCCGCGCACACGAGTAATAGTATCGGTAGTTTTTACGACCTTGATACGCGTAGCGTTTTTTATGCCAATGAGCTTACGCCCGAAAATAGCAGCTCGATTGATTTAGTGTATTTTGGATTGAATGAAAATTTTACGCGTAATGTTTTTGTTTCGCCTGATAATTTAGAAAATACTACGTTCCCTAATTTGCAAGATGCCTCTAAAACTAAAATTATAAATAGTTTAGAAAACTGTATGTGTGGTGTTTCATTATCGGTTAACGAGTTTGATACGATGACCACCGATGCTATGTTAAGGGCTACGACAATAACCGAAACTCCAGAGGGGTCAATAGCATTTACAAATGCAATTACTCCAAGGATTATTGTATTTGAAACCGCCGATGGTAGAAAAGGAGCGCTAAAAATTAAACAGTTTGTAGCAAATGGAAAAGACTCGTTTATAGATGTGGACATTAAAGTTCAAAAAATAGCACGTTAAAAAAGCTGAATAAGAATAGTTTATTTCACTATTTTTACGAAAACAGATACAGATAAATTGGATTTCCTTAACATTCGCTTTTTAGATATTATTGACATTGTATTGGTCGCTACCTTATTGTATTATATATACAAATTAGTCAAGGGAACAGCAGCCATTAATATTTTTATTGGAATTGTTATTATTTATGGGGTTTGGAAATTAACCGAAGCACTGGACATGCTTATGTTAAGTTCTGTATTAGGGGAGTTTATTGGTGTAGGAATGTTTGCTTTAATTGTGGTGTTTCAGCAAGAAATCCGAAAATTTCTCCTTATGGTAGGTTCCACCAATTTTGCTTCGAGAAATCGCTTTTTTGCCCAGCTTAAATTTTTAAAGGATAGTAATAAGGAAATTACAACTAATGTAACAGCTGTAGTAAAAGCCTGTGAGAGTATGAGTCAGACACTAACAGGAGCACTTATTGTTATTAAACGAAATACCTCGCTAGATTTTGTAAAAACAACTGGTGATAGTATGAATAATGAAGTCAATATTCCGATTATTGAAAGTATTTTTTATAAAAATAGCCCTTTGCACGATGGTGCTATGATTATTGAAAATAATATTATTTGTGCTACCAGAGTTATTCTTCCTGTTTCCGGGGATCTTAATATACCTTTACGTTTTGGTCTACGACACAGAGCAGCAGTGAGTATTACTCAAAAAACAGATGCTGTTGCTTTAGTGGTTAGCGAAGAAAATGGAAAAATATCTTACATAAATAATGGGGAGTTTGTGGTGTATAAAACAACACATGAGCTAATTCAAAAGTTGAATGAGGATTTACAATAAGCAAAAAATGCTTTTTTTTCGATGAAAAAACTATCTCAAAAAAGAATAATGTAATCTAAATCTTATAATTAATTCACTTTAGTATATAGGTATACCTATATATTGAAGACTCCGTTACTGTTAAAATGTGTTTTTTGCTTTTGTGTAATTTAATTGATTGATTTTAAGTGTTTTGTTTTATTTTTATTTGGTGATAATTGAAGTAAGTAGGAAGGGTTGTGGGTGTTTTTTCCTACAAAAATAAACGTTATAATGATTTATAGAAGTAGTTCTTGTGTTAAGTAAAAACCTACAGAATAAACCTTTTTTTATATGGTAAATTTGTTTACGAAAAAAGAAAATCGAAAATCTCGTACTTAACAAATGTTTACAAAATTATGGTTTTAAAAAAATGCTTACCCAAATTTTCGCATGTTTTATACTGTAGCATTGCATTATTTACTGCAAGTAATATGGTGTATGGACAGCAATCTGAAAATTCTGAACTTTACTATTGGTCTAGTCAAGGAAAAACAAAATTAACCCCAGTCAAAGAAAATTATATTCTGAATGCAAAGAATATGAATTCTTTTAAAAAACAGTGTGATCTACTTAGTCAAACAAAAAATGATCACATCAATCGTGTTGGTCTGTCGGGCTTTATGGTTTATGAGTCCAATACAAATGTGTCTAAAATGGATGTGGTGCGTAGTATGCACCTAGAAGAAAAGAATTGGGATATACACCCAGGTCTAATTACTGAGGGAGGAAAGGAAGTGTTTCCTACTGGTAAGGTATTGTTGAAAATGAAGCCAGGTAAATCCTTTGATTTGCTAAAAGATTTACTTGCAGAATGTAAGGTGTCAAGTGTTGAATCACCTAGACCAAATGTATATACAGTTGAGGTAGATAAAGCAATAGAATCAATAAAATTAGCAAACAAAATATATGAATCAGGTTTGGTAGCGTTTTCGCAACCAGATTTTCATATTGAGATTGTATTCAATAGCGATCCATTTTTTTCAGATCAATTTCAATTGCATAATACAGGGCAAACTGTACGGGGTCGAGCTGGAGTCGCAGATATTGATTGTGATGCATTAGAGGCTTGGGAAATTACTACTGGTGATCCTTCTGTAATAGTTGCTGTTTTTGATCAGGGGATTGAAGATCATCCTGAATTACGAGATGCTAATGGGAATAGTAAAATATTAGCAGGTTTTACGCCCGATGATCCAATGGGGAATGGAAGGCCTGATGCAGCTATTGATTTTCATGGTATGTCTTGTGCGGGTATTATAAATGCTGCTCATGATGGTGTTGGAATGCAGGGTTTAGCACCTGATGTTAGATTGCTGGGGGCTAATATTTTTGCAGCACAATCGATTGAAACTTTTGCCTCTTCATTTACCTGGGCAAAGAATAATGGAGCGGCTGTTATAAGTAATTCTTGGTCTTTTGGTGGAGCTGAATGTGGGGTAGAACAAGAACCTGCTATTGATGATGCTATTATGGATGCCCATTTAAATGGAAGAAATGGAAAAGGAATTACTATTGTATTTGCTGTTGGTAATGCTGGGACTACTAAGGATTGTATAGATTATCCAGCTAATTTAGATAGTGTTATTGGTGTGGGTGCTATTACCAGTGCAGGTGCACATCCAAGCTATAGTCAAACAGGTTCAGAACTAGCTTTGGTTGCCCCTTCAAGTAATTCAATTGGTTTAATTAATGGAAATGTATCTACTATAGATAGAGTAGGGGCTTTAGGTGTTTCGGGAGATGATTATTTTGATAGTTTTGGAGGGACATCTGCTGCTGCACCTCTAGTAGCAGCAACTGCGGCTTTGATGTATAGTGTTAACCCTGATTTAACAGCTAGTCAAGTCAGAGAAATTTTATTTTCTACTGCAGATGATATGGGGCCAAACGGAAGAGATGAATCTTTTGGTCATGGAAGGGTTAATGCACATCAAGCAGTATTGGCCGCTCAGGCTCTATTAACTCCTCCAGCTCCAATAACACCAACTCCTGTTGCGTTAAGTTCAGGTAGTTTTGATTTTGGATCAAATTCATCTGCAGTAGCTGCTGGATTTACTAAAGTGAATCCTCGAACTACTACAGGAGCTTATCGTTGGACTAACCCAGTAAATCTAAGAGCTAGAGATAGGGGAATTAATGCTTCTACTAGTAATTTAAATAGTGATTTTATTTTTAGTGATTCTGCAAACACATTTGCGATCGATGTACCAAACGGAAATTATAATGTAACTGTTAATTTTGGTGATCGTAGAAACAGACACGATAATGTAAGGTTAAGGGCTGAAGGAAATATTATAAATAACAATATTACTACTAGTGCGGGACAATTTGTTAGTGAAAATTTTAATGTATCGGTAACCGATGGAGTGTTGAGTTTGGAATTTTCTGATCAAGGAGGAAGAGATCCTAACTGGGTAGTAACAAGTGTAAGTTTTACATCTGGTTCTAGGGTGCCTTCCACTCCAGTGGTGGTTTCAAATACTATTAATTTAGGAAATGCATCTAACACAAATGCAACGGCCGATGGGTGGAATTCAAATATGGTAATTAATGAAACAGATGTGTATACAAACACTTCTGGAAGTAGTCAAGAAATTACAGTAAATCAGTTTAGTTTTTATGCCCGCCGACAAGCTGATCCAATTACACCATTTGTGGTACGAGTAAATGCTAATAATGATTTCACAGTTTTGGCTATAGGTAGAACGCGTACAAGTAGTGATTATGACATTGGTGAAAATAGTGTGCCTTTTAGTAGAAATAATACATCTTTCACTATTGCTAATGGTGAAACTATAGCTATTGGCTTTTTGGATGCTAGAGCGAATGGGAGAGGTGGCAATACTGGTTCTGTGATACCATTTAGTTCAAATAATGCAGATCAAATTTGGTATTCTGGTGGGCCTAATGGTACTAACTCGGCAAGCGTTGAATTAGGTAGTGCGCCATCTGCTGGAGCTAGGACAATAACAAGACTAAGAAGAAATTATCACTTCAATATTGATTTTACTACCACAACTACTCGAAATAGTGGAGCCAAAGTGGTATTAGGAGAAGCGGAAGTTGGTGGTGTAAATTTATCTTTATACCCAAATCCAGTAATAGCTGATTTAACTATTGAGGGAATTGTTGCAGACGATGTTGAAGTAATTAATATTTATAATATTTCTGGAGCTTTAGTAAAACAAATTGATAGTACTTCATTTGATGTGTCTGAATTGGCACCAGGGCTTTATTTTATAAATGTGATTTCTGATGAAATCAACTACAAAACGTTAAAGTTTGTAAAGGAATAAATATATTATTAAGTGTTAATTAATATTATATAGAGGCGGGTGTTAACTATAAGTTGACACCCGCTTTAATTTACTGCTATTTTTAAAGAAAATGTAAGTGTTTTTTACATTACAAGTATTCAGTAATCTGCTCTAATTTCATTCCTCTTGATCCTTTTATTAATATATCAGAATAAGTAATTGGGTGATTTTTTATATGTGTTATTACAGACGCTGTGTCTTTGAAGAAAACTGTTTTTTTTGTATTACTAGAGCATTCTAAAAAATGTTTTCCCGCTAATAATATATTGTTGATTTTAGAAGTCTCTAGATAATCAACAATATTTTGATGTTCTTTTTTAGCATAGGCTCCAAGTTCAAACATATCGCCTAAAATAACAATGCTGTTATTTTTTAAATTAAGATTACTTTCAAAATTTTTAATAGCAGCTATCATACTCGAGGGGTTGGCATTATAGGCATCTAAAATTAAGTGATTCGTTTTGGTTGTGATTAATTGTGATCTGTTATTGATTGGAGTGTAATTTTCAATGGCTTTTTTTATTGATGTTATAGGAACGTCAAAATGTAAGCCAATAGCTATACTTGCAGCGATATTAGTGTAGTTGTAGTCGCCTATTAAGTTTGAAGCAATTTCAGTGTTGTTAAATTTAACCTTGACAAAAGGATGTGCTGTAACAAATTCGATTTTGCAATCACTTTTTTGTAGCCTAGAAAAATAAATAGTATTACTTTTTTTAGCTTTTTCAACAAGAACGTCATCCTCAATATTGCAAAAGATAGTACCATTATTAGTCTCAAGGTAACGATAGAGTTCTGTTTTACCAATTAATATATTTTCTTCACTTCCAAAACCTTCTAAATGTGCTTTTCCAATATTGGTAATATAACCAAAATTGGGTGCGGCAATCTTAGAAAGTTGCTCAATTTCTAACAAGTGATTTGCACCCATTTCCACTACGCCAATTTCAGTATTGGTATCCATTTTTAGTAAGGTAAGTGGAACGCCAATATGGTTGTTTAAATTTCCAAAAGTTGCATTGCAATTAAATTTAGTGCTAAGTACGGCATGTATCAATTCTTTTGTTGTTGTTTTGCCATTACTTCCCGTTAAGGAGATGATTGGTATGTCTAAATAATTTCTATGAAAATTGGCTAAGTTTTGTAGTGTTTTTAATACATTTTTTACAAGAATAGCTTTTGGATGTATAATCGTTGGGTCGTCAATAATAGCATAGCTAGCTCCTAAGTCAATAGCCTTTAAAGCATATTCATTTCCGTTAAACGAATCTCCTTTTAAAGCAAAAAACAATTGATTTTTGCTTAAGCTTCTAGTGTCAGTACAAACACCATTGGTGGTTAAAAATAGTTGATGTATTTTTTTTACGTCCATTTGAAATTAATTCACTTTTTTTGATGGATTGACAAATTTATAAAGTTTAGATTTAGTGCATGCTTAAAAAAAACTATAAAAAAAGCCTTAACTTATTTAGTTAAGGCTTTTAAATATTTTACTGTTAAGATAGTACTAGTTAGTAGGTCTTCTAGGACCGCTAGATTTGCTTCCTACACGAGAAACCGCGTTACGGAAACCAATATAGTCTGTAGCCATATCCTGAGGGAAATATCTACGTTGAGCAGGATCTAACCAATAAGCTCTATCTTTCCAAGATCCACCTTTGTAAACTCTTGCCTTATCGTCAACTTGAGTTCTTCTTTTAGTAGAAGTATCATATTGTCTCTTAAGTTCTCCATCTTCAGTAGTTACACTATGAGTTGGTGAATTATACATGTCTTTTGTAGGGTCTCCATCAATTTCTTCAAAAGCTTCGTAGTAACGAGAAGATTGCTTATCACCATCTCTGTAGTTACGGTTGTCACTTTCGTCAAAGTTAGTTCTTAAATAGGTTTCATCTTCATCAATGGGAACTTGCTTTATTTGACCAGGTAATGTACGAGCAATTACTTTTCCATTACTTAATGTGTCATAAACCATTTCGCTAGCACCTAAAACTACTACAGTTCCATCGCTTGAAATTGCATTTTTTGTATATACATTACCTCTATAATAGTTAAAATCATTAAAATCATCATCAACAATTGGTCGGTAAACATCAGCAACCCATTCGGCAACATTACCAGCCATATCATACAATCCATAGTCATTAGGAGTAAAGCTCATTACTTCGGCAGTAATATCAGCTTTATCATCACTCCAGCCCGCAATACCACCATAATCACCAGATCCTTGCTTAAAATTGGCTAACTGATCACCAAGTTTGTTTTTAGTTCCAGATCGGGTATATTGACCTTTCCATGGGTATTTTTTTCTACCACGGTATATATTGTAACTTCTTAATTCTCTTAATCCCAAAGCGGCATATTCCCATTCAACTTCAGTAGGTAATCTAAATTTTGGAGGTAGTATTCCAGAATCTAGTTGTGTAAATCTTCTTCCAGAACTTGCAGCTTCACCACCACCTTCTCCATCAGCAGCAATATCACCGCCTGTTTCTTCTCCTCCTTCAGTATCACCAGCATCTTCTGAAGATTTTTTGCTTCTTGATGCAGATCTTCTTCCGGCTTCGTTCTCCATCTGTTGTATGCGTCTTTGAGACTCTTTACCGCCTAAACTAATTTCTTCATTTCCGCCATAAACTTGGCTAGGAGCAGTAAGATATGTATCGCGATCAAAGTTGTTTCCTGGACCAGACTGTAAGTCGGCATCCTCAGAAATTCTTCCTTGTTCTCTTAAAATACGCTCGGCAACCATATTGGTTCTCCATTCACTAAATTCAACAGCTTGAATCCAACTTACGCCAACCACAGGGTAATTTCTGTAGGCAGGGTGACGTAAATAATTATTTGTCATTACTTCGTTAAAGCCTAAACGGTTTCTCCAAACCAATGTGTCAGGAAGAATACCTTTGTAGATATCTTCATAATTTTTGTCTTTTGGATCATACATGCGCTTAGTCCATTCAAGGTATTCCAAGTACATTAGGTTCGTAACCTCGGTCTCATCCATGTAAAATGATTGTACATGTTGTTGGGTAGGTGAATTGTTCCAATCATGCATTACATCATCTTGAACGCGACCCATAGTAAAAGTACCACCTTCAATAAAAACGGTACCTACGGGAGGTTCTTGTTCTTTGTAGTTCGTGTTTACTCTTTGACCTCTTTGGTCTCTGTCGTTAAATTCAATTCCAGTACCACGTGATTTGTTAGCGTAATTATTTTTGGTATTACAGCTAATGGCAAACAACGCCAGTGTAGCCCAAAGAGTTACATTTAAAAGATTTTTTTTGTTCATAATAACAATCCTTTGATAGAAATAGGGTTTGCAATATAACAATTAACGCTCTAAATTCAATTTTATTTTAGATTTAATTGTAGTTGCTTAAATTTGTTTGCTGTTGTAAATTAAGATTATGCTAACGATATAATCAATAACTTAGTATACTTTTTGAGTTTTTAATCCGTTTTTAATTTTATGAAATATCTATTGCCCCATCTTATATTGTTTTTATTATCCTTTAATTGTTTCGCGCAATTAAAAACTTTTGAAATCAAATGGAATACCCAAAGTTCTTTAGCTGAAGAAACTGAATTGGATTACCCCACAGCAAGCAACATGAATGCGGAATTAGTTAATGGGGTTTTAGAATTTAGTTATTCATGGAAATCTTCAAATACGATTGATGGTTCAGTGGTTTTAAATCCAGTATATGAATCAATAAATGAAGAGGATCTGGGAGGGCTTGAAAAAGCTAAAGTAGGATCGAGTTTAAATTTAAGAGTAACTACAAATTTTGCTAGAGGGGTTTCTTATCAGGTGATTGTGTTTAATCCAATAATTAATTCAAAAGGGCAATTAAAAAAAATAAAATCCTTTTCCGTAAAAACGGGTTTAAAGAGTACTTTGCTCTCTGCTAAAAAAATAGCTAAAATAGTAGCGCCTAGGAATTCAGTGTTAGTCCAAGGAGATTGGTTTCGATTTGCTGTGGACACAACAGGGGTATACAAAATAACACCTCAATTTTTAAATTCAATTGGTATGGATTTAAATGGTGTAGATCCTAATACAATTAAAATATATGGTAATGGAGGGAAGTCATTACCTTTATTGAATAGTGATAATGAAATTTTTGATGTGCCTGAAAATCCAATAAAAATAGTAGGTGCGGAAGATGGTGTTTTTTCGGGAGATGATTATCTTTTATTTTATGCAGAGGGAACACGTGGTTATATTGAGGAGAATTTGTCTCATATTAATCCTTACAGTGATGAAGTTTTTTATTATGTAACAGCTGGAGGTGCGCAAAGTAAAAAGGTAGTGCCTTTAGTAGAGCCTTCGGAGAGTGTTGATCAGGTGTTTACTAACTATGATTATAAGACATTTCATGAGGTGGATTTGGAGAATATAGGAGGTTTAGGTCGAATATGGCATGGCGAAAAATTTGATATAGTAACGCAACGAAACTTTAATTTTACTATTCCTAATGTAATCAGTTCAGAGGCTGTAAATGTTCGAGTTAAATTTTCGGCGGTGTATACTTCATTTCCAACATTAGAATTGAAATTCCTTGATGGCTCAACGGAATTAGCCTCTAGGTCATTTACATATAGTAGCCCTTTTAGAGATAGTATTGCTTTTAGAGATACAGATCTGAGTACGGTTGTAGAAGGTTTTAGTGGAGATGTTTTAAGAGTGGAAATTAATTATGATAAAGCAGGAGATCCTGGAAGTGAAGGATTTTTGGATTTTATTCAAGTTGAGGCAAAATGTAGGTTGATTGATACTGGAAAACAATTTGGTTTTTCGAATAAAGAAACGCTAAACTTGACGGGAGTAGGCCAATTTTTAATAGGTGATTCAAAAAGCGAAAACTCTGTGTGGGATGTAACTGATATGTATAATATTTCAGAAAAAGTAAATGAGGGGTCTAGTGAGTTTAGTGTTAAGTTTACTTTGGGCGAAGATAAAAAGTATGTTTCTGTAAATTCTAGCGATTTATATTCGCCTACCAGAGCTTCAAATTCTCGAGTTTCAAATCAAGATTTAAAAGGTAGTTTTTGGAATGGAAGTGCATTTAATGATACAGATTATTTGATAATTACGAAAGAGGCTTATTTGCCTGCAGCAAATAGATTGGCAAGTTTTAGAGTAAAAAATGATGGTTTTAGGGCAAAGGTAGCTTCTCTGGAAAATATTTATAATGAGTTTAGTACAGGGAAACAAGATGTTTCGGCAATACGTAATTTTATTAAATATATTTATGATAATGCATCGAATCCAAATGATAGGTTAAAGTTTGTGTGTTTAATTGGTGATGGTTCTTATGATTATAAGGATGTTACTAGGGGTAATACGAATGATGTGCCATTATTTCATTCTGTTAGAAGTAATTCATTTGTAAATAGTTTTGCTACAGATGATTTTTATGGTTTTATGGATGATAATGAAGGGGCAAATTCAAGTTCTGATTTACTCGATATTGCTGTAGGGAGAATGGTGGCTCCAACTTTTGAAATCGCACAGGCTATGGTAAGTAAGGTAGAGCGATTTTATGATAAAAAAGCATTTGGAGATTGGAGAAATAAGCAATTGTATATTTCGGATGATGTGGATCAAGTTATAGACTCTAAATTGCAGGATACGTTAAACAATATTGCAGATCGATTACGTCAAAATGTATCTGATGTTAATGTGGATAAACTTTTTTCAGATGCTTTTGTGCAAGAAGTGAGTTCGGGGGGGGAGCGTTATCCTAAAGTAAGAAGAGCTATATTGGATGCGTTTGAAGCAGGAGTTTCATATGTAAATTATTTTGGGCATGGTGGCGAAGATGGTTTGTCAGGTGAAACCATATTTACAGCTGATGATGCTAGGGATTTGTTAAATGATACTCAAATGCCAATTTTTACCACTTTTACATGTGAATTGACGCGTTTTGATAATCCAAGAAGGTTAACAGCAGGGGAGTTTATGTATTGGAATGAAAATGGAGGGGCAGTAGCTCTTTTGACTACCATAAGGCAATTAACTTTTACAACGGCGATAGCTCTTAATCGTAGTTTGGAAGATGTGTATTCTACACCAAGTGGAGTATCGTTACCTATTGGAGAGGCAATAAGATTGGCTAAGGTAAATATAGGAAGAAGCACAAATAAAAGAACGGTAGCTTGTATTGGTGATCCGGCAATAGGTATTCCTTTTCCTGATGGAAGTGTAAGGTTAACTAAAGTGAATGATGTGAATATTTCAGAATTTTCAGGGGCGTTAAAAGCGCTTGATAAAGTAAAGCTATCTGGAGAAGTTGTTGATGATTCAGGAAATAAAATCACAAATTATCAAGGGGAGGTGAGTGTAGTTCTTTTTGATAAAGATAAACAAGGGGCTACTTTGGGAAATGACGGGGTGAGAAATAGGGAGACAAATGAAGTTATCAAAATAGATTTTACGGAGTTGGGTGAAAGGGTTTTTAGAGGTGCAGCAACGGTAACAAATGGAATATTTGATATCGAGTTTATTTTACCAAGAAATGTGCAATTACCTATTGGGGATGGGAAAATTAGCTTTTATGCCAAAAATGAAACTAAATTGGAAGATCAAACAGGGTCACTTGCTATAAAAATTGGAGGTTTAAATACAGCAGCTGAAGAAGATGTTAAAGCGCCAGAAATAGATATATTTTTAAATGATGAGAATTTTGTTTCTGGGCAAAATGTAAATGAGTCACCAGTATTGTTAGTTAATTTTTCTGATGAAAGTGGTATTAATACTGCTGGTGGAGTTGGACATGATATTATTGTAATATTAGATAATGATGATAAAAACCCAATTGTTTTAAACGATTATTATTCTACAGATTTGGATGATTTTACAAAAGGTAATTTAAGTTTTAGGTTAAGGGGTTTAGAGCCGGGAGATCATACGTTAAAAGTTAGGGCTTCTGATGTGTATAATAATGCTGTTTTTGAGGAGATTAGTTTTAAGGTGAGTCAAGCTACCGATTTTGAAATAAATAGAGTGTTAAATTACCCTAATCCATTTGTGAGCTATACTGAATTTTGGTTTTCACATAACAGTGCTTTAAACGATAATTTGCAGGTTACAGTGCAAATTTTAACGGTAACAGGTAAAATAGTAAGGACTATAAACAAAGATTTGGCGGGTGAAACCAATTATACAAATCAAATTATATGGGATGGAAAAGATGATTTTGGTGATAAAATCGGAAAAGGTGTATATGTATACAAGATTTCTGTCAAATCCACGTTAACCAATAAGACTTCCTCAAAATTTGAAAAACTAGTCATTTTGTAAGAAAAGTCAGAATAAAAATTATATTTGTCAAAATTTGAAATTTTATGAAAAATAAATTTGTATGGCTAACACTTGTGTTGTTGGCTTCTTCCACTTTATTGAAAGCTCAGGAAGCAAATAGAAGAATCACAACAGCTTTGCCTTTTTTACAAGTGGCAGCGGATGCCAGAGCAGGAGGGTTAGGTGATCAGGGTGTGGCAACATCAACAGATGCTTTCTCGCAGCAATGGAATTCTTCAAAATATGCTTTTGCCAAAAAAGAAATTGGTGTTGCTTTAAATGTAACTCCTTTTTTAACACGATTGGTTAATGATATTGTTTTGGCAAATTTAGTAGGATACAAAAGGTTAAATGAACGAAGTGCAGTTTCTGCAAGTTTCAGGTATTTTAGCTTAGGTGAAATCGAATTTAGAGATGGTCCTACTTCTGAGGCTAATATTCAAAAACCAAATGAATTGAGTTTAGATGTAGCCTATTCATTAAAATTGAGTGATCGTTTTGCTATGGCGGTTGCAGGTAGGTATTTGCGTTCAGATTTGCGTTTGCAAACTTCAAATCTAGCAGGAGATTCGAACGCGGGAAATGCTTTTGGTGTTGATATTACAGGTTTTTATCAGTCTGAAGAAATTCCTTACAGAAACTTTGATGGTCGATGGAGAGGTGGTTTTGCTATTACTAATATTGGACCAAAAATTAAATATAGTCAGGATCAAGAAAGTTTTATTCCAACAAACCTTCGTTTAGGTGGGGGTTTTGATTTTGGTATAGATCAATACAATAAAATAAGTGTAACCGCCGAAATTTCAAAATTGTTAGTGCCTACACCTCCACAATCATTAAATAGTAATCCAGCAACAGGAGGGTCTAGTCCTGATGAGATTCAAACATTTGATGAGTTTGTGAAAAGTAAAAGTGCTATTGGATCTATTTTTTCATCATTTAATGATGCTCCCGATGGCTTTTCTGAAGAATTAGAAGAAGTTACCTATTCATTAAGTGCAGAGTATAATTACAATGATGTATTTGCATTGCGTGCAGGTTATTTTAATGAGCATGAAAATAAAGGAGCTCGTAAGTTTTTTACATTAGGAGCAGGATTTAAATATACATCAATTGGTATAGATATGTCGTATTTATTTTCAACTTCCAATACACCAAGTCCATTAGACGGAACGCTGCGTTTTGGTCTTACATTTTTGTTTGGACAGGATTATAGAGAATTTTAAAATAGTATTTAATACAAAAAAATGCCATTCTTTTTCAAGAATGGCATTTTTTTTAAATTATTTTTTCTATATACATGGGATTTTGGTTTGAATTTAATTGATTCTTTAATGTTTGTTAAATTCTAATGCATTTTGTTAAATGTACTTTAGTTTTAATAAGATTAAGAATGCTTATTTTTATAAACTAGAACTTCGTGTTTAATGACGAATGTGTTATTTTTGTCTGTTGCTAAAATTAAGTGGATGCTTTTTTAGTACAGATACCTTAATTTATAATTGAAACTATTCAATTCCAATGAAGAAAATTACTAAAGGAGTGTACCTTAAATGGTACGAGGATATGCTTTTCTGGAGAAAGTTTGAAGATAAACTTGCTCAAGTATACATTCAGCAAAAGGTGAGAGGTTTTTTACACCTATATAATGGACAAGAAGCTATTTTAGCAGGTTCATTACATGCTATGGATTTAACAAAGGACAAAATGATTACGGCATACCGTAATCATGTACAGCCCATTGGTATGGGGGTTGATCCAAAAAAAGTAATGGCAGAATTGTACGGGAAAGAAACAGGAACTTCAAAAGGTATGGGAGGTTCTATGCATATTTTTTCTAAAGAGCACCGTTTTTATGGAGGTCACGGAATTGTAGGGGGACAAATACCATTAGGTGCAGGATTAGCTTTTGCAGATAAATATTTTGACAGCGATGCAGTAACACTTACATTTTTTGGTGATGGTGCTGCACGTCAAGGGTCTTTACATGAAGCTTTTAATTTAGCAATGCTTTGGAATTTACCTGTAGTTTTCTGTGTAGAAAATAATGGATATGCCATGGGTACATCTGTTGAGCGTACAGCAAACCATACAGATATTTGGAAATTAGGTTTAGGTTATGAAATGCCTTGTAAGCCAGTGGATGCTATGAATCCAGTTTCTGTTGCAGAGGCTATGGATGAAGCTATAACCAGAGCGCGTACAGGTGGTGGGCCAACTTTCTTAGAATTGAAAACGTATCGTTACCGAGGGCATTCAATGAGTGATGCACAAAAGTATCGTACAAAAGACGAAGTAGCTGAATACCAAAAAATAGATCCAATTACCCAAGTATTGGATATTATAAAAGAAAAAAAATACGCTACAGCAAAACAAATAGCAGAAATTGATCAACGTGTGAAAGATAAAGTAGCGGAATGTCAAAAATTTGCTGAAGAGTCACCATTTCCTAAGCCACAACAAATGTACGATATGGTGTACGAACAAGAAGATTATCCTTTTTTACCACATAAATTATAATAAAAGATATGGCAACAGTAATCAATATGCCTCGTTTGAGTGATACTATGGAAGAAGGAACCGTAGCCTCATGGTTAAAACAAGTAGGTGATAAAGTAGCAGAAGGTGATATCCTTGCAGAAATTGAAACCGACAAAGCTACAATGGAGTTTGAATCTTTTTATGAAGGAACACTTTTGCACATTGGTATTGCCGAAGGAGAAACGGCTCCAGTGGATCAATTGCTTTGTATAATTGGTAATGAAGGAGAAGATGTAAGTGAGCTTCTTACAGGTGGTGGTAGCGCTAGCGCTACAGGAGAAGTAGCTGAAGAGGCTCCGAAAGCGGAAGAAGCTGTTGCACAAACGGCCGAAGTTCCTGCAGGTGTTGAAATTATTACAATGCCTCGATTAAGTGATACTATGGAGGAAGGTACTGTGGCTTCATGGTTAAAGCAAGTAGGTGATCAAGTGGCTGAAGGTGATATTCTTGCAGAAATTGAAACTGATAAAGCAACTATGGAGTTTGAGTCTTTTTATGAAGGGACTTTATTGCATGTAGGTGTTCAAGAAGGAGAAACAGCTCCTGTTGAAAGTTTATTAGCTATCATTGGCCCAGCAGGTACTGATGTTTCTGCTTTAAAGGGAGGTGTTCCTACTAAAGCGACAGTAGTAGATGCACCAGCAGCTAAAAAAGAAGAGCTTAAAGAAGCTTCTGCTCCAGTAGTAAATACCAATACAACGAATAATGGACGTATTTTTGCATCTCCATTAGCTAAAAAGATTGCTTCTGATAAAGGGATTGATTTAGGTTCGGTGGTTGGAACTGGAGAAAATGGAAGAATTATAAAGAAGGATGTAGAGAACTTTACTGCTGCTCCAAAAGCTGCAGCTCCTGTAGCCGAAGAAAAGGCAAGTACTCCTGCGGCGCAATTGTATACTCCAGTAGGGGAGCAAATATTTGAGGAAACTAAAAATTCACAAATGCGAAAAGCAATTGCGAAAAGTTTAGGGAAGTCAAAATTTACTGCACCTCATTATTACTTATCTATTGAAGTAGATATGGATAATGCTATAGCTTCGCGTAAGCAAATAAATGCGTTGCCAGATACAAAAGTATCATTTAATGATATGGTAGTTAAGGCTTCGGCTATGGCATTGCGAAAGCATCCACAAATAAATACACAATGGCAAGATGATGTGACTAGATATGCAAAGCATATTTCAATAGGTGTTGCTGTGGCTGTTGAAGATGGCTTGGTGGTACCAGTATTGCCATTTACGGATCAAATGACACTAACTCAAATTGGTGGAAATGTGCGTAGTTTGGCTGGAAAAGCAAAAAATAAAAAATTGACACCTGGTGAAATGAGTGGAAGTACTTTTACAGTATCTAACTTAGGTATGTTTGGTATAACCTCATTTACAAGTATTATTAATCAGCCTAATTCAGCTATATTATCTGTTGGAGCTATAGTTCAAAAGCCAGTGGTTAAAAATGGTGAAATTGTGGTGGGTAATACAATGACGCTAAATTTAGCATGTGATCATCGTACTGTTGATGGCGCAGCGGGTGCATCGTTTTTACAAACGTTAAAAACATACTTAGAAAATCCTGTTACTATGTTAGCTTAGTTTAGAGATATATATGAATACTAAAAAGAGACTGTCTGAAAAGGCAGTCTCTTTTTTTGGTTAAACCCGAATTATGCATAATTTGGGTTAAATAGGGACTATAGAAATTTGTGTCAATATGTGCAGTTATTCCATTTTGACTTATTAATATCCTAAAAAAGAAAATTAGGACAAAATCAAAAACCGACAAAAAGAAAAAGACCGGCTAAATACTTTTAGGACGGTCTCTTCTTGTTGATTATTATAATCCTTTAAATTTATAGGTTAATCGTACTCCTATAGTATTTAAAAATAATTTGTCTAAAAAGGCTTGATTAGTAGTCTTATTTCTGGCATTTAAAAGACTATTTGCTATAAAATCAGTGGGGTTATTTGAATTAAACTCAATTAGACTTTTATCATTAGATTCTACAATATTATTAAGTCCAAAATCTGCAAAAAGACCTATGTAAATCCAATGATTATGTGATAGGTTTTGTTTAATACCAAATTCGATAAGAGCGTTAATGCTACTTTTTAAATCTACATCTTGCTCTGCGAAAGTGATACGATCAAAATTTCCAAAACCGGCAAACATTGGTGTGTCTAACTCGGCGTTAAAGCGGTCAAAAAAACCTGTTGTAGAAAAACCGTTAGCTTTAGCTTCTGCTGTTGAATCTAGAAATAAGTTAACACTCCCACCTAATTTAGAATAAAAACGTGTTGATGTTCCATTGGTTTCGAATTGAACTGCCAATGGGATAGACAAGACTACATGTTTTTGTTCCTCAATATAATTGATAAAATTATACCTAAATTCAAAATTTTCACCTTCTAAATCTTGTGCATTTTCTTGATCATTAAAATTACCTAAATCATTTCTGCTCTGAATAAAAATGAGACCTGCTCCTGAATGAATACTCCAGTTTTTATTTAAGGAATATGAAATTCCTAAATTAATACCAGCACTACTACCCGAAGATTCGTTAAGGAAATCACTATCTGCCTTTAAGGTGGTCAATTGAAATTGACTACCTATAGCAATATTCCAGTTAGATTGACTACTTCCTAAGTAAAATGATAAAATACTTATTATTGCGAATATTTGTTTGTTTATAAACATCATTAGTGTTCTTTATACGTTGAAAATAATCTAGTTTTTAATAAAATTTGTGGAAACCTTTCTTTGTGATGTCACTAATATTAAGCTATAATACCCTGAAGATAATGTTAATTTTAAATTAGATAGGTTTCCTTGAACAGGTAAGGTGTCTATTAATTTTCCATCTTGAGTATAAATATAGAATACAGCATCTGTTAATTCAGTTAATGGGTAATCAGCTTCAATTTTAATGTCATTTCCTTTAATTATAGGGTTCTCTAAAATTTTTAAGCTAAAGGAATTCCCTAATGTTATGGTAGATTCACAAGTTTGTAGGGTTATTCCTTCTGCAGTTGTCATTCTCACGGTATATAATGCATTAGGGTCTAAAAGATCAGAAGCATTATTCCCTTCGGAGAAGAATTGTCGACTACTCACAGGACTTCCATTTTTAAACCACTCGTAAGAAACAAAATTATAGCCTCCATTATTAGCAGGATTATTGTTTACCACTAAAGTATTATTAAACTTCTGCTCAACTATTTCATTAAAAGTAAACCTCTTTTCTACGATTAGGGTATAGTTTTCTTGAATACGTCCATCTTCGGAAGTAATAACAATTTCTTGAGAATAAATCCCTGGTCGAGGAATAGCCATAGAAAAAGTCTCTCCAGGACTAAAAGTAGCTCTTTCAGTATTTTCTAAAACAATATCAATAGAACTATTACTATCAAGACAGTCTATTACATAATTTATGGTGTTACCTGGATTATTAATTACATCTCCATTAATAGTAATTGCATCTAAATCTGCATTATCTGCTAATAATACTTCTAAAGTTTGTACTACCGAAGCAGCTGGTAAATAATTTGCATTACCCGCTTGCATAGCACTAATTTGAATCTCTCCTTCTGCTTGTAAAGCAACAAAACCAGTGTTACTTACATTAGCTGCAGGAGTTGCAGAAGCACTACTTGCACTATAATTTACAGGAAGCCCAGACGAACTTGTTGCGGTGAGCTGAAAATCTGGATCTACAAATAATCTACGTGGAGCTAAAGCATCAAAAGTAATCGTCTGTGGTGCTCTTTCTATGGTTAACGTACCACTTAAAACTATCGGATCACATAACGCATTCGCAGAAGTTACTGTTGCGGTAACTGTATATACACCCGCATTAGTTTGGTTATTCCCTGAATATACTATTGTAGCAGAAGCTGGAATATTAGTAACTGACAATGAATGTGCTGTACCATCAAAAGTTACTGTATCACTCATTAAAGTGGCGTTTACTATATCACTTTCTGTTACAATTACATTTTGAGTTTGTGTACTTGTATTTCCATTACCATCATTATATGTCCACGTTACTACTGTTGTTCCAATTGTTCTAATTGGTAAAGAAGCATCATTAGTTACTGTAACTACAGCACTACAATTGTCGGTAGCACTAGGAGAAGATAAACTTGTTACCGAACATTGCCCTGTAACATCAGCTAAGTTTACCAAATCAGCAACAGGCGCCGTAATATCATCTATAATCACATTTTGATCTTGAGTAGATATATTCCCGTTTCCATCATCATAAGTCCAAGTAACTACAGTTGTTCCTTGAGTGGTGATTGGTAAAGTAGCATTATTAGTTATTGTTACTGTACCTCCACAATTATCCGTAGCCGTTGGTGCTACTAAATTGGTTACTTCACATTCGGCAGTAACATCCGATAACGTAACTGTATCTGCTACTGGAGCAGTAGTGTCATTAATAGTAATACTTTGAGTAACATTGATGCTATTGGTTGCTGCATCAGTTATACTATATGTTCTTGTAATTACTTCTGGATTAGTATTACCATCGCTTACATCACTTACAAAAACAACTATTAGATACCTCTTGCCCGAAAGCAAATTGCAAGAAACATAATAAAACAAAAAAAATATTTCTAGGTTGTAACAAAATAATAATTGTTTTAGTTTACAAAACTACTTTATAAAAATTAAGGAATCGCTGCAGAAGGTAAAATAAATCATATGACAGGGGTTGATGCAGTTTATGAAAAGCCCGTGAATCCAAATATGGTAATTACGGAATAAATGACGTATGAGGAATCCGTTAAGACAATAACCGATTTTATTTTAAGTGTCATGAAATAACAAATTTCCGCTCATATAGATTGTAAATAATAAAAAAACTAATGTTTTAAAGTCTAGTTTTTAACTTTAAAAAAAAGTCAAAATCATTTTCCTTGCAATAACTTATCATTAACATCCTATATTGTAAATTTGTATTTCTCGAAATAAGTAATACCTATGCTAGACATCAACAAAATAAGAGCTGATTTTCCTATTTTAAAAAGGGAAGTAAATGGAAAACCCTTAGTGTATTTTGATAATGCAGCCACTTCGCAAACACCTCAAGTAGTTATTGATGCGATTGTTGATTATTATAGTAATTACAATTCAAATATTCATCGAGGTGTACATACGCTTTCGCAAGAAGCTACGGATGCTTATGAGGTAGCTCGTAAAAAAGTGCAAGCGCATTTTAATGCCAAGCATGATTACGAAATGATTTTAACTGCTGGAACCACACATGCCATAAACATAGTGGCTACTGGTTTTACTCAGTTTGTAACTAAAGGAGATGAAATTATTGTTTCTGCCCTTGAACATCATTCCAATATAGTGCCTTGGCAAATGCTTTGTGAGCGTACTGGTGCCGAGCTAAAAGTAATTCCCATGAATGAGGAAGGTTCTTTGCAAATGGATGTGTATGAGACATTGGTAAGCAAAAAAACCAAGTTAGTTTTTATGAATCATGTGTCAAATGCTTTAGGAACGGTGAATCCAATTGATTTTGTTATTAAAAAAGCCCATGCCGTAGGAGCAGCAGTATTAATTGATGGAGCGCAGGCAACACCACACATGAAACCTGATGTACAAGCCTTAGATGTTGATTTTTATGTAGCTTCGGCACATAAACTATGTGGGCCTACCGGAGTAGGGCTGTTGTATGGTAAAGAAGAATGGCTGAATAAATTACCTCCATACCAAGGCGGTGGTGATATGATTGATCAAGTAACTTTTGAAAAAACAACCTACGCTGGCTTGCCATTTAAATTTGAAGCAGGAACACCAAATATTTGTGGAGGTATTGCTTTTGGAGTAGCATTGGATTATATGAATAGTATAGGTTTTGAAAACATAGCAACCTATGAGAAAGAATTACTAGACTATGCGACTAATGCATTAAAGCAGATTGAAGGACTGCGCATTTATGGTGAAGCTGACGAAAAGACAGCCGTTATATCATTTAATGTCGGTACAATTCATCCATATGATATTGGTACAATTGTTGACAAATTAGGAATAGCAGTACGAACAGGACATCATTGTGCACAGCCTATTATGAATTTTTATAACATCCCAGGAACAGTAAGGGCATCATTTGCTTTTTACAATACAAAGGATGAGATAGATATATTTGTGGAGGCTGTTAAAAGAGCAGTAATGATGTTGAGTTAGAGGTTTTGATGGTTCAAACCACTCAATTGAAATAAAAAATTATAGTTAAAGCCAACAGCTAAATGCTAAAGGCAAACAGCTTAAAGTATGAGTATAAAAGAAATACAAGAAGAAATCGTATCGGAATTTGAAATGTTTGATGATTGGATGCAGCGTTATGAATATATGATTGATTTAGGGAAAGATTTACCATTAATAAATGAGAAGTATAAAACGGATACAAATATCATTAAAGGATGTCAAAGTAAAGTTTGGGTGCATGCGGAATTAAAAGGGGATCAACTTAATTTTACTGCCGATAGTGATGCTATTATCACCAAAGGTATTATAGCTATTTTAATCCGTACATTTTCTGGGCAACACCCATCAGCAATTATTGATGCCGATACCGATTTTATTGATCAAATTGGATTAAAAGAACATTTATCACCAACACGTGCAAACGGATTGGTAAGTATGATAAAGCAATTGAAAATGTATGCGGTAGCGTATCAAACACAGTTAAATTAATTTGTGGTTACCTATTTTAATAAATAGTAGTAGCTTTAAATTAATAAGTAACTTAGTTATAAATAATGTCATTAGTTTAAAAACTAAAGGCCAATAGCAAAAAAAAATGAGTACAGATATAAATACAAATCAGTTAGGAGAAAAAGTGGTAGCCGTATTAAAAACCATTTTTGACCCAGAAATTCCAGTGGATATTTATGAATTGGGTTTAATTTATGATGTTTTTGTGAACGAAGATTATGATGTAAAAGTTTTAATGACGTTAACCACACCTAACTGCCCAGTAGCAGAAACCCTTCCGGTGGAAGTAGAGGAAAAAATAAAATCTATTGATGCCGTAAATGATTGTGAAGTAGAAATTACTTTTGATCCACCATGGAGCCAAGATTTAATGAGTGAAGAGGCTAAGTTGGAGTTGGGAATGCTTTAAATAGATATTAGAATTTAGAAGTGAGATTTTAGAAATAGTTATCTTATATCTCAATATTTTTTTAAAATGGACGAAATAGTAAACAGAGTAGCCAATAGTAAATTAGTTACTATTGATTTAGAAGATTGGTATCAGGAAGGCGCACGTACTGTTTTTGATATCAAAGATTGGCTTTTTGAAGGTTTATTGCTTCGTGAAAAAGATTTTAGAGAACAAGTTGGGGCACATGATTGGTCACAATATCAAGATCATTTTATAGCACTCACCTGCTCATCGGATGCCATTATTCCTGGTTGGGCATTTATGCTGATCACCACAGCAATTTCTCCTTATGCCAACAAAGTGGTTATTGGAGATTTAGTAACCTTGGAAACTCAATTATACGAAGCACAAATTGCGACTATAAAAATAAGTGAATACAAGGATAAGCCTGTTATTATAAAAGGCTGTTCCAATAAGCCAGTTCCCGAAAATGCGTATATAAGTTTAGTACAAAAATTACAGCCAGTGGTAAAAAGTATGATGTATGGCGAGGCATGTTCTTCGGTGCCATTGTATAAAGTAAAGAAATAAGCCAGTAAAAACACTTATTTTGTTGTAATAATCACTAAATCAGGTGTTTAAACTACATTTGAGGGGTTGATTTTCGATAAAAGAGTAGTTTTTTGATAATTAATTAAAGCCTTTATAGTGTATTTTGGCTTTTTTTTATGCCTTTTGTCGAAATATTTAGAAGATTTTTTTTAAAGGGAAGGGCTCTCTTTTTTCATAGCTTATATTTGCGGCACAAATATTACATAATACTATCATGAAAAAAATTATTGTATCGCTAAGTGTATTAATGGCAAGTTTTGGTCTTTATGCACAGGATGAAGCAAAAACAGAAGAAGCCCCAAAAGAAGGTTGGAAACGATTTGGAAATGCTTCAATATTATTTAATCAAGCGGCTTTTAATAACAATTTTGCAACAGGTGGTGTAAATAGTCTAGCATTAGATTTTGCTGTAAGTTACGATGTAAATTACTTAAAAGGAGATTGGACTTGGGATAATAAATTTATTGGAGCTTATGGACTTGCTCGTATAGATGAAGGAGAAACTCAAAAAACAAATGACCGTTTAGAAATTAACTCATTAGTAGGTAAAAAGGCTGCCGGATTGTGGAGTTATTCATTTTTTGCAAATTTTAGAACGCAATTTGATTCTGGGTTTGAAGTAGCAGGTACAGAGACCATACAAATTAGAGATGAAATGGGAGCTATTACAGAGACAAGACAGGTTCCTGTAGATGGAAGAGGACCAAGAAATTCTAAATTTTTATCTCCTGCCTATTTACAATTTGGGCCAGGTATGATTTGGAAAAAAAGTGAGAATTTTAAATTTAATATTGCGCCTGCAACATCGCGTTTTATTTTTGTAGATGATGAGTTTACTAATGTAGCTGCAGGTGGAGAGCAAGCTTTTAATGATGCAGGAGGATTTTTTGGAGTAGAAGCAAATGAAACCTTACGTTTTGAGTTTGGTGCATCGCTGCAAGGGTACTATAAATTGAATATTTTGAAAAATATTTCGATGGAAAATATTTTAAACTTATATTCTAATTACTTAGAGGACCCTCAAAATGTAGATATTGATTATACCGCTAATTTAGTAATGAAAGTGAATAAGTATATTTCTGCGAATTTAACTTTTCAAGCTTTATATGATGATAATACAGTCGGAGCTTTTCAAATTAGAGAAACATTTGGAGCAGGTTTAAATTACGGTTTTTAGATTTTTGAAATAAAAGTCATAGTAAATAGTTGATGTAAAGTCTAGTGAGGTAAAACTTGCTAGGCTTTTGTCGTTAAAAAGGATATTTTTATCTTTGAACGACATTAACAATAATGAATAAGCTTCTTCTTTTTATAATTTTGTTTCCTTTTCTTTCTTTTGGGCAAGAAGAAGGCGGAACTACTGTACAAGATACAATTGTAGTACATCCACAAGCGGTAAGTTTATCTCCTTGGAAAGGCAAGGGGGCTATTTCTGTTTTAGGGAACCAAACAGCATTTAATAATGATTGGGTTGGTGGGGGTGTTTCAAATTTGGCAGCCAATGCTAAATTTGAGTATGAAATTAACTACAAAAAAGCAGCATGGACCTGGGGTAACCGATTAAATTTAGCCTATGGTATTACAAAGATAAAAGATAGAGATCGGGTACAAAAAGTAGACGATTTAATTGAATTTAGTTCCGTTGTTGGTAAAAATACAGGTAGTGGCCATTGGAGTTATTCAGGTTATTTTAATTTTAAATCACAGTTTGCTAAAGGCTATAATTTTGGAAAAGATGGTTCTAGAACTTTAGTTAGTAGAGGCTTTTCACCTGCTTATTTTCAAATTGGACCAGGATTGTTATGGAAAAAGAACGATAATTTTCAGATTAATATTGCTCCCGCTACAACGCGTTTAATATTTGTAGATCGGTTTTTTACACGTACTAAGAAAGCTTTTGGTGTAGATCAAGGTGAAACTAGTAATACCGAATTTGGAGCATCAATTGCGGCTACTAATAAGTTTAATTTATTTAAGAATGTAACACTTGAAAACTTGATTAATCTTTATGCAAATTATTTAGAAAAAGTGGCCAATGTTGATATTAACTATACTTTAAACATGGACTCTACTATTAACAAGCATATGAAGGCTAATTTTAGTTTTCAAGTGATTTATGATGATGACACAACGGGTAACTTTCAAGTGCGCCAAACGATAGCTCTAGGGATTAATTATCAATTGTAATTTTGATTAAACCAATTTTGATAAATCTTCAGCTACATTAATTCCTTTGTCTTTATTGTACCAAACCTGAAGGTCTTCTTTAAATTCAGGGGTAAGTTTACCGTGTGCAGCTTTATAGTCATTTACCATTTTAGTAGCTACTGTAGGTCTTGGTCCCCACGAGTCAATAATTTCATTTTTTTGAACATCAAAAGCAATTAATTTAGGAATAGATTTTCCGCCATTAGTCAGAAATTCATTCATTAATTCTTCATTTTCATCTCTCAGAACAACTCTAAAATCAATATTTTCATTTAGCTCTGCTAATTTATTAATTATAGGAAGCGACTGAGCAGCATCACCACACCAGCTTTCAGTAAGTACAACCCATTTTACTTGTGAAGAAACGTTTTTAATTTTTTCACTTATTGTAGCATCTATTTTAATTGTCTTGTCCAAACGGCGCATACGACGATCGTTTAGCTTGCTGTAATTTAGTAAAGCCTCACTATCTGGATCATTTCCAGTTGATTTGTTTTCTAGAATAAGGCTGCTTACTTTTTCTCGATATTCAGCGTAGCTCAAACTGTTTTCTATACTTTTGTTTAAAATTTCAAGGGTTGATGTTACAGTTGTTTCCATAAATGTTTCTTTTTACATTAATAATAGTCGAAATCATTCTTAAGCCTTACAATTCATTTTATTGCATTTGGAGGGCGTTAATAAAATCATTTCTAGGTATTTCAATAGCGCCTAAGCTTTCTAAATGATCATTGTGCATTTGGCAATCAATAAACTTATATCCCTTTTTTTCAAAATAACGACACATGTATATAAAAGCTACTTTTGATGCATTATTGACTTCGGTAAACATACTTTCTCCACAAAATACTTTTTGCTCTTTTAAGTTTACGCCATATAAACCACCTACCAAGGTGTTGTCTTGCCAAACTTCTACCGAAAGGGCTATGCCTAGCTCGTGTAATTTGGTGTAAGCGGAAATCATATTGTCTGTTATCCAAGTGCCCGTTTGATTTTTACGTTTTTGTTTTGCACAACGCGTTATTACTTCGGAAAAACATTGGTTGATAGTTATTGTAAAGGGTTTTTTTTTGAGTAATTGACGCATGGATTTACTCACTTTTAAATTTTTGAAAGCTAATATCATCCTGGGATTAGGGCTATACCATAAAATAGGTTGGTCAGCTTCAAACCATGGGAAAATACCGCTTTTGTAGGCAAGTACAAGTCGATCAACATTCAAATCTCCGCCAATAGCTAATAGTCCATGGGCGTCAGCTTGGTTAACAGGTGGAAAATAAAGAAGCTCATCTATCAAATACATACAAAAAAATAAAAAAGCTATTTACAAAAAATAAAATAATTGTAAATAGCTTTATACTAATGCGGTTCTCTAATTAAAATTGATTTTTAAAAAGGTAAATCGTCTTCCTTTTGATCATTTGAAAAATTTGCTGCAGGCTCAAAGGCATCAGCCGGAGGCATTGGAGGTGGTACGCTACCTTGTGGTGCAGCAGGTTGTAGTGCTTCAATTCTCCATCCTTGTATCGTATTAAAATATCTGGTTTCACCTTGTGGGCTTACCCATTCTCTTCCACGTAAATTAATACTAATCTTTACGTCCTGTCCAGGTTGGTAGGCGTTTAGTAAATCACATTTATCTTGTACAAATTGAATTGAAATATGTTGTGGATATTGCTCTTCGGTAGTTACTATAATGTCTCTTTTTCTAAATCCGTTATTCCCAACAGTTTCTGTAACTCCAACTAATTTAATTTTTCCCTGAACTTCCATTTGGTAATTGCTATTAAAATTCTAAGCGGTAAAAATACAATTTTTGCAAAGCTTTTAATGCCTAGCTTCAATTTAAGTATTAACAATTTTAGGATACTTTTAAGTTATGTTCTAATTTTAAAATTTAATTGTATTTTAAACGCATGAATTTTGTAACCCAAAAAATTTTTTCGCAGACCTTTATTATTGTCGCAGCAGCTAGTATAATAGGTCTAATTTTGTGGAATACAAGTTTGTTTTTTGAACGTTTGAAAAATGTTGAGCGTGATAAAATGGAAATTTGGGCCCAGTCACAAAAATCTTTTAGTACCGAAGATCAAAACGATTATTTAGAACTTAATTTGTTAATAAGTAGGAGTAATAACAATATACCAATTGTAGTTATTGATGAAAAAGGGGAGGTGAATTTAAAAGCTAATATTTCAAAAAATATTACTAGTGATCCAGAACGTTTTGATGCTTATATAGCTCAAATTAAGGAGGAAAATAAACCTATAACTATAAATATTTTAGGAGGTGAAACCCAATATTTGTATTATGGAAATTCTCCTATTCTAATTAAATTGAGGTATTATCCAATTGCTATTGTATTGGTTGTTTTTTTATTAATTGGAGTAGTGTATTTCTTTTTTAATACCTCAAAAATTAGTGAGCAGAATAAATTATGGGCTGGAATGGCAAAAGAAACAGCGCATCAAATTGGTACTCCTTTATCGTCACTAGTAGGTTGGATAGAAATTTTAAAAATGGAACAAGTTGATCCAAGCTATTTGGTTGAAATGGATAAGGATATTACGCGTTTAAAAACAATCACAGAGCGTTTTTCTAAAATTGGATCTAGGCCTAGTTTAAAAGTTAGTGATATTGTATTGGAAACCAAAGAAGCCTATGCGTATTTGAAATCCAGAAGTTCTAATTTAATTGAGTTTTCTATAGAGGTGCCTGAAAAAGAAATTAATGTAGAATTGAATGCGCAGTTATATGGATGGACTATTGAAAATTTAGTTAAAAATGCTATAGATGCTATGAGGGGAAAAGGAAGCTTGCATTTGAAATTACATGAAGATGATAAGTATGTGAAAGTCGAAGTGCATGATACGGGAATAGGTATTTCTAAACATAGATTTAATGCAGTTTTTACACCAGGATATACCTCAAAAACAATAGGTTGGGGTCTTGGTTTGTCACTGGCGCGTCGAATTATAGAAGATTACCATGAAGGTAGAATAAAAGTAAAACAATCAGAAAAGGATAAGGGGACGGTGTTTCAAATTTCCTTAAAGAAAGTTTAAGCCTTTTTGACTTATCAAGGAAGCTCAGCAAGTTGTTTTTTTAGATAAAATCAATTATACTACCTGTTGGTGTGTTTACTTTTAAAGATAAGAATATTAAAGATTTGCAGCAATTTCTCCAGCTAATTTGTCCATTTCTTCAGTTGTTAAGCTGACTTTGTGCGAAAATGTAGCGTCTTTCATTTCATTTAAAGGAATTAAATGTACGTGTACATGAGGTACTTCTAGTCCAATAACACTTAGTCCTACACGTTTGCATGGAACTGTTTTTTTTAAAGCATCAGCTACTTTGCGCGAAAATTCGAATAAACCTTGATAAGTAGCTTCGTCTAAATCAAACAATTGATCAACTTCTTTTTTAGGAATGCAGAGTGTATGTCCTTTAGCATTGGGATTTACATCTAAAAAAGCATAAAAATTTTCATCCTCAGTAATTTTGTGCGAAGGGATTTCTCCTTTGATAATTTTAGTGAAAATTGACGCCATAATAAGGTTGTTTAAAATTAATTAATCTCTGGAAAGGGCTATAACATCAAACTTCATAATGCCATTAGGCACTTGAATTTCAGCTACGTCACCAATACTTTTGCCCAATAATCCTTTCCCAATAGGAGAGTCCACAGAAATTTTTCCTGTTTTTAAATCAGCTTCGCTTTGCGCTACTAATTTATATTTCATTTCCATACCATTAGTTTGATTTTTAATGGTTACTGTAGAGTGTATTAATGCTTTTGATGTATCAAGTTGAGACTCATCAATTAAGCGAGCACTAGCTAGTACTTCTTCTAATTTAGAAATTTCCATTTCCAGCATTCCTTGGGCTTCTTTTGCAGCGTCATATTCAGCATTTTCACTCAAGTCACCTTTGTCTCTTGCTTCAGCAATATCTTGTGAAGCTTTTGGACGCATTACATCTTTTAAATGATTTAATTCGTCACGTAATTTTTTTAATCCTTCGGCGGTATAATAAGATACTTTACTCATAATTCTAAACGTTATATAAACACAAAATATCCCACCTAGATGGGATATTATGCATAAATCAAATATACAAAAAAAATAAGTATTCATATTATTTGATTAATTTTACCATTATAATATAATAGTCTATGATATTGCGTATTTTTTCTTATTTAAGTGTGTTTTTGTTTCTTTTGTCGTGTAATAGTGATGATTTTGTAACGCAAGATGATAATCCTTTTTTAGGGCAAAGCAATCCTAATTTTTCGTTAAATTTAGATTTAGTGACCAATGCTGATTTACAATTTGCGGGAGGGGAACTTTTTTTACCGCCTAGAATTGCTTTAGGAACGATTCAAGGGGCTTACATTAGAAACGAAGGTAATAATCGGTTCGTAGCTTTTGATTTGGCGGAGCCTAATAGTCCTATTGGGTCATGTACTATTCCAAACAAAATTACCGGTGTTTTTTTAGAATATACTTGCGGAGAACAAGTTTCAAGATATAATTTTGCAAATGGCCTAAAAGAAGGAGGTGAAGGTAAAAATGTATTTCCTTTAAGAAGGTATAATGTGCAACTATCTGGAAATACATTAAGAGTTACACGCTAGAATTCTTTTTTTGTTGAAGAAATAAGTGTTTTTATTGAGGCTAGTGGATCATTGGCATTCCAAACTCCTCCTAATATGCCAACTCCTTTGTATCCTAATTTTTTTACATGGCTAATATTTTTGGCATGTACGCCTCCCATACCAATTACTGGAACTTCAATATTAGTTACATCAAAGGATCTTCCTTTCATATTAGGTTGGGAAATAGCAGTAAATACAGGGCTTAATAAATTATAAATTAAGGGAATTTGTGCATAAAACATAATTTCCGATGGATGATGGAATGAAGTGCTTACGTCGTAGCCTTGCGATGTAAAGCGAGACACATATAATCCGAAATCTTCTCCTAAATCAATACGAGGTTGTTCTTGGATATGAATTCCTTTTAGCATAAAGTCTTCAGCTAGATCATGTTGGTAATGTAAAACAATGCGATTGTGATATGCTTCATTAATGGCACTTAAATAAGCCATATGCTGAGCATAGTTTTTGTTGGGTTTTCTAACATGAAGTATTTCTAGTCCTGCATCAAAAAAGGCATTGAGTAATTCAGTTTCGTTATCAATATCATTTTCTGGTGTTATTAGTAATAGCATGGTGGTTTGTTGTTAATTCTGAATTTTATTTTTCAGGATTTTGATAGCCTGAAGACTAAAAGAAACCAATGTATAAAATTAAAACGATTTTTAAATTAATGTTCTTTCATCTTTTTTGTAGTTTGTCTTAATATTTTTTTTAGGGTAATATGTCTTTAAGTTGTTTTAATAGTAAATGAAAAGCACTAAGTAGATTAAATATGAAAAATAAATTAAAATTATTTGGGTTATTGTTTAGCGTTTCAGTAGGAATGCTTACTGTGTTAACATCGTGTAATAATGATGATGATGACATACAAAATGAAATAGCAAATAGTGAAGCTATTTTGGGGAAATGGGAATTGGCTAGTGTGGTAGAAAATGGTCAGACAAAAGACCTTAAAACTTGTTCTGATAATGAATTTTATACATTTACAATGGATAATTATGAGCTTCAAAAATTTGAAGCTATCATTAAATCTGTAGCTGTATTGCCTTGTAAGGAGAAAAAATTATCAGGCTCTTATAGTGTAGAGGGAAGTGCTATTATTTTTGATAAGGGTGAAAATAATGAACGAAAATTAGAAGCATTTTTAGAAGCAGATAATTTAACGTTAACTTTTGAAAGATCTCCAGATGAAGTAGAAAAAATAAAACAAAGTATAGCTGATGGAATTTTTGATGTTGTGTTTTTTCCTATTAACGATGTCCTTAAAGGAGCAAATGATAATAAAGAGATTAAAGTAACTCAAAAATTTAAAAGAGTAGCTCCTTAATTTTTAGTAACATTTAGTAGTAGCTAATCTGATTTTAATATAGAAAATCAGATTAGCGGCTATTAATTTTTATTAATGGCAGTAATCCCTCCTTCTAGGTTTAAGAGTGTTTTTGGGTAGTTGTTTTCTAATAACAATTCAACAGCGGCAGCACTTCTCTTGCCAGATAAACACATAACCACTAATATTTTTGAATTTGGGATTTCTCCCATGCGTTCATCTAATTCATCTAAAGGAATATGTTGTCCACCAATATTTTCGTCTTCATACTCATTGTATGTACGCACGTCTAATAAATGGTAGCTTTCTTTATTTTCTAAATAAGCTTTCGCAGAAATAGTATTCATGTCATTTGTATTATTGATACCACAAAAGAATTCGTAATTTGTTTCTAAACTCGAAATTTTTATACCGTTATTCTTTTGGAATTGGAGTACTTGTTGTTGTAAGCTTAAGGCGTCAAAATATAAAAGCCTATCAACTAAAGGAGTACCAATACCTACAATTAATTTAATAGTCTCATTGGCTTGTAAACTTCCAATAATACCTGGCAGTACACCCAATACGCCGACATCGGAACAATTTGGAACCGAGTTGGGAGCAGGAGGTGTAGGGAACAAACAACGATAGGTTCCGCTGCCTTTGTAATTAAAAACACTTACTTGTCCTTGGAATTTAAAAATAGATCCAAAAACTAAAGGTTTATTTGCTAAAACACAAGCGTCATTAACCAAATAGCGAGTAGGAAAGTTGTCTGTACCATCAACAATAATATCAAATTGATTAAATAATTCAACAGCATTTTCGGTAGTTAAAAAAATATTGAATACCTCGAATTTTACAAATGGATTTAATTTTGATAAGCGATCTGCTGCCGTTCCAGCTTTAAATTGATCCACATCATCCGTGGTGTATAAAATTTGACGCTGTAAATTACTTTGATCTACTTTGTCTCCATCAATAATTCCAATGGTGCCTACCCCAGCAGCAGTCAAATATTGTAATACGGGGCAACCTAAACCTCCAGCACCAATGACAAGTACTTTAGCTTGTTTTAACTTTAGCTGACCTTCAACGCCTATTTGATCAAGGATCAGATGGCGATGGTATTGGTTTTTTTCTTCGGAGGTTAGGGGTTGAAGGTTGAAGGTTGAGGTTTTTAAGGTTTTGTTTTTAGTGGTATTGTTGGTGTTTTTCATTTTTGACTAGTTGTTGGTTAGTTTTTAGATTTGGATTGAGGGTCAAGTTTTTTTAGCTTTTTCTGCGTTTTGTACCGTAATTTTAGCTAACAACTAGTGGATATTGATATCGTTATTTCTAAATTCCTTTTTCTAAAATCATGTTTATACTTCATCTTCATAAGTCTTACGTCTTACGTCATTCCACTGTTGTAATTTGGGTTGTCATTCTTAATAAGTATTAAGTAATATTAATATTTCAATTTGAAGATTTGGTTTTACCTAAAACTTTCCCAGTCTTTCCAAACTACTTCAAAACCTTGGTTTTTTAGCATATCTGCAATTTCTTCGGTGGGACGTTCATCGGATATTTCAAATTGTTCCAAACTTTGGGGTTCTACCACATAGCCGCCAGGATTCGTTTTAGATTCGGCACTAATAGAAGTGATTCCTAATTTAACTACATTGTTCCTAAATACTTCACTTTCTCTGGTAGACATGGACAGTTCCACATCTTCATCCAATAAACGAAAAGCACAAATGGCTTGAACCAAATCAGGATCTGTCATTTCAACTTTAGGTTCTAATCCACCACTATGTGGACGTAACCTAGGAAAAGAAATGGAATATTTAGTTTTCCAATAGGTTTTTTGTAAATATTGTAAATGCAATGCCGTAAAAAAACTATCAGTACGCCAATCCTCTAAACCAAATAAAGCACCTAAGCCTATTTTGTGTACGCCTGCTTTTCCAAGTCTATCGGGGGTTTCTAGACGGTAATAAAAATTACTCTTTTTTCCTTTCGGGTGGTGTTTTTTGTATTCGTCTTTATGATAGGTTTCTTGATATACTAAAACTGCGTATAGTCCGCTATCAACTAAAGTTTCATAATCGGGCTGATCCAAAGGTTGTACCTCAATAGTAATATTACTAAAATGCTGTTGTATTAACTCAATAGCGTGTTTAATGTATGAAACTCCTACGGTTTTATTAGCCTCACCAGTAACTAGTAATATGTGGTCGTAACCTTTTAACTTTAGGAATTCAACTTCCTTTAAAATTTCAGCATCTGTAAGTGTTCGACGTGCAATTTTATTGGTCATACTAAATCCGCAGTACGTGCAAATATTTTGACACTCGTTACTCAAATACATAGGAACATACATTTGCATGGTATTCCCAAAACGTTTTTTGGTCAACTGACTACTCAACTGAGCCATTTGTTCCAAATAAGGACGCGCGGCAGGCGAAATTAAGGCCTTAAAGTCCTCAATGTCACGTTTTGAATTTGCTAATGCGCGTTCTACATCAGCGGCTGTTTTAGCGTAGATCTCACTGGTGATTTGATTCCAATTATGTTTATCAAAAGTTTCTTTAAAACTTTTTTGGGTTGAGGGTTGAGGGTTGAGGGTTGTTGTAACACCTTTGGTGTTATTTTTTGGCAATATCGATATGTTATTTTTTGAATGTTCCATAAGTTTATTTTAATTGAGACATTCTCAAGTTGTACAGCATTCTTCGTATAATTCTTGCTTCTTCATTGATCATTTCAAAATTTTCTTGTGTAATGAAATCTAAGTCTTTTGATAATCGGAGTAAATTAGCTACTTCGGTTATTGCCCCTGAAGCTATTTTAATAAATCGAGCAAATTCTTTGGGTGTGTCATAACCGCAACCTTCGGCAATATTTGTTGGGACAGATGAAGAGGCTCTTCTTAATTGAGAGATTAAACCAAATTTTTCTTCGGAAGGGAAATTGTTAGTAAGTCCATAAATTTCTAAACATAATTTATGTGATCTTTCCCAAACCTTTAAATCTTCATAATTTCTCATTAATATTTTTTATTTATTAAAAAAATACTTCAAGCTTTTACCCTCAATCTTCAACCAGTTTCTACGAAAGGAAACTCGTTAATGGACTACTCGCCTCGGCATGTTGCTTTACGGGAGCTAATTTTGCTTCGTAAGCCATTCTTCCTGCCTGGAC
The DNA here is from genome assembly GCA_947498765.1 of uncultured Aquimarina sp. Taxonomy (GTDB): domain Bacteria; phylum Bacteroidota; class Bacteroidia; order Flavobacteriales; family Flavobacteriaceae; genus Aquimarina. Next base: position 35,927 of record CANMLG010000009.1, read on the forward strand.
AGCCATTTTAAAAGCTTTTGCCATTTCAACTGGGTTTTGTGAAACTGCGATGGCGGTATTTACTAAAACCGCATCGGCACCCAGTTCCATGGCATATGCAGCGTGTGATGGAGCTCCGATACCAGCATCAACTACTACAGGTACATTACTCTGGTCAATAATAATTTCTAAAAAATCCTGTGTTTTTAATCCTTTATTACTCCCAATTGGCGCTCCCAAAGGCATTACACATTGAGTGCCTACTTCTTCTAAACGCTTACATAAAACAGGATCAGCGTGTATATATGGCATCACAACAAAGCCTAATTTGACTAATTCTTCGGTAGCTTTTAGGGTTTCAATAGGATCGGGTAATAAATATTTAGGATCGGGATGAATTTCCAATTTTATCCAATTGGTTTCTAAAGCTTCACGAGCCATTTGCGCTGCAAAAACAGCTTCTTTAGCATCTCTAACTCCTGAAGTGTTAGGCAACAAATTAATATGCTGATGCTTCAAATGAGTTAAAATATCATCCTGTTCATTGCTAACCTCAACTCTTTTTAAAGCTACAGTAACTAATTCACTTTCCGAAGCTACTAAAGCTTCTTCCATTAACACTGATGAACTAAATTTCCCTGTTCCTGTAAACAAGCGAGAGTTGAATTCTTTATTTGCTATTTTTAATTTCATATTTCTAGCTGTTGGCTAATAGCTAATTGCTAAAAGTTTGTTCTATTTGTTCTATTCTTTGTTTTAACTCTAATTCACTTTCTCCAGTCAATAAACCAGAAACAGCAATATTAGATAATCCTGTTTTTGATAATTCTGGAAGGTCGCTTAATGTGATTCCTCCAATACCTACTACAGGCAATTGGAAACCTTTCAAAACAATCTGATTTACAATTTCAGAATATCCTTTCGCTCCTAAAACAGGGCTTAACTTATCCTTTGTTGTTGTAAATCTAAATGGCCCTAAACCAATATAATCTACTCCATCTTCAATATGCTGCAAACAATCCTCAAGTGTGTTTGCTGTTCCACCAATAATTGCTTCTTCTCCTAATTGTTTTCTAACTTCTTTAGGGTTTGTATCTGTTAATCCAACGTGTACTCCATCGGCACCAGATTCTCCTGCAACTCCTATATTATCATTAATAATTAAAACCGCTTCATAGGTATCACATATTTTTCGCGCTTCTTTTGCTGCATTTAAATAATCCAGTAATTCCACATTTTTTAGACGTAATTGCACCCATTTACATCCCGATTTGCAAACTGCTTCTATATTTTGTAAATGCGCTTCAATGCTTTTTCCTTGGGAAATATATTGGGTATATGTTTTTTGTAAACTCATAGTAATAAGAAGTTAAGAATTTAAGGAGTTAACAATTGCTTTGCAATAGGCATTTAGTAATTTGCTTACTTCAATCAAAAGAACCTTTTCATTATCAATCGTGTTCTTGTAATTTAAATCTTGGGTTAAAATCAAAAAATAACGACATTCTTCTAAAGAGCCTTGTGCGATATTAAAAAACCGAAGTTTATCTTTTGTTCCTTTCTTTTTATATCCTTCAGCAATATTTGCAGCAATTGAAGTAGCGGCTCTTCTAAATTGTATCGTTAATCCATAGGTCTCTTCTTTAGGAAAACTTTTAGTCATAGTGTATACACATAAAACAAATTGATGCGCTTTTTGCCACACTAATAAATCTTCAAAAGATTGACTTTTTTTCATACTTAACTTCTTTCTTCTTAACTCCTATTGGTTGCAGATTAACTTCTTAACTTCTACTTGTAACTCCTTAACTTCTTCTTCTTCCTTCATTCTTAACTCCTATTTCAACCTCTCAAATTAAAATCTAAAATTCCCTAATAGCTCTTTATTACTTCCCAAATATTTTTCTGTAAATCGCTTAGCGCGAAAGCAGCTTTTTAACAATGGAAAACCAAGGCTCAGATAAGCAGCCATAGCACTTGATAATACGCAACCGCTACCGTGTTTTGGGTAAACAGGATGGTATTTGGGGTTTATAGGATGTTTTTCACCTTGTTTGGTGTATAAATAATCTTTTCCTTTTTCGGATTCGTTATGTCCCCCTTTTAAAAACAGGTTTGTTTTTTCGGTTATATGAGCAATGGTTTCTTCTATTGTTTTTGAAGAGTATAATTTTTGAATTTCATCATCATTAGGTGTCAAAACATATATTTTTGACAATACCTCATCAAATATTTTTGAATCAAAATTTGTTTGAGTCTCAGCATGAAAGTCAAAATTTGTCGATGCACTTAAAACAGGATCTACAATTATTTTAATTTCGGTGTTTAATGAAATTAATACATCAATTATTTCGGACATTGTCCGCCAATTTTGAATAATACCAATTTTTACTACATCAATGTTGAAACGCTTAAATAGGGTTTCTGTTTGTTTTTTTATGGTATCAATATCTGTCCAAATACAATCGATAAATGTAGTATCTGTTTGAATTGTATTTGCTGTACAAACGGATAGCCCTTGACACTTTAAAGCTTCAAAGGTTTTACAATCGGCAACTAAACCTGCTCCACCCGAAGGATCAAAACCTGCAATTGATAATATGTAGGGTCTTTTTTTCAATTAAATATGGGATATCGTTTGTGTGTAATGATTTCTTATTTTTTTAAATGCGGTAATTGGAGAATTGCTTTTCCAAACACTTCCTAAAACAGCGATTCCATTATAGCCTAAGTTCAATGTTTTGGGTATATTTTGTGTTGTAATTCCTCCTAAAGCAATAATTCGTTTATCAACATGATTTACATCAAAACCTTTGCCTTCATAACCTTCTTTTGATATGGACGAAAAAACGGGACTCAAAAAATGATAATCGAATTCAAAATCACAATTAGCTAAGTTTTCCGATTTGTGAAAAGAACTGCTAATTGTTTTGCCATACATCTCTAAGTTTAAAAAATATTGACCAGGGTTATCAATGTGGTCTATTCTTTTTTGTTCCGTAAAATGAATGCCTTTTAAGTTGAACTCATTTATTAATTCGTGAAAATGATGCACTACAATTCGGTTGTGGTACTGTTTGTCTATTTGATTTAAATAATCACAATGTTCTTGATAATTTTTAGTGGGCTTCCTTAAATGGTAATACTGCAAGCCCTCTTGAAAAAGCTGATGCAGTATTTCAATTTCATTAGGAATATCATTTTCTGGGGCTATTAAAATTAACATATAATAATTATGAATTTTCAATTAAGAATTACGAATTAGCATAAAAATCCTTTTTACTTTGACCTCCAATAGCCTCTTCAATATTTGCTCCAATTGAAGTTCCTGAACGCAGTAATTGTTTTGAAAGGACGAATTCTTTTTTTGATTCCATTAAAAACCGGCAATGTTTTACAATTTTAACTGCAAAAGCATAAGTTTTTTCTTGTACTACATTACCAGTTTTCATTAGTCTCAATTATTGAATTCGTAATTCCTAATTAATCATTCATAATTAAAGATAAACTTCGCTTCCTTTTTCTTTAAACTCTTTTGATTTTTCTTCCATCCCTTTTTGTAGGACTTCATTATCATCAGAAATTTTATTTTCGGCAGCAAAATCACGTACTTCCTGAGAAATCTTCATAGAGCAGAATTTAGGTCCGCACATAGAGCAGAAGTGTGCTACTTTTGCACCATCGGCAGGTAAGGTTTCATCGTGGTATTCACGAGCTCGTTCTGGATCTAAGCCTAAGTTAAATTGATCTTCCCAACGGAACTCAAAACGCGCCATACTTAAGGCATTATCACGGTGTTGAGATCCTGGATGTCCTTTAGCTAAATCGGCAGCATGTGCTGCTAATTTATACGTAACCACACCCACACGTACGTCTTCTTTATTAGGTAAACCTAAGTGCTCTTTTGGGGTTACATAACATAACATAGCACAACCATACCAACCAATCATGGCTGCACCAATACCCGATGTAATGTGATCATAACCTGGAGCAATATCTGTTGTTAAAGGGCCTAAGGTGTAAAAAGGAGCTTCGTCACAAACTTCAATTTGCTTTTCCATATTCTCTTTAATCATGTGCATTGGCACGTGACCTGGTCCTTCGATAAAGCATTGTACTTCATGCTTACGAGCAATTTGCGTAAGTTCACCTAAAGTTTCTAACTCAGCAAACTGAGCTTCGTCATTGGCATCAGCAACCGATCCTGGACGTAAACCATCTCCTAGAGAAAAGGCTACATCGTATGATTTTAATATTTCACAAATTTCTTCGAAATGCGTGTATAGGAAACTTTCTTTATGGTGTGCCAAACACCATTTTGCCATAATGGAACCACCACGAGATACAATACCGGTAACACGATTGGCGGTCATAGGTACATAACGTAATAACACGCCAGCATGAATAGTAAAGTAATCCACTCCTTGCTCGGCTTGCTCAATTAAGGTGTCACGGAAAATTTCCCAAGTTAAATCTTCGGCTACTCCATTTACCTTTTCTAAAGCTTGGTAAATGGGCACGGTACCAATTGGCACTGGAGAGTTACGTACAATCCATTCACGTGTTTCGTGAATGTTTTGTCCTGTAGATAAGTCCATAATATTATCTGCTCCCCAACGACAAGCCCAAACGGCTTTCTCCACTTCTTCTTCAATAGATGATGTAGTGGCAGAGTTTCCAATGTTAGCATTAATTTTCACCAAAAAGTTACGTCCTAAAATCATAGGTTCAGCTTCAGGGTGATTTATATTTGAAGGGATTACTGCACGTCCTCTAGCTACTTCCTCACGTACAAACTCAGGAGTAATTTTTGCCGGAATTGAAGCGCCAAAGTGTTCTCCTTTGTGTTGCTTTCTAATCTCGGTCATTTCGTCAATTCGTTGATTTTCACGAATAGCGATGTATTCCATTTCGGGCGTAATAATCCCTTTTTTTGCGTAATGTAATTGCGTTACATTTTGTCCTTTTTTAGCTCGTTTAGGTTTGTGTTTTAGGTCAAAACGCATGTGATCTAAACTTTTATCGTTTAAACGCTCATTACAATATTTAGATGAAAAAGCATCCAATTCCTCTACATCACCACGATCTAAAATCCATTGCTCTCTTATACGCTCAATACCATTGTGAACATTGATTTCCTTGTTAGGATCGGTATAAGGTCCCGAAGTATCATATACGGTTACAGGCTCGTTAGGTGTTTTCTTTTTGGTTAACGAATCGGTGGTGTCGCTCAAAGCAATTTCGCGCATAGCCACTTTAATCTGTGGGTGGATTTTCCCTTGTACATAAACCTTTTTCGAATTAGGAAAAGGCTTTCTGGTGATTTGTCCTTCTTTTGGTGCAGTGTCTTTACTTTTCATATTTTTCTTTTAAGTACAAAGCCTTAAGTACAAAGTCCTAAGTCTAATGTAGTTTTTATTACAATTAAAGCCAGACTTAATACTCTGTACTGACTACTTAATATTATTTGATTATCCCCCTTGCGTAGCTTGAATAATTGTTACATTATCATTTTCGCTTAGATGAGTTTGTTTCCAATTATTTTTTGAAATAATTTGGTTATTGATAGCTACTGCAATACCTTGTTTAGAAATTTTTAAGTGTTCTAAAAGTTGATCTAATGAGCTGGTAGTAGCTACAGTTTTAGATTCGTGATTTACGTTTATTGTCATGATTAGCGATCAGTTTTTAAATGTCAGCTATTAAATGTAAACTTTTTAGAAATTTACTACATACGCAGTAATTGAGAGAAATAAAAAATCTATATTAAAATACGCTAGATTTTTCCTTTGAGGATTTGGATTTCCATTTGTATGGAAAAGAATCTTTTCCCTTCGCCGGTACTAACCGTATCAGGTTCAAAGGGTATTTCTCAGTTCAATTTAATGAACACCCCTAAAGTTACAATGGCAAAAATACTAAAAATAAGATCATCATATATGAATAATACTTAAAAAACCGTTAAAGCTACGACATTCGATTTATAAATGACAACGACAAAAAATAAAATAACTACCAAATTAGTAATTAGCTATCTGTTAGCAATATCGCTGAGTGTTATTGCTTTTGTATTATTCTATCAGCAATTATCTAGTTTTACAAGAATTACAAAAGGTGCTCCTAATCGAAATGAGCATGTGTTTTTAATAAGTAAAACCATTACCAATTTATATGAGGTAGAAGCCTTGGGTAGAAACCTTATAAAGAGAAAAGATTCTGCAGATTTAGATTTATATCAAATCAAAGTGAATGAAATTAATGGAGCTATTGACCAACTAGTAAAAAAATATCCAGATAGTAGTCGACGGATACAAATAAATAGTATTAAGGATTTATTACGTCGAAAAAATATTAGTGTAGAACAACTTACCAATATTTACAATAATAAAAGTACCGAAGATTTTTATACCGCTGCGGTAAAAGAGTTAAAACAGGTTGATCCTACATTTAGGAGTTATAAATACACTAACCGTTTCAAAGAATTTAAGCCGCACCAAAGGCGTTATTTGATTAAATTATTGGATTACTCAAAGCGTGATAATGAAAATAAAATAAGTAATAAAACAGTAGATTCTATTGCCGAGTCTGTTACCAATGTGTTGATCAATTTAGCTCGAAAAGAACGAGCTATTCAAAAACGAATAGAATCCAAAGAACAAGAAATTATTGAAAATGATCGGGTATTGACTACGCAAATGCGTTCAATGCTTACCGATTTAGAATGGCAGGAATTACAAGCGGCAGCCAAACGCGAAGAAGAATCGCAAAAAGTACTTTCACAGACCTCAAAAATTATTCTTTTTTCAACACTTTTGTCGTTGTTAACAGCATTAACATTTATTTATTTTATTAATAAGGATGTTAAAAAAAACACGAAACAGCAAGAACAATTAGCTGCCTCAAAAGCCTATGCTGAACAGCTGTTAAAAAGTAAAGAGAATTTAATGAATATGGTAACACATGATGTGCGGGCGCCATTACATAGTATTTTAGGTTATTTGGAGTTGTTATCAAATAGTAACATAAAGGAAAAAGAATTGCATTACATCAATCAAGCGCAAAAGTCGTCGGATTATATGTTGCACTTAGTGAATGATTTGCTTGATTTTTCAAAAGTTGAAGCGGGGAAGCTATCTATTGAATCGGTGACATTTCAGCCTAGTGTGGTAATTGAAAACGCTATAAAGCAAGCCATTCCGACAACAGACAATAAGGATTTGAAAGTAGCAATAACTATCGAAGACTCGTTAAAGCAATTATTTTTAAGCGATCCCTACCGGATAAAACAAATTGCGATTAATTTGATTAGTAATGCTTATAAATTTACACCCTCTGGATTTATTACTATTGATGCCAGTTTGGAATCTAAGGGTAAAAATGACTATTTAAAGTTGTTAGTTTCCGATTCGGGAATTGGTATTACCATAGAAAAGCAAAAGTATATTTTTGAAGCCTTTTCGCAAGGGGATATTAGTTCTACAACTTATGAAGGCTTTGGTTTGGGGTTGTTTATTACAAAAAGTTTAGTAGATCTTTTAGGGGGTACGCTTTCGCTAGAAAGTGAACTGGGAAAAGGAAGTGCTTTTACGTGTCTTTTGCCTTTGCAGGAAGGGAATAGTGCTATACAAGAATCAGTAATTACTGTAGATTCTAATAAAAGTGATATGGTAAGTATAAAATCTATCCATATTTTAATTGTTGATGACGATATGTCACAGTTAGGTTTTTTGCAGGAAATATTGAATCATTATAAAATTCCACATACAGCATTTCAAGATGTTGAAAAAGCAGTGGCTTTTGCGAGACAGCAAAAGCCAGATCTTGTTTTTACAGATATTCAAATGCCTATTAATGATGGTTTTTCATTTTTGAAATTATTAAAATCTCACGAAAGTACTTCGGGAATCCCAGTAATAGCTTTAACAGGAGATACAGAAAAATCAGAAAAAGAATTTATAGAAAAGGGTTTTACTAAGCGTTTTTTAAAGCCTTACAAGCCAGATCATTTAATAAGCTCTATAAAAGAGGTTATTAATGTTGAAATTTTAACTTCAGCAAAAAGGCAATTGCCAAAGATAAATTTAGTGACCACAAGCTATGATTTAACTGATATGGCATTGTTTTTAGAACAAGATATGGATGCAGTTAAAAAAATCTTGGACACTTTTTTAACTATAACTTACGAACGGGTAATTAGCTGGGAGCAATCAATTTTAGAAAAAGATTTTAATACACTAAAGGATTTAGCACACAAAATGAACCCAATGTTTACTCAGGTAAAAGCCGAATCAGTGTATAAAAACTTACGTATAATTGAAAGAACAAAAGAAACAGAAACTATTGGTTTTTATGGTTTGTGTGATAAAACTTTAACGGCGATAAAAATTACTATTGCTGATTTGGAGTTATTTATGAATGCTTATGCTGAGGTAAGCGATGTATTTGAGTCATAGGTTTAAAATTGAGAAATAGACACCCAAGACTATTTTGGTCGATGTTTTTTTTAGATTTGTTTTAATGTAAATCAAAAAAAATAAACAAACTTATGTTTGTAGTATTTGAAATCTAAAAAAGGAAGAATAAACTTACACTTTTTTTAATTATAAAGATTAATTAGATAATTTTCATGTGTTTTGTTTAATGTAAAAAACATTATGTGGATCAGCTGCTTAAAACTGTCTAAAAAAAGTAGTTGCTATATTTTTATTAATCTAATAATTGATTATTTCTTTAATTTCTAAAAAAATACCTGTAAAATCAATGATTTGAAAGAAAAATGACTTCTATTAAGTTGATTATGTAGTTTTTATGTAAGAATTAATAAGTATTATTTACTATATATTTGAGTGTCTTTTGAAAATTGTGTTGGCTCAAATATTCAAAATTTTTGAAGTAAATAACTAATTAAAAAACTTTTTAATCATGAAAACTAAATTATCATTAGTACTGTCAGTTTTGGCACTACTATCACTTTCGATTCATGCACAAGATTGGAATGGGATACCCGTTCCTGCAAATGCTGGGAATGGAAAGGTATGGCAACTTCAATCTGATTTTTCAGATAGTTTTAATTACACTAGTTCGGGCACTAATAGGCCTGCAGCTTTTACTAACAAGTGGGTAGATACTTACCATAACGCATGGACAGGTCCAGGTCTAACGCAATGGAATAAGCCACAAGCATGGCATAATGGATCCCATTTGGCAATTCAGGCTCAACGTGCTCCAGATAACAAAGTATATTGTGGTATCATATCGTCTAAAAAAACGGTACGATATCCAGTATATCTTGAGTGCAGGGCTAAAATAATGGATCAGGTTTTAGCTAATGCTTTTTGGCTTTTAAGTCGTGATGATACTCAGGAAATTGATGTTATGGAGGGTTACGGAAGTAGTAGGCCTGATCAAACATGGTTTGCAGAAAGGATGCACCTTAGTCATCATGTATTTATTCGTCCTCCTAATTTTCAAGATTACCAACCATCAGATCCAGGTTCTTGGCATTACGCGGGGGGAAGAGTATGGAGAGGGGATTTTCACAGGTATGGTTGTTATTGGAAAGATCCTTGGACTTTAGAATATTATATAGACGGTGTTAAAGTAAGAACCGTATCCGGAAGAGATATTATAGACCCGAATAATTTTACTAATGGTACTGGGTTAAATAAGCCTATGACTATAATTATTGATGCAGAAAATCAAACGGATTGGAGGCCAGGTCCAACAGATGCAGAACTTGCCGATGATTCGAAAAATATATTTTGGGTGGATTGGGTACGTGTTTATAAGCCAGTAAATGGAAACGGAGGAAATAACCCGCCACCTCCACCACCTCCAACTGGAGGAGGTAATTCTGGAGCTCCAATAGGTAAAACAATATGGTTGAAGGCTAATAATGGTGCGGCAGGTTATGTGGCTGCTGAAAGAGGTATAACAAATGCCCCATTAAGAGCAAATAGGAATAGAATTGGACAGTGGGAAAAATTTAAAGTTGAAAATGCTGGAAATGGAAAAGTGCATTTTAAAGCCTTGGCAAATAATAAATATGTACAAGCAAGACTTAATGATGGAGGTAAAATGCTGGCAAGTACTAATAATAAGCGAGGTTGGGAAACATTTACTTGGGAATCTAGAGGAAATGGTAAGGTTGCTTTAAAAGCCTTTAATAATAAATATGTTCAGGCAAGATTGAATTTGGGAACTAATGAGCTAGCGGCTATTGCAGATAATGTTCAAGGTTGGGAAACTTTTAATTGGGGTGAAGTTTCTGGAGGTAAAATTTTAAAAACATCTAATGAGAACTTGGGATATATCATATACCCTAATCCCGCAAATCCTTCAAATAAAGTTACTGTAGAAAATGTGAATCAAGGTGTTATTGTAACAATACATGAAGCGTCTGGTGCAATGATATCAACACAGACTATTGATGCGAATAATCAAATTGATATAAGTAATTTATCAAATGGTGTTTATTTTGTGAAAATTAATAATCAATCAGTAAAACTTGTAGTTGATTGATATTTTTGTTTTAATTATTGAACCAGTATAACATATGTTTAATTGGTTAATAAAGAGACTATCCTTTTTTGGGTAGTCTCTTTATTTTTTAAAATTAGTATATTGGCTAATTATTTTTATTTTTTCACGAAATAAAAATAAAGAGTATTGAGTTATATTATTTTCAATCATGAATTTCATTTAGAGAAATATTTAGAATGAAATTTTAACTATTTTAATGGTTGTATTATATAAAATGTTATGTAAAATTTATCGTTATTAAGTAAGCTCCCCAAAATTTACTACCATATGAAAAAAATAATTTTAGCCCTCATTTTTGTTTTTAGTATTTTATTTACTAATTGTTCTAGTTGCCAGAGAAATGGATGTTTTACTGGTAAAAAAGTGAAATTACGTAAAGGTAAAAAGAAGTCTGCAGGTGCTTTAGTTGGTGTTAAAGGTACATCTGATAAGAAGTCACTTAAAGCGCAACAAAAAGAAAGAAAGAAAGCGATTAAAGAGCGTAGAGAAACAGCTAAAAGAGTGCAAGATTCTATCGATGCACTTGTAATTGACGCTCCAGAGCTGGATGGGGAAGAAGGAGAGGGCGAGGAAAAAGAAAAATAACACGTTTATTTATAAATAGTTTTATTATAATTTACCTTCCCATTCATTGTAAAATTGAGTTAGAAATTCTTCCATAAAAAGATGGCGTTGTTCCGCTAAGTTCTTACCAGTTGAGGTGTTCATTTTATTTTTAAGGAGTAATAGCTTTTCATAAAAATGATTAATCGTTGGTGCGGTTGACTTTTTATATTCTTCTTTAGTCATAGTTAAGTTTGGAGGAATAGTGGGGTCGTATATAGCTCTGTTTTTAAATCCTCCATAGTTAAACGTCCTAGCAATACCAATAGCGCCAAGAGCATCAAGTCGATCAGCATCTTGTACCACCTGTAGTTCTTTGGAAGTAAAGGTGGCTTTAAAATTCCCACCTTTAAAAGAGATATTTTCTATAATAGCTATTACATGATTTACTATATTGCTAGGTGCGTGTTCATTTTCTAAAAAGGCTTTAGCTTTTCGAGGACCAATAGTTTCATCGCCATTATGGAATTTTGAATCAGCAATATCATGTAACAGTGCACCTAATTGCACTATTGTTAGGTCAACATTTTCTGTTTTAGCAATATGACAAGCAACTTTAAAAACACGTTCTGTGTGAAACCAGTCGTGCCCACCTTCAGCAAAAGTGAGTTCTTTTTTTACAAAAGCGATTGTTTTTTTTACTAACGGATCCATTGATTAATACTATTTTTTGCAATAACAAAACCTCGGAGAAAACTCACGAGGTTTGTGTGTGTTTTTTGTAAAATGTTATTTCACAATAGCTGGGTTAACCCATGAAAATTTAGGGCTTTCATCTGGCAATACTAAACGATCACTAATACGTTCCATGCGTGCTGGAAGTTTCATAACATAGTCGCGAGCACGTTCAGCTTTATCGTTTAATTCTGTTAAGCTTTCAATATCCCATTTTGTAATTAAACGTTTCATGATATCTACGTAGTCATGAGCAGTGTATACGCCTAATTTTTGAGCTGAAACTGAAAATTCATCAAATTTTGCTCCAATAGCTTGACCAGTTTCGCGTAAAAAATGTGCAGGCATAATGATTTTGCTTTTCATCATATCTGAAAAAGCAATCATCATTTCACTGGGATCTAATTTGAAAATTTCGTCAACAAAAGTGCTGTAGGCATTAAAATGGCGCATTTCATCGCCAGCAATAATTTTACACATTTTTGCTAATGATTTATTTGAATATTCACGAGCTAATTTGGCAACACGGTTGTGTGAGATATTGGTAGCTAGCTCTTGAAAACTTGTGTATACAAAGTTCTTATACGGATCACGATCTGTTCCTATATCAAAGCCATCACTAATTAAGTGTTGTGTAGTACGTTCAATTTCGATCATATTCACCCTGCCGGATAGGTATAAATATTTGTTAAGTACATCGCCATGTCTGTTTTCTTCACCAGTCCAATAGCGTACCCATTTAGACCATCCATTTCCACCGCCTTCGGCGCAAAATTCACCACCTTTGGCATGTTGATCAATTCCTTGAACATCCATTAGCCAGGATTCGTAAGTAGGGAGAGCTTCTTCGGTAATGGTATCTCCAACTAAAACAACCCAAAAATCATAGGGTAAATCTTTAGCAAGTTCACGTAATTCTTTTACTTCATCAAAAAAAGTTTCTTCATTTTGGGAATCTGGTAAAAAATCTGTTGGTTGCCATACTTTATCAATTGGTACCAAAAAAGTATCTACAAAACCATCAATTTTGCGTTCTAACAAGTTCATTACCTCTAATCTTACATTATCTAAAGCCATGCTTTCTATTTTATTGCCAATGTAATTTGGCGCTCTACTTTCTCTTTCAATTCATCAAAATCACATGAGGCAATTGCTATAGGCTCATGAACTTCTAGTTTTATATTGCTGAAGCCCCCAACGGGGAAATACCCATATCTCATTAGCTTCCAACTATTATTTATTGTTATAGGTATTATATAACCATCGGGCATGTTTCTGGTTAGTAATTTAAGTCCAGATTCATTAAATTCCTTAGGCTTTCCATCTCGACTTCTTGTGCCTTCAGGAAAAATAACACCTGTAAGTTTTTGGTTCTGTAATCGTTTCCCGAAATCCATAATTACGGGTAATGATTGTCTTCTGTTTTTTCGATCAATTAATACCGAACCACCATGACGTAAATTATATGAAATACTAGGTATTCCTTTGCCTAATTCAATTTTTGAAATATATAACGGATCATATTTCCGCATATACCATGCAATCATTGAAATATCAAACATACTCTGATGATTGGAAACAATTAGTAATGGTTTCTCTTCGGGAATATGTTGGTTATTTACATATGTAGTGGTGTTGCCCACTAAATTGATACAGCGTAATAAAAAAAAGTTAAGTATTTCTACACTTTTTTTATGTGCTTTTTTACCTAGTATCCGTCTACAAAATACTTGTATCCCATGAAAAACGATTAATGAGATAAAAAACGCAGGGTAAAATAAGACAGATAAAATTGCGGCGAAAAATTTCTGAATCATGCGTATTTACAGCTTTACAAACTTTGCATTGCAATTTCTTACAATATTTTGAGCTTAACAATTTTTAAGCTGTTTATTCCTTAATAAATTATAAAAATAATATAATCTATTGGTTTTTAGTGATGTTTATAAAATGGAAAAAGCCGTTTAAGAAAAAACGGCTTAAAAATGATATCTTTTCTAATTTTTTAATTTAGCAAAAACTATTGTAAGCATCTGTCAAATTTTCTGCAATCATATCAGCAGGGCGTCCTTCAATATGATGACGCTCTAGCATATGCACTAATTCACCATCTTTAAATAAAGCAATACAAGGTGACGATGGTGGAAACGGAGCCATGTGAGCACGTGCCGCATTTACGGCATCTTTATCTACACCAGCAAAAACGGTAACGGCATTTGTAGGTCGCTTGGCATTTTCTAATGACATTTTAGCAGCTGGGCGTGCATTTGCAGCAGCACAACCACATACAGAGTTTACAACAACTAGTGTAGTTCCTTCTTTTTTTATAGCAGCATCAACGGCATCAACGGTATGTAATTCTTCAAAACCAAAGTTAGCAAGATCGGCTCTCATTGGTTTTACTAATTCTTCTGGATACATATTTTATGTTTTACATACAAAGTTACAAATAATGTACCATACTTTACGGTGTAGCATATTGTCAGTATGATTAAAATAAGTAGTGATAAATACTATATTTGTGGTTTAAAAATTTATGTATGTACAAATGGATTGGTGCAATGATAGGAGCTTATTTGTTTAGGTTTCCTGGATTAATAGCTGGTTTTTTTATTGGTTATGTAGTTGAACAATATAGTAAAGGAAGTAAAGGGAGTGCTTTTGGAAGAAATACTGGAGGTGATCCCAATTTTTCAGGGCAACGCAAAGTGACTCCTCGTGATTTTGAGCTTAATTTACTGTCATTAGCCTCAATTATTATTAAGGCAGATGGGGCGGTAAATCAAACAGAACTGAACTATGTACGTCAGTATTTTGTTCAGGCATATGGAAAAGAAAGGGCTAATGCAACTTTTAAAACTTTTAATGAAGTTATTAAGAGTCGAGAAATTAATACGATAAAAATAGCTACTTACATTGCTCAAAACACACGATATGAATCGCGACTTCAAATTTTACATTTTTTATTTGGAATTGCTGCTGCTGATGGGCATGTAAGTACTAATGAAGTGAGTCGAATTCGTGAAATTGCAGGTGCTTTTCGAATTAATCAACGTGATTTCGAGAGTATTAAGGCGATGTTTTTTAAAGAAGCGGATAATGCCTATAAAATTTTGGAAATTGATAAAACGGCCACAGATAGCGAAGTTAAAAAAGCTTATCGAACTATGGCCAAAAAATACCATCCCGATAAATTACAGCATTTGCCTCCGCATTTAGTAAAAGGCGCCGAAGAAAAATTTCAGTCTGTACAACAAGCCTACGAACAACTACAAAAAGAGCGTGGTTTTAAATAAAATTATTTATTGTTTAAATTTTAGTCTAAATTTAGATATTAAACTTTTAGTTGATGAACTAATTTATGCTTAAACGTCCCTTTTCATTACGTACACGTTTGTTTATAGCGATGCTATCTTTGGTTATGATCGCTTCAATTGTAATTGCAGGGATTACAACTTTTCGTTATAAAAACGAAGCAGAGCAATACCATAAAGATCGTTTAGAGCGAAAAGAAATGGCTATTAAACAGAATATTAATTATGTTTTAAAGCGTACAACCTACCCAGTAACCACCCAAAATATCCCGCTAATTTTTAAGGAAAACGGACGTATTTACGAACTGTCCGCTGTGCATCGAATGCCATTAATTATATATGACTTAAAAGGAGAGTTACTTATAAAATCTAATGAGTCTTTTATAAAAGACTCTATCAAGCAAGGTATTCCCGATATTGTTATCTCAAAGATGAATAATTCGCCCAAAAAACGTTTTTTGGTTAGTTATGATCGGGATGGAGAGCGTTTTCAATCATCATATAGTTATATAACAGATAATAAGTTTAAGCCACTGGCTATTTTAAATTTGCCTTATTTGCAAAATGACGATTTAGTAAAAAAAGATATTCTTGCTTTTTTGCGTAGTTTGGTTGAAGTGTATCTGTTTATGTTATTGATATGTATTGGATTGGCTTATTTGCTTTCTAATTATATAACGCGTTCTATTACGACTATTTCCGATAAAATAAATAAAACACGTATTGGAAAGCAAAATAAAAAAATTGAAGCCTCATATATTAGTGCGGAAATTTCAGTATTGGTTGAAGCTTATAATAGTATGATTGATCAGTTGGAAGAAAGTGCAGTAAAACTAGCGGTGAGTGAGCGAGAAAATGCTTGGCGCGAAATGGCGAAACAAGTGGCTCACGAAATAAAAAATCCATTGACTCCAATGCGTTTAACAGTTCAGAGTTTTCATAGGAAATTTGATCCCGAAGACCCTCAAATTAAAAATAAACTTACCGAATATAGTGATACCCTAATTCAGCAAATTGATACCATGAGTGCTATAGCTTCGGCCTTTTCAAACTTTGCAAAAATGCCAGAGCGTAAGGATGAAATTTTAAACTTAAATGAAGTGGTAAGTTCGGCATTAGATATATTTACAGAGAAAGGTATTATTTTTAATGCTTCTGCAGAAGAGGTGTTGATCAATTTTGATAGAACCCAGCTTATTCGGGTAATAACTAATTTGATAAAAAATGCGCTTCAGGCGATTTCGGAAGATAGAGTTTTGCAAATTATAGTGACTATTTCACGACAAGAAAATGATGCCTATATTTATGTTAAAGATAACGGTGTGGGTATTGATTTAGGTGATAAACAAAAAATTTTCGAACCTAATTTTACAACAAAATCTAGCGGTATGGGCTTAGGTTTAGCTATGGTAAAAAGTATAATTGAAACCTATAAAGGAACTATTACCTATACTTCAGTTAAAAACGAAGGCTCGGAATTTGTTGTTCGTATTCCTTTACATTAAATTTAGATATGGATTTAAAATACATCACTTATCAGCAAAATGGGCAAATAGTTACTATTACTATTAATAGACCCAAAAAATTAAATGCATTAAATGCTACTACTATTACTGAACTTCATGAGGCATTTAAAGCGGCTAATATGGATTTAGGAGTACGAGCAATTATTATTACTGGTAATGGAGGGAAAGCTTTTGTAGCTGGAGCAGATATTAAGGAGTTTGTCCGTTTTAATCAAATAGAAGGAACACAACTAGCTACAAGGGGTCATCAATTGCTTTTTGATTATGTTGAAAATTTAGAAACACCTGTAATTGCAGCAGTTAATGGTTTTGCATTAGGTGGAGGTTTGGAATTAGCTATGGCCGCACATATCAGAATAGCGAGTGATAATGCGCGTTTTGGTTTACCCGAAGTGTCATTAGGAGTAATTCCTGGTTATGGAGGTACACAACGCTTACCTCAATTGATAGGTAAAGGAAGGGCTTTAGAAATGATTTTGACTGGTGGTATGATTACGGCCGAAAGGGCATTAAATTACGGACTAGTAAATCATGTATATGAGCAGAATGAACTTTTAGATAAAGCGAATGATTTAGCACTTAAAATAATTGCAAATGCTCCATCAGCTATTAGTGCTGCTATAACTGCTGTAAATGCAGGTTTTGATGTTAATCAAAATGGGTTTGAAGTAGAAAAACAAGCATTTGGTAGCTGTTTTGGTACTGCAGACTTTAAAGAAGGAACGAGTGCCTTTTTAAATAAAAGGAAGGCGGAATTTTAATCAAACTATTCTGAGTCTGTATCGGTTTCATTATCAGTGTCTCCTTTAAATAGTTGAATGTCAAATATAAAACCATCTTCGTCCTCTTTTGGGCTAAAAGGATCTTTAAATTTTAAGATATTCCAATCTTCGGTCCAGTCAGGTTCAGAAATAGTAAAGGGTGTATTTTTTTGAATGTTTTTTTCAATGTATTTGATTCTGTTATTGGTAATGGGATGGGAACTTAAAAATTCTGGAATTTCAAAATCACCTTCTAATGGGGTGTTTAATTGGTGTAGTAAATTTGTCATTCCATATGGGTTAATGTTGTTTTTGAGTAGCATTTCCAAGGCAAATTCATCAGCTTCTTTTTCTAAACTTCGAGAAAAAGAAAGTTGTTGAAATGTGTTGGCATTATCTACAACAACAGAGGTAATTCCATTAACATCATTTAGGAGTACGGATAAAATCATGGCATTGGCCATGCTGCGAATAATACTTTTTGTTGAATGCCTTTCATTAACATGTGTTAGTTCATGACCAATAAGTGCTGCTAAATCTTCTGGGCATTCCATTTGATCAATAATACCACTAAATACCACAATGTTTCCGCCTGGTGTAGCAAAAGCATTTTGCATATCATAATCAACTACCACAAAATTTAAGTCGTACTCGGTATCAAAATTTAATTTAGTGTAAAAACGTTCTAAAGCTTTAGTTTTAACGGAGTCTATTTCATAAGGGCTAACAAGTGATTGCTTTATAGCCAATCCCATTTTTTGTTCAGCACTTATGGGTATTGATAAGGCAACTAAGTTTGATGCTGTTGGTATAACTACTTTGTAGAATAGAAAAAAAACGCCAACAAAAAGTAGGATTCCTAGCAGAATTCCTTTAGCTCCTTTATCAGTGAACAGGCTGTATTTTTTGGCTTTTTTTTGTAATTCAAATTTTGTTAGTATTTGATCGGCAAGTTGTTTATTTCCAATTTCAATATGCTGATAAGGGAAAGCTTTTCCATATCGTAAACTTAGTTTTTTACCGCCAATAAGATCAGGTTCAAGTATGTGGTCTTTATGCCATATTTTTTGAATTTGAGTGCCGTTATCTGTATATATTAAATACAAAGCACCTTGCTGGATTTTAAGCTCAGCAAGGTGTTCAGTAGATGATAGTCCATCAAAATAAGATACTATATGGTTGTTTGAATGCATAAATAAAAGGGTAATGCAGTTGCTAAATGATAAATCCTAAATCTAGCATATCGCCTAAATCTTCACCGGTAGCATCTTTGTATTCTTCTTCGGTTTGTTTTACAATGTTTGGATCAAAAGCTTCGTCAACAAGAATGTTTTGACTTAAATATTTAAGCATTCGTACCTGTGCCCAAGGAGCACCAATACCAAAGGTGAAAAGGACAATAAAAAAGTTTCCGATCAATACTTTAAATAGTCCTCCGCCAGTAAAGCTTGTTTTTACAGGTATCGTATTTTCGCCTTGATGTATATATAAATTGTTGTATTGGTATTCCAATAAATCTTTCATGTACCAAAAAAAATAAATACCTAGGGTAATATAGGTTAGTATAGTGCCTACTACATAAATTTTAAATAATTGTCCGCCTGTACCAGTAAAAGAAAAACCAGTGTCTCCGTAGCGAATGTGTTTTGAAGTGTATTTTTTAATATTTGCTTGAAACCATGCGCCATAAATACCTAGTGTAAGTAGTGTTAATAATAAGTCCTTGTAGCACATTTTTGAAAGTTCATTGAATTTACCTCGGTAACCAAAATGAATTCCCCTCCATGAAGTTCGAGACATACGGTATCTTAATCCTCCATGAATTACAAATGGTAATAGAGCAAAAATGCCTAGATATAAAAATACTATTCCAGCAATTTGGTGCACGTAAAAAATTAAAGCCATAGCAATAGCGTATATAGCTAAAATAATTCCAATCGCTTTTATAAAACCTTTAAACATTTCTTTACCTGTTCCATGAAATGTAAAACGTGAGCCTATAAACTCAGTTTCTTTATAAGTGTACTGTAAAACAGCTGCTCTTGCCCAAGGATAGTATAAGCCTAAGGTAATTATTGTTAAAAGTAAATTAACAATTACAATTCCAAATAAGTTAGCTCCAGTGCCATGAAATGTGAATTTGTGGTCGTTAGGTTTTATCATAGTCTATATTATTGAGTTAGTAATCAAATGTAAGAAATACTTTCACTAAAAAAAATTGATGTTATTTAATAAGTAGACCTTGTATTTTGAAAAGTTCATCAAAACAAAGATTATGCTTTATAATAAAACTTAATTATAAGGGCTCTCCATTTTTTCTTATTTTTGACCTACTGATTATTATACAATGAGCGAAACGAGACACGATTGGACGAAAGAGGAAATTCTTGAAATTTATAACAAACCATTAATGGAGTTGCTTTATGAAGCGGCAACAGTACATAGAAAATACCACGACCCTAATACGGTTCAAGTATCTACTTTACTGTCTATTAAAACAGGTGGGTGTCCTGAAGATTGTGGATATTGCCCACAAGCAGCAAGGTATCATACTGATGTAGAAGGAAATGATTTGATGTCTGTACAACAAGTAAAAGCGCAGGCCTTGCGAGCAAAAGCTGGAGGAAGTTCGCGTGTGTGTATGGGAGCTGCTTGGAGAAATGTGAAGGATGGACCAGAGTTTGATAATGTATTGGAAATGGTACGTACTATTAATAAACTGGATATGGAAGTATGTTGTACATTAGGTATGATTACGGAAAATCAAGCAGCACGTTTGGCAGAGGCGGGACTATATGCGTACAATCATAATTTAGATACTTCAGAGGATTATTATAAGGAAGTAATTTCAACCAGAGGTTTTGAAGATCGCCTAGCCACTATTGATAATGTGCGTAAAACTAATGTAACTGTTTGTAGTGGTGGTATTATAGGAATGGGTGAAAAGGAAGAGGATCGAGCAGGGATGCTAGTGGCTTTAGCTACTTTAGACCCTCAGCCAGAGTCGGTACCTATTAATGCTTTAGTTGCTGTTGAAGGGACACCAATGGAAAATGAAAAGCCTGTGCCTATTTGGGATATGATCAGAATGGTGGCAGCAACACGTGTTGTAATGCCGCAAACTCAGGTGCGCCTTTCGGCGGGAAGAACACAAATGACTAGAGAAGGGCAAGCCATGTGCTTTTTTGCTGGTGCAAATTCTATTTTTGCTGGAGATAAGTTATTGACAACGCCTAATCCGGATGTAGCCGAAGACATGAAAATGTTTGAATTGTTAGGTTTAACACCTCAAAAACCATTTGTTAAAAAGGCACAGCCAGAAACAGTTGAAGCAGAAAATTCTGTATTAGCAGGCCAGGGCGAAAAACCTAAATGGACAAGGCCAGGGCATCAAATTGAAAGGAATTTAGAAGCTCAAAAAAAGTAGATAAATAGTTTTTAGTAATTTAGAGTTACAATGGCTCGTAAAAAATTATCTTTAGAACCCGTTCCAATAATAAGTGAAATTTCTAAAAAGGATTTTTATAAATCTTATGTTATTCCACAAAAACCAGTAATTGTAGAGCATTTTGTAAGTGATTGGAAGGCTTCAAAAGTGTGGACGTTGGATTATGTAAAAAAAATTGCAGGCGATAAAGTGGTGCCGCTTTATGATAATCGGATTCCTATAAATAATGCAACAAAAAAATTCAATGAGCCTCATTTACAAGAGCCATTGGCTAAATATATTGATGATTTAAAAAAAGGTCCCACGCCATATCGCATTTTTTTATATAATTTGTTAAAAAAAGTACCTAGGCTTCAGCAGGATTTTGATTATCCAAAAGATACAGGTTTACGTTTTTTAAAAAAGCTACCTATGCTTTTTTTTGGAGGAGAAAATTCCAAAGTTTTTATGCATTATGATATTGATTATGCTAATATTTTGCATTTTCATTTTGATGGCGAAAAACAATGTATTTTGTTTCCACCATCGGAAACAAAATATTTGTATAAATTACCCAATGCTTTAGTCGCTTATCACAAAATAGATTTTGATAATCCCGATTTTGAAAAATATCCAGCCTTGTTAAAGGCTAGAGGAATGGTTGCAAATTTAAAACATGGTGATATGCTTTATATGCCAGAAGGTTATTGGCACCAAATGACATATAAAACACCAGGTTTTTCAATGAGTTTGCGAGCGCTTCCTATTTCTAAATACAATTTATCTAAAGCGATTTACAATGTATTTTTTATGCGTCATTTTGATAATTTAATGCGCCAAATAGGGAAAGATACTTGGGTAAATTACAAAAATAGATCAGCAATTAAACGCACCAATAAAAGATGGGCGTAGTGTAAATTATTGAATTTAATTAAAAAGTTATGGTAAATGTAGTTCCTTTACCTACTTGACTTTCTACAGAAATACTTCCATTTAATGATTCAATTTGATTTTTGGTAATAAATAAACCTATTCCAACAGCATCAGTATTGTTGTGGAATGTTTTGTACATTCCGAAAATTTGATCTCCAAAGGTGTTGAGATCAATACCAATACCATTGTCCGATATTTTTAAATAGCCTCCTTGACCATTTTTTGATTTGCCTGTTTTTAAATGTATTTTGGTATCTCTGTCTGGGTGTTTGTATTTAATTGCATTGGTAATTAAATTAAGAATAATACTTTCCAAATAAGCTGCTATGTAGCGAACTTGAGGGTATTCATTAAAATCAGAGGTGATGGTAGCATTTCCACTGGTAATAATATTTCTAATGGAATTAGTAACTAGTAATAACGTGTCTTTAAATTGTATGTCCTTACGTTTTTGTTTGTTGTTTGTGTGTATGGTTACAATTTCATTAAGGTGTTCAATAGTGGTGTTTAAGTTTTCGCCAATATTCTTGACTTCACTTATTAATTCACCTTTTTCAGCAGGGTCATCTACACTTTCAATAAGTTGTACTAATAAACTTAAATTGCTGGAATGTGAGCGTAAATTGTGAGACACAATATGAGCGAAATTGAATAGTCTATTGTTTTGCGAAGCAATTATGTTTATTGATTTTTGAAGTGTAAGTTCTTTTTTCTTAGCTTCATCAATATTTTGAAAAACACCTTTAATGCCAATTATAGTATGCTGAGTATCATGTATCGGTTTTCCAATGGATCTCACCCAGATTTCATTGCCTTGATAAGTAAGCATCTTAATTTCTGTATTAAAAGGTTTTCCAGTGGTGCAACAGGACAAAAATAGATTGGCAGCTTGTTGACGGCAATCTTCTGTATAATATAAGTGAGATTTGCTTAATGAGGGTTCATACTCATTTGGGTATCCTAAAATCTTTTTAGCTTCGGGATCCCAATAACTTTTTTTGTTTTTAAAATCAACAAACCAGCTCCCTGTAGAGGACATTGTTACGGTTTCTTGGTAATGGAAAGGATTATTGGAGTCTTCGTTAAACTCAGTGATTTTTTGAAAAAATAAAAGTTTAGTGTCAGATTTAATATTAACGGGAGCTTCTTCTGCGCTATAGCAAATGAATTCAAGGTAAGTGTTAAAATTATTTTTAAGACGTATTTTTTGTCGAAAATTTAAATTATTTATACGATAGCTAGTGTAGTTTTTGTCAAAAAAGTCATAATCTTCAGGGTGTATAATTTCATTTTTAAAAAAATCAATAGAAGGGCTTACTTTTTCTGTGTCTAATTTTAGGTTGTTATAAAATTCTTTAGACCATTTATCATTTGGGGAATGTTTACCTAATTCCCAGTAGCCTATATCAAATTTTTTAAGTGTATTTTCAAATAATTTATTAGCGAGCATAAGGTGGGGACTTATTAATTAATATTGTTTTCTTCAAGAGAATTCAATTGAACAGATAATGCTTTTGTAGATAGTTGTACTTCGATTAATGAAATACTGAGTGATATAACTAGTGCAATTAAACTTAAACCAAATGCAAAGTTAGCCCAGTTGTTCATTTCAGTATATAAAAAACTCATAGTAATTACGGCGCCCAAAAAACTTAAAATAGCTATAGCTTGCATATTTCTAATTAAATATAAACGTTTTCGTAATTGATTTATTTGTATGCCAATACTTTTAGAATTGTTAGTCAAATATTCTTTATGTAGTTTTCTTATTAATGCGGCAATGGCAAGGTAGCGTGCATTATATGCAAGCATAGTAAGTGAAATTGCAGGAAATAGTAATGCAGGAATGCTCATTTCTAAAATCATAGGAAAAAATTAACATATTTAAGTCTAAATAAGTAAATCTGTAAAATAGATATTTTTCCGTTTAAAAGCAATAAAATACGATTAAACAGATATAAAACGCTATTTTTTATTTTTATTTTGTAGGTAAATACCTAATTACAATGTTCTTTAAACTAATTATTTGTTATCGTTATATTATTAGTAACTTTATTTCTAAGAGTAAACGGTATTATTGTTTATTTCGTCTTTAAATTTTAAG
The DNA here is from genome assembly GCA_947498765.1 of uncultured Aquimarina sp. Classification (GTDB taxonomy): domain Bacteria; phylum Bacteroidota; class Bacteroidia; order Flavobacteriales; family Flavobacteriaceae; genus Aquimarina. The sequence goes on from CANMLG010000009.1 coordinate 59,791, forward strand.
CTTATCTTGTATTAATAATATCAGCATTAAATAAAAAGATAGGTTAATTATAGTTAATAAATTGATAGTTAGAAATATATAGTTTTATGAAATATACGCCAATAAATGCTTCATTATTTAAAAAAAACAGAAAAAAATACACTAAAAAATTGATTAGCAACAGTGTATCTGTTTTTAATAGTAATGATATTTATCCGGTAAGCGCAGATAGTACTTTGCCTTTTCAGCAGCATAGAGATATTTATTATTTAAGTGGTTTAGACCAAGAAGAAAGTATCCTATTGTTATTTCCAGATGCTAAAAAACCAGAATATAGAGAAATTGCTTTTGTAAAGGAAACAAGTGAGCTTATTGCTGTTTGGGAAGGGAAAAAATTAACAAAAGCAGAGGTGACTACCTTGTCAGGAATTGAAACAGTGTATTGGTTAGATGAATTTCCTAGAATTCTAGCTTTACTTATGGCGGAAGCTGAAACTATTTATTTTAATACAAATGAGCATGCAAGGGCGAATACCGAAACGCAAACACGCGAAGATCGTTTTATAGCATGGTGTAAAAAGAAATATCCGGCACATAAAGTAGCTAAAAGTAATCCTATTTTACATCAATTGCGTGCAGTTAAGGAGCCTGAAGAAATTGAAATAATACAGCAAGCTTGTGCTATTACCGAAATTGGTTTTAGAAAAATATTAGGAATGATTAAACCTGGTATTTGGGAGTATGAAATTGAAGCAGAATTGATATATGAATTTACTAAGAATAGGGCAGATGGGTTTGCCTATACACCTATAGTGGCTAGTGGTAATAATGCCAATGTACTTCATTATATTGAAAATAATAAGCAGTGTAAAGCCGGTGATGTAATTTTGATGGATGTTGCAGCGGCATATGCTAATTATTCAAGTGATTTGACTAGGGTGGTTCCTGTTTCTGGGAAGTTTTCGAAAAGACAAAAAGAAGTTTACAAAGCATTGCTTAATGTAAAAAAAGAATGTACTAATTTGTTAATGCCTGGTCTTGAGTGGGAGGAGTATAATATAGAAATAGGTAAAATTATGACTTCGGCTTTGTTAGATTTAAGATTATTAGATAGGACTGATGTAAAAAATGCACCAAAAGAGACCCCAGCTTACCGAAAATATTTTATGCATGGTACCTCTCATTTTTTAGGTTTAGATACACATGATTATGGAATGCAAACAGAACCTATGCAAGCTAATATGGTATTGACGGTTGAGCCAGGAATTTATATTCCAGAAGAAGGAATGGGGTTTCGTTTAGAAGATAATGTGGTTATTCAAAAAGAAGGAGCCCCATTAAATTTAATGGGAAATATACCAATTGAAGCTGATGAAATTGAAGCATTAATGAATTAATGAAGATAAGTTATAAGAATATACAAATAGGTTATACTGTTTCGGGAAAAGGCCCTGTAATTGTGTGGCTACATGGCTTTATGGAAAATAAATCTATTTGGAAATTACAGACTCGTTTTTTTGAAGCTCAGTATACAAATATTTGTATTGATTTATTAGGTCATGGAGAAACAGGTAGTTTGTACTTAGTCCATTCTATGGAAATGCAAGCAGAAGCAGTTAAAGAGGTGTTGTGTTATTTGGGAATAAGTGATTTTGCAGTTGTAGGTCATTCAATGGGAGGTTATGTGGCTTTGGCACTCTTGCAAATATGTAAAAGTCAAACGACACATATAGTTTTACTTAATTCGACAAGTCATGCAGATACCATTGAAAAAAAAATAAATCGAGATCGAGCAATAAGAGTTGTAGACGATCAAAAAGATACTTATGTGCGTATGGGAGTTGTAAATTTATTTGATAGAACCTTTCGGGAAAAGCATATTGACCAAATTGAAGCCTTGATTGTAGAATCGCAAAAAACTTCTGTACATGCCATAAAAGCAGCATTAATAGGAATGAAGGATAGGCTTAGTAAAACAAAAGTATTAAGTGACTTTAATGGAAAAAAATTAATTGTTTCGGGTGAAAATGACCCAGTATTGCCATGCCACACCTCTGTTGCTGAGGCTGTATTAACTAGATCAGATTTAGTATGTTTAAAATGTGGTCATATGAGCTACATGGAAGTTGCTGATGAGTTGAATGTGGAGTTGCTTAAATTTTTAATTCCTATGAGATGAAATTTATATTTTGACTTAAATAAAAATTGCTTATTATTTTAAATTAAGTATTTGTCAATTGCAACTATTCTTGAATGCTTATTTAAGTTCTAAAAAAGTTTCTTCAAATCTAAAATCAATAGAAATTTTAGTTTTCTATTCTATAGAGTATAAGTTACGAAAACATTTTCGTTCATTTAAAAAGAATAGTGTCATTTATCGATTGTCCCGACTTTAATGTCTCATATATAGAACTTTCCTACAAAAAATAGTGTCTTTATCGAACAATAGACACTTTTAATCTTAATGTTGGTACTAAAAAAAAATGCAAGAGTTACTACAAGTATTTTTGCTCAACAAATCTACCAACTATGATTAAAAAGATTACACTATTATCACTAGTAACTTCGGCGTTTCTGTCTGTGGGATTAGCAAATGCTCAAAATGCTTGTCAGCAAAACTGGTTAACAGCAGAGGGGAATACCTTAGTTGATGCTGCTGGAAATGAAGTTATATTAGCAGGAGTCAATTGGTTTGGATTCGAAACTCAAATAAGTATTCCTCATGGGTTATATGCAAGGGATGTTGATGGGATGTTAATGCAAATAAAAGAGTTAGGATTCAACTGTATTCGATTGCCTTGGCATAATGGAATCTTGAGGGAAGGTGCTAAATTCGAAGATCCTAATTCATGGGTTAAAGATCCTTTTTCGTATAATGGTATTCCGGCTCAGGGACCATATTCAAATTTAAAAATAAGTAAAAAAGAAACAGGTAAGCCTTTAAAGCCAATTGATGTAATGGATTACATAGTTGATTGGTGTCAGGAAAACGACTTAAAGATAATTTTAGACTGTCATTCTCGTAATCCAGATGCTTACTTAGTTGAAAAACTATGGTATACTGAAACTACATCAGAACAACAATGGATTGATGATTGGGTGTTTTTAACAGAGCGCTATAAGGATAAGAGTGCGGTTGTTGGTATGGATCTTAATAATGAGCCTAATGGTAAGATTGATAATCTGGCAGGTGCTCGTTGGGGAACTGGGGATGAGTTTGATTGGCGATTGGCAGCAGAAAAATGTGGTAATGCCATCTTGGAGGCAAATCCTAATGTATTAATATTAGTTGAAGGTATTGAAGCGTATATTAAGCCAGATGGTGAGTTGACTTCATACTGGTGGGGAGGAAATTTGCAAGGGGCACGTGATTATCCTGTGCGCTTAAGTAATCCTAAAAAGCTAATGTATTCACCTCATGAATACGGTCCAAGAGTACATGATCAAAAGTGGTTCTCTGCGGCTGATTTTCCTGAAAACATGCCAGGTATTTGGGAAGAGCAATTTAACTTTTTGAACACAAATAAAACAACACCATTGCTTATTGGAGAGCTTGGTATACAGGGGAGGGGTGGCAAAGATGAAATCTGGTTTCAAAAGTTTATTGATTTCATAAAGGAGAAAAAGCTGCATTATACTTTTTGGGCTCTAAATCCTAATTCCGGAGATACCGGTGGTATTTTAACCAATGATTGGATTTCTGTTGAACAGTGGAAATTGGATTATTTAAAACCAATTTTATCAAATCCGATACCAAACTGTATAAATATAGATGGAGGAGCGACACTTTCAGCTCCTGATTTTGGAGAGGTAGAGATGAATGGTGTGAATATTTCCCCAAACCCAACAAAAGGATCTTTAGAGGTTGTTGCTAATGAATTAATAAAATCAATAACCGTATACAATCTTTTAGGTAGTGAAGTATTATTGTTTGAAAATGTTAATGAAGAAGCATTAAAATTTTCTGTTCGTGGTTTGTCAAGTGGGTTGTATGTAGTTAAAACAATTACAGAAAATGGTATGTATACCACAAAGCTTATGAGAAATTAATTGGGATATTTTTTTTACTGTAAAATTGTATATTTAATTAAATAATACACAGTAAAAGATGAATAAGAGTTGTCCAGAGTGTGGAGAAAAAATAATTGGTCGTTCTGATAAGCGTTTTTGTTCAGATTACTGCAGAAATTCTTTTAATAATAAACAAAACAAGGATGTTACTAATTTAATTCGAAATACAAATAATCAGCTTCGTAAAAATTACAGGATTTTAACTTTGTTAAATCCTTATGATAAAACTAAAACCACTAAAAGCAAATTAGCTTCTAGTGGTTTTGATTTTAATTTACATACCAGCACATATACAACAAAAGCAGGTAAAATATATTATTTTATATATGATCAAGGCTACTTGCCTTTAGATAATGATTACTATGCTTTGGTGAAACGTAATGTTTAGTGCGATTTTTTATGTGGTAATAGTGTGAATATATTAATTTTTAGTGTCCCCAGTTTTGTGAGTTTAAATGAAGTGCTGCTAAAATGATGTCATGTTGACTTATTTGTCCAACTAATTTATTGCCCTCAATTACAGGGAAACGTTTGTAAGGGCTTTTGTGAAATTGTTCAGCAGCTTCAAAAATACTAGCGCTACTATCAATAGTTTCAACAATTGTTGACATATATTTTTCAACAATTTCGGTACTCATAGGCATATTAAAATATCTGCTATCGCTTAATTGTTTCATGCAATCACTTTCGGAAATCATTCCAATTAGTTCTCCTTTGTCATTTACTACTGGTCCACCTGTAATTTCGTTTCGCACAAGTGTTTCCATAGTTTCTAATAATGTTAATTGTGGCGAAAATGAAATCAACTTCTTAGTCATGTAATCTGACACCGTTATTGCTACATCCATGCCTTTTTTTGGCTTCGCTCTTTCGCCCATAAAATTTGAAATCCCCATATCTGATTACTTTAAGTTAAACTTAAATATATTGATTTTTAATGAGATATAAAACACTTTAGCGTTAAAATACTTTTTTTGATCGTATTTTAAGTGCTAGTTTTAACTTGTTTTTTGTGGATTTAATTTGATTTTTATAAAAAAAAAACAAGTATCTGGTTATATTTATAAAAAAAAGTGAATGAATATTTCAATATTAGGTTTAGGGTGGTTAGGTAAGCCTTTGGCAGATAGTTTATTGGATTTGGGCTTTGTTGTAAAGGGAAGTACTACATCAGTTGCTAAGTTAAATGATCTAAAGGCAGAAGGCTATAATGTGTACAAGGTACAGATAGAGGAAAAAGAGGTTTATGGAAATGTGAAGTCACTTTTAAAAGACTCGGAAATACTTATTTTAAATACACCTCCAGGTCTACGTCGAAATCCAGAAAGTAATTATGTGGCTAAAATTAAACAGTTGATTCCCTATATTGAAAATTCTTCAGTTAGGAATGTGTTATTTATAGGTTCTACTTCAGTTTTTGCTGATACAAAGGATATGCTAGAGGTAACTAATGAGATGCTTCCAAATTCGGAAAGCTCTTCCGCAAAACAATTAATAAGGGTAGAAAGGATTTTAAGTGAGAATGTTAATTTTAAAACTACCATTCTTCGTTTTGCTGGTTTGGTGGATGAACGAAGACATCCAGCAACAATGATGTCTAAACGAAAACAAATCCCTAATCCATTAGCGCCAGTAAATTTAATTCACAGATCAGATTGCGTAGGGATTATTCGAGAAATTATTTCTGGGCATGAATGGGGTAAAATATACAATGCGGCATACCCATTACATCCTTCAAAGGAAACATATTACACAAATGTTTGTACTCATAAAAAATTGCCACTACCTAATTTTATACAAAACGAAATAAGTAAAGGAAAGCTTATTAATGGGCAAAAAACAGCTAATGAATTGAGTTATAAATACAATCATTCAATTTTAAAAGATTAAAGCTTTTTGTTAGTAAAAATTGTTAAAATTATCGGAAACGCTAATCAGGTGTATTTAATGTTAATTTTTAAAAATTTATTTTTTGCGAATTATGTAATTTTAGCTTAAAAAAAAGAATAACTAGGTAGTATTACGTAAGTATATTGAGGTTTGGTTGAGATTAGTGTAAAATATGCGTGAATTTGTTATCCATAATTAGTTTAAACAAGTATTAAACCCCTTTAAAAGCTTGTACAAAAACCTTTTCGAGGTTATTTTTGTGGGATATTATTTTAACAATAAACTAATGAGTGGACTTATCCGATCTTCGATTGCAAGGAAAGTAGCTATGGCCTTGTCGGGGCTTTTTCTAGTGTTCTTTCTTTTACAGCATTTTACTATTAATTTGACTTCAGTTTTTAGTGAAGATGCCTTTAATGCAGCCTCACATTTTATGGGAACGAATCCTTTGGTGCAATTTGCATTGCAACCTGTTTTAATTTTTGGAGTAGTATTCCATTTTGTTATGGGATTTATTTTAGAAATTAAAAATAAAGGAGCACGTTCGGTAAAATATGCAAGTTATAATGGAGCGGCAAATGCTTCATGGATGTCGCGCAACATGATTTATTCTGGAATTGCAGTTTTAGCTTTTTTAGGGCTTCATTTTTATGATTTTTGGGTGCCCGAAATCATATATAAATATGTGGAAACAAATCCTGAGGTTGCGACTAGATATTATGGAGAATTACAACATAAATTTGTAGATCCAGTGCGTACTGGTTTATACTGTGTTTCCTTTGTGTTTTTAGCATTGCATTTACTACACGGATTTGCGTCATCATTTCAATCTGTTGGAGTAAACAACAAATACTCGGCAGGTATTCAAAAGTTTGCTAAGGCATTTGCAATAGTTATCCCAGTTGGATTCATTTTTATTGCATTGTTTCATCATTTAAACCACTAATCACATAACAATATGGCATTAGATTCAAAAATTCCAGAAGGTCCATTAGCTGATAAGTGGACAAATCATAAAAATAAAATTAACCTAGTTAATCCAGCCAATAAACGTAATATAGATGTTATAGTTGTAGGTACGGGACTTGCTGGAGGTAGTGCCGCAGCATCATTAGCAGAGCTGGGATATAACGTAAAAACATTTTGCTATCAGGATTCACCTCGTAGAGCGCACTCTATTGCAGCTCAAGGTGGAATTAATGCAGCAAAAAATTATCAAGGTGATGGTGATTCTAATTATCGTTTGTTTTATGATACGATAAAAGGAGGAGATTATCGTTCACGTGAAGCTAACGTATACCGTTTAGCTGAAGTGTCAGGTAATATTATAGATCAATGTGTGGCGCAAGGTGTTCCATTTGCACGTGAGTATGGAGGCTTATTAGATAACCGTTCATTTGGAGGAGTGTTAGTATCTCGTACTTTTTATGCAAAAGGGCAAACAGGGCAGCAGTTATTATTAGGTGCGTATTCAGCAATGAATCGTCAAATTAATAGAGGGAAAATTCAAGCCTATAACCGTCATGAAATGCTAGATTTAGTTAAAGTTGATGGTAAGGCGCGTGGAATTATTGCTCGTAACTTGGTTACAGGAAAAATAGAAAGACATTCTGCACATGCGGTAGTTTTAGCTACTGGAGGATATGGAAACGTATTCTTTTTAAGTACAAATGCCATGGGAAGTAATGTAATGGCGGCATGGAGAGCTCACCGTAGAGGTGCATATTTTGCAAATCCATGTTATACACAAATTCACCCTACATGTATTCCTGTTTCAGGGGAACATCAATCAAAGTTGACATTAATGTCAGAATCTTTGCGTAATGATGGTCGTATATGGGTGCCTAAAAAAATAGAAGATGTAAAAGCTATTAGAGAAGGGAAATTAAAGCCTACTCAAATTGCAGAAGCAGATAGAGATTATTATTTAGAACGTCGTTACCCAGCATTTGGTAACCTAGTGCCACGTGATGTAGCCTCTAGAGCAGCTAAAGAGCGTTGTGATGCAGGTTATGGAGTAAATAAAACTGGAGAAGCTGTGTATTTGGATTTTGCTTCGGCAATTCAACGTTATGGTAAGGAAAAAGCATTGACAAGTGGGATTAGTAATCCTTCTGCCGCTCAAATATTGGAATTAGGAGAAGCTATTATTGAAAACAAATACGGAAACCTTTTTCAGATGTATGAAAAAATTGTAGATGAGAATCCATACAAAACTCCAATGATGATATACCCTGCGGTGCATTATACTATGGGAGGGCTTTGGGTTGACTATAATTTACAAACTACTATTCCTGGATGTTATGCAGCAGGAGAAGCAAATTTTTCTGATCATGGAGCAAATCGATTGGGTGCTTCAGCATTAATGCAAGGTTTGGCTGATGGTTATTTTGTATTGCCTTATACTATTGGAGATTATTTAGCGGATGATATTCGTACAGGTAAAATACCAACTGACACACCAGAATTTGATAAAGCGGAAGCTGATGTCAAAGAGCGTATTGAGAAACTAATGAATGCAAATGGAAAACATTCTGTTGATTATTACCACAAGAAATTAGGTAAAATCATGTGGAATAAGTGTGGAATGTCTCGTAATGCAGCCGATTTGGAGTCTGCAATGAAAGAAATAGAAGCTTTACGTGCTGATTTCTGGGAAAATGTAAATATACCTGGTAGTGCTGATAGTCTAAATACGGAGCTTGAAAAAGCGGGTCGTGTTGCAGATTTCTTAGAATTAGGAGAGCTTTTCGCGAAGGATGCCTTTGTTAGAAATGAATCTTGTGGAGGGCACTTCCGCGAAGAATCTGTAGAGCAAAGTGGAGAGCAAAAAGGAGAAGCTTTACGTAATGATGTAGACTTCAAATTTGTGTCTGCTTGGGAGTATAAAGGAGCACCTAAAGAAGCTGTTCTGCATAAGGAAGATCTAGTTTATGAGAATATTGAATTAAAAACACGTTCGTATAAATAGTTGATGGTTGTCAGTTATTAGTTTATAGCAATAGAAAACTAACAACGAGCAACTAACAACCAAAAACTAAAAACTATGAAATTATTATTAAAAATATGGCGTCAGAAGGATGCTAATAGTAAAGGGCAAATAGTAGATTATCCTTTAGATGGAGTAGAAGAGGATATGTCTTTTTTAGAAATGTTGGATGTTTTAAACGAACAACTTATAAATAAAGGGGAAGAGCCAGTGGTGTTTGATCATGACTGTCGAGAGGGCATTTGTGGAATGTGTTCTTTGCAAATTAATGGAGAGCCTCATGGTCCGGATCGTGGTGTAACTACCTGTCAATTGCATATGCGTATGTTTAATGATGGAGATACTATATTTATAGAGCCATTTAGAGCGAATGCTTTTCCGGTGGTAAAAGATCTTATGGTGGATCGTAGTGCTTTTGATCGTATACAACATGCCGGTGGATATGTTTCTGTAAATACTTCAGGAAACACAATTGATGCTAATGCGATTCCTATTAATAAAGATAATGCAGATGATGCTTTTTCTGCGGCTACGTGTATTGGTTGCGGAGCTTGTGTTGCGGCATGTAAAAATGCATCAGCAATGCTGTTTACTTCTGCGAAAGTGTCTCAATATGCATTATTGCCTCAGGGACAAGTGGAGGCTGTTGATCGTGTGCAAGCTATGGTTGCTCAAATGGATGCTGAAGGATTTGGTAACTGTACAAATACTGGAGCATGTGAAATTGAATGCCCTAAAGGGATTTCATTAGAAAATATAGCACGTATGAATCGCGAATATTTATCTGCTACTATTAAAGGTTAGTGGATAATGTGTATTTTAAATAAAAAAGTGACTTTTAATAATTATTAAAAGTCACTTTTTTATTTAAAAATAGTCAAGTTATAAATTTAGCTAAATAGGTTTAGGTAAATTGTTACTAATGGCTATTTATTTTTTTGTTAAACAGAAGGTTGTCTACCTTTTAATCTTTTTTCAATTTTCTGTTTAATAACTGTTAACCGTTTCATCAAATCCATGATTTCAGCTTCCTTTGTTTCTTTGTAGATCTGATTTAGGTCTAAAATAAGGGCTTTTACTTCTCTTGATGCTTCAATACGGTCGCTTGTCGTTATGAATGTTTGTTTTCTTTGTTCAAACTCAAGCGCTCTTTCCATTAAATCCATAGTGCAATTTTAAGCTTAATTTTGTCAATAATATTTCTATATTTTTTATTCGGGGGTATAAACTGCTAATTTTCAAAAAATGATAATTTTGCAAAAATATGACCATTTGGTTATTTAAATATAGAATTAATTTGTTAACTAATCTTTTGTTTTTCAATTATTTGAGTTTTTTTTACGAAATTTTTGCAAAAATCAATTAAAACATCAAAAAAATGAAAGTGCAATAACGATTTATTTTTTAAATAAATAAAAAAATAAGGTTATTATTTTGTAATTAAATTCAAAAGTAATGCCTAAAAATAAGATATCACTATTTTGTTGAGTAAAAATTAAGTGTTCACTTTATGTTGTAATGAGAATTTTATGTCCAAATAGAGGATTTAGTATTGTTATTTTAATTTTTTTTGTTTTTTATATTGAAGTATTTTATTTTTTTGTATTAATAGGTGTAAAATGACAAAAATTAGGGCTGCTATTTTTTGAAATCTATTATAACTTAGATTGGTATTTAGTATTTGTTTCTTTTGAGTAAGGTATAGTAAATTGAACTTTTCATTATTCGATAATTTCGAACCATTTTTCAATACTTCTTCCGTCAGCATCTATCAAAGTTAATTTGTGTTTTCCTTTTAGTGGTTGAACTGCTAGTTCGTGAAAATTTAATGTTTGACCTATATACTCGTTATCAATATGCCAAAACAGAGTGGTCTTGGGATTTCGATGCGCTATTTTAAAAACAATTTTACCTAAATTTCCATTTAATTCTTTGGGGATAAAAAGCTTAGAAAGTTGTTTTGGATAAACAATTTCCATAGGTTGTTGATTAAGTGATGTGCATTCGGGTTTAAATTTGGGTAATGTTTTATAGTTACTGTGTTTTTGTTTGTAATACCACTCCATAATAGGAGGTAATACAAACCATGATTCATGAATCATTTCTGTTGTTTTAATACAAGAGCTATTTACTTGGTAGTTTTTGTCGTTAGATAAATGAATTAGTTTGTGATATGGACAGCTAGCTGAGTATGTGCCTTTTTTTGAGGTCAAAGTGAATTGGGTATCCTTACAATGTATATTAGCTTTGTGTCCACTTTTATTGCAGGTATTTACTTGATATAAGTCATGATATGGCGGTGAAAACCATTGATTCGTATTAAATTGTTTAAAAACGTCAAACATTATTGGTGCAGCGCTATTTATTCCTGTTAGTTCGGCTCTTCCTTCTCCATCGGCATTACCAACCCATACGCCAACAACATGTTTGTTGCTAACGCCAATGGACCAAGCATCCCTATTGCCAAAGCTTGTGCCTGTTTTCCAGCCAATATTTTGAGCAGTATTAAAATATTGCCAGCCGATTTCTTGTAAAGGCCTACTAACCTCTTTCATAGCATTTAGCATTAGCCAAATAGAAGCTGGATTTAATGGAGATTCATATTTTTTTTGAGGGGACTCTATGGTGTTGTAGTGGGGCATTTGCATTTTGTTAGTTAGCTGTTCATTAGAAATTTTTAAAACTTTAGCTAATGAAGCATAAATGCCAGAAAGTTCCCATAGCGTAGCTTCGGCTCCCCCCAAAATAAGACTTAATCCATACCTGTTGGGATCGTTAGTTAGGCTAGTAAGCCCCAACTTCTGTAATTGATTATGGAAACGTTGATACTTGTAATTTCTTAATAAGTGAACAGCAGGAATATTTAATGAGCGAGCTAATGCCTTCTTTGCTGGTACGGCACCATCATGTGTTTTGTTGAAATTTTTTGGAGTGTATCCTGCTATTTGTGTGGGAACATCGGGGAGTAGTGTATTTGGTAAAATGAGGCCTTCTTGTAAGGAGCTGGCATATAAAAAAGGTTTTAAAATACTCCCAGTACTTCTTTTTGAAGTAATAATATCAACATCTTGACCATGATTTTCATTTTGTTTTGGCGTGTTACCAACATAGGCAAGTACTTTTCCGGTATCAATTTCTAGGACTAAGCAAGCACTATTGTAAATATGATTGCTTTTTAGTTTTTTGTTATGTTGGGTTATTGTTTTTAAAACTTTAGTTTGAGTGCTAAGTTCTAATGTTGTGGAAATTTGTTTTCCTTTAAGCAAAGGTTTTTTTAATGTTCTGTTTAGTAGGTGTTGTGCAATTTGGGGCAAAGGTTTTGGGCGCCTAGGAATAGGTTCTTGTTTGGCTAAAAAGCAGGAGGTGCTGTCAATTATTTTTTTTATAAATAATTTGTTTAATAATCGGTTTCTTTTTTCTTTTAGTTTGTTGTGGTTTTTGCCAGGGTAAATTAAAGAAGGGGCATTAGGAAGTACAGCTAATGTGGCACTTTCTGCCCATGAGAGTTCGTGTGGGCTTCGTCCATAGTAACGCCATGCGGCTGCATTTAAACCAACAATATTTCCTCCGTAAGGGGTGTGCGAGGCATACATCTTTAGAATGTCTTTTTTGGAATGTCCGAGTTCTAGCCGAGTAGCTAAAATTAATTCGATTAGTTTTTGATAAATAGTTCTGTGCTTTTTATTTCGCGATAAGCGTATGGTTTGCATGGTAATTGTACTCCCGCCTCGAACTATTTTTTTGTTTTTAAGGTTTGAAATTATAGCCTTAATAATCGAGATAGGGTTAAATCCTGGATGAGAATAAAAATAGGCATCTTCAAATTGTAACAGGCATTGCTCGAATTTTTTTGGAATGCTATCTGTATTTGAAAAACGCCATTGCTCATCATCGGCTAGTTTAGCAGCTATTAATTGTTTGTTAGCATCAAAAAGTACGGTGCTGGTAGGAGAGTTAAATAGTGTGCTGGGGAGTGAAAAAAATAAATACCAAATGCTAATAAAAAGGAATACTATTTTTTTATAATTCCTTTTTATGTAAGCTAAGCTTATTATTTTTGAGTTCACTTATTCTTCGGGTACGTCATTGGTTTCATCTTTAGGAATAACAGGGATAATTCCTAGTCGCTTGGCACGTGTTTCCCAGTTTTTTCGTGCTAACAATTGCATGTCTTCAATATTATCACTTTCATCCATAATTTCTAGACCAAGTAGGGTTTCAATAATATCTTCCATACTAATTAGTCCAATCATGTTTCCAAATTCGTCCACTACAATGGCGATATGAGCTTTACCCTTAATAAGTTTGTTAAATACTACAGGTATAGGTTGATTAGCATCAACCATCATAATTTCGCGTTTAATATCGGTTAGCACTTTTTGGTCTTTGTTATCAACAAGCTGTTCTAAAACATCATCCTTTAATATAAATCCAGTAATGTTGTGAGATTTGTCTTTGTATACCGGGATACGTGAAAATTTTAAGTTTTTATGTGATTCGTGAAATTCACGAAGGGTAACATCTTCATTTTCAATAACGGCAACGGTAAAAGGAGTCATGACATCTTTGGCCTTAATGAGTTTAAAGGCTAATAAGTTCCTAATTACTGTAGTTTCATTTTCTTTGATCACTCCTTCTTCTTCAGCGGCATCTGTAATGGCCATAAATTCTTCGCGGCTCATAGTGTTAACGTGGGCAGATTTGCCTATCAATTTAGTAGTTAACTGTAGTAGCCATAATATACCAGTCCATTTCAATGGGAAAAGTAGTGCTTTAAGAGAACTTGAAGTGAAGCCAGCTAACGATTTCCAGTAAGTAGCACCAATGGTTTTTGGAATAATTTCAGAAATTACAAGGATTAAAAGAGTCATGATTGCTGATATAATACCAACGAAATTTATTCCAAAAAAATCTACTGTATAAGGGAGTTTTCCAGCTTGTGACCCCACTAAAATTGCTCCAACGGTATGCGCAATGGTATTTAGTGTAAGTATGGCTATTAAAGGTTTGTCGACGTCATTTTTTAAAACTTTTAAGTGTTCAACATATGATTTGCCCTCTTTTTCCTTGAGGGATATAAAACTAGGGGTAATACTTAGTAATACAGCTTCAAGTATGGAACATAGAAATGAAAATAAGATGGAAACTGTACCGTAAAGGATTAGTAAAAACATGGATTTATTAAAGTTTGGTAGCTAATTTAAGTATTTTACATGAGTAGAAAGCTTTAAAAAGTAAAAAAGCCTGATTGAAATTGTATTTTCGATCAGGCTTTGTTTATTTCAGGGCGAAATTTATATTATTGAATGTCTAAAAATATTCCGGCTGAGAATGATGGGTCTGAATAGGCAAACTGTCCACTTAAAGGAAATGAGGCAGATGCATTAAAGCCTATTTTCGGTGTGAAATAATAAGCTATTTCTGGAGATAGATTAGTTACTTCAAAATTGTTAGCGAAAAGACTTCCTCCAGAATTTTCGAAATTTCTGTCACCATTATTTAAAGATTGAATAGTGTCGAATTTAGCAATTAGCCATAATTTTTTTTCAAAAAAACCTGCGCCAATTTCTGCACCAGTTCTTATTTCTTCAGAAAAATCTTTACTTCTAATATTTATACCGCCATATACATTAGCATAAACACTTGTAGATTTGGAATCATATAGAGATATTCCTAAATCAGATCTAATAATTTGATTAAATTCACCATCACCTGTTGGTAAAGGTTTATCAATACCTGTAGTTGAGTCCCCTAAAGGTAAACCAAGAAAAACGCTTGCGGTCCATGAAATTTTTCCTTTACTTAATAACCCATATTTAATTCCAATTTCCGAGTCTCCAAAAGAATTTAAATCTCTTCCGGGAAACTGAGGATTTTGCACACCATCTTCAATTAATTCATTTTCAAATGAGCGAGCAAAGAAAGGAATATAAGCTATGGCAGTTAGTCTGTCTGTAATTCCATATTCTCCGTAAAGATTAATATTAAACAATCCTTGTGTTACAAGCTCATTTTTGTCGCCAATAGCACTAAAATTTTCATTTGCTGATATGTACCAAGCTGCTAATTTTAGATAGTAGCTATTTTTCTTTTTGGGCCATCCGCCTCCTGCAAAAATAGAGCTAGATATTAAAAGTGTGCTAATTATAGTGTAAATCTGTTTTTTATTCATTTGATATGAAAATTTTTACTAATTAAAATTATTAACGTTGTATTGTTCCAAATCCTACAGGTTGATTAAATCTTCTGCAAAATAATAGTACAAATCTATAACTTGAAGTATCTACATTGTTAGGAATGTCAAATGTTTGAGCGCCAGAAGCATTAATGTCTTCACTTATAATTTGTGCATTAGCAAATGATGCTGTTGTATTACTAAGGTATATAACTAAATCAGGTAATGTTGAGGTTGAAAAAGAATCATTCAATTCAATTCGGGTTTCATTATTTTCAGTAATAATTTCAAAACCTCCATTGATTGCGTAGTCAAGTCTTTCAAAAACTCCACTCCCAATAACTTCTGCTGTTGGTTGAGGTTCTGGTTCTTCAGGAACCTCTTCCACAACTGTTGTGTCTGAAATATTGATTTCAACTTTTTCTGAAATAATATCTGTAGATTTTGTTGATAGTGATTCGTCTACTGAAATAGTTATAACTGCGTTTCCTTGACTTATCGGTGTTATTTCTCCTGTAGAATTTACTGTTAAGACATTCTCGTCCGAACTTGTGAAGTTTATTTCAACAGTAGTGTCTTCTTGTCCTTTATTGTTTACAAAAACAGCTTCAATGGATTGCTTTTCAGTTTCGCTAATATCGATGCTTGTAATAATATTACCTAATCTAATATCAGTATCAAAACCTGTAGTTGCTATTTTCTGCTTTTCAGTTTCAGATAAATTATCGGCTTCTCTTTTGTTTAGGGTAACTACACCAACTATTATTATAATTTCTTCTTCATCAATAATTTTTTCTAAAGCATTATTGTTTTCGTTGGGTTCTTCAATGAGAGTAACAGTTATGGTAGCTTCTCCTTGTTTAATAGGATTCAATAGGCCAATTTCATTTACAGTTAATACGTCTTTGTTGGAACTAGAGTACCTTAGACTTAGATTTTCAGTAGAGTTACTTCCAAAAATTGTAGGTTCAAGTTTTAATGTGTTTTGGTCATCTTCATCTATTGCAAGTGAAAATAGACCTTCAGAACTTGGAATTGATAGTTCAGCAGATATAGAAGGATTATTAATTATATCCTCACCAACACAAGAGGCCAACAATATTGTTGTTAAACCGTATATAATTGATTTTAGTTTCATGGCTAATTGTTTTTAATACCTTATTAAGGTCGATCAAAACATTAACTCATTACATTCTAGGTGTAAAAATAGTTTATATACTAAATAAAATCGATAAATGGGGTGTTAGAATAAGAAAATCTATAGTAATTTGGCAACATCTTTAGCAAAATAACTAGCTATTATGCTTGCTCCAGCTCTTTTAAAAGCGATAAGTTGTTCAAGCATTACGCTATCATGATCTAACCATCCTTTTTCAGCAGCCGCTTTTAGCATGGCATACTCGCCACTAACTTGGTAGGCAGCAATAGGTGTTTCAATTTCATTGGCTAAGTCGCGAACAATATCTAAATAACATAACCCAGGTTTTACCATTACAATATCAGCGCCTTCTTGTATATCAAGTAACGTCTCAGTAATAGCTTCTTTTCTGTTGGAAGCATCCATTTGGTATGTTTTTTTGTCTCCAAATCCAGGAGCGGAATCCAAGGCATCACGAAATGGCCCGTAAAATGCTGAAGCATATTTAGCGCTATAACTCATGATTCCAGTATTTACAAAATTGTTTTCTTCCAAAGCCATGCGGATGGTTTCAATACGTCCATCCATCATATCACTTGGTGCCACAAAATCAGCCCCAGCTTGTGCGTGTGAAAGTGACATTTGTGCTAACACTTCGGTAGTTGGGTCATTAACCACGTAATTATTTTCAACAATGCCATCATGTCCATACGAAGAATAAGGATCTAAGGCAACATCGGTCATTACCAACATTTCGGGAACGGCATCTTTTATGGTTTTAATAGCGCGTTGCATTAAGCCTTCGGGATTTAAAGCTTCGGTACCTTTATTATCTTTTAAATTGTCGGGTACTTTTACAAAAACTAGCACTGATTTTAGTCCTAAGTTCCATAATTCCTTTACTTCTGCGCTAAGCAAATCTAGGCTGTAGCGGAAGTAATTTGGCATGGAAGCTATTTCTTCTTTTATTCCTTTTCCTTCCACAACAAATAAGGGGACTAAAAAATCATTTACCGAAAGGGTATTTTCTTGAACTAAGGAACGAATGGCTTTGTTAGTGCGTAATCTTCTGTTGCGTTGTAGTGGAAACATGCGTGTAAAATTTGAGACCAAAGGTAGGAATTTCATAAATTTTAAATCCCTTATAGTTTATATGTATTTTAATTTTTTATTGGTACCCTCCATCGGTTATAATACTCTGAAGCTTATTACAAGGTGTTTTTTTTGATGGTGTTTGTTCATGCTAAAATTAGTAATGTATACCCGTTAGCTGAGTTTTTTTGATTTTTTTATATCAAATTGATAATAAGAAATAGGCTGTATAAATGAACTATTATAACTATTTTTGAAGCTTAAAACCTACATTGTTATGAAAAAGTGTCTTTTTGTTTTTGTTTTGTTGTTGTCTTTTTTCGGCTATAGTCAGAATAATTATATTGTTAAAACAGATGATGGTAGACGCGTGCTTTTAAAAGCTGATTTTACATGGGAATATATTGATTTAGTTACGCCAACCGAAGAAAAAGCTGTTGATGATAAGGAAGCAATAGCAGCTCAGATAGCTCAGGGATCTAAATCTGTAAATACAAGAAAATGCAATATATTACCCGATTTTAAAGAACCCAAAGGGGATCGCGTAGTGCAAGCACATTTAAAAAAAGGAAGAGCTACGATAAAACATATTAAAAAGAAAGTAGCAAAAGATAATAATTGCGAGGTTGAGGATGTGTTATTATTAAAATTAAGAGAGCAAAAGAATCAAGGGAGTTATACTTTTTGTGCTAATGGGAAAAAAGTAGTATACAAAAGGACTGGTTTTTCATTTGCTAAAAAAGGGAAGTTATTTTAGTACTTGCTATATTTATTAGTTCGAGTGTTTTTGCGAAGTGGTAGCGTAGCAAAAATGTATCGAGAACCTTTATTTCTCGCGTAAGCGTTTATATAAGCGAATTCCTAACATAAGTAATATGGCTAATGAAATAATGCCAATTACGCCATAAATCCAATTAAAAGCATTTTTTAAGATAACTAAAAATACCACCGAAAATAGAATGATTGTTGAGCCCTCATTCCATAAACGCATTTGACCCGAAGTCCATTTGCAGGTGCCTTTTAGTAATTGTTTGTAAATGCTATGACATTTGAAATGGTAGGCAAAAAGCAATATTACAAAGCCTAGTTTTACATGCATCCAACTTTGCTGTAGCCAATCGGGAGCTAAATATAATAGCCACAATGCAAATAAGGTGGCTAAAATGGCAGAAGGCCAAGTGATAATAAACCATAGGCGTTTGGTCATTAATTGTAACTGAGGTAACAATATTTTTTTTTCAATTTCCGTTTTTTGAGCAGCTTCAATTTGATAAATAAATAATCGGGGAATGTAAAATAAGCCCGCAAACCATGTGATAACAAAAATAAGGTGGAGTGATTTTATGTATGGGTATAATTGATAGGCTTCCATAAATTTAGGAACTAAGTATTGAGGGTTTAGTGTTTAATTTTGTTTTGATTTCTTTATTTAAAAAGAAACCTGTTACTATGGTTGATAGGGTGTCCGAAATTGGAAAAGAAATCCAAACGCCTAAAATACCATAGTGTTTTGGTAAAATTAGTAATAACGGAATTAAGAAAAAACCTTGTTTAGATAAAGATAATAATAATGCTGGGATAGCTTTTCCTACCGCTTGGAAATACGCAGATCCAATAAGTTGAATGGCTATAATTGGCGAGGCAGCAAAAACAAAACGAATGGCTCGAGGAGCCTCATTAAGTACAAGATTATTTATTGTTTTTTGCGAGGCTGAAATATGATTGCCATTACTCAGAAAAAGTTGCGCAATAGGCTCGGGGAATAAAAAAAGCAAGCCTAAAATAAAAATTCCTAAGACAGTAGCATAGGTGATTGCGGTGTATATGACTTGTTTAACGCGTTCAAATTCTTGGGCTCCGTAATTGTAACTTGCAATGGGTAAAAAACCTTGAGTAATGCCGATAATAGGAAAAAGAGCAAACATAAGTAAGCGACTCACTATGGCGTAGCAAGCTACAGCCCATTCTCCTTCAATATCTACCATAATGTTATTTAAAATTAAATACACAATACTGATCACTCCTTGTCTTGCTAGCGTTGTAGAACCCAGAGCAGCAATTTCTTTAAGTATGGGTAGATTAAATTTTAAATGTTTGGCTTGTAATTGTAGTTCGCTTATCGCGAAGAAAAAATAAAAAATATAAGAAAAACAACAAATGTATGAAGCAGTAGTGGCCCATCCAGCACCGATCATTCCCCAGCCAAATACATTTATAAATAAGTAATCCAAAAATAGATTGGCGACCGATGGAATAATCATGGCAATCATGGCGTGTTTTGGTTTTCCTTCGGCTCTAATAACCGTATTCCCCATCATGGCTAAAGCTAAAATAGGAACGCCGTACAATACAATTCGATAATAATCTTTAGCCAAGTCAAAAATGGCTCCTTTTCCTCCAAACGTATATACTAGTGAGTCTGTAAAAATAAGCCCTACACTAATTAAAGTTAAGGTGATTACTAAGGTAAGTGCTGTTTGATTTCCAAAAACACGAATGGCTTTTTCGTAATTTTTGGCTCCTAAAGCACGTGACAATACCGAAGACCCTCCAATGCCTATAGCCATTCCAATGGCGGCAATAAAAAAAGAAACAGGGAGTACTACATTTATGGCGGCAATAGCAATTGGTCCCACCCATTTGCCTACAAAAATAGAGTCGACTAAAATATTTAGTGACATCACAAGTATACCAATAGCTGCAGGTATAGCTTGTTTTAGTAGTAGGCTGCCAATAGGTTCGGAACCTAAGGCTATTGAGGTGGTTTTTGCCATATGTTTTTTAACATGAGGTTAGTGTTAAGCATGTGCCCATTCGTCAATCCAACGAGACATAACTTTAGCCCAGTCATCACGATCATTTAAACAAGGTATGGTAGTAAATTCTTTACCGCCTACTTCGTGGAAAATTTCTTCACCTTCCATGGCAATTTCCTCTAAGGTTTCTAAACAATCGGAAACAAATGCTGGAGTTACAATAGCCATTTTTTTAGTACCTTCTTTACCCATACGCTCAATAGTACGATCAGTATAAGGTTGCAACCAAGGATCGAAACCTAAACGTGATTGAAAACTGGTGCTATAGGTGCCTTCTTTTAATTGTAATGTTTCGGCAACCAATCGTGTAGTTTCATAACATTGGTGACGGTAACAGTAAGTATGTGCTTCGGAAGCAGTTTTACAACAGCTGCCATCTATTTTACAATGAGATTTGGTAATGTCACTTTTACGAATATGTCTTTCGGGTACTCCATGGTAGCTAAATAATAGGTGTTCGTAATCCAATCCATCTAGTTTTTCACCAATACTTTTTGAAAGTACGTTTACATAATCGGGGTGCTTATAAAATGCCGGTAACGATGTTAATTGCATTTTAGGAAAGTGCTCTTGAATAAGTTCATTGGCCAAGACCAAAATAGTTTCGGTAGTAGCCATAGCAAATTGAGGATATAAAGGAACTATAAAAACATCATCCACACCTTGATCATGTAATTCTTGTAAGCCTTTTTTTATACTCATTGAACCGTAACGCATAGCAAGTGATACAGGAACACTTGTCATGGTGTCAATTTTGGCTGTTAAACGTTCAGAAATTACTATGAGTGGAGAGCCTTCATCCCACCAAATTTTTTGGTAGGCTGCAGCTGATTTTTTGGGTCGTGTATTTAAAATGATCCCTTTAACAAGCAATGTTCGTGCTAGTTTTGGAAGATCGATGACACGCTCGTCCATTAAAAATTCGCCTAAGTATTTTTTAACATCTTTTGGATCAGTACTATCTGGGGATCCTAAATTTACTAGTAATACTCCTTTTGCCATATACTATTTTTTTGTAAAAATAGGCTTTTACAAGTAAACAGATATTAAGAAAATCACATAAACAAATAGGATTAATTGATAAAAAGATAGATATAAGTTAATTAAATCAGGAGCATGCAATAGAAAACCTATTTCGTATTGAAATCTCTTCAAAAACTAAATGTTTTACGGTGCTTTTTAATTTAGTCATAGAGTTACTATGCTAAAATTAAGAAAGCAATTGATTTTATTAAGCATGCAATACTTATATGAAGTTTTATTGCATGCTCAGGATTTAATTTAGTTTAAATGGTTTTTAAAAACAAGGCTCTTTTCCATATGGGTTGGCGTTGTGATCAATAGTGAAATTGAATTTTTTGCCATCTTTACCACGAGTATATTCTACATAATCCCAAATACCAGAATGTGTTAATTTATATGTGCCGTTCTCATTACCTTCATAAATTTCTTTGTAAAAAGTAGTGGTAGTTGGATGAGTCCCTCCTTCTGTTGTCTCTTGTTTTTCAAAAGTAATTGGAATACTCGTTTTTTGACCTTTATATTTTACTTCAATAGCTTTATTTTTTTCAGTAAAACTAATCCAAATGATCATTTTAGGATTTTTTTTGTTTTTGTAACAAATAAAATGATCTACAATAGGGGGGGCTTCCATAGTTTGATTGGAATCACTTTTTTCTAATGGGATAGACTCTAATTGAGGTGGCTCATTATTAATATTTGTTTGTTCGGTATTAACAGAGGTTTCGTTTATTTTTTTCTCAGTTTTTTTGCACGAAGCAAATAGAGTCAAAGTAAATAATAGAGAGATGAATTTTTTCATGTTGTTTAATATGTAATTCCTGATATTTTAAAATATAAAGGTAGTTTAAAAACGATTTTATAAAATTATTCTAAGCAAAATGTATAGTTAATGAATAACGTTAAGGTATTGTTTTATGTTGTTAAATTTGTATTTAAATACTCATCAAGTCTTGTGAAAACTGACCCCCATCCATTAAGGATTCCCATTTTTTCTTGTGCAATACGATAGGCTTCTGTGGGGTGAATGACATTAAAAGTAAAATCAGTTTGTGAACCATTTTTTTTGAATAGAGCTTCAATTTTAACTCCTTCGGTCATGGGCTTAAAATTAGCTGATGAACTAATTTTTTCAAGCTTTACTATATCAGTATAGGTGCCTTCTGCTATAAATTCATTTCCATCGGGCATTGGCATTATGTATTTCCATTTTCCACCAATTTCAAAATGATGTTCAATTACTTTTGTTTCCATGCCCTTAGGACTCCACCATTGGGCAATGTGTTCTGGCTGTGTCCAGGCTTCCCAAACTAATTCAATTGAGGCATCAAAAGTACGCTTAATGCTAACAGTTCTATTCGATTTATCCATTTTTTGAGTTTTTTAATTTTATTAAATAATGTTCAAAGGAGTCAAGCTTTTCTTCCCATAATTTTTGATATTGTTCTAACCATAAAAAAGCAGGAAGTAGATTTTTAGGTTCAATTTTACAGTAGCGCTCCCTTCCTTTTTTATGAATTTGAATAATTTCACATTCATTTAAAATTTTTATATGTTTTGAAATTGCTGGCCTGCTGATTTCAAACTTATCAGCCACTTCGTTAACCGTTAATACTTCATTTGATATTAACTCTATAATTTTCCTTCTAACTGGATCCGAAATGGCTTGAAAAACATCTCTACGCATATGATATGTAACTAATTGGTTACTAATTTATATGTAATTAAACGGTTACGTAATTTTTTTTAAATCTTTTGTGTTTTTTTAAGAAGTTAAGATGGTGTTAGCCTAATATTTTAGTGTCAAAACCATCAATACTAAGGGTGTTTCGGTTTTTCCAGTATTCCTCAATTTTATCTGCGCCTTGTTTGGTTGACCAGTCATTTAGGGTCGTGCGTTCTTCTTTGTAATCCATAAAAGGAACAGCAAAGCCGCATGATGTTTGAACTAAATCAACATTCATTTCAATAATTTGTCTGGCACCTGCATTTTCGGGAAATAAGTGTGTATAAGTACTAAACCCGGGATCTCTTTTATGATAAATTTGGGCATTTCCATACAGCCTTAAAATCATAGGTTTCCCTTCAAAGGCACAAAACATAATGGTCATGCGATTATTTTTTAAAAGGTGAGCGGCAGTTTCATTTCCGCTACCTGTTAAATTTAACCACACAATTTTATTTTGATCAATCACCCTAAAAGAATCGGTACCTTTTGGTGATACATTTACACGGCCATCACTTGCCGCTGTACCCACAAAAAAGATGGGTTGTTTTTCAATAAAACTTTTTAATTCTGGAGTAATTTGATCTAATCGCTTTCCCATATTGATGCGCTTTTACATTTCTGTTATAAACTTACAGTATTAATTTTATGAGTTTCTTAAAGAAATAATAAAAGAGAAGCTTGTTATAGCATTAAAAATTGTTATTTGTTTAATAATTTAATTAAGGCTTCATTAAAAAGTTTAACCCCTGTTTGGTTTAAATGATGATAATCAGAAAAATGTAAGCTGTCTTCTAGCTTTAGAGTTTTATTAAAGTTATAATAAGGAGCATAGGAACTCATGATACGATCAAAGTAATTCGTGTTGTTGTAACTAGTATAAAAACTAGCTGAAACAGGAGCGAAAACTAGTGTAAGTGGGATGTTACGCTTTTTTATCTCGTGTATTATTTCTTCAAAAAAGGAAAGGTGTTTTTTATCAATTATTATTTTTTTAGGAGGGAATGATGTTGGTATGTAGTACTTCATTTCGGCTTCAACAAAACCACCTTTAATGTAGGTGTCTCCTTTTTTTTGAATGGATTCGTAGAAAGAGTCTTTGGTGTGAAATAAATCTTGAATAAAACTATAAATTAAGGTATTGTAAGTTTTAATATGGTTTAGGTGGTAAGCCATTTTAAATGAAAGCTCATCATTTTTATCATTAGCAATAATATCCAACGAAGATTCTATGCCATCAATCATAAAGGTTTCTGGGTAAACTTCGTAAACAATAGATTTAGGTTTTATGTTGTCTAAATATCTTTTTAATAAAAGTAAGGTTTGTATTGGGGTTTGTGAGCTAGAGCCTAAATTGAATGTTTTTAATTTATGCGAAGTAAAAATTCTGGGATCAAAACCACGATACGCATGTGAGGATCCTAAAAAAAGGATATCGACACTATCAATTTTTTTAATCTCTTGTATTCGAGAAAATAGGTGCCCTTTTGAACCGATTCGATAATTGAGGTTTGGTTTTAAGGATGTAGGAGCAAAGGTTCCCCATAAAAAAATGCTACTCACATATAGGAATAAAGCAAACAAAACGAATATGAAAAAAGAGGTGATAAATTTTCTCATTTTTGTTTAAAATTGAAAGTAAATAAAAGGGGTTTCTTCGGTTTGCATAAACATTCCAATAACAAATAAAATTAAGGCATAAAAAGACCATCTTAATGGTCTGCGCCAAGTAAGTCCAATTTTTTCAATGGCATATTCATTTTGGCGACCAATCCATTCTACAACTATAAATATTCCTATGATTAACAACAAGACTAAAGTCTTTGGAATTTCATTAATATTAGGAGCTTTAAATAAAGAGGTGGACCATATTCCTGATATATATTTAAATGCATGTGAAATTGTTTCTGCTCTAAAAAAAATCCATGCAAATACAGTTAGTCCAAAGGTAGCTAAAATGGAAAAAAGCTCTTTAAAACTAGGAAATAGCTTGTCTTTGGCAACTATTTCGATATGGTTTCGATTGTTTTTGGTGAGTAATAAAGGAAGAAAATAAAGAGCGTTTAACCCACCCCAAATAACGAATGTCCAGTTGGCTCCATGCCAAAAACCACTTACTAAAAAAATGATAAATGTATTTCTTATTTGTTGGAGTTTACTCCCTTTACTTCCACCTAGAGGGATGTATACATAATCCCGAAACCAGGTGGATAAAGATATGTGCCAGCGTCGCCAAAATTCACCTACATCTCGAGAAAAATAAGGGAAGGCAAAATTTTTCATTAAGTTGAATCCAAATAATCGAGAAGCTCCAATGGCTATATCCGAATAGCCAGAAAAATCACCATAAATTTGAAAAGTAAAAAAGAAAGCTCCTAATACAAGTGCGCTTCCATTGAGTTCGCTCGAATTGTTAAAAATTTGATTTGCAAATTCGGCACAATTATCGGCAATGACTAATTTTTTTAAAAGTCCCCAGAGTATTTGGCGAAGGCCATCTACGGCTTTGGAATAGTTAAAAAAACGCTTGGTATGGAATTGTGGAAGTAGATTTGTGGCTCTTTCAATGGGACCAGCCACTAATTGAGGAAAAAAACTTACAAATGCAGTAAAAGCGATAAAATTTTTAGTGGGTTCAAGTTTTTTTCTGTAAACATCAATGGTGTAACTCAATGTTTGAAAAGTATAAAAGCTAATACCCACAGGGAGTATGATATTTAAGGTGCTAGCATTAATTTTAGTGCCTAAAAAGGAAAAAGCACTACTAAAGTTTTCCAGGAAAAAATTGTAATATTTAAAAAAACCAAGTAAACCAAGATTGATGCCTATACTTGTCCAAAGTAACAGTTTTCTTAATAAAACAGTATGTTGCTTTGCTAATACTATACCAATGAAGTAGTCAGCGAAGGTGCTAAAACCAATTAAAAATAAGAAACGCCAGTCCCACCAACCGTAAAATAGGTAACTAGCCATGACAAGTATCCCATTTTGAAAGTTTACTTGTTTATTAGGAATAATCCAATAGCACATAAATACTATTGGTAAAAAAAGTGCAAAATCAATAGAATTGAATAGCATTATTTAGTTAAAGGTTGTCTATTAGGTTTAGTGTTATAAATCATAGGTAAATATATGTCAAAAATAGGATAGTTAAGGGAGGAGGGAATTAATTAGAAATATACTATTAAAAAAAACACCCCTAGAAACAGTGAGGAACTTTCACTGTTTCTGGGGAGTACTCCTCTTTGATTCCTATTGTAATTTAGCTAATGAAAAATAATAGAAGCGGTTTTGGAATATAATTATAATGCTTCAAGTGGTTTGTTTTAACTATTTGTATTTGTGTTTTTAGGCACTAAAATTATAATTTTTCAAACTCAGCTTAAAAAACAAACCAATACTCTCCCCTGTAAAATAGGGTTTGTTTTCTATTTAAAATTTGAGTTTAATCCAAATTATGCATTAGAAAATTTATTGCGTTATGAAATCACTTCAAAAACAAACACTTTGTTGCACTTTTCAATTTAACCATAGTAGTGCTATGCTGAAATTGAGAAAGTACTTCACCACAACAGCTGGCTCTTTCATAACAAGCCAAACCTTTGGCTTGACATTTCTGCCCTATTGTGCTTTAATACCTCATTGCAAAGTTCTAGTACATAATCCAGGTTAAAAAATAATTAATCAATATATAATTTAAAATCATGACAAAATTTTTTAAGAAATCTAGTTTTTATTTAGTCGCTATTTTGTTGGCTAGTTGTGTCTCGGAAGAAGCAGAGGATCAAATTGATTTAGGGAAAGGAATTCAAACTCAAAACCTATCATTATCCTCAAGTAGTGATGTTTTGTATAATACCTTAATAGGCTGGGGGTATGCTGCAGATCAAATTGTAGAAGATGGCGAATTTTATTTAGTTGATGGAGATATTATTTTTGATAAATCAAAGATATATAATGACCCTGCTTTATCAAGAATAGATGAAAACATTGTTACCAAGGAGGTGGTTAATGTTTGGCTTCATCCAGGAATGAATAATGATTGGAAAGATGCCTCATTTAAAGCGATTAATAGATGGAATAATGAATTAGAAAAAATAAGTTTAGTTACCATAACTGATAGAAGAAATGCAGATATAGAAATTTTATATGATAGTTTAGAAGAGGATTTAACTACTATGTTTATTCCATTAACAAGTGGAGCCTTTGGTCGAGGAACTTTTCCTACTGCTGAAGGTCTTCCGGGTAATAAAATTTGGGTAAATCCACGTTTTAATTTTTGTGACACTGGTATTACTCAAAATTTACGAATATCCAATGTACAGCATGAATTAGGGCACACCTTAGGATTTCATCATACCAATGCTTTTAATGGATTTCAAGTTGAGGGTACTCCTGAGTTTGATGGAGAATCTGTAATGAGAGGAGGGAATGCATGTTCAATTGATGATTTTAGTCCTGGTGATATTTTAGGAATTAAGATTATTTATGGTGCTGATACATCTGGGGATTTATTAGATTCTTATAATGTGCCTAGAAATACAGGTATTCCAAATGGGTTTAGGAGGTATAGTAATGTACATGTTATTGGTAATAATGGTCCTGATTTAGATAATGTATTTAATTCAGTTTTAAATTGGTGGGGGAATTCAAATAATCCAAATGGATTGTATCAATTTACATTAGAAACCAATAATGGATCTCCAAGGCATTATACGAATATTCCCGATTTTGCAAGTTACCAATTACATGCGGAAAACCCAGAAATATCTATTAATGCTTCATCAGGTTTTTCAAATTTATCAGGGAATTATTGGATAAACCTTGATGGGGATAACCTTGTTTTGGTTGAAAAAAGTGGTGCTTATGCTTTGTATTTTTCAAACTCTAGTGAGGGGCCTTCTAATTAAATTTTTGTGAGGCTATTCAATGTAATATGTAGATTGATAGTGTGTTAAAATATTAAAGCTCAGGCAACTATTTTAAGTTGTCTGAGCCTTTGCTTTAATTTTGGTCTTTTGATATGATTAGTTTCTAGCGATTCACAATAACTTTTTCAATACCTACAGACCCATCTTCTTTTTCGATATGCACTAAATAGATACC
Organism: uncultured Aquimarina sp.; assembly: GCA_947498765.1. GTDB lineage: Bacteria > Bacteroidota > Bacteroidia > Flavobacteriales > Flavobacteriaceae > Aquimarina. Next base: position 87,793 of record CANMLG010000009.1, read on the forward strand.
GTTAGTAAGGCTTGAAAGTTCGGTTGAAAATTCATCTGAATCGATTACTGTATTTTCAACAATTGATCCATCAATAGTGTAAATAGTCAATCTAGCTTTATTGATATCACCACTAATATATAATTTATTAATCACAGGATTAGGATATAAGCCTATGTTTAATGCGCTAAATGTAGGTGCGGATAAGGTTGAGCTTGATCCACAAACAGGTGCTTCACTACTATTGCTGAAATAAAGAGTAACTTCTTTAGTTTTTGAAACCATTACTAAGTTTCCTTCATCAACACTTACCCAGTAATCATCGTCTAAATTAGTAAAACCACTAGAGTCAATTGAAATACTAGGATTAGTAGCATTGAAATTTTGAGTTACTTTTGTTGATAAATCTACGTAATGACCTGGATTTCCGTCATTTGTACTGAAAGCAAAACCATATAATCCGTTGTTTTCTAAATTCCAATTTATAGTAAATGAAGTAACGTTATCTAAGCTAGGGCCATTATCGCCAATAATGTGAACGTTAGAATAATTTTTGTTTTCTATTGAAGGTAGTGCATCTTCTCGAGGTGTACCAAAAGAACAGCTACGTTCTCCAAAAGCATTTACCGTAATTTCTTTTTGGGCAGTTGCCCCAGTTGAATCTGTAATAGTCAATTTTATAGTGTATTCTCCTTCTGTATCAAAAGTAGTACTGGCTTCTTTTGTTGAGGCAGTTTCTCCATTGCCAAAGTCCCAATTATAAGTTAAACCTCCTTTTGAAGGATCACTAGATTTTGAAGCATTTACTGTTACTGTAAATGGAGCAATACCTGATGTTTTATTAATAGTAAATCCAGCAGCTAAAACACTAGAACCAGCAGGTTCTTCACCGTTAGCAATTTCACCATCACTATAAATAGAAACTTTATCAAATTCAGTAACTATACCTGTTAAACCTTCATATGACGGATCGTTTGAAGGATCCCAAGCTGTAGCAGGTGCCGATGATGGAACTTCAATACGTACTTGAATTTCTCTACGGTATTGGCTTGCTCCACCAGGGAAAGGCATTTTATCGGCGTCAACTTCAACTTCTACATAATAAATATTGTTAGTAGTATCCCACTCTTGTAATCCACCAGTAGCTTTTCCTGCCCCACGTGCAGTAATTACGTAGTCAGAAGGCGTAAGCCCTGCGTCTATACCTTCGGTAAGATCTACAAAATAGCGAGCCGAAAGTGAATTTGGTATACGTGCCGGCCATGCAGAACGGTTATTTAACCAAATAGCCAATTCGGTATAACGACTTGACTCTCCATTAATTTTAACTTCGGTAACAAACTCTTCGCCTGGTTCTTCTGGCTGAGGGAAATTGTCTAATTCTGTTCCACCAAATTCCATAATCATACGGGCAAGTACTCCAGTATAACAAGCATTATAATCGGTAGCTACTTCGTTTTCTTGAAAATCGGTACGGTCATCATCAAATCCATCATCATTACTATTTGGGCCACCAGCTAAAGCACCCCATAAAGTATGTCTTGATTCTGCTGGTATGGTTTCGCTACGAATCCAACTGGCATGTTGCCCACGATGGTGTACTTTATTTGGAGGATTTTTTCCAAAACCAGTAACAAAACTTCTGTCAAGTGGATTATCTCCCAAAGCATATTTAACTTGAGCCACAGCAAAATCGTGATAAGTATCTTTTTTTGTAGTTGTTACATTGTCTGTGTAAATTAGAGCCACTAATGAAGTGTTCATCGCATAGCGTAAAGACCCCCATTGATCTAAATGCGCTTGGCCACCTGGTGAGTAGTTAAGTCCGCCACCTGGTTGCCAAAAATCTAAATATTTCTCAACTGCAGTTTTGTATTTTTGTTCTCCAGTTTCAATAGCTAGTAATGCCATAGTTCCATAGGATTTATCATCCCAAGCAATTCCCCATTTAAAATCAGGATCGCTGTAATGTTCTTCGGCCTTGTCTAAATAAGTTTTGTCTCCTGTAGCTTTGTATAACCATATAGCTCCCCATGCTAATTCGTCTACATAACCCGAAAAAGAAGAGTAGGTTCCAGAAGCTGGAATGTTTCCTTCTTCATTATACCTTCCGCGGTAAGTGTCTCCAAATTCATATAATTCTTTAGCATGTTGTAATAATGTAGCGCTATAGGCTGGATCTACAGTTTTAAACATCATACTAGCAGAGGCTAATGCTGCCGCTGTTTCACAAGCTACATCGGAACCAGGATTTGCAGCATCTAATTTATAAGATCTACGTATTCCATACATTGGATGTATATCTACCATTTCTGCAGGCATCCAAAAGTTGTGATCTTGCGATTTGCTATCTGCAACTTGGGCATAAAATTCATTAGGACTTGGGTGGCATTTTATGAAATAATCAGTAACCCACTTAATGTTTCTTAAAAATATATCTGTTTGGTTAACTTTGTCATAACCTTCTTTGTATTCTAAAAACCCCCAGTTTAAAGCAGTTACAGAAAATGCCATAGGGAAACCAAATTTAATGTGATCTCCAGCATCATGCCAACCTCCAGTAAGGTCTAATCCAACATCTTTTCCATCATTAATACCTGAATCGGCTCTCCAACTTATTCGGTTCCAATCTGGAAGTATACCTGATTGTTGTGTTTCGTAAAAAAGTAATGATTTTTGTAGCGCTTCTCCGTAGTTAAATTGAGCATAACTACTGGCGACTGCAACTAATGAAATTGCAAGTAAACGTATTTTTTTCATGGTCAGTATTTAGTTGGCCTAAAAATAAAGTCCTGAATTAAAAAAGAAACACTTATTTAAGAGCGAATTAACTTACTTTATTGTAAGGTGTTTGTGTTTGTATTTAATTATTTTTTTTATATAAAATATTGATAGTTAAGTGTTTGTTTTTTTGTGTGTCGCAAAAGTGTTTTTTGAATAGTTGAACTCTTTGATTTTTAATCGTTAAAAAAAGTTATTTAAAGATTTGAAAAAATAATAAAAAGCTGTTTTTTGCTTTTGAGATAGTAAGATTTGTTTTAAAATGAAATTACAGGATCATTTCTGTAAAAGGAATAATAGTATGATATCCCTTTTCGGAGAAGTAAGACATGTCATTTTTTGTACCTGTAACTAATACAAAATCACCACCCCAGCCACCTAAACTTTTTACAACACCTGGATAATCTTTAAATCGATCTTGTTTTACGGTAGTCGTGTTTAATATTTGTGCAATTATATTTTCGTGGGTTGTTATCAAATCTTTAAAAATTTCTAAATCATCGCATTTAGAAATTTTTTCAGTAAGAATATTTATCTTGTTTATTATAGTGTTTAAATTTTCTTTGGATTGACTTCGGTAACTTTTAATGGCATCTTTACTGTCTTTTTTTTCTTTGAGATAAATAAAAAAAAGTGATGATTTAAAAGAGGGGTTAAATGTGGTCAAGCTTACATTAGGAAGGTGTTTATCCTTAGTAAGTTGATAAAAAATAGGTGTATCCGCAGAGGCACAGGCAATATCATAGCCACTACCTCCAAAACTTTTGTGTAACAATTCAAATGGATTAATGTTTGCCCATTGCGCTATATTGTTAATTAAGGTTGAGGAGGTGCCAAGTCCCCATAGGCGTTCAAAATCAAGATGTGTTTCTATAGTGTATCCAGTATCTTTTTTTAAAAATGAAGGATTGACTTGTAGTGCTTCCCATAGTATTTTGAATAGTGTGATATCAAATTTAGAATTTCCTAGAGGTGGGGAGGTGTTAAAAAAATCAATGACTTGAATTTTGGTAGTATACCATGTTTGATTGTGGCAATCAAAACTATTCCAGGTTAATAATCCCGATTGATTTTGAGTAACACTTAGTGATTGGCCTTTTTTGGTAGGAACCGCCAAGGCTTTAGCGCCATCTAAAACGACATATTCTCCGGTAAGGAGTAATTTTCCATTACTATAAAAAGTCTGTTTCATTAGGCTCGTAGTAATTCTAGTTGTTTAATGACTTCACTATGGGTAACGGTGTTTTTAATAAAAAACTGCACTATTTTTTGTTTTTCTTCCGCAGTAGCGTGATGCTGATTTAAAATGTTTAATAGATGCATTTTCATATGCCCTTTTTGAATACCCGTAGTAATTAATGAGTTTACTGCTCCAAAATTTTGTGCCAATCCAGCTACAGCAATAATTTCCATGAGCTGTTTTGCATTGGGTTTGCCTAACAATTCTAAAGCCAATTTTACCATAGGGTGTAAACTAGTTAAGCCGCCAATAGTACCAATAGCTAAAGGAATTTCAATAAAGTAAGTAAAAACATCATTGGTAATATGTGCATGAGTTAAACTACTGTAACTTCCATTTTTGGCAGCATAGGCATGTGCGCCAGCTTCAATGGCTCTAAAATCATTTCCAGTGGCTATAACAACGGCATCAATGCCATTCATAATACCTTTGTTGTGCGTTACGGCGCGGTAAGGTTCCTTTTCGGCAATATTAATAGCACGTACAAATTTTTCGGCATATTCTAACGAGGACAAATTTTCTGTATTAGGCAGTTCGTTGACTTTGCACGAAACTTCGGCTCTAACTACACAGTTAGGGACATAATTTGAAAGAATACTCATAATGATTTCAATATCCTTTTCTGTGTCTGAAAAAGCAGTATAAGTCAAGGCTTCATTTTGTAATACCTCAGCAAATTTTTCCAAACAAGTATTTATAAAATTAGCGCCCATGGCATCAACAGTTTCAAAAGTACAATGTAGTTGATAGTAATTAGGAAGTTCTTGAGTTTTATCTTTAAGTTGAATATCTAAAAGTCCGCCACCGCGTTTTTTCATATTGGCTTCAATAGTGGCAACAGCTTTAATCAGTTTAGGCTTAATTGAGTCAAAAAAAGAAATTAACTGTTCTACTTTACCAGAAAAACTAAAATGTACCTGTCCAATTTTTTCGGTGTTAATTACGGAGGCTTTAAATCCACCACGTTTATTCCAAAATTTAGCCGCATTACTAGCTGCAGCAACTACTGAGCTTTCCTCAATAGTCATTGGAATGGTATAACGTTTATTATTAATGGTAAAATTAGGAGCAATACTAAAAGGAAGGTAAAAGTTACTAAGGGTATTTTCGGCAAACTCATCATGCAACTGTTGTAGTTGTTCGTTTGCATTCCAATATGTGTGTAGCGTTTGTTTCGCTTTTTCGGTGTCTTGGAAATGGTTAGTTGCTAACCAATCAATTTTTTGATGTTTATTTAGTTTTGAAAATCCAGTAACTTCAGGAATCATAAATAATAGTTTATTAGGGCAAATATAGTTTAATACCAAATGATATCAATGATTAGTTGAAATGGACAAACCAGATCTGTTTATGTTATTTTACTCATAATTTTTTCAAAAGGTTGTTGTAATAAGAGGTAATGATAGTATGTTGCAAGAAAACAACTTTGCTTTTTTTTCGCTGTATTTATTTTATAATTGATCTTAATATATCAAGTTGGATGTAAATTGTTTCTTTTTTTTGCTATTTGAAATAGTTAGGAAATTTATCGATTTATGAATTTAAAAATTTTAAGCTCGATTTTTTTTATTAATTTAAAAGCTTTGGAAAAAAAATATAAAGTATATTTTTTTTGATATTATTAATTCTTTTTTTCATAAAACGATATTAGGATAACATAATTTTATGATTTCGCATAGTTGTATTTCGTAATTTGAGCCTATTGAAAAAATAAAATTTATACTATATGCTATACGGCGGATCAGAAGTGAATCAAAAACTAGTTTTAGGACATCCATCAGGATTATTTGTTATGTTTTTTACCGAAATGTGGGAGCGTTTTTCGTATTACGGAATGCGTGCCTTATTGGTACTTTTTTTAGTAACCTCAGTTGTTGATAATGGATGGGGATGGGAACGGAATGAAGCAATGCTCCTTTATGGTTGGTACACTGGTTTGGTATATTTAACACCGTTGTTAGGTGGATTTATTGCAGATAAATTTTTAGGCTTTAAAAAAGCAGTAGTTTTAGGTGCGTTGTTAATGACATTGGGACATGCAGCTATGGCTTTGGAAGTGGTTTCTGATATGTTCTTTTTTATGGGGCTGGGTTTAATTATATTAGGAAATGGTTTTTTTAAGCCAAACATTGCTTCTATCGTTGGTCAATTATATACTAAAGTACCCGAAAAAAGGGATGCGGGTTTTACTATTTTTTATATGGGGGTTAACGCAGGGGCTTTTTTAGGTATTTTATTGTGTGGTTATATCGGAGAAAAAGTGGGCTGGCATTACGGTTTTAGCTTAGCCGGTATTTTTATGTTTTTTGGAATGCTTCAATTTTATTTTGCTCAAGGTATTTTTGGTAAAATAGGAGATTCTCCGAAAGATATTGAAGATGTTGATGAAGTACTTGAAGATGTAGTTGAGGATACAAAAGATGCTATTGAAAACCTTTCTGAAAAAACTAATGCATCAAAAGTGGTTAAGGATCGTTTGATAGTAGTTGGAATATTTACCTTTTTTACTATTTTATTTTGGTGGGCCTTTGAGCAAGCAGGAGGGTCAATGACAATTTTTGCTAAAGATTATACTAAGAGGATTTTAGAGGGTAATGGAGCTTTAGTTTTTAAAGTTTTTAATACATTATTAACTGTGGTGCCTATGTTAATTATTACTTGGGTGTTATCCTTGCTATTTAGACAGACCTATTCAAAATATGCATTTTCAAATATACTATTAAGTATTAGTTTTGTAATTATCTGGGGTCTTGTTATTTGGATGTTAGTGCGTGATTTTTCAAACGAAGTGGCAGAAGTACCTGCTTCATGGTTCAGTATCTTAAATTCGTTTTTTATTATAGTATTTGCGCCCTATTTTTCGAAATGGTGGCAAAGTAAATATAATCCAACGGGTCCGGCTAAGTTTGCTATTGGTTTAGTTTTGACGGGTATTGGTTTTGGCGCTTTATCTTATGGCTCCTTAGGGATTCCATTAAACGCAAAAACAGCGTCAGTGAGTATGATTTTTTTAGTGTTAGCTTATTTTTTTCATACCATGGGCGAGCTTTGTATTTCTCCAGTAGGAACGTCATATGTAAGTAAATTAGTGCCTATTAAGTTTTTAGGATTAATGTTTGGCGTGTGGTATTTTTCTAGTTTTATAGGTAATTTAATGGCTGGTGTTACTGGTAGCTACTTGGATCCAATTGTAGAGAGTTATGGAATGAGTTTCTTTTTTATGATTTTAATGGTTATTCCTTGTGTAGCAGGTCTTATTATGTTGGCTTTAAATAAAACAATTATCAAATTAATGCATGGTATTCGATAAATTCGTAATTTAGGAATAGTTATTGAGACTAATAACTAAATTTGTTTTTATGAAAAAAATACTTTTTATAGCGTGTTCATTCATTATTTCTGCCACATTTGCTCAGGAAATTAATTGGATGAGTATGCAAGATGCATTAGATGCCCAGTCAGAAAAGCCCAAAAAAATATTTATGGATGTATACACTGAATGGTGCGGTCCATGTAAATTGTTAGATAAAAAAACATTTCATAATCCAGATGTGGTAAAGTATGTAAATGAGCATTTTTATGCCGTAAAATTTGATGCTGAAGGTAATGATGAGTTTACTTACCAAGGCAATAAATTTTCTAATCCAGATTATGTTGAAGGAAAAAGAGGGAGAAAACCAAGTCATATTTTTGCCCGCTCATTACGAATATCGGGATATCCAAGTATGGTGTTTTTTGACGAAAAAAGTAATTTAATTTTTCCAGTAACCGGTTATCATACGGCACAGCAACTGGAAATATTTTTAAAATTAATCCAATCAGACGATTATAAACAAGTTACTACACAAAAGATGTTTAAAGCTTATGAAAAGAATTTTGTAGGTACTTTTAAAGGCTGAGTAATTTAGTTGTTAGATTTAGACTTCCCATTTGAGAACTATCATAAAAAGCTACTTGATGCGACGCACAAGTAGCTTTCCATTTTTGTACTAGATTTTTATAATTGTGTGCTGTAGCAATTATTAGTTTAGGAGTCTCTTTACATAATAGGCGCTCTAGGTTTATTTTAGGAGAGCCAGTTACTATTAGTATTGCATTTTGAACGCTTTTGGGTAAGCTGTTTTTATGATCAATAATGTGAATTTGATGTTTGTTATAGGTATAGCTATTTTTTAAGTTAGTATAACTAGCGGGTACATGCAAGCTTTTATTTATGGGGGTAATAGTATGCTTTTTGTCATTTTTAGTAAGTGGATTTTTTGAATAGATAAGTAATTGATTTGTGCTTATTTCAGAAATAATCGTATTAGTGTAATGATGATGTAACCATAATTCATTAATAAATAGAGACTGGGATTTTTCATAAAAAGTGGTGCATATAGCAATTAAAATAATTAAAAAACTACACTGATAAATTAATTTAGGTTTGTAGCATATAAGTAGTAAAAAAGCGATTATTGCATAGGTGCTAAATAATGTGATGGGCTGTATGTATAAATCGGTAACTAAAAAGTGTTTTTGTTGTGCAACCCAATGGATATAATTATGAATGTTTGCAATAAGATAATCATAGCCTTTTGTAACAAAATAAGGAACGCTACCTAGTCCACTCCAGGTAATAATTGCAGTAGCGCACAAGAGTACTATGGTTATAATTAACATTAAGGGGATATTTGCCACTAAAAACAAGCCTGGAAATTGGTGAAAATAATAAATGCTTAGTGGTAAAAGTCCTAATTGTGCGCAGGTACTAATACATGTTATTTCCCATATTTTACGGACAAGCCAATTTTTTGGATACCAAAATGACAACAATTTAGGAACGCCAATAATTATAGAGGCAACAGCAACAACACTTAATTGAAAGCCTACGGAAAATAAAGTTAAAGGATCAAAAAATAATAGTATAAAAACACTAATAAACAGCGAATTTAAGGGATGTTGCCTCCTCATTAGTAGACGCGAAAATTCAAAACAACAAAACATAGTTGCAGCTCTAATTGCCGAAGGGCTTGCGCCAGAAAACCAAGTGAATCCCCACAAAACTCCTATGATAAGTGCAGATTTTAATAGGTTGTTTATTAAAAGTAGATGAAATAATGATATTAGTATTAGATATAAAATACCAATGTGTAAGCCAGAAATAGCAAGAATATGAATTACTCCAGCATTAGCAAAATCAGTAGTTAATTGTGGAGACAGTTCAGATTTGTTTCCTAATACTAAAGCAGATGTAAATTGAATGACATTAGGGGCTAAGCTTTGTTTTTGTAAATTGACTTCAAGGTGTTTTTTGAATATATTGGATATATTTTTAAAAGGAGAGGATAGTGATTTAATTTGTTTTAAATCAGTGGTTTTTAGCTGGACTTGATGTGTGATATATTGGTTTTTTAAATAAGTTGTATAATCAAAACTATAGGGATTGTGATGGTGTTTTAAAGGGGTGAGTGTAGCAAAGCAAATAAAACTGTCGCCTTTATGAAAAGAGGTGAGCTTTGAGTCTTTTTTTACAGAAAGTAAGACGTTACCGATTACTCTTTGTTTGTTAATTGTGTGTATACTAATTTTAAATTTTTGATAATTAGTTGAAGATTTGAACCTTTTTTCAATTTCAAAAACTATCTCTTTAGGAGTGTCTGCCTTTTTTAAGTGAACAATATGATCTTTTAGATATGCTGTAGAAGTTGCTTGATGTCTTACGTAGCCAAGGCATATAAATAGCAAGCTAGAAATACTTAAAAAACATATGGTATTTATTTTTTTTAAAAGAAAGCAAAGAACGGCTAAACTGACGCAGCATAAAATTACTGCAGGAATTAAGTGTCCGTTAAAGTGTTGCGATCCAAATATTCCAATAACAAAGGCACAACAAACAATCCAAAAAGGAAGATTTTTAGGTGTGTAAACGTTCAATTTATAAGTTGGTTAAAATATCTTATAAACTAAAATAGCTATAAATTGTTTATTTTTAGTGTTTTAAGTTGTTTTGTAGGTTTTTTTGTACCACTAAAAATAATAAAAGACTGTTTATGCGTATTATTTGTAAAAATTCATGATATCAATATATTCCCAAACTGTATAAGGTAATAAGGGTTGAATATTTTTTTGGTTTTTTATGGCTTTACGAATAAAAGTAGACGAAATTTCCATTATAGGAGCGGACACTAAACTGATTTTAGGATGCTCCTGAAATTTTTCAGGAATAGTGCCTTCTGAAATTCGAGGATAAACGTATAAGTGGTAGTTTTCTAAAATACTTTCGTAATTTTTCCACTTATGAAAACTTTTTAAATTGTCAGCACCCATAATTAAACAGAATGCCTTGTTGGGAAAGCGCTCTTCTAAATGTGCTAATGTATAAGTGGTGTAATTGGGTTGAGGTAATTTAAATTCAATATCGCTTGGGTGAATATCGGGGTAGTTTTCAGTGGCTTTATATACCATTTCTAACCGGTGGTGATTGTCTAATAACGAACTTTTCTTTTTAAATGGATTGTGGGGAGTAACTATCATCCATACTTCATCCAGATCAGAAAATTCGACCATATGATTTGCTATAGTTAAATGGCCAATGTGGATAGGATTAAATGTGCCAAAATACAATCCGATTTTTTTCATAATATAAGCTTTTACTTGTAGGAAAACCTATTTTAAAAATTTAGATACTAATTGAAAAGCTTCTTGTTTGGCAAGCTTTAAGTTATCATTGGTAATAATAGCGTCAAACTCTGGTGCTAGAGCTAATTCTTTATCGGCTTTGGCTAAACGCATTTGTATTTTTTCTTCCGTTTCAGTACCTCTTCCGCGTAAGCGTTTTTCTAATTCGACTTTATTAGGCGGTTTCACAAAAATAGATAGTGTTTCTTCTGGGAACTGCTTTTCTATATTTAAACCTCCAATAACATCAATATCAAAAATTACGGCTTTTCCTGTATTCCAAATACGTTCAACTTCACTTTTTAAGGTGCCATAAAAATTATCGGTATATACTTCTTCAAATTCTAAAAATTCGTCAGTATTAATTTTGTTTTTAAATTCATCAATAGATAAGAAATAATAATCCTTACCATCAATCTCTTCTCCTCTGGGTAATCTGGAGGTAGCTGAAATAGAAAATTCTAAAGCTAAATTAGTTTCATTTAAAAGATGTTGAACAATGGTAGTTTTTCCACTGCCCGATGGTGCCGAAAAAACGATAAGTTTGCCTTTACCCATTACAATACATTTAAAAGTTGTTCTTTGATTTTTTCAAGTTCATCTTTCATTTGAACAACAAGTTGTTGCATAGGTGCGTAGTTGGATTTACTACCAATAGTGTTAATTTCACGCCCAATTTCTTGAGATATAAAACCTAATTTTTTTCCATTAGATTCCTCAGAAGCTAAATTTTCGGTAAAATAATCGAGGTGATTTGCTAAACGGACTTTTTCTTCAGTGATATCAAATTTTTCTATGTAATAGACAAGTTCTTGTTCAAAGCGGTTTTCATCATACTTTTCCTTAAGTTCGGCAACACCTTTTTGTAGACGTATTTTTACATTTTCAAGGCGTTCGGGGTCAATGACAATCACTTTTTCAAGAAGTGAACGTATGGATTTGATTCTTAGTTCAAAGTCTTTTTCAAGGACTTCACCTTCGGTTTTTCGGTAATTAAGAATTTCTTCAATAGCTTCGGTAAGTAGATTCTCTATTGCTTTAAATTCAGCGTCATCAATTTCTTCGCGTTCTGTTTTTAATGTGTCGGGAAGGCGTATGGCCATTTCTAAGAGTTGACTTTCATTTACATTTGAAATTTCAGAAAGCTCTTGCATGTATTTTTTTACTACGGGTGCATTTATAATTGAGCTAGAATTTTCACCAGTGACTTCAGTAAATAAGCTAAAGTCGATTTTTCCTCGGGTTAATGCTTTAGCTATAGTATTACGTAAAACAAGTTCTTTTTCACGATACTGATTGGGCATTCGAGCATTAAGATCAAGGTTTTTACTGTTTAAGGATTTTAGCTCAATGCTAATTTTTTTGTTTTCTAATTGAATCACAGCTTTTCCAAAGCCAGTCATAGAATGTATCATTCGTAGTATATTGTATAGGTAACAAAGATACAGAAATATGGTATTTGTAAGCTTTTTTTAGTATTGAGTTATTTGTTTTTTTAAATAATATGTTTTGTGTGTTTTTTGTAAGAAAAGTATGGCTGTTTAGTCGTTATGTATTTAGTGATTTTAACTTAAATTGTCTTGAAAACTAAATATATAAAGTAGGAGTATGTTTTTAAACAAAATAGATATCCGTTGGAGTGACCTAGATCCTAATCAACATTTAGCAAATTCGGCTTATATGAATTTTATGAGTGCCACTCGTATGGTGTATATGGGTAAACAAGGGATTGGTTATAATGACTTAAAAAAATATGGGGTAGGACCTGTAGTGCTTAGAGAAGAGGTGCATTATTTTAAAGAGGTATTTCCAGGTAAGCCAGTATACGTGAGTCAAGAAGTCTTTGCATTGAGCGAAGAAGGTACTTTTTATAAAATCCGCCATAATTTTTATGATGATCAAGGGGGTAATTTTGCTCGTGGTGAAATGATGGGAACATGGTTAGATATGAATACTAGGAAGATAATAGCTCCTCCAGTAGAAATTTATGAGCCTTTAATGGGGAAGAATCGTTCTGAAGATTTTAAAATTTTAACCAAAGAGGAAACACGTTTAGCAAATGTGCAGCCAAAGGATATTGATTTAGTTAATGAGTTGGATTGGTTTGGGAATTAATTGCAATAGATTAAAAAATTTAAGTTTTTAGTGTTTTTTTACTCACTAGATAAACACCAATAAAAATTAGGATTGATGCAATAATTTTGATGAAGTCAATAGTGTCGGTTCCTAATCCCACAGCTATTAGTGTAGTTAAAAAAGGTTGAAAATAGATAAACACAGCAACAGTAGTTGGTTTTAAAATTTTTATAGCATATATGTTTAAAAGGTAGGTGCCAAAAGTAACGAATACAACTACATAAGCAATGCTTAGGTAGCCCGAAATAGGAATTTCAGAAAAAGGCATTTCCAAAACCTGCTTAAGCCCAAAGGGTAATACCATTAGTATTCCCAATAGATACATCCATTTAATAAAAGTAAAAGGATGATAAATTTGTGTTAGTTTTTTTACAATAACCAAATAACAAGCAAATGAGGCTGCATTTATAAAGATTAAAAAGTTTCCCAAAGTGGGGTTTGGAGCTGTGGTTAGGTTTCCTTTGCCGTAAATAATCATTAACAAGGTGCCGGATAAGCCTATGAGTAAGCCTAAAATTCGATGCCATTGCAATTTTTCTTTTAGAAATAGTACAGCAAGTAATAGTGTAATCATAGGAGCGGTAACCATCATTACAGCTGCGTTTATAGGGGTAGTTAAATTTAAACCATAAAAAAAAGCAAGCATATTTAGTGCCATACCGAAAAATGCAGCCCCCAATATACGAGGGTAGTGTTTTTTGGCAATTTTTTCCTTAGGACCAAATAAACCAACTAACCAAAATAGTAGTCCTGCACCTGTAACCCTAAATAAGATAAAACCAAAAGGTTTAATATAATGTGGCATTACATTTTTAGCAATACTAAAATTAGCGGCATAAAATAAAGCTACAAATGAAGCAGCTATCAAAGCAAGTTGACGTTGATTCATTAATTGTTATAAATTTTCTAGATAGTTTTTTGCAGCTTCAATTGTTTTTTTAGCGTTTCCTATAAAATAGTGGTTGTCAACTTGAATTATTGGACGCTTTAAAAATGAATAATGTTCTAAAATCAATTTTTTACAATCATCCTCTGTTAATTTTTCTTCTTTTAAATTTCGCTCACGATATAGTACGGATCGTCTGTTTAATAAACTTTCATAACTTCCGCCAAAAGCGTGTATTTTTTCTAACTCCGTTTCGGTAATTGGTTGTTCTTTTAGGTTTTGAAGCTCGAAACTTTCAGTCAAATTAAGTTCTTTTATGATACGTTTACAGGTACTACAAGTAGCTAAATGATATACTTTTTTAATCATTGATAAGGTATTAAAAATCTTTAAGTGCAAAGGAAAATGAAATCAACAAGAAAAAGCATATTTTTGACTTAAAATATACCCAAAAATGGAAAATTTAAAAAGAGCCTTAGAAATTACAAAAATCAGTAGAAAAGTTCATTTTAAAATATTAAATCATTATTCATTAGAACAATTAAATATAGTGCCAGAAGGTTTTAAGAATAACTTGTTTTGGAACATAGCACATATAGTGGTAACTCAACAATTATTAGTATATCGATTAAGTGGTTTGGATACGGTTGTTGATGAAGAATGGATTGAATTATATCAAAAAGGTTCAAGTACAAAAAGAGATGCTACAGAAAAAGAATTGGAAGAGCTAAAGGTATTGCTTTTTGCAACTATAGAAGATACAGAGAAAGCAATTGAAGAAGGCTTATTTGAAGATTATGAGGCTTATATGACTAGTACCGGTTTTGAATTAAAGAATGTAAATGATGCTTTTGAGTTTAATAATTTTCATGAAGGGATTCATTTAGGATACATTTTAGCTTTGAAAAAAGCGATCGCTTAAAAATAATATAGATATCTTTTAAAAGTTATATAGTAAAATAATCCTATGGTTGTTTCAAAAAAATACGCTTTTTTAATAATAACATTTTTAAATGTGTTACTATTAATGGCTCAAGATTTTTCAGGAAATTGGAAATCTCATTTTGCTTATGTGGATTTTGTAGATCTTGCTGTAGCAGGTAATCGGATGTATGTAGCATCGGAAAATACACTATTTGTACATGATGCAGAAACCAGAGCTAATACAGAATACACTACGGTAGAAGGTTTATCGGGAGAGGATATTTCAACAATATATTATAGTGACGAAAGAGAATTGATTATTGTAGGCTATAAAAATGGTCTTGTAGAAATTATTGATGAAATATCGGGTAAGGTAACCTCATTAGTTGATATTCAGAATAAATTAGGAGTACCTCCAGCTAATGTTAAGGTAAATGATTTTTTTGAAGATAATAGTTTATTGTACATAGCAACAGGTTTTGGAGTAGTTGTGTATAATTTAGAAACTAATTTATTTGGAGATACTTTTTTAATTAGTGATTCTTCTGCAATTGTAAGTGATGTGGTTAGTGTAGGAGTTTTAAATGATACCATTTTTGCAAGTATAGTTGGACAAGGAACATTTTCAGGAAATAAAACAAATAGAAATTTAATAGAGTTTGGA
Source organism: uncultured Aquimarina sp. (assembly GCA_947498765.1). Lineage (GTDB taxonomy): Bacteria > Bacteroidota > Bacteroidia > Flavobacteriales > Flavobacteriaceae > Aquimarina. The sequence goes on from CANMLG010000009.1 coordinate 103,063, forward strand.
AGTTGGACTCAAATTCAAAATGAGGTTTTTGATGATATTCAATTATTTTCTGGACAAGCTATTGCACATAATAAATCAAAATCAATTTATGAATTTGATGGAGTCACTTTTAAGTCTGTATTTACGGATGCAAGTGATATTTTAAATTTTGAAGTTAATGAAGCACTTTTATCAGTAACCTTATCTGATAAAGTGATCCAGTTAACTACCGATTTTACTAAGAATAACGAAATTGAGTATGATGATGCTACTTTGGTAAATAAAATTACTCATGCTGTAGTTATCAACAATGAAGTGTTTTTTACAAGTCAAGAAAGAGGCTTTTTCAAAACAGAAAGTCAAAGCTTTCAAAATAATATCATAATAAGTCCTTCTGGACCACTTCTAAATAATGGATTTGCTTTAGACGTTTTTGATGGCGATTTATGGATGGTATATGGAAATGTCAATGCTTCTTTTACACCAGTGAGTGGAGGAGAAGGGGCTTCTAGATTAAGGAATCTAAACTGGCTTAATTTGGAAGGGGATAAATTTGAAAAAGCTTTTGTGTTAAGTGATGTTATAATCGATAGAAAGGATAAAAATAAGGTTTTTATAGGATCTCATAGAAGAGCTGCAGGTTTATTTGAGATCTCCAATGGAGAAACTATAATTCAGTACACACACGAAAATAGCAATTTGGAGCAATGGGTATCAAATAATTTTACAAATGTATTTACATTTGATTTTGATTCTCAAGGAGATTTATGGGTGATTAATAATGAGGTAGATCGGGCTTTAAAGAGATTTCAAAAAGAAGTTGGAGCCTTAGGCTCTAATGATGCGGTTGATATTACAGATTTTATATTTGATTCGAGTAATCCAGATAGAATAAATGTAAGTGAAATTTGTATTGATGAAGATGATAATGTTTATATGGCTGCAAGTAGATCGAGTGGAGTTGTTGGATATCAGATTAAAACAAGAAAAATAGCTTCTCTTCCTGATGAAGATTTAGAATTGTCATTTGCAAATTTAAAAACTTTAGCTTTAGATCTCAATGGTGATTTGTGGGTTGGGAGTATTTTTGGATTAAGAGTCATTGAAAACCCTGAGCGTATGTTTGAAGAAGGGAATAATGTCAAAGGAGAACCAATAATAATAGAAGATGAAGAAGCTGGCGGTATAGCTCAGGAATTATTTTTTAGGCAATCTATATCAGATATAAAAGTAGATGCAAATAATAATAAGTGGATAGGGACTGCTGGAGGAGTCTTTTATCTTTCTCCAGATGGGCAGGAGGTACTACTCAATTTTACAAAAGATAATTCACCACTTCCTTCCAATGTGATAAATGATATAGCAATTGATGAGACTACCGGAACGGTGTTTTTTGCTACTGATAAAGGTTTAATGGAATATAACGGAGGAGTTACTGTTGCTCAGGAAGATTTTGATACGTTTAAAATTTTCCCAAATCCTGTACGTCCAGAGTACAATGATGTCAATGTTAAAATACAAGGACTTACTGTTGGGGCTAATGTTAAAATAACAGATGTTGAAGGGAATTTGGTGTTTGAAACGCAAAATGAAACATTTGGAGGTCAAAGTAGTGGGCAAGTGGAGTGGGATACTAGATCATTTAGTGGTCGAAAAGTAGCCTCTGGGGTTTACTTGGTTTTGGTAACAGGAGAAGAAGGAGAGCAAACAACTATTGGGAAAATACTTATTGTTCGTTAATGCAAATTAAAACAGAAGCTATCGTAATTCATTCTATGCGTTACGGTGAGGCTGATCTAATTGTTAAATTGTATACAAAGCAAGAAGGATTAGTATCTTACTTGCTGAGAGGTATATTGAAGTCAAAAAAAGGGAAATTAAAACCATCGTTGTTTTTGCCCTTTTCTATATTGAATATAGATGCAATTCATAAGCCAAAAGCTTCATTAAAGCGTTTAACTGAGGCCCAATTGGTGTGCTATTATGAATCCCTGCACCAATCCGTAATAAAGAATAGTTTAGGGGCTTTCATTGCAGAAATTTTATTGCAAGTCCTAGTTGATCAAGAACCAGATGAAGGTATATTTAAGTTTTTAAAAGAGTCGTTATTATGGTTGGATACTAATAAAGAAGTTACTATGTTTCATTTGCTTTTTTTATTAGAATTTACTCGCTTTTTAGGTTGTTATCCAGATCAATCAAATAATGAGTTAACCCAGTTTAATATTGAAGAAGCTTGTTTTACCGTAGGTAATAAAAGTGGATATGTTATTGATGGAGAATTATTAATTGCATTTAAGTTGCTTTTAGGCATAAAATTTGATGAATTAAAAAGAATTTCATTACCCAAAAGCATTAGAAAACAATTATTAGATAAAATGTTACTTTATTATAGTTTTCATGTAGCTGGGTTTAAAAAACCAAAATCTGTAGGGGTATTAGAAGCTCTTTTTAATTAGTCAATGTACAAAACTATACTATATCTTTTTTTTTTAATTCCTTCAGTACTTTTTTCACAATTTATAAAAGTAGTGGATTTAGAAACTCAAAAACCTATAAAAGGTGTTTGGGTTTTATCAAATGCTTATAAAGAAACAAGGTATACAGATGATAAAGGTAAAGTTAGTATCTTATTAGATAAAGGGGATACTTGGTATGAGTTTTTAATGGATGGTTACTATGAGGTCGGTTTAAGTGCCTCTGAAATATTGGCTTTGGGTTATGTTGTTGAAATGGATCGCTTAAAAGAATCTTTAAAGGAGGTGGTCGTTTCGAATACAAAATGGATACAGGAAAAACAGAAAATTTCTCGAAAATTTATTAAAATAAGTAAAGAAAACGTTTTGGAAACTAATCCTCAAACGGCAGCCGATTTAGTGCAAAAAACAGGAAATATATTTGTTCAAAAAAGTCAATTAGGAGGAGGTAGTCCCTTTATTAGAGGGTTTTCAGCTAATAGAGTGTTACTTTCAGTTGATGGTGTACGTGTAAATAATGCCATTTTTAGGGGGGGGAATGTTCAAAATATTATATCAATCGACCCTTTGTTTGTTGAAGATACTGAGGTGTTATTGGGTTCAGGATCGGTTATTTATGGTAGTGACGCAGTGGGGGGAGTTATTAATTTTAGAACCTTAATTCCCGAAGTAAGCAAAGTTGAAAAATTAAAAATAAAAGGGAATAGCCTTTTTAGAACAGCTACAGCAAGTAGCGAAAAAACAATACATGCTGATATTAGTTTAAGTAATAATAAGTTAGCATCTGTTACTAGTGTTTCTTACAATAGTTTTTCAGATCTAACTCAAGGAAGTAATGGACCCGATGATTATTTAAGAAATGAATTTGTAGCAACGACAGCAGCTGGTGATGTTGTAGAAACTAATACTAATCCAAAAGAACAAATAACATCAGGATATGACCAGTATAGCTTTCTTCAAAAATTGGCTTACGTTCCTAATAAATACATAAAAACAGAATTGGGTTTAATTTATACATCAACAACCCAATATGATCGGTATGATCGTTTATTGCGTAAAAGAGATGATCAGTTTCAACATGCCGAATGGTTTTATGGCCCTCAGCGTTGGTTTATGGGGACTGGTGTTGTTTCATACAAAAGGAAACATTCATTTTTTGATGAGCTTAAAGTAACTAATGCGTATCAATCTTATAAAGAGGGGCGTAATATTCGAGATTTTAATTCTTTAATCAGAACAACAAATCAAGAGAACGTTGATGTATATACTTTTAATTTTGATGCCCGAAAAGCGTGGAGTAAAGTCAATTTTAGTTATGGTTTAGAGTATGTGTTTAATAAAGTTTTTAGCAGTGCATTTGAATTGGATATAGCTGATCAGCGTATTACTAATTTAATTTTAACACGTTATCCTAATGGCGCAACATGGCAATCTTTTGCAGGGTACTCAATAGCAAATTTTGATTTTAATGAACGTTTAGCCATATCGGCAGGGGTTCGTTATAATTTTGTGTCATTAGATGCAAAATTTAATAGTTCAAGTTTAGATTTTCCTTTTTCAGAATCAAAAATTAATACAGGAGCGGTAACCGGAACTTTAGGAGTTAATTGGGAAGTGTCGAAAAACATAAGACTTAAGGCAAACGCAAATACTGCTTTCAGAGCACCCAATATTGACGATGTAGGGAAAACCGTTTTGGATTCGGAGCCAGGAACATTGATTGTGCCTAATCCTAACTTAAAATCGGAATATGCCTATAATTTTGAGTTTGGAGGGACATTTACAAAAAATGAGTTTAAATTTTCGTTGATTGGTTATGCTACTTTTTTGGAAAACGCATTAACACGATCTAATTTTGAGTTAAATGGAAATACCTCAGTTGTATTTAGAGGACAGGAAAGTCAAGTGCTAGCTATCCAAAATAGTGAGCATTTATATGTTAATGGCTTGGAGATAAATACTGAAATTCCATTAATTAATAATCTACAATTATTAGGAGGCTACACCATAACAAGAGGAAGGAATACGCTTTCTGATAATACAAAAGTAGCTGTACGACATGTGTCGCCAGATTTTGGAAACCTTCATTTAAGATATCGAAAAAAGAAATGGATGCTTGATGTGTATTCAGAATTTAGTAAAGGCTTTTCATTTGACGAATTAGCCCCTTCTGAAAAAGGAAAAGTGTTTATTTATGCCTTAGATGCAGATGGTAATCCTTTTTTGCCATCATGGATGACTGTAAATTTGAGGGGTAAAGTTAATTTAACGAAAAAGCTAAGTTTAACTTCTGCTTTAGAGAATATAACAGATCGACGTTACAGAACATATTCGTCTGGAATATCAGCTCCTGGGATTAATTTTATAACTAGCTTAAATTATCATTTTTAAAACAAAGGCTCTACAGCAATAGTGTCTTTTTTAATTTCTTTTTCGCGTTCTAATTCTTTTTTAAAATCTTCAGGGAGTTTAAAAGTGGTTTCGTCAATTTGTGTAAGTAAGTGATTGTAGCCGATAATAATTTTGGATACTTTATTTCCTATTAAAGTAGTGTCTTTTTTTTGTTTTGTAATCCTAAAAGCAGCGTCTTTAGAATAGGTATACATTTCATTAAGTCTACTTAAAATACTTCTGTTTTTATAAGTTCCAGGTAATGTTTCTATAAGTTCTTCTATATTTTCATTAATTGATATAAGCGTTGCTTCCATTTTAGCAAATGAAACGGTGTTTAAAGTATCAATATTTTTTGATAAAGCTTCAAAATTAGAGTCCTCCTTTAGTATTTTCGGAATTTGATTAATCGAAGTTTGAATCTTTATGCGACTATTTTTTAATTGTAAACTATCCAAGGTTATGTTCGAAGAAGCAAGGGGTGTTTTTTGAGATTTATTACAACCGAAAAGTACTATTGAGAATAAAGAAATAAGAGTTAAAATGGTTTTCATAAAAACAGAGTAATCAAATGCTCACTTTATATGGGCATAAATTTTAAAAGACTTTGTCAAAAATACTAAAAAAGGCCACTCTCGTTGCAGAAAGTGACCTTGTATTATTGCTATTGAAGTTGTAATTAGATGTTTTTAGCTAACCAATCTCCAATTTCACTTGTTTTATAAGCTTTTCCTCCAGCAGCTAAATCCTCAGTAACTACAGCTTCAGCTAGGGATTTGTTTACTACATTTCTAATAGCTTCTGCTTCTTCTTTTAAACCAAAAGCATCTTCAAACATCATGGCAGCTGATAGTACAGTAGCTAATGGGTTTGCAATATCTTTTCCGGCAGCTTGTGGGTATGAACCGTGTATTGGCTCGTATAAAGATGTTTTTTCTCCTACAGAAGCAGAAGGCATTAATCCCATAGATCCAGAAATTACAGAAGCTTCATCTGTTAAAATGTCTCCAAATAAGTTTTCAGTAATTAAAACATCATAACTATTTGGCCATTGTACTAAACGCATAGCCACTGCATCAACAAATTCGTAAGATACCTCTACTTCAGGATAATCTTTCTCCATAGCTTGTACCGTTTCTCTCCAAAGTCTTGAAGTTTCAAGGACGTTGGCTTTGTCAACGCAACATAGTTTTTTAGTACGCGTCATAGCTAATTCAAAACCTTTTTTAGCTAAACGCTGTACTTCAGCTCGGGTGTATACACAGTTGTCAAAAGCAGTTTCGCCTCCATCTTTTCTTCCTTTTTCACCAAAATAAATACCGCCAGTTAATTCACGTAAAAACACTAAGTCAGTACCCTTAATTCGTTCTTCTTTTAAGGGAGATTTATCAATTAAAGAAGGGAAAGTAAATGTAGGGCGTACGTTAGCAAATAAACCTAATTTTTTACGCATTTTAAGTAAACCTTGTTCTGGGCGCACTTTAGCAGAAGGGTCATTGTCAAAACGAGGATGTCCAATAGCACCAAAAAGAACCGCATCAGCAGCAACACAAATATCGTGAGTTTCGTCTGGGTAAGGCTCACCTACAGCATCAATAGCTGCAGCTCCTGTTAAGGCAGGAGTCCAATTAATTTCATGGTTAAACTTTACGGCCACAGCATCACAAACTTTTACTGCTTGATCAATTACTTCGGGTCCAATACCGTCTCCGGCAAGTAGTGCTATATTTAATTTCATTTTATGATATTTTGAACTTTAATCTTAATTCGATGCAAAGATACTTTTTTCTTAGGATTTGCGTGTTATTTTAAGCATTTGTGAATATATCAATAAAAAGAGCTTTCTATAGTGATGTCCTGAAAAAATAAGTGTATTTATTTTTTTGTGTAAATAATTAATAAATAGACTGATAGGATTTGTAATATTAAGTTTATTCTTAATTAGTTCTTACTATATTAAACGGGTTCAACTTTAAAAGCTGAACCCGTCTACATACATACTATTTATATAAAAGTTATCTTTTTTAGAGAGCTTTATATATTTGATATCTAAATTTTTGACCAAGACCATTTAGACCCTGACCAAGAATTAACCCACAAATTACCATCACTGCCCTTAACAAATACGTAAGGTCTACCTTTATCAACGGTTATACTTCCCATAGCTTTAGATATAGTGATATTCGTTCCGGGCTTTCCTTGGTTAGACCATGACCATCTAGATCCAGACCACCAATTTAGCCATAAGTTACCATCGGTTCCTTTTACAAACACATAAGGTCTACTTCCGTCTACTGTAATGGCTCCCATAGATTGTGAGATATTCGTTCTTGGTTTTCCTTGATTAGCCCAAGACCATCTAGACCCTGACCAAGAATTAACCCATAAATTCCCGTCGCTGCCCTTAACAAATACATAAGGTCTACTACCATCTACTGTAATGGCTCCCATAGATTGCGAGATGTTCGTTCTTGGTTTTCCTTGATTAGCCCAAGACCATTTAGATCCGGACCACCAGTTTAACCATAAATTCCCGTCCGTTCCTTTCAAAAATACATAAGGTCTACTACCATCTACAGTAATGGCTCCCATAGATTGTGAGATATTTGTTCTTGGTTTTCCTTGGTTAGACCAAGACCATTTAGAGCCAGACCACCAATTATTCCAAAGGTTACCGTCCGTTCCTTTCACAAATACATAAGGCCTACTACCATCTACAGTAATGGCTCCCATAGATTGTGAGATATTTGTTCTTGGTTTTCCTTGATTAGACCAAGACCATCTAGACCCTGACCATGAGTTTGACCATAAATTCCCATCAATACCTTTAGCAAATACATAAGGTCTATTTCCATCAACAGTTATAGTTCCCATCGATAGAGATAAACCATTACTAGGTTTACCTTGATTAGACCAAGACCATTTAGATCCATCTTTCCATTTGCGCCATAAGTTTCCATCGTCTCCTTTGACAAATATGTAAGATTTGTTATTATTTATAGTCGTTGCCCCCATAGATTCATTAAAAGGGAGAGGTTTAGAAATATTAACAACATTAGAAATATTAACAACATTTATAGCATTAGAAATATTAATAGTACTTTCACTAAAAGATTGATAGGCTATTTCGTTAACTGGATTAGTAACTTTTATTTGGTATCTCCCATTAAATATATCAGAAGGAATTGTCCATTTGTAAATTTGATTTGTATCAGCAGCTATATTTTTGGCTATAACTTTTGCATTTTTTTGTGTTCTTAATTCATATAAGTAGATGTTAACAGTACTTGAGGTCCAATCATTACAATTAGTACATAATAAATCATCTAAACCAATTTTAATTTCATCTCCAGGAACTAAATTTAGTGTGCTTAATTCTCCATAATTTAAGGTAACAAACCAGTCGTTTGTTGTAATTGGTTGAACGCTTTTTGAAAGTTCCTTGTTGCTTATGTCTTTTTCACAAGAGAGAATAAGTAAGGATAAAAGACTTGTAATTGTAATTTTAATTTTTTGTTTCATGTTAATATTAATATAAAAGTTTTAAGGGTAAATATAGGAAAAGAGAATTTTAAGAAAAGATAGATTTAAAATTTTATTTATTTTGAGATTTAATACCTCATGGCTTATCTCGTATGAATAAAAAAGATTGAAAACCTAAGATTTTTATCGAAAAAATACTATTAAATTAAATGCCTCGTGAGCTTTCCTTGAGGATTATTTATTAGAATTATTATCAATACTAAAAAAACGCTCTCAATTGAACATTGCCACTATGAATTGCTTTAGAAATTTTCGTTTTTCGACCACTATAATTGAGGTTTACTTCTAAAAACTTGGTGATTTTTTTTTGAGCTAAAAGATTCCAAGTAAAATTAGTGCCAGGTTGTAAACCATTTAATAATTGATAGGCTACAGGTGAAAAGGAGTTGCCTTCAAATTCGTTTTCAAACCAATCAAAGGCCCCTGTAATAGTGGCATTTTGTTGATTTCCTAAACGAAAAGCGGCAGTTAATTTTTGTTGATTTAATTTTTCTGCTCCAGTTGAGGTGTTCTCTTTATTTAAAAAAGCATAGGAAACAGAAACACTTGATTGACCCGAAAATAAATAGGATAGTTTAGGGGTAAATTCATTTCCTTGTATGGTGAAATTTCTGTCGGGAGTATTTTCCACATCACTTTTTTGATTGTTTAAAACAAATTGGGAATCTATTAACCAACTTTCTTTTATTTTGTGCGAAAAGTTAAAGCTATGTGATGTGGTTTCATTAGATTGACTTCCAGTAATGAGTACATTATTTGCTGTAGTATTTAAAAAGGTGTAATTACTTGTGTAGTATTGTTTACCTCTATTAAAAAATAAAGAGTTTCGTATGTTGGCATTTACTCCTAAATCATCAGCGCTATTTTTAAAAATATTAAAATTAAGATCATTGCCTTCGCGTAAAACGCTACGATCAATGACTAGAGAAGTTTGATTGTAAAAATGAGAAACAAAGTGTTTCCATGGTTGTTTGGATTTTTTCCAATTAGTAAAGTTTAAGGTAAGCTGTTGACTAAGTTTGTTTTGATAAGTTTTGAGGAATATCTGTCTTGGTAAAAGGATGCGTATAAAAGTAGCTTGATCAGGAAAAGGGCTTAATTCAAATTCAAGTAAGTCTTGAATGCCATCATTATTATAATCATTCCACGTATATAAACCTCTGCCAGGTTCTACCTCTACGTAAGTGAAATCCTGACGTGGTAAGGTGCCACTTTGTGTTTCAATTGTTGTGCTCCATAAAACTTTATTATCCCATAATTTTTGGCGGTAAAGTAAGCGTGAATTTAAATTTTTATCTTTTTTTGTTTCTCTGCGATCATTTTGTACCCGATAGTTTACAAAAAGGGATAATCTTGTTTTAGGATTACTAATCAGTTGTGAGTTCAAATAGGCGGTATTTGCAGTGCTAACACGTTGCAATTGCCTATTTTGAATGCTATCATTTACGCGATAACGATAACCAATCTTAGCAAAAACTTTAGTACTATCACCTACACCGCTATAAATCTCATAGGATTGGTAACGTTGACTTTGATTGGTAAGTTGTTGGGTTATTTTGTTGGATTCTTGGTTGTTTTCAATTCCCCATTTACCACCACTCCAAAATTTTTGTTTACTGTAATTAATACCTGTATAACTTCGTAAAAAAGTACTTTTTAAATCAATGCTTGAGCTATTTAATGTGCTAAAGTGATGAGTAAGTTGCCAATTTTTGTAATATAATTGTGTATCAATCAGGTGTCTGTTTCCAGTGTATTGTTCGCCAAAATCTAAATACTGAAAATCGTAATTAAAGTAGCCACTTTTGGAGTTGAAAAAATGTAGGCCTGCATTGGTTAATAGTTGGTTGTTAATGCCTGGAATTAAATTCCAATCCCTATTAAATTCAATATTATACAAGCGTTCAATACTTCGATAATTTTTTTGTACCCAATCTAAGCTAGTTACCGTGTTGGCATTCCACCCAATGGAATCTTTCCCAAACAAGCGTTGTGTTATTTTAAATCGAGCCGCGCCACCATTATTGTTTTTATCATTTATTGACGAAAATAAGTTGAGATCATTTGAACTCGCCGCTAATTCAAAATCCAAAGCCGTTTTTTTATTTGGTGTAAAACTTCCCATAAGTACTCCCACTTGTAATTTGTTAGGCGCTTGTAATTGGGTTACAGGTGCAAAATCTCCTTTCGAAACTCCATTAACAGGCGGTATAAATTCAAAAATACGATTAGCTACAGCGGTATTAATTAACTTGTAATCCCCCGAGCCCTGGGCTACTCTTGAAAAACGTACTTGAAAAAGTTGTTCAGTGGGGGGGCTTAAAGTATTTATATCATTTACAAATTCATAAATCGGAGCTGTTTCTGTACCAATATTTCGATAGACTATTTTGTTTTCTCCAAAAGTATCGGGTATTGCAGAGGGAGCTGTCATTAAATTTTCGTCGTCACCAGCTTCGGATAGAATTTGTTTCTGTTCATTATTTAGGTCTTGTTGTAAAGTTTGATTTTTTAAATCGTTTTCAGAATATATAAAAGCTTCTAAATTTAATTTGTTAGATCTAAGTTTTACACCTCCTAAACCAAAAATACGCGCATAATTTCGTTGTGATGTTTGGTATTCTACTATGATACGCATATCGGTAGTTATGGGATAGGTAGGGTTAAATCGAAGTTCTCCAGCATTGTAATCAATTACATAGTCGTTGTTTTCTCCACGTTTAAGTAAAAGGCCATTTACATATACGCGTTCACTACCCGAAACAATCAATACAAATAATTCGCCATCTTGTCCAATTAGTTTGTAAGGACCTTGATTACCTTCTTGCCCATCAATGTTACTACGGTTGTATTGACCGCGTACTAGGGCACCAGATAAATAAGTGGTAGTTTCAGTGTTGGCTCCATTAAATGTAGCATTTACAGATAGGCCTTGTAGTTTTTTAGTAAAAGTAGCAAAAACACTTTTTGTATTAGAAAGTTGAATATCACCAGCTCTAATGCCCCATTTTTTGCCAGTTAATTCAATAAAAATTTGATCAAATTCATCAATACTTTGTGAGTACCCACCTTCTTGTATTGGGATATTGGAATCTTGTAATGAAGCTTTTAATGTAATCCCTTCGCTTAATTGTCCCGAAATTTGTAAATCCAATTCGGAATTAAATACAGAGTTTTGATTATTTCCAACAGTAATACCTCTTGAAATACTTCCGTTTGTGGTTAAGCCGTTAAATAGTTCAAATGAACTTTTGTAGTTAGTTTGTGTAAGTTGATATAATTTTTGAGCTACCGTGTTTTTTGGAATAATAAGTGTTGGGTCTAAACTTTGATATTTTTTTGTTATGAAATCGGGATACCTGAAATAGGTAACTTGAATAGAATCGCTAATACCTTCTTTGTTTTTTAAATAGAGTTTTGCTTTTGCAAAGTCTACTTTATAAAGAGAAGTGTCAATTGGTTTTAAGTTGTTGTTGGTTAATTTGAATCCAAACTTTTGAATACTTAATGAGTCTAATTGTATAGAATCCTTAGCTTTTAGAAAGCGTTTTTGTAGTAAGCCTGTTGATACTTGGCTGTACCCCGCACTAAAAACTCCTATGAATAACAGCAAAAAAAGTCCTCGCATAAACGTCAAAGCTACATTATTTCGTAGTTAAAACGTAGGAAGGCTTACAAATAGCATGTAAAAGAATATAATTATTATTCCGAATTAACAATAAAACCTTCAGTCTAGGACCATTATTTAAAACATTTTTACCTGATGGGCAGATTTTAATAAATCATTTACGGTTTTTACAGGGTTAAATGTGGTTAAAGGAACTTCGACAAAAATACTAATCCATTTAGACATAGCTCCATTCCACAAACCAGGTAATTCAAGCGCTTTTACTTGTTGCCCATTAATTGATTTAACAGTAATAAAGCCCGCTTTAGGATCAACATAATCTAGTAAATTAAATTTTTCACCTTTGTAGTTTTTCATACCGCAAACCAAATCCACAGGGTTAAAGTGAGTAGCTTGACGCATAATTCTATTTTGGCGAGAATCCTTTTTATCTATTTGCGCGCTTTCAATGATTTGTAATTCAGATCGACCTCGATTATTTTTAATCCAAAAAGGACCACCACCAGGTTCTCCTTCATTTAATACCATTCCGCCAACTCTAATAGGTCTGTTTAATACTTCTAATAAATATTCTTGCTTATATTTTTCCGAAAACTTTTCAAAATCAATAGGCATATCAATATTTAGCTCATTAGTTATAAAAGTACTAATTTGAGCTAGTTCATCTTCATCAGGAATTTCTTTTTCAACAGTTTCTAATATTGAAAAAACTTTATTTTGTATGGCTAAAAGTTTTCCAGCTAATGCCTTTTTATAAATAGATAATTCATCTTGGTATTTACGTACAACAACATTGTCTATATTTTTTATAAAAACAAGATCCGCATCAATGTCGTTAAGGTTTTCAATTAGTGCGCCGTGGCCTCCTGGTCTAAATAAAATGGAGCCATCAACTAGCCTAAATGGATTGTTATCCATGTCAACGGCTACTGTGTCAGTAAATTCTTTTTGAGTAGAGTACGAGATTTCAAAAGTAGTTTTTGTTTCTTGTTCAACTATTTTACGAACACGTTCAAACTCATTCTTAAAACCCAAAAGATGCTCTTTGGATACGGTAAAGTGTAAAGATGCTTTTCCATTTATAGCCGTGTAACTAGCAGCTTCGTGTAGGTGTTCGCCAAAAGCAGTAGTAATGGTGTTTTTATATTTATGAAAAGGCAGTAGGCCTTTTGGGTAGCTGCCATAATTTAAACCACTACCATTTTTTAGCATAGTTTTTACAAAAGCATATAGCTGCTCGCCTTCCGAGTAATCGTTAAAACGAGGGTGCTTTTTTTTGGTAGCTTCAAAAACAATATGATAAAAAGGAAGTTTTTCTAAACCAATTAAAAATAAACGAATAGCTGTAGCCTTTTCGTAATTTAAGTAAGAGTTGATACTTTCTTTAGTAAAATCATAATTATCTAAAAACTTAAATAATTCTTTAAACATACGAGTAGCAGCACCTGAAGCTGGTACAAATTTTACTACATGTAGTTTTGCTATTTGTCTTTCATAAATTTTAGAAAGCTCCAGTAATTCACCTGTATCAAAACTGGTAATACCTTTATTTAATCTTGCAGCTTCTCTAAGAGTTACAAATGGAATCTCGTTTTTGAAAATGTTAATTTGTTGAGCAACATGTTCAACAGTTAATCCCTTTTCTTTTATTTGTTTAATGTCAGTTTCTGTAATTTGCACTATAGTTTGTGTTTAATTCTTCTGAGTTTACTCAGAAATTACAATGGTATTATTTAAATATCCCTAAGCAGTCAGCCTGAGGAAGTTGGTTAATGACTGCAATATAAGTAATCGTAACAAAAAAAATGAATTCATATGCTTTAGAATGTATATACGCAGGTAAACTCCTCAAAATCTAGGTAAAAAACATCAAAAAACTCAATTTCATCTTTAAAATGAACACTAGCTCTGGTGAAATTCTCGTTAACTGTAAATGGTGCTATTTCAATATGTTGCTTAAAGCTAAGCCCGGGCTGTCCATAAAGTTTGTAAATAGATTCTTTGGCACCCCAAATAGTGGTTAATAATTTTAAATGACTTTGGTGCTTGCAAAGCCATTCATTTTCTTTATTTGAAATAAATTTATTTGCTATGTTTTTAATTTTATCGCGTTGCTTTTCAATGTCAATGCCTACAGGTTTTGCGCTTAAAATAATTGCTGAAAATTGATGTGAATGTGTGATTGAAATACATACACCGTCACTTAATTTAGGTTTTCCTGCTTCATTATAGGTAAGATCCTTGTCTGTGTATTGGGCAATAGCAAGTAAATGTCGAACACTTAAATAAGCTTTACGATGCATTTCAGATTTCATGCTTTGTATCCTTTTTGTTGACTTTTTAGCTAATGAAATCCCTGAAGCTAATTCATTTTCGGACTCAGTAATTTTCCAAATAAGGATATGTGTTTCGTTATCTACGGCAATGCTTTTGTAAAGTGGCATGAGTATAAGCTATTTTGGTCTGTATTTTGTAACTTTGCACTTCTTAAAATATAAAAGAAACTTTAAAAAGTGGGCATGAATTTTGAGAATACAAAGTAAGTCAAAAATAGTTAGACGACTAAGAAAAATAAAAATCTATGAGTACTACCGCAACACCTTATGTAGCCTATAAAGTAAAAGATATTTCGTTAGCGGAATGGGGGCGTAAAGAAATTGAATTGGCAGAAGCCGAAATGCCAGGATTAATGTCCTTGCGTGAAGAGTATAAAAACGAGCAGCCTTTAAAAGGAGCACGTATTGCTGGTTGTTTACATATGACCATTCAAACAGCAGTACTTATTGAAACTTTGATAGCATTAGGAGCAGAAGTTACTTGGAGTAGTTGTAATATATTTTCAACTCAAGATCAAGCTGCTGCTGCTATTGCTGCTGCAGGAATTCCTGTGTATGCTTGGAAAGGAATGAATGAAGAGGAATTTGATTGGTGTATTGAGCAAACATTATTTTTTGGAGAAGATAAAAAACCATTAAATATGATTTTGGATGATGGTGGTGATTTAACAAACATGGTTTTGGATCGTTATCCTGAGCTGGTTAGTGATATCAAAGGACTTTCAGAAGAAACTACCACAGGGGTACATCGTTTATATGAGCGTGTAAAAAATGGTACGTTACCAATGCCAGCTATTAATGTAAATGACTCGGTGACAAAATCAAAATTTGATAATAAATACGGGTGTCGTGAAAGTGCAGTGGATGCTATTCGTAGAGCTACAGATATTATGTTAGCTGGTAAGCGTGTAGTTGTTGCTGGTTATGGTGATGTAGGTAAAGGTACAGCGGCGTCATTTAGTGGGGCAGGAGCCATTGTTACTGTAACCGAAATAGATCCTATTTGTGCATTACAGGCAGCTATGGATGGATATGAGGTTAAAAAAATGGAAACTATTATTCCAAATGCAGATATAGTTATAACTACAACTGGAAATAAGGATATCATTTTAGAAAAGCATTTCCGTGCTATGAAAGATAAAACGATAGTGTGTAATATCGGTCATTTTGATAATGAAATTGATATGGCTTGGTTAAATGGAGCTTATGGTAGTACAAAAGATGAGATAAAGCCACAGGTAGACAAATATACTATTGATGGGAAAGATATTATTGTGTTAGCTGAAGGTCGTTTGGTAAATTTAGGTTGTGCGACTGGTCATCCAAGTTTTGTAATGAGTAATTCATTTACAAATCAAACCTTAGCACAATTGGAATTATGGAATAATTCAGCTGCTTATAAAAATGAAGTGTATATGTTGCCAAAGCATTTGGATGAAAAGGTGGCACGTTTGCATTTGAATCGTTTAGGTGTTGAATTGGAGGAACTAAGACCAGATCAAGCCGAATATATTGGAGTGACTGTTGAAGGGCCATTTAAGCCAGAATATTATAGGTATTAATATATATAATACTTAATTAATTTTAAAAGGCTGTCTAATTTTTTAGACAGCCTTTTTTGATTGACCTATATTTGATAGTATAATTTTACGGCATGGAAAAAGAACCAGAAATAATTATAAAATCAAAAGAAACATTGTCTGATGATTATTATCTACTTCACAAAGTAACTATTGATTATAAAAAAGAAGATGGTACTGCAGAAGAGCAGGTAAGAGAAGTATATGATAAAGGAAGCGGAGCGGCTATTCTTTTGTATAATATAGAAAAGCGTAAGGTGATTTTAACTCGGCAATTTCGTTTGCCTATATATATTAATGAAGGCGAGAAAAACGGAATGTTGATTGAGGTTTGTGCAGGGCTTTTGGATGGTTTAGATCCTGAAACTTGTGCTAAAAAAGAAGCTTTGGAAGAAACAGGCTATAAAATTGATAAAGTAGATTTTTTATTTGAGGCTTACATGACGCCAGGAGCTGTAATGGAAAAAGTGTCCTATTTTGTAGCCGAGTATACCGAAGATATGAAATTAACTGAAGGTGGTGGGTTAATGGAGGAGCAAGAAAATATTGAGGTATTAGAATTGGATTTTATGGAGGCTTATGATATGATTGCTAAAGGAGGAATTGTTGATGGTAAAACAATAATTTTATTACAATATGCGCTGATGTATATTTTTGAAAAAAAATAAAAGGAGGCAGTTTTAAGCAAAAAAAGCCGCCTAAAACTAAGTTTAAGCGGCTTTTTGTTATTTTATAGTTTTCCCTTTTTCATTATGAAAATGGTATTCTAAATACGTGTAAGCGTCTCTTGGCGAGATCTTAATCCATTGCTTGTGGTTTAGTGACCATTTAGCACGGATGGATGGAAATCCTTTAGTTAAAAAGGCTGCAATAAAAGGATGAGCAGTAATGCTGATACTTTTATTTTTGTTGTTGTTAATGAGTTTCTTAAGTTCAACCTCAATTTTATTGACCAATACAATTGGTGCTTCTACTTCGCTTCCGGTACCGTTAGGGTTTTTTTCACGAGTTTTAATGTTTGTTTCGGGTCGAACACGCTGTCGCGTTATTTGTACCAGTCCAAATTTACTTGGAGGTAAAATTTTGTGTTTTGCTTTGTCATCAAGCATTTCGTCTCGGAGGCATTCAAATAATTTACGTCGATTTTCAGATTTTCCCATATCTATAAAATCAACTACAATAATTCCTCCCATATCGCGAAGCCTTAGTTGACGAGCAATTTCTTTTGCGCTAATTAGATTTACTTCAAGCGCTGTGTCTTCTTGATTTCGGGCTTTGTTTGAACGATTTCCACTATTTACATCTATAACATGAAGTGCTTCAGTGTGTTCAATTACAAGGTATGCGCCTTTGCTCATGGAGACAGATTGTCCAAAACTTGTTTTGATTTGGCGTTCAATACCATATCGCTCAAAAATAGGCTCTTTGCTTTTGTAGTGTTTAACAATCGATGTTTTTTTCGGGGCAATTTCAGTTAGGTAATCAGTTACCTGGTTGTATAATTCCTCTTCATCTACATGGATTCCTGTAAAGGTATCATTAAAAACATCGCGTAAAATAGAGGAAGCTCTATTCATTTCGCCTAAAACTTTTGAAGGATGCTCGGCTCTGTGTAATTTGCTACACATGCTTTTCCAGCGTTCCACTAAGTTTTCTAAATCTTTGTCTAGTTCTGCTACTTTTTTGCCTTCTGCAACAGTACGAATAATTACACCAAATCCTTTAGGCTTAATACTTTTTACCAATCGTTTTAGGCGATCTTTTTCTTCGTTACTCGTAATCTTTTGAGATACGGATACTCGATTAGAAAAAGGAACTAAAACAATATAACGTCCTGCTATCGAAATTTCGGAGCTAAGACGAGGGCCTTTTGTGGATATTGGTTCTTTTACTATTTGTACTAATACAGACTGATTTGCTTTGAAAACATCGGTAATTACACCGCTTTTTTCAATGTCTTTTTCAGTTTGAAAATTCTCAAGAGAATAATCTTTTAGTTTACCTGTGCTTACACGTTTTACAAACTTTATTAAAGAGTTAATCTGGGGTCCTAAATCATGATAATGTAAAAAGGCATCTTTTTCATACCCAACATTTACAAAAGCTGCATTTAGCCCAGCAACAGGTTTTCTTATTTTGGCAATAAAAATATCGCCAACCGAAAAATTACTGTTGTCTTCCTCTTTATGAAGTTCAATTAGTTTTCCATCCTTTAGTAAGGCAAAATCTGTAGATGAACCCGACCTAATAATTAATTCTTTATTCATTTTATTAGGTTTATGCGTTGTTATTTTTTTTGTATGTACAACGCGGTTGTTACAAATTTAATCACAGGAAATAGCTATAATACATAAACTATATTCAGTGTATGAAAATAGTTTATGCATTACTTGTATTTTCTATTAAACACATGTGTGCATGTGTTCTATTTCAATGAACTGTTCTTTTTTAAAAAAAGAAAAAGTAGTACTAGACTACTTTTTCTTGTGACGGTTAGCTCTTCTACGCTTTTTACGTTTGTGAGTTGCTACCTTATGTCTTTTACGTTTTTTACCGCTTGGCATATATTAAATTATTTATTGGTTATTTACTATTGTACTTCAACATTAGTTTTAACACCTTCGATAAAAACCTTTGCTGGTTTAAATGCTGGGATGTTGTGAGCTGGTATTTTTATAGTTGTGTTTTTAGAAATGTTTCTTCCAGTTTTTTCAGCTCTTGTTTTGATAATAAAGCTACCAAAACCTCTAAGGTAAACATTATCTCCACTTTCTAATGATGTTTTTACTTCAGACATAAATGTTTCAACGATAGCTTGAACATCAGTCTTTTCCATTCCTAACTTTTCTGTAATGTTTGCAACAATATCTGCTTTTGTCATAATGTAATTATTTTTTTGGGGTTAATTTGCCTGCAAATATATGAATTTAAAACTCAAAATATCAACAGTTAACGATTATTTTATGTTATATAAACGATTATGTTTGTAAAAAAAGTATGTGGCCTAGTAATTTTTATAAAATATTGTCATTCTGGTATTTAGAAAACAAAAGGGACTTGCCTTGGCGAAATTCTGATAACCCTTATTATATATGGCTTAGTGAAATTATACTTCAGCAAACTCGAGTGGTGCAAGGTTTGCCTTATTTTTTGAAATTTATTGAAGTTTTTCCAACGGTTTTTGATTTAGCAGCGGCATCAGAAGATGAAATACTTAAGCTTTGGCAAGGTTTGGGGTATTATTCAAGGGCAAGAAATTTACACGCAGCAGCAAAAATGGTTGTGAATGATTATAATGGGAAGTTTCCAAAAACTTACAAGGAGTTAATAAAGTTGAAAGGAGTTGGGGTGTATACGGCAAGTGCGGTGGCATCTTTTGCGTCAAATGAGCCAGTGGCAGTTGTTGATGGTAATGTATATCGTGTATTGGCGCGAATTTTTGGTGTTTTTATTCCTATTAATAGTAGTGAAGGAGAAAAGGAATTTAAAAAAATAGCTGATTCATTATTAAATGTAGAAGAAGCATCAACCCATAATCAGGCTATTATGGAATTTGGAGCTTTGTATTGTACGCCCAAAAAGCCAAAATGTGTCCAGTGTCCTTTTCAGCAAAATTGTTATTCTTACAAGGAGCAATTGGTAATGGAATTACCTATAAAATTAAAAAAGACGAAAATTAAAAGCAGGTATTTTACCTATTATATAATAAAGGACAAAAAAGAGGTGTGGTTGCATAAACGTGGGGCTAAAGATATATGGCAAGGTTTGTATCAATTTCCTTTAGTAGTTTCTGACAAGGAGTTGAGATTGGATGAGGTAAAAAAAAAAGGAGAGGAACTTTTGTGTAAGGAGTTGGGGGCTGTTCGCTTGGTACAACGGAATGATAAGGCGCATAAGTTATCGCATCAGCATTTATTTGCTAGTTTTTATGAGGTGGAGTTGGATAAGTTGCCTAGTGTGGGTGGTTTTGAAAAAGTAATGTTTGATCAAGTGGAAGTTTATCCTGTGTCGGTGCTTATTTCTAATTTTTTAAAAGCTTATGTTTTTTAGGCTAATCTTGTTTTTGTAATTTTACTCTCATTGATTTTTTTAATTAAAAAAAAGATCTTGAAATTGTTTTATGGATCTTTAGGTAATAATTTTTATTATGGCTGGAACTTTAAATAAGGTAATGCTAATAGGACATACGGGTGATGATGTTAAAATGATGTATTTTGAAGGTGGTGGAGTTATAGGTCGTTTTCCTTTGGCTACGAATGAGGATTAT
Organism: uncultured Aquimarina sp.; assembly: GCA_947498765.1. Taxonomy (GTDB): domain Bacteria; phylum Bacteroidota; class Bacteroidia; order Flavobacteriales; family Flavobacteriaceae; genus Aquimarina. The sequence goes on from CANMLG010000009.1 coordinate 123,264, forward strand.
GTTAACAAGAGTACAGGTGAGCGTGTGAGTAATACTGAATGGCATAATATTGTGGTGCGTAATAAGGCTGCAGAAATTTGTGAGAAGTATTTAAAAAAAGGAGATAAAGTATATATAGAAGGAAGGTTGAAAACTAGGAAATGGCAAGATGCGGAAGGGAAAGATCGTTATAGTACTGAAATTCAATGTGTGGATTTTACCTTTTTAAGTCCAAAAACTGAAAATCAAAATATGTCAAATATAGGATCAGTACAAAAGTCTGTTGTTCAATCAAATTCAATGACAGGAGTGATAAATGTTTCTTCAGACGTTCCTTTGGCTAATGAAGCTAATGTGGCTTCAGATAATGTGGTCGATGAAGATGATTTGCCATTTTAATTAATGTGAAATTCAATAAATTTAAATAGAGTCTTTATTAATGATTAAGGTATTTGCTGTTAGTTTTAAGAATAAAATTTTAGGAATATTAGCATTGTTGTTATTTGGTTTTTTTGGTTGTAAAGATGAGGTGTTGCCAAAGCCTAAAGCAATGTTAGGGTTGGAGTATGATGAGCCAGTTTATGAAAAAAGTAAATCTTTGTGTGGTTTTAGTTTTCAGAAAAATAAATATGCGTTACTAAAAAAAGTAATGAAAAAACATAAATGTGGTTATATAATTGATTATCCAAAATTAAATGCTTCAATGTATTTAACGTATAGAGTGGTAAATAATGATTTGCGTAAATTATTGATGGATGCTCAAAATTTAACACAAGAGCATGTGGTGAAGGCGGATGAAATTATTCCTAAAGAATATATGGATAAAGAGCATAAAGTGTATGGAATGTTTTATGATGTTTTAGGTAATGCTGCTTCTCAATCGCAATTTTATGTAACAGACAGTGTGCGGCATTTTTTGTTGGGTTCTATCTATTTTAATGTTAAGCCAAATTACGATTCTCTTTATCCTGCGGCAAAATACTTGCAGCGCGATATGCGTTATTTGATGGAGACTATTCGTTGGGAGGAAGAATAAAATGTTGTTTTTTAGAATTTTAACAGATTTTTTTCTATTTAATATTGTTTGTTTTTGTAAATTTAAATATTAATGATCCAGTAAAGGTGACTTTTGTTTTGCTCTTGTTGGAAATAAAACAAAATTATGAATAAGTCTAAACTTCCCATAGTATTTGGTATTGGTATTGCAGTAGTGCTTATTTTGGTCTTTTTGATTTTTGCTTCATTTGGATTGCATACTAATCCTATTTTTAGTTTGTTTAATGGTGTCATAATGGCCTATGGAATGTTTATGGCCATTAAGATGTATAAGAAAGATAAAGGGAAGTTGTTTAAATATGAGAAGGGTTTTGTGGCTACTTTTTTAACTGGATTAAATGCCACGGTGATATTTACAATTTTTTTCACGCTATATGGTAGTTTAATTGAGCCAAGTTATATTTCAACAATGTTGGGTAATTGGAGTACTCATTACAATACATCTGAAGGTTTAGTAGTGTTTGTGGTTTTTGTAATGGGTGTGGCAACAACAATGGTGTTAACGTTAGCATATATGCAATTATTTAAGCAGAGTTGGAATATACATCGCCCTAAAGCTAGTATTGGTTTGGGAAGTGTTTGAAGATAAATAAAATAAAAAAATATAATTCGGTTGTTACTTAATATTTACTGTAGGCTTAATATTAACTTTATAAAGTTATTTAACTAAAGAAGTCTAATTGAGATAAATAAAGTTACAACTAAGTGGAAGCCTTGTTTTATAAAAATACAAGGCTTCTTTTTTTATGTTTTTTAATGAAAGCTATTGTGGGTTAGTAGATTGTTTGTATCTTTGCAAACCGTTATTGGAAAAATAAAATATTAATACTTAACGCTATGTACGCAATTGTAGAGATAGCAGGGCAGCAATTTAAAGTTGCAAAAGACCAAAAAGTATTTGTTCATCGTTTAGCAGGTAATGAAGGTGATGTTATTACATTTGATAATGTATTACTTACTGCTGATGGAGATCAAATAACAGTTGGCGCCCCAGCTATAGAGGGAGCTCAAGTAGGAGCAAAAATCTCTAGACACCTTAAAGGTGATAAAGTAATCGTTTTTAAGAAAAAAAGACGTAAAGGTTACAGAAAAAAGAATGGACACAGACAATCACTTACAGAAATTGTAATTGAAAGCATTGTGTCAACTGGAGCAAAGCCAGCTAAAAAAGCAGCAGCAAAACCAGTAGCCAAAAAAGCGGCACCAAAAAAAGCAGCTAAGGGAGATGACCTTAAAAAAATTGAGGGTATTGGACCAAAAGCAGCTGAAGCTTTAACAAATGCAGGTATTGAAACTTTTGCAAAATTAGCAAAAGCTGAGCCAGCTAACATTAAAGAAATTTTAGTTGCAGCAAGTTCTCGTTTAGCTCATTTAGAGCCAGGAACATGGCCACAGCAAGCACAGTTAGCTGCTGATGGTAACTGGGATGAGTTGAAAGTATTACAAGATAAGTTAGACGGAGGGAAGTAATTCCACTCTAAAGTTTAATCCTTTTTTGCGATAAGGCAAAAAAATAAATCGAAATAAGATGGCTCATAAAAAAGGGGTAGGTAGTTCGAAAAACGGTAGAGAATCAGAATCGAAACGATTAGGTGTTAAGATCTTTGGAGGTCAAGCTGCAATTGCAGGGAACATTATCGTTCGTCAAAGAGGAACTGCGCACAGACCAGGTGAAAATGTTTACGCTGGTAAGGATCATACATTGCATGCAAAAGTAGATGGTCTTGTGAAGTTTACAAGAAAAAAAGACAATAAATCTTACGTTTCAATAGTTCCTTTCGAGGCATAATTGGAATTGGTATGATTAAAATATAGCTCACTACATTTTGTAGTGGGCTTTTTCTGTTTTTCAAAATTAGGTTATTTAAGAATTAATGTTTAGGATTTTAATATAGCTACTGCTCATTATAAATCTTTTTTTTGATGTATAATCGAACTATATTTGTACTTAAATTAAATACAGATAAGTATTCTGTAAGTATGTTTGGAGATTTGTAACTAAAGCTTTGAATTTTAAAAGAGATTGCGGTAAATGAAATTAAAAAAAGAAGATATTCTTAAGGCATTAGAAACCATTACTGTTGCAGGTGAGGGTAAGAATATGGTGGAAAGTGGTGCGGTGAAAAATGTGATCACATTTGCTGATGAAGTAGTCGTTGATTTGCAGTTGTCAAATCCAGCACTTCATATAAGAAAACGAGCTGAAGTTGATGTCTTGAAGGTGATTCATGAAAAAGTGTATGCTAAGGCGAAAATAAAAGTGAATATATCGGTTGTTCAGGAGCAGCAAAAGGAAGCGGCTCCAAAAACAAATGAAATAAAAGGAAAGCCAATTCCAGGTATTCAAAATATTGTTGCAGTAGCATCAGGTAAAGGAGGAGTTGGAAAATCAACCGTAACAGCAAATTTGGCAGTTACCTTAAGTAAAATGGGGTTTAAAGTAGGGTTGTTGGATGCAGATATTTATGGTCCATCGGCGCCTATAATGTTTGATGTAGTCAATGAAAAGCCACTTTCGGTAAAAGTAGATGGGCGTTCAAAAATGAAGCCTATTGAAAGTTATGGAGTAAAAATTCTTTCTATTGGTTTTTTTACATCACCAGATCAAGCAGTAGTATGGAGAGGGCCTATGGCCGCAAAGGCTTTAAATCAAATGATTTTTGATGCTGCTTGGGGTGAGTTAGACTTTTTGTTGTTAGATCTGCCTCCAGGAACAGGAGATATTCATTTGTCTATTATGCAATCCTTGCCAATAACAGGAGCGGTTGTAGTGAGTACACCTCAACATGTAGCTTTAGCTGACGCTAAAAAAGGAGTGGCTATGTTTCAACAAGAAAGTATAAATGTGCCTGTTTTAGGTATAGTGGAGAATATGGCGTATTTTACACCTGAAGAGTTGCCAGATAATAAATATCATATATTTGGTAAAAATGGAGCTAAAAATTTAGCAGAAGATTTAAAAGTTCCTTTTTTGGGAGAGTTACCTTTAGTGCAAAGTATTAGAGAGGCTGGAGATGTTGGTAGGCCGGCAGCTTTACAGGAAGCTAGTGTTATAGCTTCTTCGTTTGATGAAATAACAAAAAATGTGGTGAGGCAAGTAGTAGAAAGGAATAAGGATTTACCACCAACCGAAGCAATTAAAATTACAACAATGGCAGGATGTGCTGCTGTGAAAAAATAAATTATGACAACTACAGAGTTACAACAGAATGTAGAAAAGGCGCTTGAAGAAATTCGTCCTTTTTTAAAAAGTGATGGAGGTGATATTCGTTTGGTTGATATCGAAGATGGTAAGCGTGTGCGTGTAGAGTTGCAAGGAGCTTGTGTAGCTTGTAATGTAAATCAAATGACATTAAAATCGGGTGTTGAAATGACAATTAAAAAATACGCGCCTCAAATTGAAGAAGTGATCGATATTTCTTAAAAAGTTCTTTTTTGGAAACAAAAGACTATAATAAATACAATTATTATCGTAATACTTATGCGGTTTTTAAAGAGGTAAATCCAAAAGATTTACCTTTTTCTGTTTGGCATTATGTGAGTAAGTCGGGCAGTTCTTATTTTTATACTAAAGCAGGAGTGTACAGGCTTTCGAATCACTGGGGTAGGGCAGCTAAATGTCGTTGGGTATTAAGTGCGGCCGATAATAAAATGTATGTGTCGAAAGGGCGCTCTAGAATAGGTTATGCAAAATGGGGTGATTTCTATGAGAATAGTGAATCTACAAAGGCATATTTTATAAAAGTAGATTATCAAAAAATGGAAGTGACCTATGATCACAAATCCAGAGATACTTCAGCGCAAGCAATATATAGAACAGCAAAAGAAACTCAGAAAATTATAATAAAGGTAAAAAGGCTATTGCTGACTAATGCCTGGTCTAAATATTATGAATACGATGATTTGGAAGTTTTAAGAAAAGAGCTTATCGATGAGTTAATTTTTTAATGCTTAATCCGAGTTTAATGTATAATCCGGGTGTAATTATGCATCCGTTAGTTTGAGCTTTGTGGCAGCTTTATTAAATAATACATGGAATAGTAGAGCGATTAATGTACCAACGGTATATCCAGTTAGCAAGTCGCCAGGGTAATGTACACCAATGTAAACTCGGCTGTAGCCCATTCCAAATGCCCATATAATTAAAAATATAAAAAACTTAGGATATTTTGGTTTTAAAAAAAGCCCCATAAATACGGCGAGTGCCATACTATTTGATGAATGCCCAGAAAAGTAACCAAAACGGCCACAATATTTGGCAATAGAGCGAATAGCGCCTTCAAGTTCAGGAACTCTACAAGGGCGTGGCCTTTGAAATGTATGTTTGGCTAAATTTGTGAACTGATCGGTCAATGTAACCATGATACCTATGAATAATAATGTTAAAAAAAATTTTTTTTTACCCAATGTTTTGAAAAGTAAAAAGCCAACTAAAAGCATTAAAGGGATATGTGTAGGCATTTCGGTGTAGGTGAGCCAAAAATGATCCCAAGTATTTGATCCTAAATTATTTAAATAAATAAGTAGTTGTGTGTCTAGTTCTGCAATTCGTTCTAACATGGTTGTATTGTTATAATGCAAATATCTGTTTTTTTATTTTTATTGACTAGGCTAATGAGGCTTATTGAAAGTTTGATTAGTTACATTAAAATTAAAAATACCTAAATTAGTGCAAAAATTGATATGAAAATTCTATTGACAATGTTCGTCTTAGTCGGTTTACTATCTTGTAACGATTCGGAAATAGATTTTACGGCTCAAAATGAGCAAGAAATTCAAGCATTTATTAAGGCAAATAACATAACAGCACAAAAAACGGAAACTGGACTGTATTATGTAATTGATGAACCAGGAGAGGGAAAACAACCCAATTCTTCTTCAAATGTAACAGTAGCCTATAAAGGTTATTTTACTGATGGTAGGGTTTTTGATGAAAGTAAAGAAGGGATTTCTTTCGGTTTAGATGGTGTTATTCCTGGTTGGACACAAGGGATCCCGTTTTTTAAAGAAGGAGGGAAAGGCATGTTAATAATACCATCAAGTTTAGCCTATGGCAATAGAGGTAGATCAGGTATACCAGGAGGCGCGGTCCTCGTTTTTGATATTAACTTGATAAAAGTAAATGAATAGTATTATACTTTAATAGTAATAATGTAATAGAAGGCATCTATTCCCAAAATAGATGTTTTTTTTATCATTGTTACGAAAACGTTTTCTTAAAATGTTTTCGACCCCAAATTAGTAACCTACGTTTTTTATCTCTTCATTATTAAATGAAGAGATATGGAATTTTTAATAATTATGTTATGTCAGTAAAATCAGTTAAAGGTCTTTTATGGATCACATTATGCATTTTGACTTTTCAATTAACTGCTCAGCAAAAATCTTATGATTTTTTTGTGGGTACTTTTGAAGGAAAAGTTGGTAGTAAAGGGATCTATAAATTTAGGCTAAACAGCAAAGGGGAGTTTACTTCTTTGGGTTTGGTTGGAAGGGTAGAAAATCCATCTTATATTACATTTAATGATAATAAAAAATACCTACTTTCGGTAAGTTTATATCCAAGTTTTGGGCCAGGTAATTTGGAATCCTTTTTGGTAACAAAAAGAGGATTAAAGTCCATAAGCAAAACAGTTACGGATAAGGCTCCAGGATTTGTCTCGGCAAAGGGTTCGCATGTGCTTGTAGCCAATTATTCTGGCGGTACTACCGAGTTGTTTAAATTGAGTCCCAATGGAAAGCTGTCGCATTCTTTATCAAAAGAACAGCATGAAGGAAAGGGTGATAATAATAGACAAGAAGCTCCACATTCGCATTCCGCATGGTTTTCTCCAGATTCAAATGTGATAATTTCACCGGATTTGGGAACAAATCATTTGTGGTTTTCTGATTTAGATCCTAATACATCTACTTTAAAACCAAGAAGGCAAAAAAAATTAACACTGAACGAAGGTGCGGGACCTCGTCATTTGGCTTTTCATCCCCAGCATTCAAATTGGATTTATGTAATTAATGAATTAGATAATACTATATCATTTGTAACAACAAATGATAAGGGGAAGTATAAATTAGTTTCGTCAATAAGTACCTTGCCTAAAAATATATCAGGGAATAATAATGTGGCAGCTCACATTCTTATTTCTAACGATGGTAAATTTTTGTATGCTTCAAATAGAGGAGAGAGTGATTCATTGGTGATATATGAAATAAATCAATATTCTGGAGAGTTATCTCTTGTTGGGTTTGAAAATGTAAAAGGAGATTTTCCTCGTCACTTCGCTTTTTCGCCAAATGAAGAATTTATAGTAGTTGCTAATCAAAACTCTAATAATTTGGTGTCCTACAAAAGGAGTAGAACAACAGGGAAATTAATCTTTATAGATAAAGTAAAGACGCCAAACCCAACATGTGTTTTGTTTTAGAATTATTAAGTATATTAGTTCCTTGGATACTTTTGTTTTATAGGAAGCTATTTATTTGTATCCATTAAGGAAATAGGGATAATAATTGTATTAAAGAAATTTAAATTAATTTGAATTTCTTTAATACAATTGCTAATTAAATTTATATGAACAAAATATACCGTTCCTTTTTAGGGGCATTTTTAGCATTAGGCTTTTTACAAGCTAGTGCGCAAGAGAGTAAATCACATGAATTTTATGTGGGGACCTTAACTTTTGACGAGAATAGTAAAGGTATTTACAAATATGCCTTAAATGATCAAGGGAAATTTAAATCTTTAGGTTTAGTTGCTGAAACTGATAGTCCTTCATATTTAGCTTTGAGTGATGATAAGAAGTTTTTAGTTTCGGCAAATATGGACAAAAATTGGGGTAATGGTAAAGTAGAATCTTTTTCAATTACATCTGAAGGTTTAGTTTCTGTGAGTAAAAGTGAAACAGATAAAATACCATGTCATGTTTCGGTTAAAAATAGCCATGTGTTGATATCAAACTATAATGGGGGAAACACAGAACTTTTTAAATTAGATGCTTCTGGGAGATTGTCAGAGGTGTTATCAGTAGAGAAGCATGAGGGAAAAGGGGAAACAGATAGGCAAGATGCGCCGCATGCGCATTCGGCTTGGTTTAAACCCAATTCGGATACAGTGATTTCTGTAGATTTGGGTACAAATCATTTATGGTTTTCAAAATTAGATAATACAGGAGGAAGTTTAACACCTCTAAAGTGTAAAAATTTAGAAATGGCTAAAGGAGCTGGGCCTCGTCATTTAGCATTTCATCCATTAAAACCAGAGTTACTTTATGTATTAAATGAGCTAAATAATACCATCTCGTTAGTAAAAAACTTAAAAAAGGATAAATATAAAGTGCTTTCTTCGGTATCAACACTTCCAAAAGGTTTTACAGGGAAAAATACAGCAGCAGATATTCATATCTCAAGTGATGCTAAATTTTTGTATTCATCAAATAGGGGGGATAATAATTCAATAGCAATTTTTAAAATTGATGAAGTTACAGCTGAATTGACTTTAGTTGAAATTGAACCAAGTAAAGGAGAGGTGCCACGTAATTTTACGATTTCTCCAACTGAAGATTTTGTAATTGTGGCCAATAAAAAAACAAACAATTTGGTGTCATTTAAAAGAGATAAGCAGACAGGGAAATTAACTTTTATTGATGAAATAGAAGCGCCAACACCAACTTGTGTGTTGTTTTATAATTAATTACCAATTAAGTAGTGGTGGTTTTGGTTTTGAATCTTGTGTTTTGAGCTATGAGACTATTTCTGTAATTTACTGAAAGCTTATTGATCTATAAACCTAAACAATGGGGATATAAATAAATATGATTTACGTTTTGTAAGTAATCGAACAATAATTGACTAAGTTTGTGTAATAAAATTTAATAACCATTAATAATTAATATATGGCTTTAGAAATCACAGATGCTACTTTTGATGAAGTAGTTTTAAAAAGCGACAAACCTGTTTTAGTAGACTTTTGGGCGGCATGGTGTGGTCCTTGTAGAATGGTTGGTCCAATCATTGAAGAAATAAGCAGCGAGTATGAAGGTAAAGCTGTAGTTGGTAAAGTAGATGTAGACGCAAATCAAGAATTTGCAGCTAAATATGGAGTTCGTAATATTCCTACAGTTTTGGTTTTTCAAAACGGAGAAGTAGTCGGACGTCAGGTTGGAGTATCTCCAAAGAATGTTTATGCAGATGCCATTGATTCTTTATTATAATCAATACCTGCTTAAAATTTTAAATCCTTTTTTTGGGATTATAAAAAGACTCAGTATTTTGAATGCTGAGTCTTTTTTTATGTAATGTAAGCAATTGTTAATATATTTAATAAACCTTAGATAAATATATCGAAACACAATGAAAACACGATGTCAATGGGCTTGCAAAAGAGAACAAGAAAAATACTATCATGATACCGAATGGGGAGTGCCTTTGCATGATGATCAATTACTTTTTGAGTTTTTAATTTTAGAAGGAGTTCAGGCGGGATTAAGTTGGTCAACTGTGTTAGCTAAACGTGATAATTACCGACTGGCATTTAATAATTTTGATCCAAATATTGTGGCAAATTATAACGATCAAAAAATCCAAGAGTTGCTTCAAAACCCAGGGATTATTCGAAATAAATTAAAGGTAAGAGCTGCAGTTACTAATGCCAAAGCTTTTTTAAAAGTAGTAGATGAATTTGGTTCATTTGATAAATATATATGGGCGTTTGTAAACTATAAACCTATAATAAATACATGGAAAACTTGGGAAGAAATACCTGCAACAACTCCGATATCTGAGGCCATGAGTAAGGACTTAAAAAAGCGAGGCTTCAAATTTGTAGGTCCTACTATATGCTATGCACATATGCAAGCCACAGGGATGGTAAATGATCATGTAGTAGATTGTTTTAGATATGATCAAGTGTAGTATTAATTTAAGTGTTTTTTTATTCAGGTTTAAAAAAAACAGCAAAAATTCATAATTCATAATTCATAATTCATAATTTAGAAGGATGAATATAAAAGATGCAGTACAGCAAGGTGTTGGTTTTGGGAATTTGGATTTTTTAGCCAAGCAAGTGGTTGAAGGTTTTATTTCGGGAATGCATAAAAGTCCGTTTCATGGTTTTTCGGCAGAATTTGCGGAACATAAAGTCTATAACCAAGGAGAGAGTACACGCCATATTGATTGGAAGCTATATGCTAAAACTGATAAGCTATATACAAAACGCTACGATGATGAAACCAATTTACGATGTCATTTTGTATTGGATAACTCCTCTTCAATGCATTATCCAATAGTAAAAAAACAAAATTTAGATAACTATAATAAAATTGGTTTTGCGGCTTTAGCTATTGCGAGTTTAATGAATTTGTTAAAAAAACAGCGCGATGCAGTAGGTTTAAGTGTGTATAATAGTTATTATGATTACTATGCTCCAGAAAAAGGAAGCGAGCGTCATCATGCTATGCTTTTAAATCAATTGGATATGGCTATTGAAAAACCAGTAGAGCGTAAAGGAACGGATACCTATACTATTTTGCATCAAATTGCTGAAAAATTGCATAAACGATCAATGGTCGTTTTGTTTTCTGATATGTTTCAGATCAGCTCGGAATCTGATAAATTATTTGAATCCTTGCAACATTTAAAGCATAATAAGCATGAAGTTATATTGTTTCATACCCTTGATTATAAAACTGAGATTAATTTTAATTTTGAAACTAAGCCACAGCGGTTTATTGATGTGGAAACAGGTAAATACCTGGATTTATATGCGGATAATGCTAGAGTTGCTTACAAGGAGGCTATGGAGACATTTACAGATCAATTAAAAACACAGTGTGCTCAATATCGTATTCATTATGTCCCTGTAAATATTCAAGAAAAATTTCACCCAGTCTTGACACGTTTTTTAGTGCAGCGTCAAAAGTTTGTTTAATAGATGAAATGGTAATTGAAAAATTTAGTAGTACTATGAGTTTTAATGTTGCATTTTTTTATTTTTTTTTGTTGTAATTAGTGGTTGATTTTCAGTTTTTTATATTTTTATTTGAAAGTCTTTTTAAAATAAATAGATTATTTTTTTCAAAAAGACTTGGTAAAGTAAAAAAAGGTCGTATCTTTGCACACGCAATAACGCACTGGTCTGGTAGTTCAGTTGGTTAGAATACCTGCCTGTCACGCAGGGGGTCGCGGGTTCGAGTCCCGTCCAGACCGCAAGTATTGTAAAAAGCTTCAAAGAAATTTGAAGCTTTTTTTGTAAAATGTTGTGTTGTGCTGTATTGTGGTGATATGGCAAGGTAAAACCAATAATGGTTTTCAACGAGAAGCTTTTCCTAATATGGAGAGGCTTTTTTAGTTTTAAAAGAATTTTCGCACATAAAAATCAACGATTTTGATACTACTAAATAAATGAAGATTTTTAGCTGTTTTTTTGTTTTTTTTAACCACTTCTCTAATGAGTAAGTTGATTAATTTGGGTCTATTCTAGTGGTTTTGTAAAGGGGTCTAGATAGAGGGGAACAATAAAATTATTGAATGTTGGTTAAGTGTTTAGCTAAACACTTAATTTTTAACAAATGCACAAAACTAAACTATCTGCTCTAGGTATTATCAGCTGTTTACATACATTATTTGCAACCAATATCTATGTTTCAAAATCTGGTAATGATAACAATCCGGGTACAGAAGACCAGCCTTATAAAACAATAACAAAAGCGGCTAATGTTGCCGTTGCAGGTGATGTTGTTATTATATCTGGTGGAACATACGAAGAATTGCTAGCTCCCGCAAGGTCGGGAACTTCAGGTAATCCTATTATTTTTAGAGGAAAGTCCGGAGAAAAGGTAATTATAACCGCTATGCAAGCTATTAATAATTGGTCTCTCGATAGTGGTAATATCTATAAAGCTTCTGTAAATTGGGATTTAGGGCAAGATAATATGGTATTGCATAATGATAAGCTAATGGATTTAGCTAGATGGCCCAATAATATTCCTCAAAATGTATTTGAAAGAGATTATTTACCTGGATGCGACAGAGGTAAAGATGGGGGTGGAAATACTTGGATGAATTATAACGGAAGCCAAGCAAATGGCCATGAAAAATCAATTCCGCATGCGGGCAAGTGGGAAAACGGAGGCTCATTACATTTTTATGGTGGAGCAGGTTTTTTGGCTTGGACAGATTACGTTACTAAATCTACATCAAATAGAATAGATTTTAAGTTAGAAAGAGCTCAAAATTGGATAAGATCCAGGCATAATCCAGGCTATACAGGACATGGAATTAGAAAGGGAGAATTTTTTCTTCAAGGAATAAAAGAAGCACTTGATTACCAAAACGAATGGTATTTTGATAAAGATAGTAGTACTTTATTTGTTCAAATTGAAGGCGGAGGAGCACCAGCACAAAATACTGTACGTTTTAGAAGAAGAACACAAACAATTAAATTGAATAAAAACTTTATTCATGTTGAGAATTTAGCGGTATTTGGTGGGTCTGTTGATATTACGGGTAATGATAATAGGTTGTATAAAGTTTCTAGTTTTTATGGAAATCATACATTGGGTGTTATTCGAGGTTTTGATTCTGGTAGGCAAAGTGTGTTAATGAGAGGTAAGCGTAATAAAGTTGAACATTGTGAAATTGCCTGGGGAGGTGGAAACGGAGTGTATGATAGAGGAGATGATAATGAACTTTTAAACTCATATGTACATGATTTTAATTATTTAGGAAATTACGATTGTGTATTAAACACACGTGGTGCAAAAAGGGGAAGCTATAGAAATAATACTTTAACCAGAGCAGGTAAAGATGTGATTCAAGCTTATGTTGATGGGGGCGAGTATGCTTATAACGATATTAGTTTAAATAATTTTGTGGCTGATGATGGTGGACTTTTGTATACCACTAATCCAAGAGATCAAAAATCATCTATTCACCATAATACATTTCACGATTCACAAGCGCGAAACGGTAGATTTAAAGGTGCAGGTATATACTTAGATAATGATTCTCAAAATTGGGATGTACATCACAATATAGTTTGGAATATAAAATGGACAAATATTCAAATTAATTGGAACGGAATTAATTTAAATATTTTTAATAACACCTTTGCTAAAGGTTCTGCTACCATGGGAGCTTGGCATAAGGCGGGTACTAAATTTGAGAATGTTAAAGTTTGGAATAATATTACCGATAAATATTCTGGTGATAAAGATGGTAACCAAGAAAGTGAAGGTACATGGGAACCTCAATCAGATAAGCAAAATAATTTAGTAGATAAGGCTTCTTTTGTAGATTGGGAAAAGAATAATTATCAATTAAAAACAGGAGCAAAAGCAATTAATTTTGGGAGAGTTATTGACGGTTTTACTGATGGTTTTGTTGGAAGTAATCCAGATGCTGGAGCATATGAATTTGGTGCAGCTCCTTTTAAAACAGGTATTGATTGGGATGCTACTTTGGGGGCTTCGGGTAATGGTTGTTATGATTTGCCAGGTGAAACTTGTAGTGGTACAACAAGGCCAATGGTACCTGTTGTAGATGAAACAATAGCGTTTATATCTCCGTCAGATAAATTGGAACAAAACATGACATATGACTTTACATTTAAGTATACAGCTAATCAGAAAAGAGATATAAATTTACTTTTAAAAAGTCCTGCAGATAAGGAAATCGCTTCGGTAACAAAAACAGTAGATGCAGAAATAGATGGTACTGTTAGCTTAACATTGAACCTGTCAGATTTACCTGTTAAAGCGACAGGCTACAAATTAGTTCTTAGTATTCGTCCAGTAGGTGCTAATTTTACAGAGAATATTGAAAAGACACTTCATTTTTTTGATATTATAGAAAATACATTATCTATTTTAGATTTGGAAACTGATGTAGTTACTCCGCAATTACTTATGTATCCAAATCCTACTAGTAGGATTTTACAATTTGAGTATAAAAATGTAACATCTATAAGTGAGCTAGCAATCTATAATTTAAAAGGAGCACTGGTGTATAGTGCAGATGATAGTGAATTACAATCAGCAAGGACTAGTATTGATTTAAGTTTTTTGACAAATGGAACTTACCTTGTCAAAATAATTACAAAAAATAATAAAACAGTAATTAATAAAATTGTAAAAAATAATTAATCCGATGTAAGATACTATTAATAGATTGTGAAGTAGTTTTAAATTAGGTAATTCTATTAGTTTTGGTGTTAAAATTAGTGTTATTGTAAAAACAAAAAGTAATTTAATTATTAAATTACTTTTTGTTTTTTATTTATTTAACTACTGTTCAGTTAAAAATGTTAAAATTATATTATATTAGAAGATAAAACCCTTATAAATGTGTAAAAATCTTCTAGTATACATTACTTTCCTTTTATTTCTTGGTTCATGCTCGACTGAGTCAATACTTAGTGAAGAAGAAGAGGCTTGGTTAAGGGCTCATCCAAATTTGAGTATATCAGTTTTTGGGTATTACCCACCATATCAGTTTACAGGAGACTTTGGAGATGTAGGAGGTGTATTTATTGATTATTTAGGACTTATTGAAAAAAAAATAAATTATAAATTCAAAAAAAAGAAGTACACCTATTGGCATAATGTTATTGAAGATGCTCAATTAGGAAGGGTTGATATGATCCTTGAAATTCAAAAAACAAAAGAAAGAGGAGCTTATCTTAATTTTAGTAAGCCGCTATTTGAGTCGCAACATGTTATTGTAACAAAAAAAGGTACGGATATATATAATATATCCGATGTGCAAAATAAAACACTTGTAATTCCTAAGGATTATGCTATACGTGAGCTGTTACAAGATAAATACCCCAATTTAAAAATAGAAATGGAGGAGAATGAGCTCGAATGTTTGGAGGCATTGAGTGCAGGTAAATACGATGCCTACATTGGAGCAAAATCTGTTGTTAATTATTTTATACAATTAAAAAAGTTTGAGAATTTATTATTAAGCGCAGAGATACCTTATTACTACTCGCCTGGAATAGCAGTTACTAAACAGCATCCTATGCTGAGTAATATTATTGAAAAAGCATTGAGCAATATAAGTTTGAAAGAAAAAAATGAGCTTTTTGATCGTTGGCTATTAAAAAAAGTAAAGCCTTATTACTTAAAAACGAGTTTTTGGGTAATTATTTTAGTAACACTATTCGGTTTTTTGTTTGTTAGTTTATTTTTGAATAGATATTTAAAATACAAAATAAAAGAACGAACGCAGGCATTATTGTTAGCAAAAAATGAAGCTGAACAAAGTAGCTTGTTAAAAACGAGTTTTATTCATAATATATCGCATGAAATAAGAACGCCGTTAAATAGTGTCCTTGGATTTTCTGAATTAGTTAAGAAAGAGGGAGGCTTATCTCCAGAACAACAAAATCATATTGATAAAGTGATCCTTAGTGGAAAACAACTGATTTATACAGTTGACGATATTTTAGAGATTTCAAATTTACAGACTAAAGAGATTAAAATACATTCTGAGGAAATTAATTTAATAGAGCTTTTTAATGGAGTAGTAGAATATTTTAAGCCTAAGGCAGTAAAGAAGAGCTTAAGCTTAAGTTGCGATTTTTCTACATCAGTAAAAGAGGATTTAGTAAAGCTAGATAAGCAACGCTTTATAACTATTATAAATAAACTTACCGATAATGCTATAAAATTTACTTCAGAAGGTTCGGTTACCTTGTCATATTCAAAAAATGAGGATGAAATTGAAGTTAAAATTGTTGATACAGGTATAGGTATTAAAGATGATGAAAAAGAAATCATTTTTGAAAGCTTTTTGCAATTGGAGAATGAGATTTCCCGAAAATTTAGTGGATTAGGTTTAGGGTTATCGATAGCAAAGGAGAATACTTTGGCTTTAGGTGGTTCAATTTCTTTTGAATCAAAAGAAAATGAAGGTTCAGTATTTACAGTAAAATTGCCTTATCAATCAGTAGCAGTAAAAATTAATGAAGATACTGTAGTTGATCAAAATAAAGATAATTTTAATTATACTGTGTTGGTTGCCGAAGATGTAAAAATTAATTTTTTGCTGGTAAATTCAATATTAAAAAAGTTTTCACCTTTCAATTTTACAGTTTTACATGCCGAAAATGGCAAAGAGGCTGTTGATTTTGTAAAAAAAGGAACAAAATTAGATTTGGTCATTATGGATATTCGAATGCCAGTAATGGATGGTTATGAAGCGACAAGAATTATAAAAAGCCTTATGCCTGAACTAACGGTATTAGCACATACGGCTTATTCTTCTGACAAAGATATTGAAGCAGCTTTAAGTGCAGGGTGTGAAGAAGTGATTTCTAAGCCAATTGAAGTTGATTTTTTTAAGACCACAGTGAAAAGATTTTTGCGTCCTAAAGTATTAATATAGGGTTATTTATTATTTGAAAACACATACACCTTACTTTTTCAATTTTTGAATGTTTTATAATTATTTAATTGTAGTTGATAAGTACAAATGAATATAATAATGAGAATAAGCTTTTATTAGATATCCTTTTTATGTATTACCTCTGCAAAATTGGTAAAACTTTACAGAGGTAATTTAGTTTTAACCCCAATTTTGCATTAGAAAATTTATTAGGTTATGAAATCACTTCAAAAACAAACACTTTGTTGCACTTTTCAATTTAACCATAGCGGTGCTATGCTGAAACTGAGAAAGTACTTCACCGCAACAGCTGGCTCTTTCATAACAAGCCAAACCTTTGGCTTGACATTTCTGCCCTATTGTGCTTTAATACCTCATTGCAAAGTTCTAGTGCATAATCCGGGTTTAAAAAACAGATAGGTCACAATTAGAGTTTTCTTTAACAATTTTAGTTATGTTGCTTAATTTTTGTAAAAGAGATAAAGTCTTATTTGTTTTTGTGGTATTGATTTCATTTTGAGCTTCTTCACAAGGATCTAGGTCTTGACAAATAGGAAATTCAATCCCGCAACAATCTTTCAAATCTTCAATGGTTAAACCATTAAAAGCAAAGTTGAAATAGTTTTGTAAGCTTTCACATGAGGAAACACCCGCAAAATTAATAAAATTGGTAATTGAAGTTTTGGTAGAACTACAATAATCCTCTTTTGCTGTAATAAAAAAGTCACCCAAATGAGGCATGTCTCCAGGAGTATTTGAAGAACTTAAAATAGGACTTTTATAAATATACACAGTAAGTGAAGCAACAGTGGGTAAATTGCAAATACTTGGCCATGTAATTTTAAAACTGAACTCGTCCATTGAAGCAGGTATTCGCACTGCTGGACCTAAATTTGAACCATTGATTTTAGAAAAATTACCAAGGATTCTAACGTATAAATTTGGTTGTTGCCTTAGGTAGTTACTTAGTTGACTCCGGAAGTTTTTAATTTTGTAGGTATAAGTAGCACCAGGTCGTGGAGAAGGCCCTTCAAATGTATAAGGGCTGTTAATTTTAATTTGAGCTTGAGCAGTATTAAAAAATGAAATACTGATGATAATTCCGATAAAAAATAAAAATGTTTTAGTTTTCATAAGGTTATAAATTAATTGATTAGTACTTAAATAAAATCTTATTATCACTTTAACCCGAATTATGCATTAAAAAATCTATTACGTCTGCGATCTACTTCAAATACTATCGTAAACTGTGTTTTTTAATTTAACCATAAGGTGCTATGCTGAAATTAAGAAAACACTAGTATTTATTGTATATCACAGCCTCATGACAAAGTTTCAATACATAATTCGAGTTTAAAAAGTTACAGTAAAATTTATATTAAGTTTAAAGTGACAAAAAAATAAAGAATAAAAAAACACTGTTTTCAGTGATTTTAACACCCCTGAAAACAGGGGGTAATTAATTGAATTTTAGCTTAATAATTTGTTTTTGTGACCCGTTTAAAATTAGTTTTGTGTAAAATGTAGTTTAATTAAAAAAAAGCTATAATTTATTTTTGTTTAACTTTAACAATAAAAAATTAAACATTTTATATATTTACCATAGTTTAAATGAGGCAAAATACCATTCATGTTGAATAAGCGATGCTAAAAACAGTGATGCCAAAGTAATATATGAACGATACAAAGAAATCAGATGACATTGTATTTAATGAAGAAACTCAAAAATACGATGCTGCATTAAAATCATATGCCACAAATGTGGGGGCTCCAGTAATTACCACTACAGATACAGTTGCTTGGAAAAATAGAAGCATAAATAAATTGAACCATAAGGTACAGACCAGATATCAAGAAATTAAAGAGCAATATGAGCAACTGATGAAGGAGTTTGAGTATAACAAACTCATATACGATGCTAAATTTACCTTTGAACCCGTTATTGGGAATATTTATCACTTATACAAACGCGATAATGGCGAAACCTTTTTATCCATTATAGCACCAAATCAATGTAGCTTTAACTCATTAGGAAGTTTCCGTTTAAATGCCGATCAACTATGGGAAAAAGTAATATGATTATTATACATGAAAATGAATTTACCGAAAGGCAGTTAGATCGAATTATAGAAATGGCTTGGGAGGATCGCACGCCTTTTGAAGCTATTGAATATCAATTTGGTTTAGCCGAAAAGGAGGTGATCAAAGTAATGCGTAATCAACTTAAAGAATCTAGTTTTAAGCGTTGGCGAAAAAGAGTGAATTCTGGCGTAAGCACAAAGCATCTTAAAAAAAGAAGTCAAGAAATTATACGTTTTAAATGTTCAAGGCAAAGAGCCATTACGGGTAATAAAATAAGTAAGCGTTAATGCATGCTAAAATAAATTCAAGAGTAAATTTTCCGACTAATTATGATGCAGTGCTTGATCGAGTAGCTACAATAGATCCTATCGCTTACGGGCCTACAAGGAATTATTTAGACGGTGCTGTAAGTTACCTTTCGCCATATATTTCTCGAGGTGTTATTTCCACTCAATTTGTATATTGCGAACTACTAAAACGAGGTTTTGATTCTGGGTCAATACTAAAATTTATTCAAGAACTCGCTTGGCGAGATTACTGGCAGCAAGTTTGGATCGTAAAAGGAGAAATTATAAATCAGGATCTAAAAAACAAGCAAGCGCCTGTTGTTACCTTCGGAATACCAAAAACCATCATTGTAGCAGCAACTGGAATAACCAGTATTGATAAAGCCATTCATGATTTTTATAAAACGGGTTACCTTCATAATCATATCCGAATGTACATAGCTTCTATTGCTTGTAATATAGGTCAAAACCATTGGAGGCATCCTGCTCAATGGATGTATTATCATTTACTTGATGCCGATTGGGCAAGTAATGCATTAAGTTGGCAATGGGTCGCTGGAGCAAATAGCAATAAAAAATATTATGCCAATCAGGAGAATATAAATACTTTTTGTTATGGTGATCAAAAAGGTACTTTTTTAGATGTTTCGTATGATGATTTTAAAAATTTAGAGATACCTGAAGTATTGATTGCATCAGAAACTTTAGATTTAGTTACGCCACTACCAAAAGCAAAAGCTATTGAGATTGATATGCATCTGTCAACTTATATATATAATTTTTACAATTTAGATCCTTTATGGGAAAAGGATCAAAGGGCTAACCGAATTCTTTTGTTGGAGCCTTCTCATTTTAAGAAGTATCCAGTGTCAAAAAAGAGTATTGATTTTGTATTGAATCTTTCAAAGAACATTCCCAACATACAAATTTATGTAGGTGAATTTGATGCTCTTATTTTCAATTATAACTTAGTAAATGTTCATTATAAAGAGCACCCAACAAATAAGCATTATTATGGTATTGAAGAGCCACGAGATTGGATGTTTAGTGTAAAAGGATATTATTCATCATTTTTTGCTTTTTGGAAAAAATGCAAAAAAGAAATTAAATTTTGACAAAGGAAACGATCAATATTGTTTGGTTAAAGCGAGATCTTCGATTACAAGATCACGAGGCTTTGCATAAAGCAGAGCAAGCAGGAATTCCTTATATAATCATATATATATTTGAGCCGAGCATTATACAATATCCAGACACAAGCCCTAGGCATCTGCAATTCGTTTATCATTCTATAATATCACTTGATAAAAACCTAGAAAAATACAATCGTTGTGTGCAGGTTTTTTATGCCGAAGCTATTGATGTTTTTATTTTTCTTTCTAAACACTATATCATAAAAAGTCTGTTTAGTTATCAAGAAAGCGGAACTTTAATCACATGGAAACGGGATAAAAAAATCAAAGACTTTTGTAATGAAACCCATATTATTTGGATAGAGTTTCAGCGAGATGGTATTATAAGAGGTCTGAAAAATAGGGATAACTGGAATAAACGTTGGCATGCAAAAATGCACATGCCCGTACTAAATAATGAGTATTCTACTTCAAAGCTAGACAAGCTTAGGCATCCGTATAAATTACCTTCAGAATTGATGTCTAAACTTGAAGCATATCCTAAGCAATACCAGCCTGCCGGCGAAGAAAATGCTTGGCGTTATCTTTATTCTTTTACACAAAAAAGAGGCTTTAATTACCATAGGCATATTTCAAAACCCACCGAAAGCAGAACGGCTTGTAGCAGATTGTCTCCCTACCTTGCTTGGGGAAATATTAGCATAAAACAAGTATTTCAATTTGTAGGTACGCACCCTAATGGAACAGCTAATAATCGTGCTTTTTCTGGAATGCTTACACGTTTACATTGGCATTGTCATTTTATACAGAAATTTGAAGTAGAATGTGTTTATGAAACAGGCTGCATAAATAGTGGCTATGAGCTTTTAGAACATACGACCAACAAAATATTTATTAAAGCCTGGAAAACAGGACAAACAGGTTACCCGCTTATTGATGCTTGTATGCGTGCAGTAGAGCATACAGGGTGGATCAATTTTAGAATGCGAGCTATGCTAGTCTCATTTTTAACACTCAATTTAGATCAAGACTGGCGAGATGGTGTATATCATCTTGCACGCTATTTTTTAGATTATGAACCTGGTATACACTACCCACAATTTCAAATGCAGGCAGGAACAACAGGTATAAATACCGTACGCTTATACAATCCTGTAAAAAATTCAGAAGAGCATGATCCTAATGGCGAGTTTATAAAAAAATGGGTGCCCGAATTAGTTAATCTACCAATAGCTTATATACATGAACCTTGGAAAATGACAGTAATGGAGCAAAGTTTTTGTGGAGTAAACATTGGGGTAGATTATCCAGCTCCCATAGTAGACCTTAAGACAAGTGCTAAAAAAGCAAGAGATAAAATATGGGGGCACAAAAAACATCCTGCAGTATTGGCAGAAAAAAATAGAATTTTAGCAACACATGTAAATAAAAAAAGGTAATGCATTATAAAAAACAAGATATCAAAAATATGGGCCGGGTGGAGCGTTTAAAAATAATCAATGCCGTAACTGGGATAAAACCTGCTAACCTTATCGGAACCATTTCGAATACAGGCGAAACTAATGTAGCTATATTTAGTTCGGTGGTACACCTTGGTAGTGATCCTGCACTTTTGGGTTTTATTTCTAGGCCACAGACTGCCGAGGTTGGTCATACACTTCGCAATATTAAAGCGAATGGGGAATATACAATAAACCATATTCATCCCGAATTCATTAAAAAGGCCCATTATACTTCAGCCAAATTTGATAAACAGATATCAGAATTTGACCGTTGCGGTTTAACTGAACAATACATCACCGATTTTAAAGCTCCATTTGTTCAAGAAAGCTTTTTTAAAATAGGAATGCGATTTAAAGAGGCTATTGATATTAAGTTAAATGGAACATGTTTGGTTATTGGCGAAATAGAACAGCTTAGTATTCCAGATACGGCATTTGTTAATGATGATATTGATTTGGAGCAAACTAAAAGTCTTGGTATTTCGGGTTTAAATAGTTATTACGAATTAAAAAAAGTAGCAAGTTATCCTTATGCTCGAGTATCAGAAGTTCCCAAATTTTAATTAATGAAAAAAACAAACTTGCCCACCAAAATATGTCTTGTTTGAAATAGGCCATTTACCTGGCGTAAAAAATGGGAAAAGAATTGGGTAAATGTTAAATATTGTAGTGAACGTTGTCGCAGAAATAAACATACCAATGAAATCAGCTAACCTTATTTTTCCCAACCAACTTTTTGAATATTCAGCTCTTTTAGAAAATGGATTTCCTGTTTTTCTTATCGAAGAATTTTTGTTTTTTAAGCAATACAATTTTCATAAACAAAAAATAGCATTTCATAGAGCTAGCATGAAGCATTATGAAGCCTATTTGATTTCAAAAAATATTGAAGTCACTTATGTAGAAGCTACCCAAGATATATCCGATATACGAATCTTACTTCCTTACCTCAAATCAAAGGCGATTGACAAAATTAATTATATTGATCCCGTTGATAATTGGCTACAAAAACGATTGGATAAAGGCTGTGATCAAAATACTATTGAAAAAACAATTTTAAACTCCCCGTTGTTTTTAAATACTAAAGAGGAGTTATTGCCTTTTTTTAGAAGTGATAAAAAGAAATACCATCAAACCACTTTTTATACAGATCAAAGAAAAAAAAGGCATATTCTTATTGATTCCAACGGAAAGCCCACTGGTGGGAAATGGACATTTGATACTGAAAATAGGAAGAAATATCCTGCTAAAAAACAACCTCCAGTTATCCAGTATCCCAATACGGATTCGTTTTACGAGGAAGCATTTGCCTATGTTGATAAAAACTTTTCTAATACTATCGGACAGCTTACAAAAAATGCATTGTACCCAACAAATTTTGAAACAACTCAACAATGGTTTCAGCAGTTTTTAGTACATCGCTTTATGGAATTTGGCACTTACGAAGATGCTATTGTAGCTGGGAATTCTATCTTAAATCATAGTCTGCTTACTCCAATGCTTAATGTTGGTTTAATAACTCCAGATGAGGTTATACATAAAAGTATTGCTTTCGCAGAAGAAAATGATATTCCAATAAATTCATTAGAAGGTTTTGTGCGTCAAATAATAGGTTGGAGAGAATTTATAAGAGGAATGTATGAAAGTCGTGGCAGTGAGGAGCGGACCATAAATTTTTGGGGATTTACAAAAAAAATACCCAAATCATTTTACAATGGAACCACGGGGATTTATCCTATAGACCACACCATAAAAACACTATTGCAAACTGGGTATTGCCATCACATAGAGCGACTAATGGTATTGGGGAATTTTATGATGCTTTGCGAATTTGATCCCGATGAGGTATATAAATGGTTTATGGAACTTTTTATTGATAGTTACGATTGGGTTATGGTGCCTAATGTATATGGAATGAGTCAATTTGCCGATGGAGGTTTAATGGCTACAAAACCATATATAAGCGGAAGTAACTATTTGATAAAAATGAGTAACTATAAAAAAGGCGAATGGCAAGCTGTGTGGGATGGTCTTTTTTGGAGATTTATGGATACACATCGTACTTTTTTTAAGCAAAATCCGAGATTAAGAATGCTTGTTTCTATGTTCGATAAAATGCCACCAGAGAAAAAAGAAACTCATATTAGTATTGCTGAGGACTATTTGAAAAATTTAGAAGGCTAATTTTTACTACCCATATAGTTTTATCTGATAAGTAGCTCAATAAGGTGTAAGAAGAATATAAATATGTCAATAACAATGAGTAGTTTTGAATGTACCTATGATATTCTGTAATGAATAAACTGATCACATCGTATATTTTAATTTTGAACTTAGCTAATGTTTATGCGCAAATATTTGAGCCTTTTAATTTACGATATCAAAATTCAGCTGCAACAAAGATATCTAAGGCCGGTTTTGATGGTTTTGAAAATACAGCTCGTACCGAATTACAGATTATAGAATCTACTTTTAGATACCCTATTACTTTTGGTAAACGAAATAATATCATTTTGCCAGAATTGTCACATAAAGTGTTAGGACAACAATTTAATAATTGGGGAGCTGTGGTATTGGAGCCTGCAACAGCAAACTTGACAAGATTTTTTTTAAAGGGTATATTTCCTGTTAATGACAAATTAAGCATCTTGGGGGTATTGGCAATTAGTCAAGGCGTGGATAGTGGTGTTTCTTGGGATTTTAGTAATAATTATTATCGATATGGAGCTGGGCTTGTTATAAATAATAATAAAGGAAATCAAATTGGATTTTCCCTACTAATGATTGATGAATTGGGGTTTCCGGCACCAGCTTTTATTTTTAGAGGCTCCTCAAATATGAAAAAATGGAATTACAGCGTTACATTTCCCCTACTTACGGTAATTGAATATAATTTGAGCGAAAAATGGAGACTTCGTTTTGAAGAGCATCTTGATAATGATCGCTTTGTGTTAAATTCAGATTCAGGAGCTAATTATAATCAAGCCATGCTTAATCTATCTTTTGGGCTGAGTTATCAATTAGCCAAACCCATTTTTATGAATGTGCAAGCAGGCTTAACTCCTTTGAATATACTAACCTATTACGAAGACAAAACAACGGATATTGATACGATCAATTTTGATATACAACCCACATTTGGCGCATCGTTTTATATCAGCGTTAATCCCAACGATTATATAAATAACTAATGTTGAATATATACAGTTGAGTCGATACTTATTTAGAGGTATTTTAAGAAAGGTTCAATTGAAATAGGCTTAATTTAGTGCTTTGAATATATTTATATTTGCTGTTAAATAAATTATTTTTACATGTCATACGCCCAAAGTTTATTAAAATTTATTGATTCAAGTTCAACATCATTCCATGCAGTTGAAAATTTAAAGAATGAGTTATTTGAGCAAGATTATCAAGAGTTAAAGGAAGAAGAAAGTTGGTCTTTGGAAAAAGGAGGGAAGTATTTTGTAACAAGAGCCGAAGGATCTATTGTTATATTTAAAACACCTCAAAAATGGACAAAAGATTATGGATTTAACATTATTGGAGCGCATACAGATTCCCCGGGTTTAAAAATTAAAAATAATCCTATTTCAACAAAAGAAGGCTATCAATTATTGAATGTTGAAATATACGGAGGGGTTTTGTTAACGAGTTGGTTTGACAAAGATTTGTATTTTGGGGGTAGACTGATTATTGAAAATGAAAAGGGAGAATTAGAACAAAAAACTATAAAAATAGAAAAAAGAGTACGGATACCTCGTTTGGCTATACATTTAGATAGAGAAGTGAACAAACAGGGGTTTAAACCCAATCCAGAAGAGCATATGTTTCCTATTATTGGGCTTGATAAAGATATGAGTTTTGAAGATTGGATTAAGCACGAAATTGATCTCTCGGGAACGATACTTAGCTGGGATTTATTTTTATATGATGCCGAAAAATCGAGTTTAGGCGGTATTAATAGTGAATTTATTTTTGCACCTAGGTTAGATAATTTAGCAAGTGTTCATGCTTCTTTTGAAGCTTTAAAATTAGCTAAGCCATCGGCTAATAAAGTACAAATGGCGGTTTATTTTCAGCACGAAGAAATTGGTTCCGAATCGCAGAATGGAGCAGGTTCTAATTTTTTAGAAGTTACGCTAAAACGTATTCATAATGCTATTTCTTCAAGCGAAGAAAGTTATTTTCAAACCATAGCAAATTCATTTTTCATATCAGCAGATATGGCTCATGCGGTACATCCTAATTATTCAGAGAAACACGATAAAAATCACAAACCACATATTGATGCCGGACCTGTAATAAAAAGTAATGCAAATATGCGTTATGCTACCGATGCCTTTTCAGTAGCTAAGTTTAAGCAATGGTGTAAAAAGGCAGCAATTCCTTTTCAAGATTTTTGCAGTCGTAATGATATTGGATGTGGTTCAACTATTGGGCCAATGACTTCGGCCAAAATAGGCATACCAACTATTGATGTTGGTAACCCAATGCTATCCATGCATAGTATTAGAGAAATGTGCGGAGTTAAAGACCATGATTTTATTATAAAAGTATTTGACGAGTTTTATAAAAGTTAATAAAGGAAAATTTGAATTGCTGTTTTAGGTTTTATCACATAGTTTTAATCATAATGGTATCTTACTTTATAATTACAAGGTTCAAGACATTCAAAAAAAAATCCTTTTTTAGAATATTCTTCTATAGTAAGATATGACTTTAAAAAAGCCACTTCTTCTGAATTAAAATTGGGAAATAATTCAATATAGGAATCAATGTATTTTTTAAATTCTTGTTTCACTATGTTTTTTTTTTTCTTGCCAATGTTGAGTATATGAAACCTAAGGCAGATACCATGCGTTAACTCAACGTTTAGAACCGAGTCAAATATACTATTTTGCTTTTATCTTATTTAAGCGAGTTAAATACTAAAAGTTGTGAATCTTTGAAATGTAAATAAGGCCTCTTTTAATTATTTATTTTTTGAAAGTAAGCGCTTGTGTAATGTTTATTGTTATTATGTGGCCTTATTTAATTTTTTTTATCTTTCTGTTCAATGCGATATTGATTTTCATTAGTCATTTTATCTTCGTTGTACATAGCATTGGACATTCCAATCATAAATGCTGTAGTAATTAAAATAAGTTTTCTTTTTATCCAATGAGCTATAGGTTTGGACTTCTCCAAATTGGTTTTTTTCTTTTGTTTATACATTTTAGTAATGATAAATGGTTTTACATTTGTTTTATCATTTATGCAAGAAAGTGCATATCCATATAGAATGAGGTTTACTCTATACTATGTATAAACTAGGGTATTGGATACTGGATACCATTTTTTTATTCAGGAAAACGTATCGAGCTATTGTAGAACTTATTTTTTGATGCCGTTTATTTTGTAAATCTAAAACTCTTGTAACTTGAAAAGTATATGTGTCTCTTAGCTTAAGATATGAAATTAGGGCTACAAATATTCTTTTAGCTCTAAGCAGTCTGGCATAAACATATAATTTAGAATACTTAGATTTAAATTCTTTTCTATCATTGATTCGTGAAACTTGATAATAGTTTGAAGAATTTGTTTGCAGATATATAGAACAATCATTAACCGTCAAACCAAAAATCAGAATAAAGGAAATCAGATATTTTATATATTTTTTCAATTTATTAGTTCAAATTATCAATTTTGGTAATAGGTTGTATAACAGTAGTGCCTGTTACACGAGTATGTTATAAAAGTACGATTATTTTGTGTTTTTTGATATGTAGGGTAAATTTAATATAATGTCCAAAGTTTTTCTGAGAAGCATATATTTTAGTAACAAAATTTTATTCTGTTGTACTTAAAGTTTCGATAATTCCAAAACCAAGATTTTCTATGTTTCCCATATCCTGATTCCAACCAGAAACATTCGATAAAATTATTACTCCGTTTTTGTTTTTTATGTCTAAAGCTATTAGAGAGGTATAACCTCCTGTTGCTCCTTCATGTGAAATAATTTGGTTTCCGTTTTTAGTCTTAAAAATATGCCATCCCAATCCGATACTCATATCATCATTTACCTTGAATGTGGATTTTTGAGTTAGAGTTAACTCTTGGTTTTCAATGTTAAATTGAGCCAAAGCAAATTTTGATAAATCAGTAGTTGAAGATAAAATTGCACCAGCACCTGTAAGAACGTTCATATCCCAATTTGAAGTTTTCTTTCCTTTTGAATTAAGTCCATATATGAGTTTGCTTTTAATTTTTGATCGAATTGTAGTGGAATTTGTCATTCCGTACTTAGATAATATTTTTTCTTGTAGTAAATCTTCATAAGTCGACTTTGAGATTTTTGTCATTATGAACCCAAGTAATCCTACTCCAAGATTAGAGTATTCGTATTTATTTCCATGTTCTTGATTTAGCTCTATTTTATTAGTCAAATATATCCTTAATTTTTGCTCATCGTATTCTTTGTAAGGATTAGCCTTTGGGGCTGTTTTTAAATTTAGATTTGAGGGTAACCTTGGTAGTCCAGAAGTATGGTTTGACAGTTCCTGAAAAGTGATATTTTGACCTGTTTTAAGATCAAAATTTAAATGTTGTTGAATTGAATCATTAAGTTTTAGTCTATTTTCAAACATCAAGTTTGTGAGTAAGGTTGAAGTGAAGATTTTACTTATCGACCCAACTTCAAAAACATTATGTTTATTATTTCTAAATTTTAGTTTGTCATTAGTTCTTCTTATACCAATGAAATTGATATCTCCATTTTTAATAATTGCAATAGATAGTTCAGTATTATTAGGAAACGTTTTTGTGTTTTCATAAATCAGTTTAGATTGTTTAGGTGTAATATGGTTTAAATTGTTTTTAAATCTATTTACAGCCACTTTGATTTGTGCATTTGAATAACTGAAGATTAAGAAACTAATTATAGGTATTAAATAAAATTTCATCTTTTTTCTATTAAGTTGTTTAATTGAGACGAAATAAAAAATTATATATTCTAATATCTAAATTTCCGGGTATGATTTAAGGACTAGTACGGGTACTATTTTTAATGATAAATATAGTTCATTTAAATAATGTCCCAAAGGCTGTGGGGCACCGATACAAAGAAGTAAGGCTTTTAAGTATAATAAGTCCGTCAAGTACGCGACCTGTAGGCTTGATAGTGAGAGAGTGCACTCTCCTCAATTATGTGGAGAGCCGTTGATTTGATTATGTACAGTTTCTTTTTATTTTTTCTCCAATTGAATTTATGATTTCAAAGTGTGTTTGTCTCACATTTTCCTTATCTAACGTTCCTCCTAAGATTATCATTTCTTTATTAGAGAAGCGTTGCCCAAGTCTATCATCAATCATAATATTTCTCATACTTTCTGCAATTCCAATTTCTTGTAAAAAATCATTTGGATGTCCAGCGGTACAAAGTACCAATCCGTATTTCAAGGTTTTCATTTTTTCAATGTGATTTGGGTTTTTATTAGCGTAGGCATAGCCAACAGAATAAACCCTATCAAACCAACCTTTTAATTTAGAAGGGCAATCACTCCACCATACAGGGTAAAGAAAAATTAGACAATCAGCTTTTTCTATCTTTTGATGTTCAACTTTAACGTCATTTGGAATAGGTAATCCAATGTTAGCAAAACCTTCTCTTTCATATTCAAGCTCTGTCATATCAGTTTTAAAGTTCATGGCATATAAATCTGAAATTTGGTATTCTAGTTTCTCTTTATCCAAATTTGATTTCAATTGTTCCAATATTTCGAATGTGTAAGATTTCTTACTTGGGTGACAATATATTATCTGGATTTTCATTTTTGCCTTTCTGACTACTATTAAATTGTTGATATTTTCTGTTTTGATTTTGTGATCAAATATTGGTTAATCCATTCAAATTTATTGATTTGTTTTTGTATTCTTTTGACAATTCCAAGTTTTCTTTTCTCCTCAAGATATAGATAGTCTTGAGGGTTTTTAAACCGCCATGTAGGCTTGATGGTAAGAGAGGTACACTCTCCTCAATTATGTGGAGAGCCGTTGATTCGATTTCACACCATTTTTTCTCTTTCCAGTCGTATTTTAAATATTTCAAAGCATCTTCCAAAGCTTTTTCTGATTTTCTAAGCTAATTTAAGTAGGCTTTATATTTATAGGTATAAATTTTTGTTGTGAAATACAGTGACCTCAAAAAGGATCTTTTTAAGGTAGTAAAGTTCAACCTTGTGCGATCGGTAAAATGGTTGAGACAATGTAGAAAGGGTTTTTCAAATTTATTTTACCATTGGTCACTAGGTTATCATTTAACTTAGTTGAATTGACAGTATAATAAGAGCCGCATGATGGGAGACTATCACGTAGGGTTCTGTGAGAGGTTTAGGGGTTAGATTCGCTTTTACCTACTCGACTGTGTGGTGTTTTCAGTTCTGCTATATTTTTGTTTAATTTATCTAATAAAACTTTTTCTATTCCAAGTAAGTCCGATGTCATTAATTTAATTGTCCCTATTAAATCCCATAATTTCATTGAAGAATTTATTCCAATAGCTTTATCTAAAATTGATGTTCCAAAATCTATATATGTATACTGGAAATTATAGATATCTGATAATTTATGTATTAATTCAATATCAAACTCTTTTATAACACCACTAGTTTTAGTAGTTTCATAGGCTGTTTTTTGCAATCTAGCAAAGCGAAAACCTTGCCAGTCTTTGATTTCAAAATGCTTGAATTTGGACCGAGTGAAATCTGAATACAATTCCTTTTCACTTAAAGTTGGAATTATACTATCTATTTCAATTTTAATTTTTTCATGATATTCGATGTGTTCTTCAAGTAATTCTTTATTAAATACAAGTTCACTTATAATTAAGTCTATAGATTTATTCTTTTCTTTTTGTGTTTTGTTATCTGTATTTATATTACTGTAATATACACCAAGAAAAACTCCAAAAGCAACAATGAGAATCTCGATAATATATTTTAAGATACTTTTCAAAGTTTTATTCATATACATTTCTTTTTTTTCAATGACAAACGACGGTCCAGTGTATGAAATGTAGCGTGTAAAAGATGCTACATTTTGGGTTTAGCACTGAGCCAATTTTATATATTTTGATTTAACTTCTCAGTTTTATAGCCAAATCAAAAGATTTGGCGACTTTGTAAATAAACACAAACCTTTCGATTTAGCACTTATTAGCTATGTTTTATACACCTTGTGTGTGCCTTTAAAGGTAAATATAGTTCATTTAAATAATGTCCCAAAGGCTGTGGGTCACCGATACAAAGAAGTAAGGCTTTTAAGTAAGATAAGTCCGTCAAGTACGCGACCTGTAGGCTTGATGGTAAGAGAGGTGCACTCTCCTCAATTATGTGGAGAGCCGTTGATTCGATTTCACACCATTTTTTCTCTTTCCAGTCGTATTTTAAATATTTCAAAGCATCTTCCAAAGCTTTTTCTGATTTTCTAAGCTAATTTAAGTAGGCTTTATATTTATAGGTATAAATTTTTGTTGTGAAATACAGTGACCTCAAAAAGGATCTTTTTAAGGCAGTAAAGTTCAACCTTGTGCGATCGGTAAAATGGTTGAGACAATGTAGAAAGGGTTTTTCAAATTTATTTTACCATTGGTTACTAGGTTATCATTTAACTTAGTTGAATTGACAGTATAATAAGAGCCGCATGATGGGAGACTATCACGTAGGCTTCTGTGAGAGGTTTAGGGGTGAAATCCTCCTTTGCCTACTCGACTAGCTTTTAGTGCTTTTTTATTTTCCCTAATTCATTTCATTTTTTCCTTAATTCATTGTATAGCTATTCTCAAAACTGCATTCTCAAGATATTTTTGGGGTATTATTAATCTTGAAATGTTATACATAATGAAAACCATAACAACACTTTTAATTGCCTTTGTTTGTTCAATTAGTTTTGGACAAACTTTTACAGGAAAAATAGTCGACAAACAAAACCAACCTATTCCATTTGCCAATGTGGTTGCAAAAAGAGCAACTGATAATTCACTAATTACAGGTGTGATTTCTGACAAAAATGGAGAGTTTTCTATCAACCTAAAGAAAGGAAATAGGTATTTAGAAATTAGTTTTGTTGGATTTACAACACAAAAAATAAATCCTACTCAATTTAATATTGGAACAATTGTTTTGGAAGAAGACGGGCAACAACTAGAAGAAGTAGTAATTACAGCTCGAAAAAAACTGATTCAACAAAAAGTAGATAGATTAGTTTTTAACGTGGGAAACACAGTTGCAGGTAAAGGCGGAACAGCGATTGATGCATTAAAGGCTACACCAAGTATAAATGTAGATGCGGATAATTTAACCATTGTAGGAAAAGGAAATGTACGAGTAATGGTTAATGATAGAATTGTACAATTATCAGGAAATGAATTAAACGCTTATTTGAATACTATCGCATCCGATGATATTAAAAATATTGAAGTGATTACAACACCTCCATCTAAATACGATGCAGAAGGTGATAGCGGATTGATTAATATTGTGCTAAAAAAATCAAAAGAGAATAGTTGGAATAATCAAATCAGAACTTCGTATACCCAAGCAACATTTCCTTTACTTACTGTTGGAAACACATTTAATTACAATAAAAATAAAGTAAGTTTAGTTGCTTCTTTAAATGGAACCAAAGGAAATACAGCTCAATTCAATCAATTTGATATTATTTATCCATCTGCTTCCACGGCGACAAATCTTGATATGAAAAATAAAGAAGGAAGGGTTTCGGGTAGATTTGGTTTAGATTATGATGTAACAAACAATGCTAGTGTAGGAGTTTTATATTCAGGATCATATGAAGATAAGGGTATTACTGATCAGGGAAGAACATTAACAGCTGATGGAAATGGAACATTTACTGACAATTTAGGTAATGCTGAGTTGACAAATGAAAATCACTCAATAAATGCGCATTATATTCAAAAGTTAGATACGCTTGGAAGAAAATTATCTGTTGATGTTGATTATTTTAATTTCAAAAATGTGAATACTAGAAATTTTAGCAGCGAACAGTTTATTACAAATCCTAGTTTTTTTGAAGCAGAAAATAGTACGAATCAAAAAGTTAAAAATTATAGTGGTAGAATAGATGTTCAACATCCAAGTAAATGGGGGAATTTTTCTTATGGAGCTAAAACGACATTTACCAAAACTGATAGTGATGTGTCATTTTATAATAAAACTACAGGAACACCAGTTTTTGATCCAACACAAAGTAATGAGTTTATGTATTCAGAAAATATTAATGCTTTGTATGCTGATGTATCTAAACCATTAGGAAAAAAATGGCAAACAAAAATCGGATTACGTTTTGAAAATACGAGAACAAAAGGAGTTTCAAAAACAAATAATCAAACAAATCTTAATTCATACAACAAGTTGTTTCCATCTGTTTTTGTAGGATATAACCCGAGTAAAGAAAACATGTTTAATTTAAGTTATAGTAGAAGAATTAAACGACCTAGTTTCGAACTTTTAAATCCGTTTCGTTTTTATATCAACTCTATTTCATATCAAGAAGGAAATCCGTTTTTAAATCCTCAAATTTCTGAAAACTTAGAATTTAAACACACCTATAAAGGAAAACTTATTAGTAAGGCATTTGTAAGTTATGTAGATGATGGGTATTTCAATATTATTAGAGCTGAAGATGACGCTCAACAAAGAATTGTAGTAACCTATGAAAACTTTTTTAAAGCTTACAACTATGGGTTAACAGAAACTTTTTTATATAATCCAACAAAATGGTGGAATATGACTACCCAAGCCACATTATCGAGAATGGATACACGTTATAAAGATGGCTTTAATTTAGATGCCGAATTATTAAGTGGTTGGAATTTTCAACTGTATAATAGAAATGCATTTCATTTAAATGAAGCAAAAACCATACAAGCAGAAACAACTTTGATTTATGCCTCTCCGCAGAAATTAATGTATTTTTCAGTCTCAGAAATGGTTAATCTAGATTTAGGTTTAAAGTTTTCGTTACTTGATAAAAAATTAAATTGTACGCTTGCCATAAATGATATTTTAAAACAAAGAGCTACAAGTGTAAATACAAAAACGAACGGTATTGATCAGACTTATTATAGTTATTTTGATACTCGAAGTTTTAAGATTAGTTTAAACTATAGTTTTGGAAATAAAAAGATAAAGGTTAAGCAACATAATTCAGGAAACGAAGACGAACAAAACAGAGCAAAAAAATAACTAATTCAAATTAAGGATATTTAAAGAATTGAAGACTTAAAATAGCTTTTAAACTAAACAGGTATTTTGTAACTCTAAAAATGATATAGAAGTGAAAATTTTCAATCAAAAAATAAATCTAAACCAAGTTTTACTAGTAATTATATTATTATTAATAAGCAACGGTGCTAAAATTTTTATGTTTTACAGCTTACGAACTGATAATAGTAGCGATATTGATTTTTACGATTATTTCGATCATCTATCTGTTTTAATATTTTCGATACTTTCAGTACTGTCGGTACTAGTTTCTTGGAAATTTATTAATAAAGTAGATGCTACCAATACCATGCTAAAATTTATAAAGGTTTATGTGTTCTCTTTTGTCATATTTACCTTTATAGGTGTTATTATCGATTATACAGTTTTACATGTTCTTTTAAGTGGCAAACTAGAGTATGATATTGTTGGTAGAATTATAAATACATTGTCTGTTGCATTTATACTTGTCGATATTTTCGCACTTACTTCAGCGTTTTTATATTTCAGACAATTACAAACTACTGCACTAGAGTTAGAGCAAACAGAAAAAGAAAAAGCAATGCTACAGTCGCAAATGCTTCAGAAAAATTTAGAACCTCACTTTTTATTCAACAACTTAAGCTTTTTATCTGGTTTAGCAAGAAAGAAACCAGAACAAATAGAAGGTTTTATCGACGATTTTTCCGATGTATATCGTTACTATTTAAAACATGGAAAAAAACAATTGGTTGAATTAGAAAATGAAATTTCTTTTTTAAAAAATTATATGCGTTTAATGGAAAAGCGCTTTGATAATGCGTATCAAATAGAAAACAGTATTGAAAATACAGATGGTTTTATTGTTCCTTGTTCATTACAATTATGTGTTGAAAATGCGATAAAACACAATAAAGGGAGTAAGGAAAACCCATTACTGATTTCACTTTCGAGAAAAGAAGATAAAATTTTAGTAATAAACAAATTAAACAAAGTAGATTTTACAATAGGAACAGGTACAGGGAATAATTATCTTGAACGTCAATACCAAATCCATTTTAATAAAGATGTTGTTTTTACCGAAACGGATAATGAATTTATTGTTGAAATCCCGATAATTTATTAAATATGAAAGTCTTAATTATAGAAGATGAAGTTATTAATATCGAAATTATCACAGATCATATTTTGCGATATAACGATAAAATTGAAATTGTAGCTTCGTTAAAAAGTAAAGAAGAAGTTGAAAAATGGTATCAAACAAATGAACAAGTAGATGTAGTGTTTTCTGATATTGAATTGTTAGATGGAAATGTGTTTTCTCTATTAAAGACTAACATTATAAAATCCTCTATTATTTGGACTACCTAGTAAATTTGGTATAAATTACTAAGCGACTTTTATATAGTTATTAATTTTAATTTCTAATTCTTTTT
>CANMLG010000010.1 GCA_947498765.1 uncultured Aquimarina sp.
ATTCTTAATTCTTAATTCTTAATTCTTAATTCTTAATTCTTAATTCTTAATTCTTAATTCTTAATTCTTAATTCTTATAATTTCTAGCTCCAAAAATAGCACTTCCTACTCTAACCATAGTACTTCCGCACGAAATTGCAATAGGGTAGTCGCCACTCATTCCCATGGATAGTATTTTGAGCTGTATATTTGGTGCTTGTTTTTGTTGTTTTATGGTGTTAAACTGTGTTTTTAAATAGTTGAATTCTTCTTTAAGCTGACTTTCGTCGGAAGTAAAACTAGCCATGCCCATAAACCCAGTGATTATAATATTGTTAAACTCGCTTAATTCTTCATGATTTAATATATCGGTTAGTGCATCCATTGAAAGACCAAATTTTGAATCTTCTTCAGCAATTTTAAGCTGTAACAAGCAATGTATTATGCGATTGTTTTTTAAAGCCTGTTTGTTAATTTCTTTAAGCAGCTTAAAACTATCCACAGCATGAATTAAATGTACAAAGGGCGCCATGTATTTGACCTTATTGGTTTGTACATGCCCAATCATATGCCATTCAATATCCTTAGGGAGCGCTTCCCATTTTTGAGCCATTTCCTGAATTTTATTTTCACCAAAAATGCGTTGTCCAGCATTATAAGCTTCTTGTAAATCTTCAATAGGTTTAGTTTTAGAAACGGCAACTAAGGTTACTTGCTCAGGGAGTTGTTGTTTTAACTCGGTAATATTTTTTGAAATTTGTGTACCCATAAACTATACTGAAAAATCTTCAATAACGGCTAAAGCCACTTTTAAAGCAGCCGTAGCTTGCTCCAAACTCACAATTGGTGTGGTATCATTAGTAATAGCAGTAGCAAAGGCATTTAACTCATCTAAAATGGCATTATTGTCTCCAATTTCGGGATTTTCAAAATAGATTTGCTTTTGTACTCCTTCGGCATTTTGTAAAATCATATCAAATTCGCCAGGTTCTTTAGGCGCATCTTTCATTTTTACAACCTCGCATTTCTTTTCAAAAAAGTCAACTGATATGTAAGCATCTTTTTGAAAAAAACGCGTTTTACGCATGTTTTTTAGTGAAATACGACTCGCCGTTAAGTTGGCAACACAACCATTTTCAAACTCAATACGTGCATTGGCAATATCGGGAGTTTCACTAATAACGGCAACACCACTTGCTGTTACGTTTTTAACATTAGAATTAATAACACTTAAAATCGCATCAATATCATGGATCATTAAATCTAATACCACAGGGACATCGGTACCTCGCGGATTAAATTCAGCCAAACGATGTGTTTCAATAAACATAGGATTGTTTATTTTATCATTCACCGCAGTAAAGGCAGGGTTAAAACGTTCTACATGGCCTACTTGTCCTTTTATATTATGTTTTTGGGCTAGTGCAATTAATTCTTCCGCCTCAGCGACAGTATTGGTAATGGGTTTTTCAATAAATACATGTTTACCACTTTCAATAGCTTTTTTAGCAGTTTCAAAATGGGCAAAAGTAGGGGTCACAATATCGACTACATCAACGGCATCAATCAATTTAGTAATGGAATCAAAATAGGTATATCCAAATTCTTTTACAATCTGTTGTGCATGAATTTCATCGGCATCATAAAAACCTACTAATTCATAATGTTCAGATTGTGCTAATAATCGGAGGTGAATTTTTCCTAAGTGTCCCGCTCCAAGAACTCCTGCTTTAAGCATACATTAATGTTTTAACCCACTATAGTGGAATTGAATTCAATTTTAAACAATCCTTAAAATTGAAAGTTATAGTCTTATATTTTATAAGCTAGCTAATGTTATATATTCAAACAAAAATAGGATATAAAGCGGCTTTATTTAAATTTAGAAGTATAAAAAATAACGTAATAGTTTATTTTTACCTTATAAAATATATTTATGCTCCATAAAGATCTACCCAAACACCAAGGAAAAAGAAAATTACTAGTGGAAACGCTTATAAAAAAGGGGATAAAAGATAGTGCTGTTTTAACAGCAATTAATAGTATACCAAGGCATTTGTTTTTGGATTCTTCTTTTGAAAATCATGCGTATCAAGATAAGGCTTTTCCTATTGGAGCTTCGCAAACTATTTCACATCCGTTTACAGTGGCTTTTCAAACAGAATTGATGCAGGTTAAAAAGGGAGACAAGGTGTTGGAAATTGGAACTGGTTCTGGCTATCAAACCGCGGTATTATGTACTTTGGGAGCTAAAGTGTATTCTATTGAAAGGCAGCAGGAGTTGTTTAAAAGCACTCAAAAATTACTTCCTAAATTAAATTACCGACCCAAGCGTTTAATTTTTGGGGATGGATATAAGGGATTGCCTGAAGAAGCTCCTTTTCAATCCATAATTGTTACTGCAGGAGCTCCATTTGTGCCTAAAGCTTTATTAAGTCAAGTAGCTATTGGCGGACGCTTGGTAATTCCTGTAGGGAATGATCCGCAGATTATGCATCTATATATTAGAACAGACGAAAAGACATTTCAAAAGCAAGAGTTTGGTGAGTTTAGATTTGTACCCATGCTAGCAGATAAAAATTAACTGTTAATTTATATGAGCAACCTTTATAAAATTAATGCATCTACTTTATGAATGTAAATTTTATAAATGATGAAGCCCATTTTTTTAGTTAAAGTTTTATGTATTTATTTTTCTTTAAATAGTATGTTGTCATGTGATAGTGATGATGAAAATTCAGAAAATGAAATTGTAGAAATATCCAAAACAAAGCAAATATGCTCTGTTGAAAATCCAACTAAAGATTTAGCTTGGTTAGCAGCTGAAATTAAACTTTTAGAAGAAAATCCAGATGAAGCTAAGTATTTTTATATAATTCAAACAGAATATAAAGGGGATTCAGTTTTTATTTTTTCTAACTGTCATCCATTAATAAATTCAGTTTTTTTAGTTAAAGATTGTTCTGGTGAAATTATTAGGAGTTATGGAACACTAAAATTAGCTATTAATTCATTTAATGAAGGGAGAATTATTTGGAAGCCAGAAAATTTTGAATGTAATTTTTAAAAGAATATTTTTGAGTCTAGTCGTTCAATCCACATTAGGCGTTCTAGTTAAAAATATGAAATGGCAAATGATAAACCAAGACTTACGCGATTGACAGCAATTTTGACTCAATTACAGTCAAAGCGAATACTTACAGCCAGAGCAATTGCGGAAAAGCATGGTATAAGTATGAGAACGGTGTATCAAGATATCCGAACTTTAGAACAATCTGGAGTACCCATTATAACCGAAGAGGGTAAGGGTTATACTATAATGGAAGGCTATACAATAGCACCAGTAATGTTTACACAAGAAGAAGCTAATGCCTTATTAACAGCCGAATATTTAATAAAGCAGAACAAAGATGCATCTTTGGTGAACTCTTATGAGAGTGCCATAACCAAAATAAAAGCAACCTTAAAGTATTCACAAAAAGAAAAAACAGCATTGCTTGCCAATAGGATACAGATTCGGAACAATATTGAAGGAGATAAAAGCAGGAACTACTTAGTTAAAATTCAATCAACAAAATATGGAGCAGTGTAAAAAAAAGTGGCATACCCCTGACATACCTTTGGCATAAAGCTTAATTAGTTTTACGGTAAACCAAAAACATAAAACAATGCAAAAAGTAAACATTGAAGCTTTTAAAATTATT
The DNA here is from genome assembly GCA_947498765.1 of uncultured Aquimarina sp. Classification (GTDB taxonomy): domain Bacteria; phylum Bacteroidota; class Bacteroidia; order Flavobacteriales; family Flavobacteriaceae; genus Aquimarina. The sequence goes on from CANMLG010000010.1 coordinate 3,684, forward strand.
GGCATAGCTGTAAAAACTACAAATCAAGAAGGTAAGGCAGCAAAGCAGATTCCCGAATTGTGGAAAAAATTTATGGAAGAGGCTATCATAGACCAGATTTCTAATAAAATTGATGATCGTATTTATTCGCTATATACCGACTATGAAGGGGATCATAATCATCCTTATACTGCTATTATAGGTTGTAAAGTGACCAATTTGGATGTTATTCCTAGTGGTATGATTGGAAAATCATTTGAAGCAGGTGAGTATGTTAAAATTACTGCTAAAGGAGACCTTACCCAAAATTTAGTAATTAATGAATGGTTAAAAATATGGCAATCTGATTTAAATAGAGCTTATTCAGTTGATTTTGAAATTTATGACGAGCGTTCAAAAAATATAAAAGAAGCAGAAGTTGATATTTTTGTAGCTATCAATTAAGTGTATACCAAATGAAAGAGGTAGATGCTTATTATTGTATAAAAAAAGGACCTAATACTGGAATTCGAAAAAGAATGAAGTCATTGCTCATGGCCCCTTCAAAGGATTTACGATTGTGTATAATTATTAAGATTGTGAATACTAAGCTAGAAATTTTTGAATATTTTTAAAGTTTGTAGTATGGGATTAGTATTCCATTGGTCTCAAGATTACGAGAAACTATGGCTTTCAATCCATAGAGGTTCATTTATTACATATGTTCTAATATTTATTAGGTATTTATCGAATAGGGTACATAAAAAATACATGCTTAAAATAAAAATTATTTTTAAGCATGTATTTTTTTAAAGCTAATTTTTAAATTTATCTAGCTATTACTAAGTTTGTTGAACGTACTCTTCTTCCATTTCCGTCTAGAATATCTACTCTATGAAAACCAACAGGGACAGCGCTAACATCTATTTCTAGTGAATTTTCACCTCTCTTAATATTAAAACGACCATTTACATTGGTTGGAATAAAGCTCCTTTCCAACACTCTATATGATCCGTTTGGTATAGCTCTATTAATATTTAAAAATAAAGTAGTAACGTTATTTGCAGGTAAAGGAGCTACAATAAAACTTTCAGTAACTTCAGTTGGATCACCAACTACCGATGGCGAAACATTATTAATCCTCCATTGTTGAGCTGTATTATTTGACTGATTGGCTTGTAGTGTTAATTCAGTATTGTTGGCAGCTAAAAACCTACCAGTTAATACATTTTGAAATCTGTAAATATTAGAATTTATTCTTAATGCTCTAAATTGTTGTCCTCGATCATTTCTATTTACTAATTGTTGTGTTGGAGGAGTTGAAGCAGTATTGAAATCAATAGCTTTACTAGACCTTACATTTATTATTTGATAAACATTATTCCCTAAGGATATGAATTGCCATTTTTGGAAATCTCTTGTTGATCTATCACTTTCGGACACTGCCGTATCAACTTTAAATCCATCATTAACATCGAAGGCAGGAGTAAAAGCAAATTCGGCAGCGGAGCTAAAAAAATTAACAAATCTTTCAAATTCTATTGATGCTAACTGACCAGAGCCAACATTACTAATTGAAAACTGCCTAGCGGAAGCTGATTGTGCAGTAATTTGATTTGTATAAAAACAAATTGTTACTAAAAATAACAGAGCTGATAAGGATTTAATTTTTTTCATAATAATTTTTTATTGAATTGATATATAAGTATCAATAAAGTTCATGATAAAAAAATAAATAAACGTTAAAAATTATTAAAATTATGAAATCAATAATTATTACTTATACTTAATATAAGTGTGATATGGTTATTATTGATTTAAATGAAGTTAAAATTTCATTTTAGGGATAAAACAAATAACAGATGTAATCTTATTCTTTCTTTTATTTAATTCTTAGAAGAAACATATTGCTAATGCTATAAAATCAGTAGAAGAAATTAGAGAGCTTGAAGGAACCTAAATTAAACCCAAAACCTCATTCTTTTAAGAGACTGAGGTTTTGGGTTTAATTATTTTTTGAAATAAAAATTATTTATGGTTAAGCTTAGACTTGAACAATACCTATGTTAAAAGGTTTTTCAATAGGAGCATGATTTGCAGCTTCAATACCTATACTAATCCATTTTCTGGTTTCCAAAGGGTTTATAATAGCATCTGTCCATAAACGAGCAGCAGCATAATAGGGAGAAGTTTGCTTGTCATAACGAGATTTTATTTGATCAAATAATTCCCTTTCCTTGGCTTCGGTAATTTTTTCGCCTTTTGTTTTAAGTGAAGCTTTTTCAATTTGTAATAACACTTTAGCAGCTTGTGCTCCACCCATTACAGCAAGTTCGGCACTTGGCCATGCAACTATTAATCGAGGGTCGTATGCTTTACCACACATAGCATAATTACCTGCTCCGTATGAATTACCAATAATAATAGTAAATTTAGGAACAACGCTATTTGCCATAGCACTCACCATTTTAGCACCATCTTTTATAATGCCACCATGTTCACTTTTACTTCCTACCATAAAACCAGTAACATCTTGTAAAAAAACTAAAGGGATTTTCTTTTGATTACAATTAGCAATAAATCGAGCAGCTTTATCGGCTGATTCCGAATAAATAACACCACCTACTTGCATTTCTCCTTTAGCATTTTTTGTAACCATACGTTGGTTAGCAACAATGCCAACAGCCCAACCATCAATTCGGGCATAACCCGTAAGCAAGGTTTTTCCATAATCAGCTTTGTATGGTTCAAATTCAGAATTATCAACCAAGCGTTCAATAATAGGAAGCATATCGTAAGGTTTGTTTCTTTCTTTAGGAAGCAAACCAAAAATTTCCTCTTCTTTTTCTTTTGGTTTTTCTACAGTAGTGCGATTAAAACCAGCCTTGTCATAGTCTCCAATTTTAGAAACAATGCTTTTAATTTTATCTAAGCAATCTTTGTCATCTTTAGCTTTGTAGTCGGTTACTCCCGAAATTTCACAATGCGTAGTAGCGCCACCTAAAGTTTCATTATCAATAGCTTCGCCAATGGCGGCTTTAACTAAATAGCTTCCCGCAAGGAAAATACTCCCAGTTTTATCAACTATTAAAGCTTCGTCGCTCATAATGGGTAAGTAAGCACCTCCGGCAACACAACTACCCATAACGGCTGCAATTTGTGTAATTCCCATACTACTCATTTGTGCATTATTTCGAAAAATACGACCAAAATGATCTTTATCTGGAAATACTTCATCTTGTAATGGAAGATAAGCCCCAGCACTATCTACTAAGTAAATAATTGGAAGTCTATTTTCCATAGCAATTTCTTGAGCGCGTAGATTTTTTTTAGCCGTAATAGGAAACCAAGCACCGGCTTTTACTGTAGCATCGTTAGCTAAAACTATACATTGCTTTCCTTTAACATATCCAATTTTAGCAATAACGCCTCCACTAGGACAACCGCCATGCTCCTGATACATATCTTCGCCTGCAAAAGCACCAATTTCAATGGCATTTGAATTTTTATCAAGTAAGTAATCAATACGTTCTCGAGCAGTCATTTTTCCTTTACTATGTAGCTTTTCAATACGTTTAACACCTCCTCCTAAAGCGACTTCTCCAAGTTTTTTTCTTAACGTGGATGCTAATTGACGGTTATGATCTTCGTTTTTATTGAATGTTAAATCCATAGTACTAAATTTGAGAAAACGAAAATACGAAAAGGTAGTTTGTTATAATAACCTTGGCTTAATAATCGCTAATAAATATAGCTTTTAGGTAATCTAATTTTAATAATTGGATAGTCTAGGATTAACAGTAATGAAAAGCTTGAAATTTAATTTTATGTGAATAATTTAAAATTATTTAGACATGAAATTATTGAATGTAAAACACTTAAAAGTAATTGTGGTTTTATTTTTTTTTACGGTTAGTTGTACTACCGAAGAAGCAATAGAAGAACTGAATGGAAATAAAAATATTTCTGAAATAGCCGTTATTAATGAAATAGATACTGAGGTATTACATTATGAAAATCAAGGACCACACGATCATAATTTTGGTGAAAAAAGATTTGGTTTTACAGAAACTTTTGAAAACGGAAATAAATCGAGTTATTCGGATGGATCAGTTAATTTGTCATCTGGTAATTGGTTTTTGAGTGATGCGTTAATTGGGAATGCTTCTTCTGATAGAAAATTTGGATCAAAATCTTTAAGAATTAGAAACGGAGGTTATGCAATAATGTCATTTAATATGGATAACGGAGCAAGATCTATTCGAATTAGACACGCTAAATTTGGCGGAGATGGAAATTCGACATGGAGGCTTATTGTATCATTTAATAATGGAAGGGATTGGAGTTTTATGGGAGGTACTATTACAACAAGATCAACATCTTTAAACACTACAACTATAAATGTAAATGAATCTAGAACGATACGTTTTGGTATTTATAAAACGGGTGGTGATTCAAATAGAATCAATATTGATAATATAGAAATAATTACTTCTGGCGATAATGCCGGAGTAGAGGTTCCTCAATCGGGATCGGCAAGTAGAGATAGTAATTTAACTTTTGGAAACCCTTCAAACGCTACTAATTCTAATGATAATAATTATTTCTTATCTCGAAATCAGTATACATTGTCATATAATAATAGTAAAGGTACAGCTAATTGGGTGAGTTGGCATTTGAGTAGTGCATGGTTAGGAAATGGTAGAAGATGTAATTGTTTTAAAGAAGATTCTCAATTGCCTAATACTTTTTTTAAAGTAACTGATCGAAGTTATAGAGGTTCGGGTTTTGATAGAGGTCATATGTGTCCTTCGGGAGATAGAACAGGAAGTAATTCAGAAAATTCGAATACTTTTTTTACTACAAATATAGCTCCACAAGCAGCTGATAATAATCAAAGATCGTGGAATGATTTTGAAAATTATTTACGTTCACTTGTTGCTAATGGTAATGAAGTTCATGTTATTGCTGGTGTAGTTGGTAGGGGTGGAGTAGGTAAAAATGGCTTTAGAAATACAATTAATAATGGCAATATTACGGTTCCAGATTCATTTTGGAAGGTGGCACTTATTTTACCAAATGGATCTAATGATATAAATAGAGTGAATACATCTACAAGAGTTATTGCCATTAATGTACCTAATGATCAAGGAATAAGTACAAATTGGAGAAGTTTTAGAACATCGGTAAATACCATAGAAGCTTTAACTGGATATGATCTATTAGAAAATATTCCAAATAACATAGAATCAGTTATTGAATCGAGAATTGGTGATTAAATTGATACAACAATTTAGTATAAAAACAACACTAAATTTAATATTCATTAATTAAAATTTAGTGTTGTTATATTTTGATTGTTAAAGTGTTTCTTCAGTATCTTTTTGACCAGTGGCCATTAAAAAGGCTTTTAAAAAAGGGTCAATAGCACCGTTCATTACAGCATCAACATTTCCAGTTTCTTCAGCTGTACGCACATCTTTAACCAATTTGTAAGGATGCATTACGTAATTTCTGATTTGAGAACCCCATTCAATTTTCATTTTTGAAGCTTCAATTTCATCGCGCATAGCTTGTTTTTTCTTAAGCTCAATTTCATATAATTGAGATTTTAACAATTGCATGGCTTTAGTTTTGTTATCCAATTGCGAACGTGTTTCAGAATTTTCAATAACAATTCCCGAAGGGTGGTGACGTAAACGTACGGCAGTTTCTACTTTATTTACATTTTGACCACCAGCACCTGAGGATCGCATGGTTTCCCATGAAATTTCGGAAGGGTTAATATCAATTTCAATAGAGTCATCTGCTAGTGGATATACATACACTGAAGCAAATGATGTGTGTCGCTTAGCATTACTATCAAAAGGGGAAATACGAACCAAACGATGTACACCATTTTCACCTTTAAGCCATCCAAAAGCAAATTCTCCATCAATTTCAAGTGTAACGGTTTTTATGCCAGCTACATCTCCTTGCTGAAAGTTAAGTTCTTTAATAGGAAAACCTTGCTTTTCACAATACATAACGTACATACGCATAAGCATTTGTGCCCAATCACAGCTTTCGGTACCTCCAGCACCAGCTGTAATTTGTAAAACAGCACCAAGGTTATCACCTTCTTCGCTAAGCATATTTCGGAATTCTAAGTCTTCAATATGGCTTGAGGCTAATTTTGCTTGTATGTTAAGTTCTTCTTCAGAAATATCTCCTTCTTTAAAAAATTCAAAGAGGACTTCTAAATCTTCCAAGAGTTGTTCACTTTTTTCATAATCTTTAACCCATTTTTTTAAGCTATTGAGCACACGCATATGGGCTTCGGCTTCTTTTGGATTATTCCAAAAGTCGGGTGAAAAAGTTTTTTCTTCTTGGTTTGTTATTTCTATGTTTTTGGCATCAACGTCAAAGATACCTCCTTAACGCAACCAGGCGATTTCTAAGATCTAAAATAGTATCTTGATTTGTCATATGAGTAGTGGTAAATTACTGGCGCAAAAATACAAATACAAATGAGCTTACCTAATTAAAATACATTTTTAATTTGATGTTGTTTTGCAAATTCTTTGGCAGCTTTAATACCGTTTTCTAGGCCCACTTTTGAATTGTATAATTGACTTGCTGCTGCAGTTTGTAGTTCTTGATCTAGTATATTAAAATAGAATTGTCCATTTTTATTGGTTTTACGTTCGTAAATTCGGTCAAGATTAGTATTCTGAGCAATATAATTTATTTCTTCTTTTATTTCAGAAATTTTTGAATAAGGCTTACTAGATGCAATAGTATGTTTTTCATCACTTTTAAGGTGAAAAACGTAATTGTTATTTTTATCTTTTTCAATATAGAACATTAATCAAATTTAGCATTTTCAATTTATAAAACAAACAATAACTTTATTAAGTATACGTCGATATTTTCCATTAAAAAGCATATAAATATTAAAAATTAAATACCTAATTATTAAATACTTATGATTTTAAAGAGTGTTTTAAGGGTGTTTTAACGATATAAAATGCTTTTGAGCGAAAAAAAGAGCAAAAAGTTAAATTGAATGCTAAAGTTTAACAAAAAAAGTATGTTTTTTGTAACTTAGATAAAGTAAATCAACACTTTTTAAATTCTATTACAATGAAAAAAATTATTTTTACAATGGTAGCATTGGCTACAGGTATAGCTGTACAAGCACAGGATTTACCATCAAACCCTGAACCTGGAAAATGCTATGTTCGCTGTACTACACCCGATATTTATGAGACACAATCAGTACAAGTACAAGTAACACCAGCTTATAAAAAGCTTAAAGTAATACCTGCAACTTATAAAACAGTTACTGAAAATGTTTTGGTAAAAGAGGCTAGTAAACAATTAAAGGTAATACCTGCTACATATAAGACAGAAACTGTAACTTATGTTAAAAAGCAAGGTGGGTCTACATTGGCAGTTACTCCAGCTTCTTTTGGAAGTGGATCAGAAACAATTGAAGTTAAATCGGCATATGCTCAATGGGAATTAGGAGCTCCTGCACCTGATTGTGCTTCTAGTAATCCTAACGATTGTCGTTACTGGTGTTACAAAGGATATCCAGCTGAATATACAACGGTTTCAGTACGTACATTGGCAAATGATGCTTCAGTTGCAAGAACGCCTATAGCTTCAAGAGAAGGGTCATATACTAAAAGAGTTGTAGCTACACCAGCAAGAGTTGAAGAGGTTACTATTCCAGCTGAATATGCCAATATAACTAAAACAGTTTTGGACACAGATGCGGCAACTACTGAGGATGTGATTCCAGCAACTTTTAAAACAGTTTCTAAAGAAGTATTAAAACAAAAAGGAGGATTAACAACTTGGAAAGAAGTTGATTGTAAATTAGTAGAGTATTCTGCATTACCAATTAATTGGAATACAGGATCTGCAACATTAACTTCAACAGCTAAGAATTTAATTGATACACGTTTATTACCTGTTTTAGCTAACAATCAGGGTGCTAAAATGGAAATAGCTTCTCATACAGATTCAAGAGGTGGTGCTTCTAGTAATCAAGCATTATCAGAAAGAAGAGCGCAATCGGTTGTGAACTATCTTATTTCTAAAGGAGTTAACAATAGCCGTTTAGTAGCAAATGGATATGGAGAGCGTAGACTTAAAAATAGATGTGCAGATGGTGTATCATGTACAGAACGCGAGCACGCAGCAAACAGAAGAACAGAATTTCGTTTGATTAACAATTAAACATATAAAACTATTTACATAATAGCTTTACACAAAAAAAACCTTCATTATTGAAGGTTTTTTTGTGTTTAATAATAAAGGGAAATAAAAGATTCAAAATTAAATTCTTATTTCAAGTTTTATTTTATTCTTCATAGGCAAGATCTTCAAAAATTAATTCGTCAAGGTATTCATCAACTTGTTCATCTTCGATAAATAAAGCTAACATATTGACATCTTTTTCAGTTATAATAAATTGTTCTTCAGTTTTTTGTTTATGAATATGTGTAGAATCGATACTGCTAGAAGTAATTGTAGTAGGCAATAATTTATTTCTGTTTGTATTAAATAAGATAAAACAAAGCACAATTGAAGCGGCAGCAAAAAAAACATATTTCTTTTTTTTAGAAAATAATGGAATTATAGGTTTGGTTTTTGACTCTTTAAGAAGTTTTGATGCTATATTTTCATGGTAATTTTGGGGAGTAGTAAATCCCAAGTTGATATGTTTTTGATTGATTTCTTCAATTTTAGTTTTTTTTAAAATATTTTGTTGAAAATTTTCAAAATAAGTTTCAGGTAGTAAAAAACTTTCTTTACTATTTGTTATTGTTTTATTCTTTTTCATGGTATCCATTTTACTTATGTTCTATTGGATTAAAAACCGTTCAATTTTTTTTATAGCATGGTGATAAGAAGCTTTTAAAGCTCCTTCACTAGTTCCTGTAATTTCTGAAATTTCTTTAAATTTTAAGTCATCGTAATATTTCATTACAAAAACTTGTTTTTGTTTTTCAGGTAATTTTAATAAAGCTTCTTGTAATTTGAATTGGATTTGGTCCCCTTCAAAATAGACATCTTCTTTAAGCTCTTCTAAAATTTTAATATTAACCTCTTCCAAATTCAATTTTAAACGTTTTTGTTTTTCTTTTAGAAAGTTAATAGATTCATTGTAAGCTATGCGATACATCCAGGTGTGAATAGAACTATTGCCTTTAAAGTTAACAATGTTTTTATATACTTTTAAAAATGTATTTTGTAAAACATCATTCGTGTCTTCGTGTATTAAAACCATTTTTCTTATGTGCCAATATAATCGCTTTTGGTACATATCTAACAATTTTTTAAAAGCTATATCTTTTTGCTTGTTATCTTTTAAAGCGCTTATAAGGTTTATATCAGTTTTCAAGTATATTTGTTTAATATTTATTAATTAGACTAAAAAAAGATCAATTGGTTTAATTTCTTCCAATTAAAAAATATATAAGCAATTATATATAATTTTTTTATCACAAAAATATTACATAAATAATAGGGTATATCAATGTTTTAGTGTTGTTAAAGTAAATGGCAAGTAAAGATTAATTATATATGAAAAAAAATACTTTTTTAAAGGTGTTATTTATTGTTGGGCTTTTTTTTATTTCGTGTAACGAAGATGATGATATTGAGCAATTAAGATCAAGATTAACAATTACACCTGAGCAAGGGGTTGAAAATTTTATTAATGAGATTAGAAATTCTAAAATTAGTACAAGTATTGATTCTGAAGAAGAGGGGAGTTTGAATTCTTATTTAGTCCCTATTATTGATAGTGTTGAAGGAAAATGGGATGTAGTAGGGGTTTTATCTAGAAATGAAGAAAACTTTATTGAAGAAGATTCAATAAATGCAAGAAGATTTTTTTTTCCAGCAGCTAATTTTGAACTGAAAAATATATCTCATATGGCATTTAAAGAAAATAGTTTGATATTATTCAATGATATTAATCAGGAACCTTTATATGAATTTAGTTTAGAACCTTTTTTTAGAGGAGAGAATAAAGTTGATGGTTTATTTAATGTTGATTTAGCGGGGCAAAGTATATCAGAAAGAGTTACAAATTCAAAAATTATTCTTTTTAGAAACAATAATGGTTCGCTTTTTATAGGTCAAGCTTTTAATAGGATTAATATAATTATTTATGCTTTAGATAAAGTAGTAGAAGAAACACCAGAGGAGGAGGAAGTACCAGTAGAGGAAACGCCAAGTGAAGAAGCACCAGATGAAGAAGAAGTGCCTGTAGAGGAAACGCCAAGTGAGGAAACACCAGAGGAGGAGGAAGTACCAGTAGAGGAAACGCCAATTGAAGAAACACCAGAGGAAGAAGAAGTGCCAGTAGAGGAAATACCAAGCGAAGAAACACCAGAGGAGGAGGAAGTACCAGTAGAGGAAACGCCAAGTGAAGAAACACCAGAGGAAGAAGAAGTGCCTGTAGAGGAAATGCCAAGCGAAGAAACACCAGAGGAAGAAGAAGTACCAGTAGAGGAAACGCCAAGTGAAGAAACACCAGAGGAAGAAGAAGTGCCAGTAGAGGAAATACCAAGCGAAGAAACACCAGAGGAGGAGGAGGTGAATGATAGAGATGGCCGAACTTTGGTATTTAATTTAGATGATGTTGCTGGTAGATGGAAAATTGATCAAAAAATTGAAGATTCTTTTCCAACCTCAATAAATGAATTTGATGGTAATGATTTATTATTTCCATCACCTAGTAGAGAACAGTTTATTAATGATATAACCCCTCCTTTAGCAGGTTTGGAAACAAATAGTAATTTTATAGAATTTAAGTCGTCTTTAAATGTTTTAGAATTATATATTAATAATGAATTAATTGAAGATTATTCTATTATAGAAAGTAGTAGAGGAGCTTTTAAAGTTGAAATTAAAGAAGGAACTTTTTCGACTTTTACTTTAAGGTTAAGTTCCGATAAAAGCAAATTGTATTTTAATCAAGTGACAACAAATGAAGAGTTTAAGTTTAATAAAATCTAAATTTTGTAGGGTATTTACACTTTTAAGTGTTGTTATTTAAATTGTATTAACTATTTTTTTAGTAATCATCATTTTGAATCATTTAAAAAAACAAATTAATGAGCATTAGTAATATGTCGGTTTGTGAAGAAAAAGTTTTTAAAAATATTTTTGAGCAAAATTCGAGAATTATAAGAAATTTCATTTATTATAAGTGTGGAGATATTGAACAAGCTGAAGATTTGACACAAGATGCTTTTATACAATTATGGAACAATTGTAAAAAAATTCCTTTTGATAAAGCAAAGTCATTTGTAATGAAAGTAGCTCAAAATTCATTTTTTAATAATGTTAGACATCAAAAAGTAGTTTTGCACTATAACAAAAATGAAGATAAGAAAGATTGTGATCATGAAAGCCCTGAGTACATTTTAGAAGAAAAAGAGTTTCTAGAAAAATTGAGTAAGTGTATAAGTGAGCTTCCAGATAAAGAAAGAGAAGTTTTTTTATTAAGTAGAAAAGAAAAGAAAACCTACAGAGAAATAGCCGAAATAATAGGAATTTCACAAAAGGGAGTTGAGCGTAGAATGCATTTGGCATTAAAAAAATTAAAAGAAAAATTAGGAACAAATATTTAAAAAGATAAATCAAATGGAAGACTTTTTAGCAAAATGGGCAAGTGGAGATTTATCAGATAGTGATAAAAAAACATTTGAATCAGACAAGGAAAACAAATTATATCAAGACATATTAGATGGTGTTGAAAAACTTGATGTTCCACCTTACGATAGTGATGCATTATATGCTAAGCTGAAAACTAGAATAGAAAATCAAGATTTAACCAAACCAACAAAGATAATACCAATCATTCCAAAGTGGTTTTATGCCGTTGCAGCATCGGTAATACTTATTTTGAGTTTAACTGTTTTTTTTAATAATGAGATAAGTTATACTTCTGATTATGGAGAAAAATTAAGTTTTACATTACCAGATGACTCGGAAGTAATTTTAAATGCGAATTCCCATCTAACATATGATGACAAAAAATGGGAGTCAAAAAGAGAACTTTATCTGGAAGGGGAAGCCTTTTTTAAAGTAACCAAAGGTTCAAAATTTACAGTTTTAACAAAAAATGGAAGTGTAAGTGTATTAGGAACACAATTTAATGTAAATACAAATCAAAATTTGTCAATATTTCAAGTAGATTGTTTTGAAGGAGTTGTTAAAGTAGAACAAGGAGCTATTTCAAAAATCATAAAAAAAGGAGAAGCTGTTAGAATTGTAAAGAAAAAAATTGATGAATGGAAATTTGATGAATTACATCCATTATGGATTTCTAAGGAAAGTGCTTTTCATAATTCTCCGATTAATCAAGTTATTAAGGCATTAGAAAATCAGTACGATATAAAAATTGAAAGTTCAAAAGTGAATGATTCATTACGATTTACTGGAGTTTTTACTCACTCAGATCTTGATAAGGCTTTAAAAATTGTTTTTGAATCCTTGGATATAAATTATAGGCTTACAAATAATAATTCTGTAATTCTTGATATTAAATAGTTTAGTTAAATTTTTTAAAGTCAAAAATGTTAGTATTAACAATTAGTTAGTACTAACATTTCTGGTTTAGTTCATTAATAACAAATATTGCTACAATTAAAAAAAATAAATTTTTAAATAACAATAATATGTAGTGTAGTAAAGTTTTAAGCTTATAAAATGTTAATTTTTTTAATTTCAAAATGCGTAATTACTATTTTAAACGTAATAATTTAGTAGTATTGGTTGTGAAATATAGCGTTATTTAATAAAGGAATAATATTCCTTTGAAATTTTATGATAAAAAAGCTATCAGTTTTATTTTTTTGTATTATCAATTTAAGTTTTGCTCAACAAGACTCAAAAGCATATGAATACACAAATATAGAGCTACTATCTGTTTTAAATCAAATCGAAAAAGATTTTGATATTAAATTTTCTTACAATCCCGATTGGATAAATGGTATTACTGTAAATCTCTCTTTAGAAAAACCTAGGTTGAGTGAATTGATTGTAATGCTAGAGCGTCAATTGCATTTTTCGTTTAATAAACTAGATGAACGTTACTTTGTGTTGAAACCTATAAACAAGTTATATGTTTGTGGTTATTTGAAAGATAAAAATGAGATACCAATATCAGGAGCAACCATTCAAAATTTAAATCACAAAAAAGTAACCATAACGAACAATAATGGTTATTTTCAGTTAAGCGAGATTAATAAAAACGATACAATTGTTATCAGCTCTTTAGGCTACACCACAAAAAAAAATTCAGCAATAAGTTTTTATAAAAAGTGTGAAAACATATACTTAGAAGAAAAATTTTATACATTAAATGAAGTTGTTGTTAAAGAATATTTATCGTCGAGTGTTTCATTAAAAAATGGTGGAGTAGTAAACTTTGACCTTAAAAAACCTGATATCCTTGCAGGTCAAGCAGAACCAGATATTTTACAAACTATCCAGTTATTGCCAAGTGTAGATAGTACCACTGAAAATGCTAGTGATATACTTATCAGAGGGAGCACACCAGATAAAAATTTAGTGCTTTGGGATGGAATAAAGCTATATAATACGGATCATTTTTTTGGTACAATTACCAATTTGAATTCATCAATAGTAAATAATGTAGCGTTACATAAAAGTGGTGTAAGTGCAGAATATGGCGATAGAATTTCGGGAGTTATTGATATAAGTTTAGATAATGATGTACCAAAAAAAATAGAGGCTAGTTTAGGCTTTAATTTATTACACAGCGATTTTACTCTAAAAACACCAATAACAAAGAAATTAGGCTTATTTATATCAACACGAAGGTCATTTGTGGATTTTTACAAATCAGATATTTTTAGTAATAATTTTAATAGAATTTTTCAAAACTCAAGAGTTAATCTCAATAGAACTGCATTTGAAATTGACCCTAATGCAAAACAAGAGCAATCTTTGATTTATGAAGATCATTCAGCTAAAATAATTTATGCATTTAATAAAAAACATAAATTATCGAGTACCATACTTTTTACTAACAATGAATTTAATGACGAAGCAAGTTTTTTGGCAGATGAAGTCTTTGGTGGAGTTAAAACTACTTTTTTTGATATATTAAAAATAAAAAATTTGGGAACATCTTTTATTTATAATAGCAAATGGAATAGCAAAATAAAGACAAATCTAGCTGTAAAATATTCAAACTATGATCTAAATTATTTAGGCTTTAATTTTGATCCAATTTTTGCATTTCCTTTTCCGTTAGAAAGAGAAAATTCGATAAAAGAATTAACTAGTAATTTTAATTTTTATTATGATTTTAACAAATATCTTAACTTATTAGTAGGCTACGAATTATTAAATACACGTTTCAAATACCGATTAAGGGATAGGTTTTTTGACGATAGAGATACGTTTAATGTTGATCAAAGGAATAAACCGTCACATTCGGTTTATAACCAGGTTTCTTACCAAAAAAATAACAAGGGTAATTTAAGCATAGGGGTTAGGCTTACTAAATTTGCTAATTTTGATAAAGTTAAATGGGAGCCTAGACTAAATGTTGAAAAAAATATACATAAAAAGTTACGTGTAAAAGCCAGTGCCGAATTAAGGCGTCAGTCTATAAACAGGATAGATATTTCATCGGGTTTTGATACAGGAGAAGAAAATGAAGTATGGTTGCCTACTGATCAAGATACAATTCCTTTATTAAAAAGTTTACAGTTAACTACGGGCGTAGTATTTGAAAAAAAGAATTGGGTTATTGATATAGATGCTTACTATAAAAAAACAGAAGGTTTAATTGCATATCCTACAACAACATCAAATCGAGTTAATTTAGTTCCAGACAGGGGAGAAGGAATTGTTAAAGGAATTGATTTTTTTATTAAAAAAAGAATAAAAAACTACACCACATGGTTAGGTTATACTTATGCTACTAACAAGCAAAAATTTGAAATAATTAATGATAATATAGCTTTTAATGCAAATAATGATATTAGGCATTCGTTAACTTGGTCTCATTTTTTACAATTGAAGGATTTTCAGTTATCATTAGGTTGGAAATATAGAACAGGTATTCCTTTTACAGTAATAACTGAACTATCTATAATACCTACCGATTTTGATAAATTTGATACATTTAATGGTGGTAGAACTCCTAATTATCATCGTTTAGATTTTTCATTAACCTATAATATTGGATTGTCTAGATTTGATAATTATAAAAATGCTAAAATTGGAGTGTCAATCCAAAACTTATATAATCGAAAAAATATCTTGAATACTCAATTCCGAAGATTTGTAGCCTCTACAGATATTGATTTAGCAAGTAGTAGAGTACCTATAAGATTTGATACTAAATCGTTAGGTATTACGCCTAATATATTCGTAAGATTTAATTTTTAAATATAAAATAGAATACTTATTTTACTGCTTATGATGGGAAATATGGTGGGAAAATTAGTGTTGTATTTTTTTCTGGCTATAAATTTATGTTTTGCACAACAAGATTTTGAATCTTATAATTATTCAAATGCGGAGTTGGAATCAGTTTTGCATCAAATTGAAAAAGATTTTGATGTAAAATTTTCTTATAATTCGGATTGGATAAAAACATTAACAGTAAATCTTTCTTTGAGTGATCCTTCGTTAAATGAACTAATAGTGACCTTAGAACGTCAATTACATTTTTTATTTAACAAAGTCGATGATAGGTATTTTATTTTGAAACCTATAAATAAATTATATGTGTGTGGTTATTTAAAAGGGACTGATTTAGAACCTCTTACAGGAGCAACAATCAATAATGTAAGACGTGATAAAATAACTATAACGAATAATGACGGGTATTTTCAATTAAGTGATGTTGATATTAATGATACTATTCAAATTAGTTCCTTGGGCTATAAAACAAAGCGAATTGTATCAAAAAATTTTTTTAAAAAATGTGATGATTATGTATTAGAAGAAAAATTTTATAATTTAAATGAAGTAGTTATAAAAGAGTATTTGTCTTCGGGTATTTCTTTAAAAAATAATGGGACAGTTAATATTGATCTTAAAAATGCAGATATCCTTGCTGGTCAAGCAGAACCAGATGTTTTGCAAAGTGTACAATTATTGCCAGGTATTGACAGTACCACTGAAAATGCGACAGATCTGTTCATTAGAGGAAGCACACCAGATCAAAATTTAATATTGTGGGATGGAATTAAATTGTATAATACAGAACATTTTTTTGGCACATTAACCAATTTGAATGCTAGCTTAGTTGATAATGTTACTATTTATAAAAATGGAACCAATGCTAAGTATGGAGATAGAGTTTCTGGAGTTGTTGATATTGAATTAGCCAATGAAGTTCCCAAAAAAATTAGTGCAAGTGTAGGAGCAAATTTTTTAAGCGGTGACCTTGCGCTTAAAATTCCAATTTTCAAAAAAATAGGACTAATTGTTTCTGCTCGTAGGTCATTTACTGATTTTTTTGAACCTACCGTTTTTGAGAATAATTTTAATCGGTTATTTCAAAATTCAAGAATCATAACAAATCAAGAAGCTTTAACAACTGCACCAGAACTAATACAAGATCGAGAATTTAATTTTGAAGATTACTCAGTTAAAGTTATAGGAGATATAACATCAAAACATAAATTTGAGACAACACTATTGTACACGAATAATAAGCTTAAAGATGTTTTTGAATCTATCTTTACTGTAGGGCTTGATGGAACTAAATTTACAGACATCAATTTTGATAATTTAGAAATTGAAAACTTAGGAATTTCATCATCATTTCAGAGTAAATGGAATGCTGTTTTTGAAACTAAATTAAACTTTAATCACTCCAAATTTAATTTAAATTATTTGGGAGCTAGTTTTGATCCATTACTTTTTACAACATCTCAAGTAGAAAGAATAAATACGATTAAAGAATTTAATTTAGTACTAATAACAGAATTAAAATTACATAAAAACCTTTATTTTAATAATGGATATGAAGCTTCAAAAAAAAATTTAATTCATGATATCAGGCATGAATTTTATGGGGATTTCCTTAATAATTATGATTTAGAAATTGCACATTCATTTTTTAGCCAATTTAATTTTAACAAAGTTAATGGAACGCATGTTGATCTAGGAATTCGAATAAATAAAATACCCACGTTTAAAAAATTACGCTTTGAGCCAAGATTATATGCCGAAAAGAAAATAGCTAAAGATATTAGGATTAAAACAAGTGCAGAAATTAAATACCAATCCATTAATAGAATAGATATTAGTTCAGGAAACGATTTAGGGGAAGAAGATGAGATTTGGTTACCTGCTATAAAAGATAGTCTTCCATTGGTTCAAAGTAAACAGTTTTCGACAGGGTTTTTATTTAAAAAAAATAATTGGATAGTTGATATAGATGCTTATTACAAAACTTTATCAGGTTTAAGTTTGTTTCCATCTGGACCATTGAACTTATTCCAAAATCCTAGAGAAGGTACTGGCATTGTTAAAGGGATAGATGTTTTAATAAAAAAGAAGTTAAAAAAATATTCAACATGGTTAGGATACACTTATGCAACTAACATACAGAAATTTGATGGTATAAATAATAACGTCTCCTTTAACGCAGACAATGATATTAGGCATTCATTAACATGGTCTCATTTTTATGAATATAAGAATTTTCAATTTTCTTTAGGTTGGAAGTATAGGACAGGAACACCTTATGTAGATATTACAGGTTTTGATAATTCAACATTTACTAATATAGTAGCTTCGTATAATGAAAAAAGAGTACCAGATTATCACAAATTAGATTTTTCATTAATATACACTATTAAATTATCTGAAAAGGATACTTCTAAAAACGCTAGATTTGGGTTGTCTATTTTTAATGTGTACAATCAAAAAAATATTCTTGAGATAAACAGATCTTTATTTACACCATTCATTACAAATGAACCTTCAGAATTAGTAGAATTTGAAACAGTATCATTGGGTACAACAGCTAATTTTTTTATTCGATTTAATTTTTAAAATTTTACACTAATGATTTATCTTTTTTAGTGTGATAACTTTATTTTTATAGGTATAGTTTTTTTTGTCTTAAAAAATTATAGATATTTAAACAATTAACACAAACGTTTTAGTAAAGTTCGCTATTCATGGAAATTCCTAATAATCTTCAAATTAAAAGTTTTTCAGACTATAAAAAATGGTATCAGCAAAGTGTAGAGCATCCTGAAGCTTTTTGGGAAGCTATTGCTAATACGTTTTACTGGAAAAAAAAATGGAATACTACATTAGAATATGATTTTAATATTCCTAAAATTGAATGGTTTAAAGGAGGGAAACTAAATATTACAGAAAATTGTTTGGATAGGCATTTAAAAACAATAGGAAATAAAACAGCTATCATTTGGGAACCTAATGATCCAGATGAAGAAACAAGGCATATAACCTACAGGCAATTGTATGTAAAAGTATCACATTTTGCTAATGTGTTAAAAAATAATGGAATAAAAAAAGGGGATCGAGTATGTATATACATGCCAATGATACCCGAATTAGCTATAGCTATGTTAGCATGCGCTAGAATTGGAGCAATACATTCTATAGTATTTGCAGGTTTTTCAAGCTCAGCTATTGCGAGTCGAATTAATGATTCGGCATGTAAAATGTTAATTACGGCAAATGAAGTGTATAGAGGAACCAAGCAAGTGGCATTAAAAAGTATTTGTGATGAAGCTTTAAAGAAGACACCTTCTATAGAAACAGTAATAGTTTACCGTCGTACCGTAGAACCTACTCCTATGAAGCCAGAAAGAGACAAATTTTGGTTTGATGAATTACAAAAAGTAGCTAAAGAATGTGAGGCGGAAGAAATGGATGCGGAAGATGAATTATTTATTTTATACACATCTGGGTCAACAGGAAAGCCCAAGGGAATGGTGCATACTACGGGTGGATATATGGTAGGGAGTACCTTTACATTTCAAAATGTATTTCAGTTAGATAGCAATGATGTATACTGGTGTACTGCGGATATCGGTTGGATTACCGGACATTCTTATATCATTTATGGTCCATTGGCAGCTGGAGCAACTACTGTAATGTTTGAAGGAGTTCCGAGTTTTCCTGATTATGGTCGTTTTTGGGAAATTTGCAATAAACTTAAAGTAACACATTTTTATACAGCTCCAACAGCTATAAGGGCTTTAGCAAAACAATCTTTAGAGTTTGTTAAAAAACATGATTTATCAAGTTTAAAAGTTTTAGGTAGTGTTGGAGAACCTATTAATGAAGAAGCATGGCATTGGTATAATGATTATATAGGTAAGGGTAATTGTCCAATTGTTGATACTTGGTGGCAAACTGAAACAGGAGCTATTATGATATCTCCTTTGGCAGGTATAACACCTACTAGGCCTACGTTTGCTACATTACCTTTACCAGGAATTCAACCTGTATTAATGGATAAAAATGGAGACAAAATAGATTTTAAACTTGAAAAAGCTGAAGGACGTTTAGCTATTCAATTTCCTTGGCCATCGATGGCACGTACTGTTTACGGAAATCATGAGCGTTACAAACAGGTGTATTTTTCTCAGTTTCCTGGGAATTATTTTACAGGTGATGGTGCTTATCGTGATGCAAGTGGAAATTATAGAATAACCGGTAGGGTAGATGATGTGGTTATTGTTTCTGGACATAATTTAGGTACAGCGCCTATTGAAAATTCAATTAATGAACATATAGCTGTAGCAGAATCTGCTATAGTTGGTTTTCCTCATGATATAAAAGGGACTGCTTTATGTGCTTATGTTACTTTGCATGATGATTATAAAGGGGCACCTACGCTAGTGTCAGAAATAAAACAACAAATAGCTGATACGATAGGAGCCATTGCAAAACCAGATAAAGTGGTATTTGTAAATGCATTACCCAAAACCAGAAGTGGCAAAATTATGCGTCGCATACTTCGAAAAATAGCTTCGGGAGAAACAGATACTTTGGGAGATATATCAACTTTATTAAACCCAGATGCTGTTGAACAAATCATAGTAGCTTTTGCCAATGTGTGAAAATATAGATGATTTTTATTTTCCAAATTTAAATACACCTAGATTTATTTTAAGGCAATTAAAAAGTGATGATATAGCAAATATTTATCAAGGTTTGTCAAACCCTCAAGTGATTAAATATTATGGAGTAAGTTTTTCTAGTTTGGAAGAGACCAAAGAACAAATGCAATGGTATCATAATTTAGAAAAGACTAAAACAGGGATCTGGTGGGCAATTTGTGATAAAGAATCAGGTTTTTTTAATGGAGCAATAGGTTTAAATGATATTGAGCCATTGAATAAAAGTGCCGAAGTCGGTTTTTGGTTACTACCAGAATATTGGGGAAAAGGAATTATAAAAGAATGTATGGAAGAAATTGAAACCTATTCATTTCAAAAAATTAATCTAAAAAAAATAAATGCCTTTATAGAATCTGAAAATATAAAATGTATAAGTTTGATTAAAAAACTAAACTTTAAGCATGAAAATACATTAATTGATTGTGAATTAAAAAATGGAAAACCGATTACTCTTCAAGTGTATTCAAAAACTAACATTGGTTAGGGGTTGGGTTATTCAAATTTAAAAACAAGTAGCTGGTGGGTTTTCATTTAAGTTTTCTAAAAATGAAGTTCTTTCAATAATAAATTCTAGATAGCTCATAACTCTTTTATCAACAAAATTTGCGGTGTTTTTGAATTGAATTGTTTTACGACCAGCAGGTGTCAAGTATTCTAAAATAAAAAAATCTCCCATTGGAAATAGTTCCGGATCAGTTATATCGGTTGAAGGAATATCACGGACACCTCGGGCAATATTTCTAACATCACTTGAAATAGATGTTTGAGTAGCATTTGTGGGGAAAGGACATTCAAAAAAAGTCCAGACACCATCATTAGTCACTCCATTATTATTGGATTTAAAAATCCCTTGATCTGTTAATTTAAAGATAGAAACACAATTAGCTGTTGAACAAACTTTAGAGGCTCGTCCAAAGGTAATTCCTTCAGTAAAATCAATATTAATAGTGTCTTCGGGTAAAATAAAATCGTCATTATCATCTCCACAACTAAAAGCAAGTAGTAAACTTACTATAAGGGCAATTTTTTTCATAATCATTGTATTCCTTTATTTGGGATTGGAAATTTACGAAAAGTTAAGATCAGTTCTATATTTCTAACTACATTGTGTTCAAAAAAGTATACCCATTGACTCAAAAAAGTAAAAAAATACTCATTATAGGTCATGTTTGGCCTCAACCAAATGCTACAGCTGCTGGGGAGCATATCATACATTTAATTCGTTTTTTTAAAGATTTAAATTATCAATTGTTTTTTGTTAGTGCTGCACAGCAGCCTCAAAACTATGACGTATTTACTGAGTTATCAATAGATACAGCGTCTGTTGCTATGAATGATGATAATTTTGATAAACTTCTTTTAGACTATAAACCCAATGTGGTTCTTTTTGATCGTTTTATGGTTGAAGAGCAATTTAGTTGGCGAGTTAAAAAAGTATGTCCCAATGCTATTCGTATTCTAGATACCGAGGATCTTCATTTCTTGCGAAAGCAAAGACAAAAAGGGCTTAATACTGTTATTGATGAGTTGTTAACCGATCAAGCTAAGCGTGAGTTAGCAAGTATGTATCGGTGCGATTTGAATTTGATGATTTCATTAAAAGAAATTGATCTTTTAAAAAATACCTATAATTTCCCAGAAAACTTATTACATTACATTCCATTGTTGAGTACTAAAATTGAGAATGACTTATTTAAAGGCTATAATGAACGAAAGGATGTAGTTTTTGTTGGTAATTTTTTACATGAACCTAATTGGCATGCAGTACAAGTGCTTAAAAAGGAAATTTGGCCTTTACTTTCTGAAAAAATACCCAATGCCCAACTACATATTTATGGAGCTTATGCAACTGAAAAAAACTATCAGTTACACAATGAAAAACAAGGTTTTTTTGTGCATGGATATATTGAAGATTTAAAAGCAGTTTTAGAAAAAAGTAGTCTTTTATTAGCGCCTTTATATTTTGGAGCAGGGCAGAAGGGGAAATTATTAAAAGCAATGCAATGTGGTACTCCAACAATAACCACTTCTATAGGTGCTGAAGCAATGCAATTTAATAAATCATGGCCAGGTGCTATTGCTGATAATTTAAATGACTTTGTTAAAAGTACGGTTTCATTATATACAAATAAAGATCTATGGGACAAAGCACAGCAGAATATTACTGAATTAGTAAATTCTCATTATTTATATAGTATGCACTTTAATGTATTTAAAGAAAAGTTAGAAGATTTAATAACTAATATTACATTTTACAGAAGTAATAATATAATGGGTCAAATTTTATGGCATCAAAGTATGCGTAGTACCGAATTTATGAGTCGTTGGATTATTGAAAAAAATAAAAGCTAATTTTTTTTCCCGATAATACGCTTAAATAAATTATTTAATAAATTAGGAACTTCTTTCATATTACGTTCACGTTCGATAGCATGTAGTTTACCATTTTTGTCATAAAATATTTTGTAACTAAATGCAAATCGATTATTGGATGATGTTTTATCGAGTAAACCAAATCGAAGGTCATTAAAATAGAATATGTCACCTGATTGTTCAATGGTATACCAGCCTTCAGTTAGTTTAATTAGACGTATAATTAACGGATGGTTTTGTAGTCTTCCTAACAATTGATGGTTTTTTAGGTGGGAAGTAAATTTAATAGAAGCTTTACCATCAAATAAAGAATAATCTCCAATTAAAAAGCTATCTTTTGTTTCAATATTAGCATTCCATAAAATACTATTTAAAGGAGTTGGTTTGGTCTGAATTTCATTAAAAATAATTTGTTGAGCTTCCAAATTAATTTTAAAAACACCATAAGTGTACCATTTTAAGGCTAATGTGATTAACATGTATGAGCTGCTAATTATAATGCCTATATTATTTATTTTATTTCGTTTAGGATTAGTGCGTTTGTAAAACATAGCCCAAACCACACATACTAGAAAAGGAACAGTATATAAAGGATCAATTACAAAAATATTTTTAAATGATACTTTATAAGGGAGTGGCCAAAATAACTGTGTTCCCCAAGTGGTAAAAGCATCTAAAATGGGGTGAGTGAATAACCCCCAGAACATTAATTTGGTCCAATCCTTCCAATTGGCTTCTTTGTTTTTGTATAGTTTAGTTATTAACCATCCAAATAACGGAGCAGCTAATACACAAAATAGGATTGAGTGTGAAAAGCCTCTGTGTAGTTCATTAGCCGTAACCGTATCTGTATAAAGTTTTGTTAGTATATCTAAATCAGGGATTGTTCCGGCAATAGCTCCCCAAAGTATCGCTTTATTTCCTACCTTTTTCCCTATTGTAGCTTGGCCAACAGCAGCTCCTAAAACAATTTGTGTTAATGAATCCATTAAGCTTGTTGTATTTTAAACGGATTTCGAATTTCATAGTCACTAGGTGAAATCAATTCGATTAAAGGTTTTAGTAAGGTATTTGAAATAGAATTTCGATGTCTTACATATAATTTCATATTCACAGGTTTAGCGCCAACAGTACTTTTAATAATTTCCGCAGTTCTGCCTAGTCTTAATTCTTTTACTTTTTTATTAATTGCTATATGTACATAATCATAAAGCATACGTTGATACACGGCATGAGATTTATTGTAATTGTAATCAATTCCTATGTGGTTGGCTTCGAGTATACCATCAAATAAAAAAGCTGTTGAAAAAGCAATTAATTTTTCGTTTAAAAAGTAACCTTTAAATATAAAATCATTAGAAAAAGTAGCTCTCAGGTTTTTGAAAGTAGTAATGTTTTGTTCACCTATTTTAAAATCTGAATTTTTTAATACTGAAGAGTACAGATTAGAAATGTCATTTTTATAATTTTCAATATCTTGGGCAGAAAATTCTTTAACAATTAATGACGCTGATTTTTTTAAAACGCTTTTTACTCGTGTTCTAAATTTTGTTCGTAAGCTAGCTAAATAATCCTCAAAAGTAGTCCAATTTTCGAGTTGCAATACCATGTTAACATCAATTTCGAATTCTCTAAAATCATAAGATTTAATTTGATCACTTTCAGAAAAAGATTTAGGCCAAAATTCTTTTAATAAAATAAAAGAAGGTTTATTATCATTTTCGGATTGACGTAATTCACGCAGAGCATTTGATAAACCTTCAAAAGCTATTGTAGCATCTATATGTTCTTTATTGTATTTAAAACCATATTCGCCACAGGCAAATAAATTGCCACAAGTTAATATGCTTACATCTATGTTAGAAATAAGTTTGTTTTTTACTGAATCACTCCATTTACAAGGAAATTCATGTAATTTTAATTGATCTGAATTGAACTTGAAAAGTTGAGTTATTGCAAAAGCAACTGGTGTGTTTTTTTTGTAAAATAAGATATATTTAAATTCTATATTTTCTGCTAAGGTTTCCTCAACTATTTTCAAATAAGCTAATGAATAAAAGATACATTTATCATTGTCACCAGTTATAGCATTCCAATCATTTTTAGGAATATCAGCACAATTAGTATAGTAATTATGAGTAAGTGTAGAGACTTTACACTTTGATATTATTTTATTAAGCATAGTTTAGTCTCTATTTAATAATATGATTCAATATTTATGATACAATTTGATAATTAACTAAAATAAAGTATTTTTCTTTACCCGTTATTAAAAAAATATTAAAATTGAATGATTTTTCTGTCATGTATAATTAAAAACTATTTAAAAAGTCATTTGACTCCATAATTTCCATCCACCAGAAAAGTTATATATATGTTTAAAGTTTAAATCCTTAAGTATACTACATGCAATTTTGCTTCTGTACCCCGAATGGCAATAAACATAAATAGGCTTATTTTTATTTAAATGCTGTACTTGTTGCTTAAATTTTTCTTTATTTTCAATAGGTATATTAATAGCTCTATTTATAAAGCCTTCACTAAATTCTGTTTGTGTGCGTACATCTACTAGTTGAATAGTGGAGCTTGTATTTATTTCATTTTTTAGTGTAGCAAATCCGATTTGATTCAAAGCAATTTTACTTTGTTGGCCAAAACAAAGAGTAAAAAAACTAAAAGCAATAAGAAAACAAATTTTCTTCATAATATATGTATTTTTAAGTTGGGCATTGGTAAAAATAATTCATAATAACATATAAATAGACGAATTGTTATATTTAATGTTCATTTTTTTTTATCATAAGGAGTTGGCGCAAAAGTAAAGTTGTAAATTTGCATTTTATAACTGTTAAAATTGAAATTACCATTATTTTTTCGTTTATAGTTCCTGTTTATAATCGCCCTAATGAAATTGAAGAGCTGTTGAATAGTATGCTTCAATTAACATATTCAAAATCTTTTGAAATTGTTATTGTAGAAGATGGATCAACCGATACATCAGAAGAAGTAATTTCAAATTTTGAAGATCAACTTTTCATTAGTTATTACTTTAAGAACAATACTGGACCAGGCGATTCTCGTAATTATGGAATGAAAAAAGCAAAGGGAGATTATTTTTTGATTTTAGATAGTGATGTAATTTTACCAAAAAATTATTTATTTGAAGTGGAAAAATCACTAAATAATCAATTTGTAGATTGTTTTGGTGGTATTGATAATGCTCATAATTCTTTTACAGATTTGCAGAAAGCAATTAATTGTGTAATGACATCATTTTTAACTACAGGAGGAATAAGAGGCGGAGGAGAACAAATGGGCAAGTTTCAACCCCGTAGTTTCAATATGGGATTATCCAAAAAAGCATTCGAAATATCAAAAGGTTTTGGGAAAATTCATCCTGGAGAAGATCCAGATTTGAGTATGCGTTTATGGAGTTTAGGTTTTAAAACGGCATTATTCAATAATGTTGAAGTTTTTCATAAACGAAGAATTTCATGGGCTAAATTTTTAAATCAAGTGACTAAATTTGGTAAATGCCGCCCCATATTAAATAATTGGCATAAAGGCACAGGTAAATTGACTTATTGGTTTCCAACATTTTTTTGCGTAGGAACCATAGTTGCTTTATTATTAGCATTAGCCTCGTACTATTTGCCATTATTTTTATTAGGGTTTTATGTTTTATTATTGTTTTTTGAAGCTTTAATAACTTATAAAAGTTTTAAAATAGCACTAATGAGTATCTGGGCAATGTGTATTCAGTTTTACGGTTATGGTAAAGGCTTTTTAGAATCGTATATAAAAATAGAATTATTAAAAAAGTCACCCCAAAAAGTATTTCCTGAATTATTTTTTTAGTTATAATTGTTTGATACTGAAATAAATTTTTATAAACAAGATGTGTTCTTAAAAAATTGATCCACTATATTATTTATATGACTACTAAGGGAAAAAAAAATCAAGAAAGGCAGCATAAGAATTATAAAACTTATTTTATTTTTCTTGGCTTTACTGCTTTTTTATGGTTTTCACTCCAATTTTCGAAGAATTATTCGCAAGAGGTTAGTTTTATGATTAATTATGATCAATTACAAAATCAAAAAGTAATAAAACCAACCAGTGATCATGAGATAAAAATGGTGTTAAATGGAAGTGGATTACAATTATTGAAATATACTTTTTTTAATCATACCATTGATGTTGATACCCGAAAGGCAAATAATATAAATGAGAATCACGCTTTTTTTACAGGAAAAAAAATGCATAATGTACTAAAAAGCAGTTTAGGCTATGATGGAGAAGTTTCACATGTTTTTAAAGATACATTACATATATATTATGATGTGTTTGAAGATAAAAAAATTCCTTTAAAAATTAATTCTAGTATTAATTATGTTTCAGGATATACATCAATAAAAGGAATAACTTCTGAACAAAAAGAAATTCTAGTTACGGGACCAAAAAGTATTTTAGATACATTAAATTTTGTAGTAACAGAAGAGTTAATATTAACTGATATAAAAGCTGACTATAAAGGTTTTTTAAGTCTTTCAAAAAATAAATTGCCTAAAAATTTAATGTTTGAAAAGAAAGAAATTCCAGTTACTTTGATAGTAGATAAATTAACAGAAGGAGAATTTAAAGTGCCAATTACTTTATTAAATGTTCCAAAAAGTTTAAGAGTTCAATTGTTTCCCAAAGAAGTTGGCATAGTTTTTAGTGTAACATTAAAAGATTATTCTAAGCTAACAGCGTTAGATTTTAATGTTTCCGCGAATATGATAAATGTAAAGCCAAATACTTCATCATTATTATTAAAGTTAGATAAAGTTCCAAGCTTTGTATATAATGCAAGGTTAATGGAGAAAGAAGTACAATATGTGGTTATTAAGTAAGCAAGTATGATAGTTGGTTTAACAGGAGGAATAGGTAGTGGGAAAACATATGTTGCTCAATTATTCGAAAATTTAGGTGTTCCAATTTATATAGCTGATGTTGAAGCTAAAAAAATTATGAATGCTAATAATGAAGTAAAAAAAGCAATTTCTGTTTTATTCGGAAATGAAGCTTATCAAAATGGAACTTTAAATAGGAAATATATAGCACATCAAGTATTTACTAATAAAGTTTTGTTGAATAAACTAAATGCAATTGTACATCCAGCTGTAGCTAATCATTTTGAGGCATGGTACAAAGCACAAAATTGTGATTTTGTGATCAAAGAATCAGCTATTTTATTTGAGACTGGAGGAGATAAAAAATGTGATCATACTATTCTAGTAATAGCACCTAAAAATATTCGGATACAACGAGTTATGGATAGAGATAATATTACTGAAAAAGAAGTTATAGAAAGAATGAAAAATCAGTGGGATGATGGAAAAAAGATAAAATTAGCAAGCTATATTATTGAGAATATTGATAGTTTTTATGTTAAAAAACAAGTAAAAAAAATTTTTTTAACATTAAATGATGATTTTGTATAAAATAGTAACCATTGTTAACTTTAGGTTAAAGCTAATTTTTGATAGGTGCTAAATTCATATTTTTACGGCAATGAATAAACGTTTTTCGACTTTATTATTAGTGCTTATGACGATCTCTTTGGCAGGAATTATCTCTGTACAAGGCTATTGGATTAGTGACTCTTTACAAAGTAATGAGGAGCATTTTTCTTTTAATGCAAATGAATCTTTAGGCATTGTGGCCAAAAAGATTAACGAGAATGAGTTTATTCG
This sequence comes from uncultured Aquimarina sp., assembly GCA_947498765.1. Classification (GTDB taxonomy): domain Bacteria; phylum Bacteroidota; class Bacteroidia; order Flavobacteriales; family Flavobacteriaceae; genus Aquimarina. The sequence continues at coordinate 31,924 of CANMLG010000010.1, forward strand.
TTATTTTTATCCACTTAAGCATGCTATAGATAGCATAAAAAACAAAAAAAAATACGATGCAGCTTGTTTAATTAAGTCAGTTAATTCGGAACTTAATAATGAGGCTAAGAAAGTAAAAGCACCACTTACAAATGAGATTAAAACAGTAATGGATAGTATTGCTAATTCACTAGCTATTAGTGATAAATTGCAATGGAAGCATCATATAGGTACTAAAGATAAGTTAGATCAGTTAGCTACAACATCAAGTTATGAATATTTTTTATATCAAAATTTGATTAAAGAATATACAAGTAAAATACCTATAAATAAACGAATTAATAAAAATGAAATTGAACAATTTCTAACTCATGAATTAGAGAAAAGAGGTGTAAAAGTAAATTTTGTTTTTAGTGTTAATGAAAACAATACAAATACATCTGTAAAATCAGAAGATTTTCATGTATCATCAAAAGGAATGTTTAAAACGCCCATTTTTGAAGATGAAGAAGGAAAGACAAACTTGTATTTGGTAGTAAATTTTTTAGGAAAAAATTGCTTTGTTTGGTCATCAATATTATCAATGGCATTATTATCGGCATTATTGGTATTAATAATACTGGGAACTTATTTTTATGCATATAAACAAATAATTAGTCAACGTAAAATTTCAGAGATCAAAACAGATTTTATTAATAACATGACTCATGAGTTAAAAACACCAATTGCTACTATAAATTTAGCTTTGGATTTTATGAAAAATGAAAAAGTTGCAGATGATTCTGACATGAGGAAAAGATATTTGGAAATGATTCGTTTTGAGAATGATAGAATTCACGATCAAGTTGAGAGTGTACTTCGTATATCACACCTTGAACGGAATGAATTACTTATAAATAAAGGCACAATTAATTTTCATGAAACCATAGATAAAGCTATAGATCATGTAAAACATGCTGTTGATAATGAAAAAGGCTATATAAAAACACATTTAAATGCCCTTAAAAAATCAATATTTGCAAGTGAAGAACATATTACAAATGTGATCATTACTATTTTAGATAATGCAATAAAATATACTAATGAAAGTCCTAAGATTGACATTATTACTGAAAATACAAAAAATAGTATTATATTAAAGGTTGCAGACCAAGGAATTGGAATGGGAAAATACTGTAGGGAAAAGGTTTTTGATAACTTTTTTAGAATGCCAACAGGTAATGTACATAATGTAAAAGGCTATGGTTTAGGACTTAGCTATGCAAAGAAAATTATAGAAGATCATCAAGGTAAAATTTTAGTTAAAAGTTCAAAAGGAAAAGGAACTACATTAATTATTCAATTACCATTAATAACATCATAGAAACTATGGAAAGTGATAACAAAAAAATACTTTTAGTTGAAGACGATCCAAACTTTGGAACAATTTTAAAAGATTATTTGACCATTAATAATTATGAGGTAACTCATGCTAAAAATGGAATGGAAGGTTTTGAGAAATTTAAAAGGGATAGTTTTAATCTATGTATTTTAGATGTTATGATGCCTTACAAAGACGGTTTTACGTTAGCTAAAGAGATTAAGGATAAAAATAAAAACATTCCAATTATATTTTTAACCGCAAAAGCAATGAAGGAGGATGTGCTTAAAGGTTATAAAGTAGGAGCTGATGATTATTTGAATAAGCCTTTTGATAGTGAAGTGCTTTTAATGAAAATTAAAGCAATAATGCAGCGTAAAAGTATTGATACGGAAGTAGAAAGTAAACAGGTAGAATTTCAAATTGGAGAATTTAATTTTAATTCAAGGCTACGTTTTTTAACATTTAAGAAGAAAGAACCTGTTAAATTGTCTCCTAAAGAAAATGATCTATTGCGATTATTAGCTTTAAACTTAAATGATTTAATGACACGTGAGCTTGCATTAACAAAAATTTGGCGTGACGATAATTATTTTACGTCACGAAGTATGGATGTATATATCGCTAAGCTTCGTAAATATTTAAAGGAAGATAAAAATGTTGAAATTTTAAATATACATGGAGAAGGTTTTAGATTAGTGGTTAAAAAGTAATATTTAACTCTATTATATAAAAACAAAAAACATCATTATTATGATGTTTTTTTGTTTTAATACCATTGTCCCGTCCTGAAATAGTATTTGAAGTCAAATTTCGTTTAAGAAATTATAAGAATCCAATTAGGTAAATTTCAATAATACAGTCTAATAGAGTAGCTTAAGAATACGTTTTAATATAATTATGATAATAGTTAACCCTATAAAGAATAAATAATAAGAAAAAATAAGCTATGGAATTGATAAGAAAATATTATAATTGAAAAATAATTATCTGTATATGTATACTCTTTTTGATAAAATAATAATTATGTATGCTAAATGTATTTTTTTATAAGCTTAAGCCAATCTAAATCACTTCTAAACGTTAATAAATGTGTGCTTTATATTTTTAAAGCATATTTTACACTAAAACTAAACACTAACACAAAATGAACATTAATTTAAAACTTTTTTATGTAGTATTACTACTATCTGCAGTAACAAAAATTATAGCACAACCTATTCCTCCATCTGGTATGAAATGGGAAGTGGTTTCAGAAATGACTGACGAATTCAATAATGGATTTGATACCGTAAAATGGAGAAAAGAACTTTGGCAGTATCCAGATACTCCTACACTTATGGTTGCCGAAAACTCGGGGGTTTCCGATGGTAATTTATGGATAAAAGCTACTGTGGGACCAGAGCCTACATATTTTCATGCATCAAGAATTTATTCCAATGCGCAAATTAGTTACCCTATGTATACAGAGTGTAGTATAATTACTGCGCACCTTTCTGCTTATAATACATTTTGGTTAAATAACGGAAATCTTGAAGGACGAGATGAAATAGACGTTATTGAAAATAATTCAAGACCAAGTTGTGGATGTCAACCTAATTTTCCTTGGCAAATGAATTCTCAATATTTTCAAGCTACAAATGGTTTTACTGTAAGAAATGCTGATAATTACGATAATAGAAGATTGTCTAATGGGAATTTAAAAAGAGGAATTCCTTGGAATGAAACTTATCATACGGTAGGGGTTTGGTGGAAGGATGAAAAAAATATGACTTTTTATTTAGATGGAGAAGAAGCTGGAAGCGTTAAGGTTGGAGAAAGTAGAGACGGGAATTATTACCCAGAAATTATTTTTTCTAGAGATTTGAATTTAATTTGGGATTTATGGACAAGAGACGTAAATTGGTTAGGAGGACTAGCACTCAAGGAACATATGCGGGATGATAGATTTAATACTATGCGTGTGGATTGGGTTCATACATTTAAATTAGTTGAGGATGCTACGTTGAGTACTTTTGATGTAACTAACCCTTCTGAATTTGCTACCATTTATCCAAACCCAACAACTGATGAGCTGAATATTTACCTAGTTGATTTAAAGGATCAAGCTACAGTGAGTGTATATGACAATAATGGTGGTTTGGTTAAAATAGAACAATTGGAAAATGATAAAGACAAAATTTCATTAAGTGAATTGTCAAATGGAATATATTATTTAAAAATTAAAAATGGGAATTCGGAAAGTTATAAATCCGTAGTTAAACAATAAATATTAGAATAGTATTTATTCGTATCGTAAAAGATAAAGAATATACTATTCTGGGTTTACTACCGAGGTAGTTTACAAAAAATGGGAATCAAATTTTTTACATTTGATTCCCATTTTTAATTTTAATAGTTAAAAATTAATCTTTTTGTTCTTTGTTAAAATAAACAAGATAATAATACATTTGTTTTTCCTCGTCCCAGCCTTTTTCAACAAATTTTTCTGCAGATTCTGGATTTATAAAATCCATTTTTATTTGCACATTAGTATCTAAATTAATCACGTTTTTAATTTTTTTACGTGCATCGGATACGGCATTATTAGCTATTGGAAATTCTGTTAAATCTTCTATTTGATATTTAGGTGCTTTTTCAGTTTTGTAATGCTTAAATTCAGGTATAAGTTCTGGATTCTCAATAACATCGTTTAAAAAAGCTGTTTCTTCAAAATCATCATTTTTAGCAAAGTGATTTACAGCTCGGTTCATAAACATTACCTGTTCCTTTTTATCTTCTGCCGGAAGTACAACATCTTTAGCAAAATCTTGGCAAAATTTAATGTATTTTTTAGTGTGGAAATTACTGTCGGCAAAAGGAATTACACCTAAAAAATGTTCCAGCCAATATTTAGTATCATATTTGTTAGAATCTACAGATAATATACGATAACCTTCTTCTTTTTTTGTGTTAAAAATAACACATCCTTTATCGAGTTTATTTAGTGAAACTCCTTGTTGTAATAAAAGGTCTAAATTACTATCTTTTTCTTGAAATTGAAGAAAATCATGCTTGAGTTCTGATTTAAAAATACCTAGAGCACTTACTTTTTCATTATCAATTAAACAATTTTCTAAATAAGTTACATATAACTCACCACTTTTAATGTGTGGATGTTGTGATTGTTCAAATAATAAATTACCAATTCGTTTTGATTGTTCATGTGAAGAACTGGGATTTTCAAAAATTTCAGTAGCAATTTTATATAAAGGATTAAATTCAATATCCGCTTCATTAGTAAATTGAAAGTAGTTTTCTTCTTTCTCCCGAAAGGGTTTAAAAAAATACTCCTTTAATAATGAATTTAATTCATCATTAAATTGATAAGAATTTTCGGATAAAAAAAGGTTTTCATTTCTACTTTTGTTACCAATACGGTGTACAGAAAGTGATTCTATTTGAGCATTATATAAATTAATCATTTTTTAGCGCTGTATTAGTGGTTATAGGGTGTAATAATTTCTAGATTAATTGAAAAACAATATGTTAATTCCAATGTTCTTCAAATCCTAAGTTATCATAATCATCAATATTTAAACCATCATCATATTCTCCATCCAAATCGTCAAAATCAAGCTTTTCAGCTTCAAAATTTTTATCAGGCGCACTATCGGGAAGTTCACCGTGAGCAAACATTAGATTTGGGTAAGTCCTTCCGGCTTCGGGAGAGGCAATTTCGGCAAGTTCTACCATAAAAGTCCACATGCTTAAAAAATCATATACATATAACAAACGTGTTTGTTTTTCACTGGCTATGTCTTCTAAACGGGTTTCGTTCATTAATCTTACTGGAGAATTTCCATCACTCATATCGAATAAGGAAATTTCTTCTCCTTGTTCCCATTGATCATTACTAATATAAAATGAAGCCATTTCGGTGCCATCAAACCCAAAGGCTTGAGTAATGCTATTATGAAATTCTTCTGCGGTGGCTGTTTGTGCAATCTCTAAGTCTCTAAACACATCTTCTTCTGTGTCTAAAATTATTCGGAAACGATAAATCATGGTAGCAAAAATTTAGTCTGCAAATATACGAAGATGAAAGGAAGCTTTTTTAACTACAGCTATTATTTATAAGATTATTTTTTTATGACTTGACTTTTTACGTTTTTTATTTGAATTTTCTGTTTAATTATGGAGATAATTAAACCGGTTTTTAGCATTATGAACTATGTTTGCTTATAATTTTGTTGTAAAACTGCATAAAACTGAATACTAAATAGTAAACTCCCTAATAGTAAATGTAAGGGTTGTGATAAAAAAGGAAAGTCTAGATAGTATAAAATAATGCCAGTACAGATTTCTAAATATATAAAAATTCCAACCCATTTCATTAAATCAAGTTTTCCAGTTTGTTTTTTATATAAATAAAGCCATATCATATTTACTAAAACTAATAAAATAGAAAAAGACCGATGAATATAAAAAATGATTGGAGGTGTAATTAACCAATTTGATTGTGAACCATAATTAAAAACAGTCATTTGTTGATCGATAAATTGGCGTACTTGTGTACCTAAAATAACTTGTATTAAGGTTAATATAATAGCTGAAACTCCTATATATTTAATGTTTTTTGAGATTGATTTTGATTTGTTTTTGGGAGTAATTATAAATTGAAGTGCTAACAAAAAAGCAAGTATAAAAAATACAAAAAGGACATGTAATGTTATTTTTATAGGTAAAAGGTTAGTATCCACTACAATTTTTCCAAGCCAAGCTTCGAATGCTACGCTAAACAAGGAAGCAATAGCTAAAAGTGTAATTGCCTTATTTTTTTTCCAAAAAGAAAAACTTAATCCCACTAATAAAAGAATAGGTATTCCAAAAAGCACGGTAGCTAATCTATTTATATATTCGACCCAAGTGTGAACAGGATTAAAAATAGCGTAATCATGTTTGTCGTAAGTAGACCAGTTTGATGAATTGAAATTGCTTTGCGACTTAAAATCATTTTTAACAACTCGAAGCGCTTGCTCTTTAATAATAACTTGTCCTTTTTTATAGTTGTGTTCGGGTTTCCACGTTAATTGCTGCTGCTGAGTGGGAGGTATATAATATCCAAAACATTTGGGCCAGTCCGGGCATCCCATTCCTGAACCTGTCATACGTACTACGGCACCAGCTATTATAACAATATATACCAGAACAATAGCTGTGCTAAGTGTTTTTTTAAAGATATGATCAATATTCATTTGGAATTATTTAACTGGTTTTAAACCAAGTTCTGCTCCTTTTTTTAGCATATATTCGTAAGCTACTGAGTGTTCATTTTCAATTTCACCTTCTAAAATAGCTTCTTTTATAGCTTCTTTAATTAAACCAATTTCTTTTGAAGGCTTAAGGTTGAATGTTTTTATAATTTCCTCGCCACTAACAGGTGGTTGAAAGTTCCGTATATGATCACGAGCCTCAACATCAATTATTTTTTGACGTACTATTTTAAAATTATTATGATACTTCTTGAATCGTTTAGGATTTTTTGTAGTTATATCAGCTTCACAGAGAGTCATTAGATCATCAATAGTTTCACCTGCATCAAATACTAATCTCCTAACAGCAGAATCTGTTACAGCAGAGGCTATTATGATGGGGCGTGAACTCATGAGTACCATTTTTTGAACAAATTTCATTTTTTCGTTCAAGGGTAATTTTAGTCTTTTGAACAATTTAAATACCATTTTTGATCCTACAAACTCATGCCCATGAAATGTCCATCCCACTTTTTTACTAAACCTTTTTGTGGGTGCTTTTCCAATATCGTGTAGTAAAGCAGCCCAACGTAACCAAACATTATCTGTGTTTAAAGCAATATTATCAACAACTTCTAAGGTGTGGTAAAAGTTATCTTTATGACGTTGCCCCTCAACTTCATCAATTCCTTTTAAATCAGTAAGTTCGGGTAAAATATATTCGAGTAATCCAGTTTTTTCTAGTAATAAAAAACCAATAGAAGGAACAGGGCTACTTAATATTTTATTAAGCTCAACTACTATGCGTTCTTTGGTAATAATTTTTATACGTTTATTATGTGTTTTTATAGCATTTAAGGATTCTTTTTCTATTTTGAAATTTAGTTGTGTAGCAAAACGAATGGCACGCATCATACGTAATGGATCATCGGAATAAGTAATACCTGGTTCCAATGGTGTACGAATAATTTTTTTATCTAAATCTTTAATACCTCCAAAAGGATCAAGTAAATCACCATATGTATTCTCATTTAGTGAAAGAGCAAGAGCATTTATAGTAAAATCTCGACGATTTTGATCATCTTGTAGTGTGCCGTTTTCAACAGTGGGATTACGGCTATCTTCTGTGTATGATTCTTTTCGGGCTCCAACAAATTCAATTTCAATATCCTGATAACGTAACATTGCTGTACCATAAGTTTTAAAAACTTGTACTTTAGGTTTGTTAGGAAGTAATTCCGAAACTTTTAAGGCTAATTCAATACCACTACCAACGGCAACAACATCAATGTCTTTGGCATTGCCACGGTTTAATAAAAAATCGCGAACAAAGCCCCCGATAACATAACTTTCTAGACCAAGTATTTTATTTGCCTTTCGAATAATATTAAAAATAGGGTGGTAGAGTGCTTTTTTATAATTAGGTCTTTGCATTTGCGCTTTTTAGGGTACTACTAAATAGAATGCAAATTTAATGTTTAGGGTTTTGGTGAGCAAATTGAGGTTAAGTTTTGTTTTTTATATGAATTGTAAAAAATGTTGTTTGAAGTTAGTTTTTTTAGAAATTTAAAATCGTTTAAGTATGGGGCAAGCTTTTAATTATCTCTCTAGGTTAAATCAATATATTTGTAATTAAATGTATTTAGATCATAATGGATTGGAAAGAATTACAAGTTAAAATAGAAGGAGAATTACAGTACGATGAGTTAACAAAAATTATTTATGCAACTGATGCTTCTGTATATAGAAAACTACCTTTAGCTGTTGTTTTTCCAAAAAACACTGTTGATATTCAGCAAATTATTAGGTTTGCTTCAAAAAACCATTTGAATATCATTCCCCGTACGGCTGGGACATCACTAGCAGGTCAATGTGTAGGTAAGGGACTTATAGTTGATGTATCAAAACATTTAACTAAAATTGTGGCTTTAGATACAAATAAGAAAATCGTAACAGTACAGCCTGGGGTAATACGTGATGATTTGAATAGGTACTTACTACCTTATGGATTATTTTTTGGACCTAATACATCTACATCAAATAGGTGTATGATCGGGGGTATGGTAGGTAATAATAGTAGTGGAACCACCAGTATCCGATATGGAGTTACTCGTGATAAAATAGTTTCATTAAAAACGGTATTATCAGATGGGAATGAGGTGATTTTTTCTGAGATTTCTAAAGGTGATTTTAATAAAAAATTGGTTAAAAATGACCAAGAGGGAAATATTTATAAAAGTATACATGCTATATTAAAAAGTAAAGAACATCAAAATCAAATAATTGATAATTATCCTAAACCAGAAATACATCGAAGAAATACAGGTTATGCTTTAGATGTTTTATTGAATAATTCATTTTTTAAAAAAGCTAATACCATTAATTTGTGTGATATTCTTTCGGGCAGTGAAGGGACTTTAGCTTTTACTACTGAAATTACTTTACAATTAGACGATTTACCACCTGTAAAATCAGCAATGGTTGCTGCTCATTTTGAGAGTATAGCATTATGTATGAAAGCTGTTACTCCAGTAATGAAGCATCAGTTATATACTTGCGAAATGATGGATAAAACTATTTTGGATTGCACTAAAAATAATTTAGAGCAATTAAAAAATAGGTTTTTTGTAGAGGGAGATCCTAAGGCGATTTTAATGCTCGAATTAAGAGCAAATTCAGATAAAGATTTAAAAATGCAAGTCGATGATTTAATAGAAACCTTAGTAACGTCTAAATTAAGTTATGCATTACCTGTTTTATATGGTAAAGATATTGACAAGGCACTTGAGCTTCGTAAAGCGGGATTAGGTTTGTTGGGTAATATGGTTGGAGACAGAAAAGCTGTTGCTTGTATAGAAGATACCGCTGTGGCTATTGAAGATTTGTCTGCTTATATTGATGAATTTACGGCACTAATGGAAAAATTTGGGCAAGAAGCCGTTTATTATGCCCATGCTGGTGCAGGTGAAATACATTTGCGGCCTATTTTGAATTTGAAAAAAGCTTCTGATGTTACCTTATTTAAAAACATAACAGACGCGGTAGCTATTTTAGTTAAAAAGTATAATGGATCAATGAGTGGAGAGCATGGTGATGGTATTGTGAGGTCTACTTACATTCCAGAAATGATTGGAGCTTCTAATTATGAATTTTTGAAAGAAATAAAAAAAGCTTTTGATCCTTTAGGAGTTTTTAATCAAGGTAAAATTATTAATCCTTTACCTATGGATAAAAACCTTCGTTATGAAAATGATACTCTAGTTCCTGTTATTGAAACCGAAATAGATTTTTCAGATTCAAAAGGAATTTTACGTGTAGCTGAAAAATGCAATGGAAGTGGAGATTGTAGGAAATCAGTTGATTCAGGTGGCGGTATGTGTCCAAGCTATAGGGCTACAAAAAATGAAAGAGATACAACAAGAGCAAGAGCAAATGCGTTACGAGAAGTACTCACAAATTCGAAAGAAAAAAACAAATTTAATAGTAAAGAATTAAAAGAAGTATTTAAATTATGTGTAAGCTGTAAAGCATGTGCCAGTGAATGTCCATCAAATGTTGATGTTAGTTTATTAAAAGCGGAATTTTTATATCAATACAATAAGTCAAATGGAGTGTCCTTGAGGGATAAAGTATTTGCGCATAATGATTCGTTTAACAAGCTGGCATCTAAAACTGCATTTTTTTCAGCACCTATTCTTAAAAATCAATTCACTTCAGGAATAATAAAAAAGGTGTTAGGTATTGCAAGTGAACGTACGATACCAATTATAAATAAAAAATCTTTCACAGATTGGCTTATCCCTTTTTTAGATAATAATAGGGTTACTCATCCGATAAGAGAATTGTATATTTTTATTGATGAGTTTACAAATTACATTGATGTACAAACGGGGAAAGATACCATTGAGCTATTGATTGCTTTAGGATATAAAGTAAATTATATTGAGCATAAGCAAAGTGGAAGGGCGTTAATTTCAAAAGGTTTTTTAAAAGAAGCTAAAAAAATTGCCAATCAAAATATAACTATTTTTAAAAATTTAATTACAAAAAAAATACCTTTAGTGGGTATTGAGCCTTCGGCTATTTTGAGTTTTAGAGATGAATATATACGCTTAGCAAATGATAAAGAAGTGGCTAAAAAAATAGCATCTAATGTGTTATTAATAGATGAATTTTTGGCAGAAGAGATAGATAAAGGTAATATAACTTCAGACCAATTTTTAGATACCATTCAAACTACAAAGCTTCATATACATTGTCATCAGAAAGTGTTATCAAGTGCAGCAGCTACCTTTAAGGTACTAAATCTTCCAAAAAATTGTACAGTAAGTATTATTAATTCAGGCTGCTGTGGTATGGCAGGATCGTTTGGTTATGAAAAAGAGCATTATAAAGCAAGTATACAAATAGGAGAGTTGGCCTTGCTTCCTAAAATAAGAAAAACAGATGTTAAAGTGCGTGTGTGTGCCACAGGAACAAGTTGCCGAACTCAAATAAAAGATGCAACAAATAGAAAGGTAGATCACCCAATTAGCGTTTTGAAGACTTTTTTGAAGTAAAATAGATTGCTTTTTTATTAATAAATGCTCAAAAAACACTTTATTTTATTGCCAACAAGTGTTAAAAAAGTGCTTTTTTTTATCTTATATTAAAAAAAACGACTGCTAGGTAGTTTTATGATGACTTTTAGTTGTGTGTATTTTGTCCAATAAAAATGTTTTTTACTGATTTTTTTAATTTCATCTTTTTTTTTGTTTAATGATTACCGCTACTGATTTTTCGGATAGACTATAATGTTTTAGTTGATTATTAATCACATCAATTTTGTAGGCTTTTTTTTACGCTAATTTAGAAGTTAATTAATTGGGTAGTAGCTTTTAGTATATCAAATTAACGTTTTTAATTGATTTTTATTAATATATTTATTTCTAGATTTTTAGATTTTTAAGATCCTTTTATTTATTCGTTTTTAATAACACTACAACGATATAAATATTTTTTTAAAATTTTAAATGATAAACATATGAATAATAACTAAAACTAAATTGATTATGAAATCAGAGTTAAAAAAGGTACTCGGGGTAGGCCTATTAATGTTTGTTGGGAATTTAGGTATTGCTCAGACTGCAAATGTTGATGTTAATCTTAACATTAAACATTCGGTAGGGGGAGTATCTGACTTTGGTAGAGACAGGCATATTACCATGCATGCCAGTCTTTATGAAAATGCTTGGGAGGATGAATTGGATCAAGCTGACTATTTATTTAATGAATTAGATATTCAGTTGGGGCGTGATAATGGTATTGCCTCTTTTTTACATAGGTTTACACCTGAAGATGAAAATAATAGAAATCATCATGATCCGGACAGTTTAACAGTATTGTTAGATTTTTGGAAGGGTGAATATCAACAACGAATTACAGACAGAGGTTTACTACCTTTTAAAGAAAAGCAAGGTAGAGGAGCAATCATGGGAACAAATGCTCATCCAACATATCCAACCTTATCATATTTTGATAATGGTTTAAATGGTTCAACATGGGGGCGTGAAAATGGCTTTATTTGGATACCTCAAGATATTGAAACTTCTGCTGAGTGGATGGTTCAGTATTTAGAAGAATTTTTTGTTGAAAATGCAAGTGAAGAAGGAGTCCAAATACCAGAATATTGGGAAGTAATAAATGAGCCTGATTTTGAATTGAATACAGGTCAATTTATGATGTCTAGTTGGGAAGATGTTATGGAGTATCATAATTTAGTAGCAAAAGGTATTAAAGAAAGATTAGGTAGCAGAGCTCCAAAAATTGGAGGTATGACCTGGGGATTACATGATCTTTTTAGAGGAGATGGTTTTTCTAGATTCAGAGATCCTAATTACGTAGCAAATTTTTATGGAACTACAGCAGCCGATCAGATAGCAGTAGATTATGCTAGAAGTCAAGTTGATACGCCTCTATTTGCATTGCCAAGTGATGTAGATTGGTATCAATGGGATGTAATTTGGAAAGAGTTTTTAGATAGAGCTGGTGAAAATATGGATTTTTACTCTGTGCATTTTTATGATTGGCCTCGTTATCAAAACAATGGAGGGCAAAGACGATCTGGGGGTCATGTGGAAGCTACATTGGAAATGTTAGAATGGTATGATGTTTACAAAAACGGAAAAAATAATAGAAAGCCAGTAATTATTTCTGAATATGGTGCAGTAGCAAATGCATGGGATCCGATGCCTCATGATACACGTTACGATTGGGAAAACTTAAAACCATTTAGTGCTATGATGATGCAGTTTTTGGAAAGACCAGATTATATAGAATTATCAATGCCTTTCCACTTATTAAAAGCACAGTTTAGAGATATAGATAGTAATGGTGATGGCATTCCTGAAGTTGTTTATCATTACAAAACGCTTCGTGATGATGATGGTGATGGTGAATGGGAACGTAGTGAGTTAGTAAAGTGGTATGAATTGTGGGCAGATGTTGATGGAACCAGAGTTGATACAATGTCTTCTGATCCAGATATTCAAGTAGATAGTTATGTTGATGGAAATGAAGTTTATTTAATTCTTAATAATCTACAAGAACAAGCAACAACTATTGATTTAAACTTTTTTGAAGACAATAATAACAATGCAACAAGTGTTAGAATAAAACATTTATACTTAGAAGGTGTTAGAGATATTGTATTATCTGATAACACTACAAATAATATTCCATCTTCAGTTACAGTTAATCCTGAAGCTACAATGATATTGAAGTATACATTCCCTAATGCAGTTGCGGTTAATGAAACTTCTGTTGAGAATAAATTTTATGGAGAACCTGTAAGTGATGATCAAAGAGTAAATATTCAAGGTGGAGATAATACATTTTTTGTAAATAATGTTGATGTTCCAGCCAATCCTAACCAAGCTGAAGCAATGGTTAAAATGACTGTAACTCTTTTTGATGCTCCACAAACTGAAAATGGATTTTTATCATTAAATAAATTCACATTTAATGGAGTTGATGTTGATGTACCATTCGATTGGCGAGGTGAGCAACAATTTAGATCTAAATGGTTTGGAGCTTTAGAAATTCCAGTTCCTGCTAGTTTAGTACAAAGAAACAATACTATTGTAGTTGATTTTCAACATGTAGGAGAAGTAAATATTGTAAATCTATTAACTTGGGATTTCAGTAAAACTCCGGGAAGATCAAACCCTACAGACCAGCCAGACATTGTTGATGCTACAGGAATAAATGTAACACCAGCTAGTTTAACTATTGATGAAGGGCAAACAGGAACTTTATCAGCAAGTGTGACTCCTTCAAATGCAACTAATCAATCAGTAACTTGGAGTTCAAGTAATACAAACGTAGCTACAGTTAATGGTTCTGGAGTAGTAACTGGAGTAAATGAAGGTAGTGCAGTAATTACGGCAACTACTGCTAATGGAAACTTTACTGATACAACAAATGTAACTGTAAATGACACGAATACTGGAGGCGGTGGCGGAGGCCCTGTTGTTATTCCTGTAGGAAACAACATAGCTTTAAATAAACCGGCTACACAATCTAGTGATTATCTAGGTGCAAATTTTGCTTCACTAGCTGTTGATGGAAATCAAAGTAGTATTAACCACACTAATAATGATGCCAATGCATGGTTACAAGTAGATTTAGGTTCTGTTTCTGATATAACTACAGTTCAGGTTTTTAATAGAACAGACTGTTGTCAAGGAAGATTAAGTAACTTCCATGTTTTGGTTTCTAATACTCCTTTCTCATCTACAGACTTGAATGCAACAATCAACCAATCTGGTGTGGGTAACTTCTTTACTTCAGGTAATGCTGGTTCTCCTACTTTGATTGATGTAAATAGAACAGGTAGATATGTTAGAGTTCAATTGGCTGGATCAAACTTCTTACATGTACAAGAATTAGTGGTTAATGGGACTGAAGGAACTAATACAGGAGGAGGAACTCCACCAACAGGTGGTGGTAGCGCTACTTTAGTTATAGAGGCAGAAGATTTTGCAACTACTAACGGTACATTTAATGATGCTTTTGCAGGAGGACCTGGTCTTGGTGTAAATGACGCTGGTGCTAATATAAATTATGTTAATTCTGGTGATTTTGCTACATACAATATTAATGTTGCTACAGCTGGAGATTATTCAATTGAGTATTTAATTTCAACTCCATCTGATAATTCACAAATTCAATTTGTAGTTGATGGTGTTGTTGCTGCTACTGATAATGTACCAAATAATGGTGCATGGGATACTTTTGGAGCTATCAATGCTTCAAGTACAGTTAATTTGTCTGCTGGTGCACATACAATTAGAATTAATGCAACAGGAAGTAATGTATGGCAATGGAATTTAGATAGAATTACATTAAGCACTGGAAATAGTGGAGCAAAAGCATTAAGCGATGAGTTATTACCTTCAGTTAATATATATCCAAATCCTGTAGCTACAAATTTAAACTTTAGTAATGTTGATGAATTTGACTCAGCTACCTTGTATAGTTTGGATGGATCAAATGTGATTGAAGTAGACTTAACAAAAACGCAAAGTATCGATTTAAGTAACGTTAGTAATGGAGTTTACATCGTTCAAATCAAAGGGGCTGTTAAACAAGAACTACAAAAAGTAGTTGTTAGACATTAGTCAAATAATAATAAATAACTAAATATAAATTTAATTGCAGAAGAGTGTAAAAGCTCTTCTGTTTTTCTAAAAACTAAGCTAAAAATGAATTACTTAAAAAAAAGCATTGCTACCGCTATACTAGCTGGTTCAGCATTTTCTGCTTATGCTCAACCTACACCTCCTCCTGGTAAAACCTGGGAAGTTTATCCTGAAATGACAGATGAATTTAACAATGGATTTGATACCGTAAAATGGAGAAAAGAATTATGGCAATATCCTAATACACCTACTCTTATGGTGGCAGAAAATTCGGGTGTTTCTGATGGAAATTTGTGGATTAAAGCCACTGAAGGTCCAGATCCAACTTATTTTCATAGTTCAAGGATTTATTCAAATGCACAAATAAAGTATCCAATGTATACGGAGAGTAGAATTATTACTGCTCATTTATCTGCATATAATACATTCTGGCTAAATAATGGAAATTTAGAGGGGAGAGATGAAATTGATGTAATAGAAAATAATTCGAGACCAAGTTGTGGTTGTCAACCAAACTTTCCTTGGCAAATGAATTCTCAATATTTTCAGGCAACAAACGGATTTACAGTAAGAAATGCGGATAACTTTGACAATAGAAATTTATCGGCCAATAATCCTAAAAGAGGAGTGCGTTGGAACGAAGATTATCACGTAGTAGGAGTATGGTGGAAAGATGAAAAAAATATGACTTTTTATCTTGATGGTGAAGAAGCAGGAAGTGTAAGAGTCGGAGAGGATAGAAGTGGAAGAACATATCCAGAAATTATTTTTGCAAGAGATTTAAACTTAATTTGGGATTTATGGACTGCTGATGAAAACTTTTTAGGAGGTCTTGCTCTTAGAGAGCATTTGAATGATGATAGTGTAAATACTATGAGAGTGGATTGGGTACATACCTATAAATTAGTTGATGGGCAAGGTGGACCTGTTGGACCTGTTGATCCAGGTACCCCTCCAGTTACAGGAGGAGATAATATTGCATTAAATAAACCAGTTACTCAATCTAGTAACTATTTAAATGGTTCGCCTGCATCATTAGCAAATGATGGAAATCCAAATAGCTTTAATCATACTGAAAATGATCAAAATGCATGGGTAGAAGTTGATTTAGGTGCAGTTTCAGATATTTCAACCATACAAGTATTTAATAGAACTGATTGTTGTGCAGAAAGATTAAGTAATTTTCATGTATTAGTTTCTAATACGCCATTTAGTTCTAAAAATTTAAATACAACAATTAACCAAAATGGTGTTGGTAACTTTTTTACATCGGGTAATGCAGGTACCCCTACAACAATCCAGGCAAATAGATCAGGTAGGTATGTTCGTGTACAATTAGCAGGTTCAAATTTTTTACATATTAGCGAATTAGTTGTTAATGGAACTGAAGGTTCTGGTGGAGGTGGTACTCCTCCAAATACAAATGCAACTTTAGTAATTGAAGCTGAAGATTTTAATAGTACAAATGGTACTATTAATGATGCTTTTGCAGGTGGACCAGGTTTAGGTGTTAATGATGCTGGTGCTAATATTAATTATGTAAATTCTGGGGATTATGTAACTTATAATATTAATGTTGCCACTGCTGGGATTTATACTATCGATTACATGATATCTTCCCCTTCAGATAATGCTCAAATTCAATTTTTGATTGATGGAAATATTGTTTCTACTGACAATGTTCCTAATAATGGGCAATGGGATGATTTTAGAGCTTTAAGAGCTGGAAGTACGGTTAATTTATCAGCAGGCTCTCATACTGTAAGAATCAATGCAACAGGAAGTAATCAGTGGCAATGGAACTTAGAAAAAATTACACTTAGAACTGGTAATACTGGAGCTAAATCAAATTCGTCAGATGATTTTACATCTTCTGTGGCGCTTTATCCAAATCCAGTTACGGATGTATTAGTGTTAAGCGGTACCGAAGAATTTGATAGTGCTGTTATATACAACATTAATGGTAAAGTTGTAAGTGAGCTAGATTTGGAAGAATCTAATAGTGCAAATTTAGAATCTTTAGCTAATGGTGTTTATTTAGTAAAAGTTTCTGGAGTAAATAAAAAAGAAGTACATAGAATTGTAGTATCACATTAAACAATTCTTTTTAAATGTTTTAAGAGGCTGCCTGAAAAGGCAGTCTTTTTTTTTGTTTAACCCGGATTATAGGAAATTTTTTACTGTAACATGTATCCATCCGAGCAAATACATATTTTAAATTACACAGTTGTGTTTTAAGTTTGAAGAAACTTTAAAGAGATAGATATGTTAGCTTTAAGCTCTACAAACAGCTTTACTTTATATGTTCCTCCAACCGATATGCGAAAGAGTTTTGATAGTCTTTCTGGTATTATTATTTCAGAACTCGATTCAATTCCCAGCGATGGTAATGTGTATATTTTTGTCAATAAACTACGTAACAAAATAAAATTGTTGCATTGGCAGTCAGGGGGTTTTATACTTTATTATAAACGTTTGGAAAAAGGCACTATTAAACTGCCTGTTTATGAAAAAACGGTATTGAGTTTAGGCTTGGATTATTCGGCAATAGTATTGTTAATAGATGGAATTTCTATCACTAATGTAAAGCGAGAAAAGCGGTTTAAAAAACACTAATTTTAGTTGTTTTTTTTGAGTTAAGTATTTATTTTAGTGGGTAATGACCTACCAAGAGCTACTTGTTGAGAATCGTAATCTCCATAAAAAGGCGAAAGATTCTGCGACCAAAATAGCTTCGCTAGAACAGCAACTTCAACAACTCTACAAGCTCATAAGTGGTTTTAAATCCGAAAGTTTTATTACTGAAGCTGTTATGGATCAGCTGTCACTGTTTGGGGAAGATCCCGTAGAAGAAGTAGCAGAGACACCACAACAGACTATTACTTATACCCGAGATAAGAAAAAACATCTGGGGCGTAATGCGCTTCCGGAAAATCTTCCGGTAAGAGAAGTCATCATCGAGCCCAAGGAAGATACCACAGGACTTACCAAAATAGGAGAAGAAATCACTGAAACCCTAGAATATACTCCTGCTAGTTTGGTTAAACGCAGAACTATTCGTCCTAAATACGCTAAAAAAGAGGATCAAGGCGTACTGATTGCAGAGTTACCAAGCCGTCCTATTGACAAGGCTATTGTAGAAGCCTGCTTATTAGCACACATTTTGGTAAGTAAATATGTAGATCACTTGCCGTTTTATCGTCAAATCCAAATGTTCAAACGAGATTTTGGATGGGAACCCGCCCAAAGTACCATGAGTGATTGGATGGCGAGCTGTTGCCATTTACTAGAACCTCTATACAATACCCTAAAGCAGAAAATACTTGATTCAGATTACATCCAAGCTGACGAGTCACCGATCAAGGTGCAAGATCAAGACAAAATAAAGAGTACACATCAAGGCTATCAATGGGTTTATCACGACCCCATTCAAAAGCTCGTACTCTTTAATTACCGAAAAGGACGCGGACAAAACGGACCTAAAGAATTGCTTACAAATTACAGTGGTTATCTGCAATGCGATGGCTACACTGTATCCTATGTAAAGCCTTTTCGTTAAATCCTAGGTTATAAAAATACGATATTTTTTGTCTTTTTATTTCATGATAAT
>CANMLG010000011.1 GCA_947498765.1 uncultured Aquimarina sp.
ATAGAAATAAATACAAAAAGAAGAATAGCTGTTATTAAAAGAATTGTCAAATGTTTTTAGTTTTAATATTTGCTAACAATTGTATATGTGTAACTAGTTAAACATATATCTTTTATATAAAAAGCAAAACTAAAGTATTTTTAAGTATTGACAAATATATGATGTTGGTTTAGTGTGTTTGATATGAGTGTCTTATAAAAGATTACAAATAATTGTAAGTATTTGTTGTCGTATAGATATGAAAGGGTTAAAAATAAAAAACCTCACTAAATAGTAGTGAGGTTTTAAAGGTGGTGCCTCCAGGAATCGAACCAGGGACACAAGGATTTTCAGTCCTTTGCTCTACCAACTGAGCTAAGGCACCCAATTTTGCTTATGTGACTAAGCGGGTGCAAATATAAGACCTTTTTTGGCTTTTGCAAGAACTTTGCTGAAAAAACTTTTATATTTTTGAAAAGTAAAACAAATTTAAGGATGAATTTAATTATTGATGCAGGGAATTCCTTTGTGAAACTAGCTGTTTTAAAGAAAGATGAGTTGATTTTTAGTGAGCAGGCAACGTATGTGGGTTTTTTTAAAGTTTTTTTAAAAATTAAAGCAGAATTTCCAAAAATTGATAAAATCATGCTTTCGTCAGTTTCTAAACTGAATAAAACTATCATTGAACAAGAAATAGGTACAGTGCAATTGGTAGTGTTGGATTATACGGTTAACATGCCATTTCAAAATTTATATAGTACTCCAAAAACTTTGGGGGTGGATCGTTTGGCTTTAGTGGCAGGGGCAAGTAAACAATATCCAAATCAAAATTGTTTAATTATTGATGCAGGGACATGCGTAACCTACGATTTTTTGGATAATCAAGGAGTTTATAAAGGAGGAGGAATAAGTCCAGGTTTACAGTTGCGCTATAATAGCTTAAATGATCATACAGCAAATTTACCTCAATTGAAAGCTAAGTATTCGAATATTTTAATAGGTAATAGTACAGAAAATGCCATTCATGCAGGAGTTTTTAATGGTTTTGTTAATGAAATAAATGGAATAATTGAGCAGTTTAGCAACACCTTTGGTCCGTTAGTCGTTATTTTGACGGGTGGAGATGCTAATTTCTTGTCTAAACGATTAAAAAGTGGCATATTTGTCGACCCAAATTTTTTGTTTAAAGGGTTAAATTATATACTCGATTTCAATACCAGTAAATGATAAAAAAAATAATAGTCGGTGTGCTGCTTTTGATAGCCAGTTTTGCAAATGCTCAGGAATCCACATCGTCACCTTACTCAATCCATGGATTGGGAATACTAAATTTTAGAGGATCCATTGCAAATAAAACTATGGGAGGGCTATCTACATATGCTGATCCTATTACACCTAATATCCAAAATCCAGCACTTTATGGAGATTTAAAAACTACAGCTTTGGGTGTCGGAGGAACTTATAAAACAACTACATTTAAAGAAAGCGGGACTGAAGCAAGTGGTAAAGCCACCACATTGGATTATTTAACTGTAAGTATACCTGCGGATAAATTTGGTTTTGGTTTTGGTTTGGTGCCTTATAGGTCTGTAGGTTTTTCTTTTAGGGGTGTTAATGCACAGGGGCTTGAAGAGTCTAATACTGGTTCTGGAAATGTGAATAGAGTGTATTTAGGAACAGGAGCTAAAGTTTTTAAAGGGCTAAAGCTTGGTGCTGAATTTCAATACAATTTTGGACGTATAGAAAATGTAGTTACTCAATTTCCAGAAGCGCAAAATGATACAAGGATAATAACTCAAACTGATGTAAGAGGAGTTAGTTATACACTTTCTGGAGTGTATGATTTAAATTTAGATGAACAAACTTTGTTGAGGGCTTCGGTGGTATACAGTCAATCTGGAAAGATAAAATCTGAAAATATTCAAGAACTTTCTGCAGTGGCAATAGCTACTGATGGGGCGGTATCAACTACGGAAAATGAAATTGTAGACATAGCAGATAGGTCATTTAGTTTACCTAGTAGATTAACATTAGGTGGTGCTTTTATAAAAAAAAGTAAATGGTTTGTTGGAGGTGAAGTTTACTTAGAAAATAATAACGATTATCAAGATCGAGTGCAGAATAGAGTAGGCGTAAATTATGCTAAGGCTTATGGTGTTAAAGTTGGAGGTTTTGTAATTCCAAAATACAATTCATTGACAAGTTACTTTAAACGAGTTACTTATAGGTTTGGAATGCGTTATGAAAGGCTTGGTTTGGTATTGCAAGGAGAAGACATTAATGAGTTTGGCACATCTTTTGGTGTTTCATTACCTGTATCGCAAGGTTTATCATCTATTGATTTAGGTATGGAGCTTGGTTCAAGAGGAACAACAGATGCAGGATTAGTACAAGAAAACTTTGTTAATTTTTCTATTGGTTTGTCGCTTAGTGACAAATGGTTTAGGAAAAGAAAATTTAATTAATATAACAATTAACTATGAAATCATTACTTAAAATAGCTATTGGTACTTTTTTAGTAACGACTTATTCTTTAAGCGCTCAGGTATCTGATGAGTGTAAAAAAAATGCTTCTTTAGGAATTGAAAGCGCCAAAGTGAAAAATTATGCTGAG
Source organism: uncultured Aquimarina sp. (assembly GCA_947498765.1). Lineage (GTDB taxonomy): Bacteria > Bacteroidota > Bacteroidia > Flavobacteriales > Flavobacteriaceae > Aquimarina. Next base: position 2,594 of record CANMLG010000011.1, read on the forward strand.
GCAGCCCCATATTTGGAAAAAGTACGTAAAGATTGTCCATCTTATAGTTTGGCAACATTTCAGTATAGCGAAAAAATACTTCGCGATAAGCTTAAAAAAGCACCTGAAGCTGGTAAAGCTGCTGTGGTAAATGAATTGATTACCTTGTTTAAAGAGCGTAAACAACATTTTGCTTCAAAAACACCAGATGGTGATATGATTTCGGATATTGCCTTGTTGAAGTACGAAAATAAAATGGGTACCAAAGGGGAGCAATTCGAAATGTTCAAAGATGCCTACACAAAAGACAAAAAGAATTTTAAAGGACCTAAAAAAATATACACTTATTTTTCTTTATTGTTAGACTTGCAGTCTGATGGGAAAAAAGAAATAGGAGAAGTTTTTGCTACTTATGATGATTTGACCGATAAAATTGAGGTTGAAGAAAGTAGAATGGCAGCCAAAATAGCAAAATATACTGCAAAAGAAGAATCAGGAGCAGATTTATTAAGTAAGGAAAAAAAAGGTTTAGCCAAGGCTGAAAAAAACTTAAAAGTTTATAGTCAAGTAAAAACGTCTATTGATAAAAAATTAGGAAAACTTGCAGATTGTCCTTATCTAATTCCTTTGTTTACACAGGAGTTTGATGCTAAAAAAGGAGATATCAAATGGGTGAAGCAATCGGCAAGACGTATGTATAAAAAAGAGTGTACTACAGATCCTTTGTTTTTAAAATTAGTGGAGCAACAGCATAAATTAGAGCCTTCAGCGGTAACGGCAAAGTATTTAGGAAAGTTAGCTGAGCAAAGAGGTGATGTGGCTGCCGCTCGTAAATATTACGAAGAAGCTATTGAGCGTGAAGATAACCCTAGTCGTAAGGCAGAGGCTTATGTGGAGATTGCTTTGGCAGAAAAGAAAAAAGGAAGTTATGGTAAAGCGCGTACCTATTTCAGAAAAGCATTGGAATATAAGCCATCTTTAGGAGGAGCATATTTACAAATAGCTAGTATGGTTGGTAAAAGTGCTAATAATTGTGGTACTGATGAATTTAGTAAGCGTGCTGTATATTGGTTAGCAGCTAGGTATGCTAATAAAGCCGCAAGGGTTGATCCTTCGGTAGCATCAAGAGCTAAAAAAACAGTAGCAAGTTATATGGCAAGTGCACCATCTAAATCAGATGTGTTTACTAAAGGAATGCAAGGGAAAACTATTAAAATTGGTTGTTGGATTGGTGAGTCTGTAAAAGTGCCAAACTTATAATTTGTAGCTGAATATGGCTATAAAAGCTAGATATATTGTCATTTTTAAAAACATTGTTGCGACTATGCTCGTAACAATGTTTTTTTATTGTTGCTCTTCAAAAGGAGGAAATGGGAGTGCTATTAATTTTAGCGAAGTTGCTCAAGGAGTTGGTAAGGAGGTTGTGGTAAAATATACTGACTCGGGTAGGTTAGTGGCTGTATTAAAAGCGCCTATTTTTAAAGATTTTACACATATTGATTTTCCGTATAGGGAATTTCCTAAAGGAGTGGAGTTAGTTGTTTTTGATCAAAAAGGAGGAAAGTCTACTGTGCAGGCAGATTTTGGAATCCAATATGAAAAAACAAGTTTGGTAGACTTATCTGGAAATGTGCGAATAGTTACTGCCGATAGTATTTTAATTAATGCACCCCAATTATATTGGGACCAAAAATTACATTGGTTATATACGGATAATGATTACAAGGCAGTGCTTAAAAATGGAGCAAAAAATAAAGGTGCAGGTTTTGATGTAAATGAGGATTTTACCAATTTTAAATCGCGAACTAATGTGGGAACTCAAATATTAAATGAGTAAGCCTCCAGGGTTGTTTTGTATCTTGCTTATTCAAATAACTTGTGTTGAGTTATTTTAAAATTTAAATTTTATGAAATCACTTCAGGCTTTTTTTCAATACGCTTACTTATTTGTGGGTGTTTTTTTTGGATATACAGTATACAAAGAATATCAAGAAACAGGTGTGGTTAATTGGGCTTTTATATTATTGGTAATAGCGGCCATAGGTATGTTTTTCTTTAAAAGACATTTTCGTAAAAAATTTGAAAACAGAAAATAAAATCGATTTATTTTTTTTTGTATGTAGGGAGAGCTTTGTTTATGGAATTTATTCATATTATTAATGAATGAAATTTTAGGGGTTATTTGTGGACTTTACCGAAGAAATATATAAAATAGAAAAAGAGCTGTAATCGAACACTTTCAAAATACAGTTAAATCAGACCCAAAGAAAAAATAATACTAGCCAAACTTTAGTTGATCCATATTTATAGTCAACGAAAACGCTTGAATTTTTAAATGTATTCTGTTTCATTTTAATTAATAAAATCTTATTTTCGCCCCTTATCGAATAAAATAAAGTACCAAAAGGATGGCAGTATTAAATAAAATTAGGCAACGATCATTTTTTCTAATTATGATTATAGCTCTGGCTCTTTTCGCATTTATCATCGGTGATTTGGTGAGAAGCGGAGGATTTGGAGGTCAAAAAGCTCAAAAAACTATAGGGGAAGTAAATGGTGAGGAAATTAAAACGTCTGAATTTCAAGAATTGGTAGATGGTCAGCGCCGTAGTGGATCTGATATGCAAGCAGTACGTAATGTTTGGAGTCAAAAAATAAATGGATTGCTAACGGGGCAACGTGCTGAATCGGCAGGTATTATTGTTGATAAAGCACATTTAAATGATGAATTATCACGTCGCTATGCAAATGATCCTTCGTTAAAAGATGATGATGGTAACTTTAGTTTAGAAAAGTTACAGGAGTTGATTTTAGAAATGAAAGAAACTAATAGAGCACAGTACAATAATTGGACAAATAATGAAGGTCAGATAGCAAAAGATGTTGCTGGGAATATATACTTCAATATGGTTAAAGCAGGTTTAGGGGCAACCATTAATGAAGGAGAGTTGGCTTACAAAATGGAGAATGACAAAATTAATATTAGTTATGTGCAATTGCCTTATACGTCAGTTGACGATAAGGAAGTTGAGATTTCTAAAAATGATATAAAAAACTATATTAATGCGCATAAAAATGAATATGAAAGAGAAGCTTATGCTAATATCGAATTTGTAAAAATTGATGAGGTAGCTACTTTAGAAGATGAAAAAGAGATTTCTGTAGGTTTAAGTAAATTAATTAATGATTCGGAAGAGTTTAATAATGTAACAAAGCAGACTGAGAAAATTTCAGGTTTTACAAACACAAAAAATATTGAAGAGTTTGTAAATGAAAATTCGGCTATTAAATATGTGGATAAATATGAGTTTAAAAGTAAATTAAATACCGATGTAGCAACAAATTTATTTGATGCCGAAATTGGGAAAGTTTATGGTCCATATAAAGATGGAGGCTATATAAAACTTTCTAAATTAGTAGCAGAAACTAAAATACCAGATTCGGTTAAGGCAAGCCATATTTTAATTGCTTATAAAGGATTGCAGTTTGCAGGACCTGATGTAACGAGAACTAAAGAGGAAGCAAAAAAGTTAGCAGATAGTGTACAGTCGATTGTTGTTAAAAAAGGGGCTAAGTTTAGTGAATTAGCAGCTGGTTTATCTGCTGATAGCTCTAATAAGGATAAAGGTGGTGACTTAGGTTATTTTACACCAGGTAGAATGGTGCCGGCATTTAATGATTATGTTTTTGAAAATAAAAAAGGTGATATAGGAGTGGTTGAAACTCAATTTGGATTTCATGTAATTAGAATTGAAGATCAAAAGAATATTCAAAAAGCAGTTAAAATAGCAACTATAGCTCAAAAAATTGAGCCAAGCGAAAAAACTATTAACGAGATTTATGCTAAATCTACAAAATTTGTAATCAGTGCTCGTGAAAAAGGATTTGAGGCGGCTGCTAAAGAAGAGAACTTGGCAATAAAACCAGTTACTAAAATGGGAGAATTGGATGAGAATATCCCTGGTGTAGGTAAGCAGCGTCAAATAGTTCGTTGGGCATTTAATGAAGAAACTAAAAAGGGAACAATTAAAAGTTTTGATTTGCCTAGTGGTTATGTTATTGCCAAATTAATGACAGTTGAAAAAGCAGGTTTAATGAATGTAGAAGAGGCTTCAGCTAAAGTGTCGCCAATTTTAAAGAATCAGAAAAAAGCTAAAATCTTAGAAGCTAAAATTACAGGAACTAATTTAGAGGAAATTGCCAAGGCAAATAATACTTCAGTAAAATCTGCTTCTGCAATAACAATGAAAAACTCGACAATAAGTGGGGCTGGTATCGAAAAGAAAGTGGTTGGAACTGCATTTGCCTTGGATGTAAATGAGGTATCAAAACCAATTGAAGGGAATAAAGGTGTTTATGTTGTTAAAGTAACGTCTAAAACTCCAGGTCAAGGTTTGGCGTCATACCAAGGAATGGCTAATAAAAAAGCAGAAGAAGAGGCTCGTAAAGCTCAAGGAGGTTTATTAAGTGCTTTGAAAGATAAAGCAGAAATAGAAGACAAAAGAGCAGTGCTTTATTAGGAAGACAGTGTCCATAATTTGTGTAAGCAAAAATTATATTATAAGGGGTTTAACTTTTTTAAGTTGACCCCTTTTTTTTTAATATAATTAAAAACTGATTTAGTATTAAGTCATCAATTATGAATCGGTAGTGTCCATTTTTTTGGCCTTGAGATTAGAAAGAACTTCACACATTCCGAGCAGAACAAAAAAACCTGTAGAACATTATGTTTTACAGGTTTCTTTTTCTTTGTTTTAAGAATATTCTTAACTTCTTACTTCTTACTTCTTACTTTTTGCTCCCATTCCCAAGCTGATTTCATAGCTTCATCTAGGCTTAGTGCTGCTTTCCAACCCAATTCATTGTTAGCAAGGTTGGTGTCGGCATAAGCGGCGGTAATGTCACCTTCTCTGCGGTCTACAATAGTGTAATTAAGAGATTGTCCAGATACTTTTTCAAAAGATTTTATTACTTCTAATACCGAACTACCTTTTCCAGTACCTAAATTAAAAACTTCGTAGTTTTCTTTGTTTTTGTTTTTAAGTAATCTAGTAAGTGCAATAACATGTGCTTTTGCTAAATCTACTACATGGATATAATCACGGATACAAGTGCCGTCTGGAGTGTTGTAATCATCACCAAAAACGGATAGTTTTTCGCGTAAACCCATAGCGGTTTGCGTTATAAAAGGCACTAAGTTTTGAGGCACTCCAAGCGGAAGCTCGCCAATTTCTGTTGATTTGTGAGCTCCAATTGGGTTAAAGTAGCGTAAAGCAATAGCTTTTAATTGAGGAGTTACTTTACAGGTGTCTTTGATAATTTCTTCGCCTATTTGCTTTGTATTTCCGTATGGTGACTCAGCAGTTTTAACTGGGGCATTTTCGGTGATAGGTAATTCATCAGCTTGTCCATAAACAGTACATGATGAACTGAAAATAAAGCTAGCGTCTTTTTTTTCCTGTAGTTCTTGTAAAAGATAAACAAGTGTTCCAATATTATTTTCGTAATAAGTAAGTGGTATTTGAACACTTTCGCCTACCGCTTTTGAAGCAGCAAAATGAATGACTCCAGAAACGTCTGGATATTTTTTAAAAAATTCACTTACTTTTTTGCGGTCACGTAAATCCATTTTTTCAAAAATGGGTTTTTTTCCAGTGATATTTTCAATACCAACAAGTACTTCTTCTGAAGAGTTTGAGCAATTGTCAATAATAACAACTTCGTAGCCTTCGTTTTGAAGTTCTACAACAGTATGAGAGCCAATAAATCCTAATCCTCCTGTTACTAATATTTTCATATTACTTTTTATTTAGCACTAAATTTATAAATTAATTTTTGTGTATACGTTTGATGTGGTCTTAAAATAGTAGATTCAAAATGTTCATGTTTCGTGGCATCAGGAAAATGCTGCCCTTCAAAACAAAAACCATGAAAACCATTATAAATAACGCTATTTTTTCCTTTTACCTTATCAAGGTAAGCGGCAGTGTAAAATTGTAACCCTGGTTGAGTAGTGTATACTTCAAGCTGTCTTTTGCTTTCTAAATCGGTAGCAACTCCGGCTAAGGGAATGGCATTATTGTTTTTATTGTTGTTGATAATGTAGTTATGATCAAAGCCCATTACTAAGTTTTTGGGGTCTTTTGCAATGTTTTCGGCTATGGAAGTACCAGTGTTAAAATGTAAAGCAGTGTATTTAGTATCTTTTATTTCTCCTGTAGGTAAACTTTCAGAATCATTAACCGTAAATTTGTTACTATTAATTTTTATAAAATGCTCTTTAATGTCTGTTTTGCCACCATCCTTTAAGTTGAAATAATCATGGCGTGTTAAATTGACCACTGTGGTTTTTGTTGTAGTGGCTGTGTAGCTCATTTCAAGTGTATTTTTGTTGGTGAGTTCAAAGCTTATGGTAACTTTTAGCTCTCCAGGGTAGCCTTCTTCTAAATCTTGGCTAGTGTAAGTGGCAATAAGTACTTTTTTATCTTCAAAATTTATGATTTTGCAGTCCCAGTTTTTTTTGTCAAAGCCTTCATGTCCGCCATGTAGTTGTTTTAAGGATTCGTTTTGAGAAAGTTGTACTTCTTTTTTATTAATAATAACACTTCCGTTAGAAAGTCTATTAGCGTTTCTTCCAATAATTTTACCAATATAGTAGTTGTCGTTTTCGTATTCCGATAGGTTATCAAAACCTAGAACGATATCTTGATTGTCTGGATAAATAATTTTTTGGATACTTAAGCCATAGCTAATTAGGTGAACTGAGTAGCCATTTTTGTTACTAAAAATAAACTTTTGAACATCGGCGCCTGATTGAGTTGTTCCAAAGCTTTCTTGAGTAATCATTATTGTAATGTGTGTTTAATTAATTGGTGCCAAAGGTACATTATTTCGCTTATTTTTTGGTTTGATTTTTGCATATAGGGCAAAAAAAATCCAGGCAGTAATCACTCTGCCTGGAATAACAACTAATCAAAAAACTAAACTTCTAATCGTGTATAAGTTGCTCAGGCCTATACACAAAGTTTAATTATGAAATTACGCTCGAAAGCGTTCAACAAAAATACATAAAATCACTCTGATGTGTTGCAATAGAAATAGAAGTAGATTTATTATTGTTATAAATTTAATTTTATAACAATAATTCTGATTAATGTATTTATTTTTTTTAAAAAAATTAAGAATTTTGTAAAGCTTAAATGTTTAACTTAAGATTATGATTTGGTATTTTAAATATTTCGTTATAAATGAATTGTTTTTTTTAAAATATTTAATGTTTTGAAGGTTGATTTTTTATAAAACATGAAATAACTTAATCAGGTTCTATCCTTCTATTACGCATAAATGTATATGCTATTTATTATATTTGTGGCTAATTTTTAATATTCATTGATTAACGCGTTTTTGCTTTTTTAGAATAACTTATTAATATGTGTATTTTAAAGGTGTAGTATTAAAAAAATAGTTTTTTAAAAAAAGGTTCAATTAATATAAGTATGACAGATAGTATACATAAAGGATTTGTGGATTCCTTTAAAACCGAATTGAAAATAGCTTCACCTGGAAGAATTAATTTAATAGGTGAACACACAGATTATAATAAGGGATTTGTTTTGCCAACGGCAATTGATAAGCATATCATTTTTCAATTTCAAAAAAACGATACGACCGATACCTGTAATGTATACAGTGCGACATTTGATAAAATGCTTTCGTTTAATTTAAATGAAGTAGCACCAAGCGATAAAGAATGGGAAAATTACATTTTAGGTGTAGTTAGCCAAATTCAATTGAGAGGTAAAAAAATGACAGGTTTCGATTGTATTATTGAAAGTTATCTGCCAATGGGCTCAGGAATCAGTTCTTCTGCAGCCCTAGAGTGTGGTTTAGCATTTGGGTTAAATCAGATTTTTAATTTAGGTTTGGAAAAAATTGATCTAGTAAAAATAGGTCAAAAGGCAGAACATACTTATGTAGGTACGCAATGTGGAATTATGGATCAGTTTGCTTCGGTAATGAGTCAAAGTGGTCATGTGATTTTATTGGACTGTGATAGTATAGAACACCAAATGATTCCTGCTGATTTTGGGGATTACCAAGTATTGTTATTAAACACAAATGTATCCCATAATTTAGCAGATAGTGCCTATAATACACGTGTGGCAGAGTGTGGTTCTGTAGTAGAGGCAATAGCAAAAGCTAACCCACAAGTAAGTTCATTACGTGAAGCCACATTTGATATGCTAAATGCGGTAAAAGAAGAAATATCTCCTATCGCTTTTAAAAGAGCCACTTATGTGTTGGAAGAAAATGAGCGTGTAGAAAAGGCAGTTGCCGCATTAAAGGCGAAAGATTTAACTACTTTCGGGACATTAATGTATGGTTCGCATGATGGGTTACAAAATGATTATGAAGTGAGTTGCGATGAGCTAGATTTTTTAGCAGCTTTTTCTAAAAATTATGACCAAGTACTAGGTGCTCGTATGATGGGTGGTGGTTTTGGTGGGTGTACCATTAACTTAATCCATAAAGATGGAGTAGCCGAATTTGTAGCCGATGCTACCAAAGCATATAAAGAAAAATTCAATATAGACTTAACGTCATTTACAGCAGTTCCTAGTCAAGGTACAGCAATAACAAACTAATTTAAGTATGAGCAATATAGATTTTAACGAAAATCCGCATAGAAGATATAATATCCTTACGGGAGAATGGGTTTTAGTGTCGCCACATAGAACTAAAAGACCTTGGCAAGGGAAAAAAGAAGACCCTGCTCCTCTTTCTACTATTACTTATGATGAAAATTGTTATTTATGTCCTGGTAATGAAAGAGCTGGTGGAGCTGTAAATCCAAATTATACAGAAGCTTGGGCTTTTACGAATGATTTTGCTGCCTTACTACAGGATGTACCTCATGAAACTTTCGAAAAAGGTTTATTGAAGGCTGAAACAGAATCAGGTATTTGTCGTGTAGTTTGTTTTTCTCCAAACCACAGTTTAACATTGCCTTTAATGGAAGTTGCTGATATTAAAAAGGTAATTGAGTTATGGCAAAAAGAATTTAATGAATTAGGTGCTAACAAAGACATCAATTACGTTCAAATTTTTGAAAATAAAGGGGATACTATGGGGTGTAGTAACCCTCACCCTCATGGACAAATTTGGTCTCAAAGATCAATTCCCGAAGAAATTAAAAAGAAGAGTTCTAAATTTTTAGATTACTGGAATACTAATCAAAAATCATTATTAGAAGCTTATTTAGAGCAAGAATTAGAAGAGAAAGAGCGTGTCTTAATAGAAAATGAATATTTCGTAGCTCTTGTCCCTTACTGGGCTGTATGGCCATACGAAACGATGATTATTCCTCGTAAGAAGCATGCTAATATCTCTACATTTTCTGATGAAGAAAAACAAGCTTATGCTGAAATTTTAAAAGGATTGACCATCAAAATGGATAATGTATTTAAAACTTCATTCCCATACTCTGCCGGTATCCACCAAGCGCCAACTGATGGTGAGGAGCATCCAGAATGGCATATGCATATGAGTTTTTATCCACCCTTATTGCGTTCGGCAACGGTGAAAAAGTTTATGGTAGGTTATGAAATGTTTGCAAATCCACAACGAGATATTACTGCAGAGCAAGCCGCTGATAAAATTAAATCACAGAGTGATATACATTACAGTAAAGACTTGTAATAATTAATTTGAGATTTTTAATCATTATCACAATGTTATATTTAAAAAAAGGTAGCAATTTTAAGTTGCTGCCTTTTTGATTTTTGTATGGAATTACTTCAGTCATAAATTTCTTTTTTTACTTGTTGAGTTTGGCTATTATTTTAGTGACACGTCAAGTTGGCTTTTACATTTTCTAGTTGGTTCCAAATGGGATGTTGATTTTTTTGCGGAGATAAATAAAACCAGACTAAGTGTTGTTTTTTTAGAGGACAAGGTTCCATTTTTATTTTAGCATTTAAAATGATGACTTTATTTGAAAAAAACTCATCATAGACTTCAATGGTGCCTTTAAAGGTGTTATTATGTGTTTGCTCAAGTAATGACTTTGTTTTTGGGATTTTTTTTAAAAAATTAAAATTAGTTATAGCCCCCGTATTCATTAATCCATCAAAGTAGCTATTCATGGCATTTTCCAATGCCGAAGCGTTTAAATTTGGATCATTTTGTAAAATCCATAAAAAAACATACGAAAAATAATCTTCACTATTTTTTTCGCCCCATCCAGGTGCAAATCGGATATGTTCCTCACCTTCATATTCTAAATCTCCAGCGAATAGTAAAGGAAATTCCAAGACTTCACTTCGCCACTCATTATTTGCAATAAGAACATTTTCGATAGAGTTATTTAATCGAAAGTATAGGTATGCCACCCCAATTGAAATAGCAATAAAAACAACTAGCAAAATTTTTACTATTTTTTTTAGCATGTGTTCAATTTTAATTATGTTATGTGCTTCGCAATCTTGCTCTAAGCTAGTTTACCCGAGTATAAAAATTGAACTAAAAGGGCAATTTTGAAATGAAAAAGATAACTGACCCACATTAATATAGTATATCGAAATACTTTTTTTAAGTAGTGAACTAGAATTTATCATTTGTGACTCAAAAAACTAAATTTTAGAAACAATTATTAGTTCGAGTGTTTTGATCAGTGAAACGAATCAAAATATATCGAGAACAACGTCAATATCAATACATGATAAATCTTTGATTCCTACTCAAACTCACATTAAATATTAAATGTAATACTTTGTAAGATAGTGGTGTAAGTGTTGATGTTATGAAATTGTTATGGAAGTACTTTAAACCCGAATTATAGGACATTTTTTACTGTAACATAAAGTTTCTAACTTTTGTGCTGCAGCAAATAAGCCTCAA
>CANMLG010000012.1 GCA_947498765.1 uncultured Aquimarina sp.
TAAAAAATACAGTTTACAATAGTATTTGAAGTAGATCGCAGACGTAATAGATTTTTTAATGCATAATTCGGGTTAAAGTTCGTTTAGAGCTTCTTTTTGCTTTTTTGTTAGTTTTGAAACTACCAAATCATACGAATGATTAATTAAATGATATAAAATTTCATTAGGAATATCCCCATGAAAATCTACGGTATTCCAATGCTTTTTATTCATATGATAACCCGGAGTTATCTCCGAATATTGCTCTCGATACGCTACTGCTTGTTCGGGATCACATTTTAAGTTAATTTTTAAAGGACGACTATTTATATTTCCTAAAGCAAAAACTTTATTAAGTACCTTAAACACCAAAACGGCCTCATCAAAAGGAAAGGACTCCGAAACTCCTTTTTTGCTTAAACAATAGTTTCTGTAGGTTTCAATATCCATAGTATTAATTTAATCAATAAGAATTGGTTTTTTATTTGTTACCTCATTATTTGCAAGCTCTAAGGCCGTATAATCAATTTTCCATCCAATGGAGGCTGCTAAACTTTCCGCTAAAAGTATCGTTTTTAAAGCTTCTTTTCTTGCTTCATTAATTAATCCACTCTGAGGTATTTTATCAATAATATATTGTTTAGCCTCCTTATTAATTTCGGTTAAATCATTTGAAGTAAACGGATTTAACCAACCTTCTTTTTTGTCGTAATACTTAAAATCTGTTTCAATAGTTAATAATTCTGGCTGTGGAAAATGGGTGAGTTTTAAAGTTTTTGTTTTCGCATCAGAGGCTATGGTTATTTTAGAAAGGTTAAAGCCTACATGTGCTTTAGCATCAATTAAAATAAGGGCCTTTTTCTTTCCTAGCAACACATCAAAAAACTTTTCGCGTACACTCTCGTAATGGTAAATTTCGGCAAAATCACCTTCAACAGAAATTAATTTACACACTTGCTTTATTTTATCCTTTAAAATAATGGCTTGTTCCGCAGTACGCTTTTTTTTTCCAACCCATTGGAAACGTGCAAAAATAAAATAGGCCAAAATGGCTCCACAAACAAGTCCAACAAAAAGTAATTCCATAAAATAAAGTTACAAAACTATTCCTATTTATTGTTTAAAGCATAAAGCACGGGCCTACTTGGACTGGCATCATTAACAAAAGGAGCGATTTGCAGATTAAGTAAGTACGTACCATCAATTATTTGATCGGGCACATAAATTAGCTCGGTAATCGTGGCTTGTTTACGTGTATTTTCAGGAAACTGCCAAAAAGCCCTGTGTGCTACTAATGCTCCATTGTCCCTTTCTTTATCTACCGAAGGCAGATCGATTAACAAGTGTTGAATATTTAAACTAGCAATATAAGCTGCAGCTTCCTCAGTTAAATAAGGCCAATTGGTATGATTGTATTGCTGTGTTTTTTTTATGTCCGAATTAGGAACAGTACGAATAACAATAGCATCTTTACCCTCTAATTCCTCGGCGTACTCTTCCAATTGTTCTTTATTTATTTGACGATCCTCGCCAACTTTTATAGGCGCCACACTAATAAGTTCTGCTACAAAATGAGCTGTTTTTAAACTATCAAGTATGTTGTTTTTTTCGGCAGTAATATGACCTACGCATTCGGTATGCGTACCATGGGCGTGCGGATTAAAACTAATATGATTAAAATTTACAGGCCCGCCTTCGGCTACAGATCCTACCCATTCTTCTTCTTCGTTGTATTCGGCTTCAATAATAGGTGGTGGTATATACCAAGCATTAGGGTTTTCGACACCAGACTGTAATGCAATTGAAATATCTAAAGGGAGGTCTGTATCTACATGATAATTTTTTCCTCCAATGTTAAGTGTAATCTTCATAAGAAGTAAGTTGAAAACCCTAATTTATGAAGAATAAATCACTTGCAATACCATCGCCTAAAAATTTTCCTTTTTTTGTTAAATGGAGTTGTTCATTTTCTATTTTTAGAAAACCATTTTGCAAATGAGACTTACTTTGACTATGAAGATAGTCAAGATATTGATTTCCAAAGTTTTCCAACACTTTGAGCAGTGAAACGCCCCAAATAGTTCGCAATCCTGTCATTATATATTCATTAAAACGATCGGCGTTACTTAAAGTTTCTACCTCAAAATTACGTTTCCCCAGTTGTATTCCTTTTAAATACAATGCATTGTTTGCTACATTCCAACTACGCTGCTCTCCATTAAAGGAATGTGCTGAAGGTCCTATTCCTATATATTTTTCTCCTTGCCAATAAGCCGTATTATTCTGACTAAAATAAGTAGGCTTTCCAAAATTAGAGAATTCATAATTTACGTAGCCTTCTTTTTCTAAAGTTGACGTTAATATCTGGTAATGCGCTTCTGCAGAAGCATCACTTGGCGGTGCTATAACTCCTTTTTGAATAAATTTTTCAAGTGCTGTATTTTTTTCTACCGTAAGAGCATAACTTGAAATATGAGGCAACTCTAAAGCAAGAGCAATACTCAGGTTTTTTTGCCACCGCTCTGCATTCATTCCCGGAATGCCGTAAATTAAATCAATAGAAATATTACTAAACTGTTTTTTTGCGAACTCCAAACAATGTAAAGCCTCATCAGCATTATGTGCTCGATTCATCAGCTGTAAATCTTCTTCAAAAAAAGATTGCACCCCAATACTTAGCCTATTTATTTTAGTACTGGCTAAATCATTTATTTTTTGCTCAGATAAATCGTCAGGATTAGCCTCAAGGGTAATTTCCGGAGTTTTTGAAACCTTGTAATTACTGTAAATAGTCTCAATAATTTGATTGATTTCCTGCACACTACATACTGATGGTGTTCCCCCGCCAAAATAAATGGTTTTTATTAGGGCTCCATCTAATTCACTTTTTCTAAGTTCAATTTCTGTACACAAAGCACTTACAATTGCTTCCTTTTTTTTAAAAGAAGTAGAAAAATGAAAATCACAGTAATGACATGCTTTTTTACAAAACGGAATATGGATATAAATGCCTGAAATAATAGATATATTTAGCGCAAAAGTATGGCTTGTACCCTCCTAAAACAAGTTTAAATTATTTTATAAACTAATCATTAGTGTTCCACTCACAAAAAGGATTTGTTAGTAACTTTGAATTATAATAGTTGGCATCGCCTGTTACTTCTTCCCCTAACCAACTCGGTTTTTTATAAACTTCATTTTCATGAGATAGTTCTACTTCTGCAACAAGTAAACCTTGATTGTCATCATAAAATTCATCTACTTCAAAAACATGATCGCCTACAGGAACTTCATAACGTGTTTTATGAATACTCCCTTTTTCACACAAAGGCAACAGGGCTTCTGCTTCGGCAATAGTAATTTCTTTTTCCCATTCAAAACGCGAAGTTCCGCTAGCATTTCCTTTACCTTTAATAGTCAAAATTCCCTTATCACCTTTGATACGAATTCGCACACTACGCTCGGGGTGACTATTTAAATAGGCTTGAACAATTTTGGTTTGCGTTGTTGCTTCATTTTTAAAATCCATTGATTTTACTAGAAACTTACGTTCTATTTCAAGCATATCTTTATAATATAAATTATCGTTATTATTTAATCAATTAACGAAAGTTGAATACGCTTTCTAGTTTCATCAACCTCAACTACCGTTACTGAAAGCTGTTGATTCAACTTTACAATTTCATTAGGATCCTTTACAAACTGATTCGCTAATTTGGATACATGAATCAAACCACTCTCTTTGATTCCAATATCCACAAAACACCCAAAATTAGTAATGTTATTTACAATTCCTGGAAGTTTCATTCCTCTTTTTAAGTCAGCAATGCTACGAATACTTTCGTCAAATTGAAACACTTTTAATTGCGCTCTAGGATCCAATCCAGGCTTTTTTAATTCATTAACAATATCATTTAATGTAGGCAAACCTACCTCATCATTTACATAACTATTTAATGGAATTGAATCAACCAAACTAGCATTGCCAATCAAATCATTTAGCCTAACGTTAAGATCTTTTGCCATTTGGCTCACTAATGCATAGCGTTCGGGGTGAATTGCCGAATTATCCAATGCATGTTCTCCATTTTTTATACGTAAAAAAGCAGCCCCTTGTTCAAAAGCTTTAGCCCCTAATCCTTTTACTTTTTTCAATGCTTTGCGCGAAGAAACACCTTCATTTTCTGTTCGAAAGGCTATAATATTACTCGCTAATTTAGGGCCAATTCCCGAAACATAACTTAATAAGGATTCACTTGCCGTATTTACATTAATCCCTACGGCATTTACACAATGTGCCACAGTAGTATCTAATTCCTGCTTTAATAATTGCTGATTTACATCATGCTGGTATTGCCCAATTCCTAAGGATTTAGGATCTATTTTAACCAACTCTGCTAAAGGATCTGCTAAACGCCTACCAATAGAAACAGCCCCTCGAACGGTAACATCATAATTAGGAAACTCTGCTCTGGCAATAGGCGAAGCCGAGTATATAGAAGCCCCACTCTCATTAACCATAAACACTTTAATATCTGTAGTAAATGGAATTTTACGTACAAAATGTTCTGTTTCTCTAGCTGCTGTTCCGTTACCCACCGCTATGGCTTCAATTTTATAAGCATTCACCAAGCTTTTCACTTTTTTTATGGCCTCATTAAATTTGTTTTGAGGCGGATGTGGATAAATAGTTTCGTTATGCACTAATTTCCCTTGAGCATCTAAACATACTAATTTACATCCCGATTTAAAGCCTGGATCCAGCGCCAAAATGCGTTTTTCGCCCAAAGGAGCGGCTAACAATAATTGCTTTAAATTTTCGGAAAAAACATGCACAGCCGCTTCATCAGCTTTCTGTTTGGCTAATTGCAACGTCTCATTCGCAATTGCCGGAGCTAATAATCTTGTATAACTATCTGCTACCGCTTCAAAAATAATATCGGTACAACTCTCATTGTTTGACGTAGCGAAAAACCGATCAATATGATCTAAGGCTTCTTCTTTATCTACACTTATTTTCACTCGCACTACACCTTCTTTTTCTGCTCTAAGCATAGCTAATAATCGGTGTGACGGACAACGGGATAACAATTCACTACTATCAAAATAAGCTTCATAAACTAAAGACTCCTTTTCCGCTTCTTTACCTTTAATCACTTTTGTTGCTATAATGGCTTTACGTTGAAACAACCTCCTTAGTGAATTTCGAGCAGCCATATGCTCACTTACCCACTCTGCAATAATATGACTTGCTCCAACTAATGCTTCTTTTTCGGAAGTTATTGTTCCTTTTATAAACTGAGCCGCCTTAAACATAATATCACGCTCTCGCTGTGCCATTATAATTTTTGCCAAAGGCTCTAAACCAGCTTGTTTAGCTATTGTTGCTTTGGTTTGTCGCTTCTTTTTAAAGGGCAAATAAATATCTTCGACAGCAATTATATTTTCTGCCAAAGCAATAGTCGCTTTCAATTGATCTGTTAAAATTCCTTGCTCACCTAAGGTTTTTATAACAGCGTCTTTTCGCTTTTTTAAGGCTTGAAATGCTTCCCAGTTTTTTTTTATCGATTCAATAGCTACTTCGTCCAAATTCCCAGTTGCCTCTTTTCGGTACCGAGAAATGAAAGGAACTGTACCTCCTTCATTTAGTAATTGCAAGGTATTTTTCACATGTCTCTCTGCCAATGAAGTGGCTTTTGAAACATAAGCTAATTCGGATATACTTTTAGTGTTACTTGAATTCAATGAAATGCTATTTTAAAATCTTTTTCAAGATCAAATTTAGCAATACCCATGCAACTCTACATTGAGAAAAACAAAAATTAATTAACAAGCTCACAAACTACATTTCAAAATAAACCTTTAAATAAAGATTAAACTCAAATTATGCATTAGAAAATTTATTACGTTATGAAATCACTTCAAAAACAAACACTTTGTTGCACTTTTCAATTTAACCATAGCGGTGCTATGCTGAAATTGAGAAAGTACTTGTTTTTATTGTGCCTTAATACCTCATTGCAAAGTTCTAGTGCATAATCCGGGTTAAAGGATATTTTTAATTCTTAACAATTTGTTCAATATGTATCATTCCATTTGTAATCACGCGAAGTATATACGTTCCCTGACTTAATAGTGAAATATCCAATTCCTTTTGGTTTTCAGATTTTAATAAAACAACCCCATCCATAGTTAACAATTCAACTTGTATAACTTCTTTATTAGAATTTATCCTTAATTTTTCGGAAGTAGGGTTAGGATATACTAAAAATTCAACTGTATCAATTGCACTACCTTGAATACTTAAAGTGGTTATGGTATTCGTATTTGAAAAAGATTCCAGAATTCCTGTTGGAAAAGAAAAATCACCTAATGTCCAATTTTCCGCTTCATTAATCATTTGCGCACATGAAATAGCATCACCCTCACAATCGATCACTCCCGAATAAAAACCTCCATTATTAATTACAAAAGCAGTTTTTCCTTGCTCTAATCCTGTCCCCGATAATGTTGCGTTATCGACACTTAAAGATTCATCTTCGCCAATAAATGATAAGAAAACTTCGGGCTTATCTCGTGTGCCTATGTAAGCATAAATTTGATCGTCGGGCGTTAATACAAAACCCGCATTATCTTCGATTGCTACACCTAACGACACCGAAATTGGAAACCCTGTGTTATTACTTGGGTTAGTAATTGTAATTACTGTTCCTGATTCAATTATGGTACCTGTATTATTTTCCCAAAGTACTTGACCTTCTCTATTGACACTATCAAAACTACTCCCGGTCCATTCCTCATCATCAAACCTTATTTGTGTTCCAGCAGGACAATCATCTAAAAACACAAACGAAAAGCCTTCGTTATTGCCTGATTCCCCATTAAAAAAATAACCTACAAAAGCTATATCCCCAGGATCATCTATAATTCCATCTTGAATTTGTCCATAGCTATTAATAAAAAAGTGTAAACATAAAAGTACCGACCAAAAAAAATTAATTCTCATAGTTATTGTGTAAAAAAGTTGGAAGAGTAAAGCTATTGATTACAATAAACTTACAATGCCTACACTATCAATTAATTAGTGAACACCCCTTAAAAATTAGTGATTCTCTGTTTTTTACAAGTAATCCATTAAAAAAGCTTGACAAAATTAAATTTACCAAGCTTAATCCTTATTTAATATTAATAACTATTATTCTTTAATGATCTGTTTTACAAACGTACCCGAACTACTTGTTACACGAACAATATACGTTCCAGAACTTAATAATGAGGTTTCAATAGAAGTTTCATTTTGATTAACATTTCTCTTTTCTGAAAGTACCAATCTACCTTGCAAATCATAAATAGCTATAGC
This sequence comes from uncultured Aquimarina sp., assembly GCA_947498765.1. Lineage (GTDB taxonomy): Bacteria > Bacteroidota > Bacteroidia > Flavobacteriales > Flavobacteriaceae > Aquimarina. Next base: position 7,340 of record CANMLG010000012.1, read on the forward strand.
ATCAATAGCTAATTCCGTAGCTATAATTAAAGCTTCTTGAACTGGATTTGCAATAAAAACCGATGCTGAATTTTTTTCTATACTTTCATTACTAAGCGTAGGATCTTCATAAACAATTGAAAACTGTGCAGCTGATTCATTTCCATTATCTGCCGCATCTTCAGCAACATTAGCAGCAACGTTAACTGTTATTTCTCCGTCATCATCAGGAATAATATTTACAGTAAATAGTGTGTTATCAAAAGTTAAAAAATCTTCCAAATCTCCGTTAGTAACTACAATATCATCTATAGTAAAATTTAGTACTTCTTGACTAAAAGCAACTGTTATTGCAATAGGATTATTACTGGTTGGAGAGCTTATTGCTGTGGTTATTTGAACTGTTGGACTTTCAGTGTCAATAGTAACAACTTGTTCTTCCGATTCTACTAATTGATCTCCATCTATACGAGATCTCATTTTAATTGGAGACATCCCATCGGGAACAGGAAGTATCGTAATAGGCGATTGAAAGGGAAACATTACAGTTTCGGGAATTTCGTAACTAAATATTCCCATTGCATTTGCTTGAGTAGTAGCCCCAACCCCTACAGTATCAAAAGTATCTGATCCATTAAAAAATAACGAAACTGTACTTCCAGGCTCAGCTGTACCACTAATAACAAATCTATTATCGCTAGTTATAAAATCTGAGGTATCGTTTCCCGTATCATCAGTAATTGAAGTAATTACTACAGGAGTATCATTTAATTGATTCACAGTAATTGTAAAAGTTTGATCTTCAGAAGTGTCTACATCTCCAGTGTTTAGGGTTCCTCCACTATCAGAAAGACTTACACTTACAGTTGCAGAACCAAATGCATTTTCTGCTAAGCTATAGGTAAGTGTTCCAGAGGCACTAACAAATGGAGGGACTTCAAATAATGCATTATTATCATTTGAAACATTAAATCCAAGCATTTGCGATGACTCATTAGCGGGACCAGCACTTATGGCTGAAGCCCAATTAGTAACTGTCCGCATCCCTGCATCTTCGTTTACCGTCTGATTTGCTCCTGCCGTAAAACTTGGCGCATCATTAACGGCCGAAATACTAAAAGTAATGCTTGCATTATTTGAATCGATTGTTCCATCGTTTGAAATAATTGAAATTGAAGCAACATCCGTTCCAAATAAATCTGCTGTTGGTGTAAATGTTGCTGCATCTAAAGCAGTATTTATTGCTGCCAATGTCCCTTGAATGCTAAAACTTGCCGAAGCATTCCCCGAACCTCCAAATGTAATACCTGCACCACCTGTAGTTACTATTCCTCCTGTTACTGAAATAGTTACGGTTTGATCATCTCCATCCGCATCTGTGATTTGAATATCATCTGCTAATACCGCATTGATAGTATCTTCAGCTACTGTTGGAGCAGTAGGCGCTACTGCCAATGGAGCTTCGTTTGAAGAAGGCAGTTCAAAAGTAATGGCGTCAATAGCGAAATAATCCCAGTCTCCAGTGGTTGTAAACTGTAATTCGTCAATATCAATATTACTAAAATCTGATGCGCCCTCTGTAGCAAAATCTATAAATGTAAATCCATTATTGGGTGTAAAATTTTCCACATCCGAAAAGCCACTGGTTTTAACTATTGTAAATACAGTTACATCATCATTTTTACCTTCAATTGTTAATGTTTCGTCAGTTTGATTCTCAAATGCATGTGTTGCAGCAAAAGTATAAAGTGATATCACTTTAAAAGTACCTCCGCCAACAATCTCAAATCCAACAACAGCTCCATCATTTACATCAGAACTCCTATTTTCAAAATAACGTTGATCCGCAGCTGTACCATTCCACCCAAAATTAGTACCTGTACCCCCTACTACTTTTAAACTATTATTAGTAGCCATAAAATTCACAGCCCCTTCACTAAAAGTTATTGCTGCATTTGTTTCTGTTTCAAATGTTTCTATAACCTGAGAAAAACCTATTGTAAATGCCAGCAACCACAAACATAATACATTAAAATATTTCTGTTTCATATTATTGTAGTTTTTATTATTAATAATGATTCCTATTTTTTAACTCAAGCATACATTACCTCTCAGCGAAATAACTTATGCGATTTACTAATAAAAGTTTCGCATACATGCCTCCTGTATTCCATGAAGTATCCATTTTAAATATGGAAAAGGGATATACTAGATTCCTTATTTTTTTAACGTCCAAAAAATACGAACAGCTTTAACCCAAATTATGTAACACCTTACAAGCTACACTGAATTGTTTTTTAAATCCAATGGATAAATCTCTAAAAGAAACTTCTTGTATTTCTTTAAATAAGTTTTGAAATCTTTTACTTACATAAAAAATAATTTTGTCAATTAAATTTAATAACCAAACGATATTTACAACTATTAATAATGATAAAAAACCTAATATAATATTGAATATAAAAAACTTATACTCAAAAATAACAACAATTAATCATTGATATACAGAAAGTTACATATTTATTTGATAATATTATTTAATTTCAAAATATTTATATCAACTTAATTGACAATTATCGATCAAAAGCAAATAAAATAGACAAAATTAATTCAACACTCAAAACATACGAATAAATCACTATCATTTCTTTGTATGTCCCTTCCATTTAAACTCATAATAATAAGCTTTCACCTAAGTTCTTAAATTTTTCACAATCAGACACTTAACGTTATTTGCTAAATTTTTAGTAAACACTATTCATAAATTAGTAAACCTTCCATTTTTATGAGTAAAGCTATAAACAAGGAAAAAACGTTGATCGACTAAATACCAATTTCCACACATCAAATACAAACATCCCCACATAAAGTGTAGAAATATTCCACACTTACCCACACTTTCCCCAACTAGCTATTATTAGTTAAAAAAGTAAAAAAAACATCAAACACTAGTATTAACAGTACTTAACAAGGTTTTAATAACCAATATATAATAATGGCATAACTATTTCAATACACTTAATACTCAAAATTATTTACACAAGATTAAAACATAGACTCATGAAAAACTTAAAATTAACAGCTCTTGCAGCTATCGTCGCTTTCTCAACACAAGTGTTTGCAGCAAATTTTTCAGTGCAGTCGTCAACAAATAATGAAATACAGTTGGTAACAGAAGATTTCTTAGAAATTGATGTAGCAACTTTACCAAAATTAGTTGTTGAGGCTGTGCAAAAGGAGCATGAAGGAGCTACTATTTCTAAGGCGTTTGTAAATCAAGATGGAGCTTACAAGTTGGTTCTTGATACAAAAGATGAAGATTCTACCATTTTGTACGCTAACGCTAAAGGAGAGTGGTTAGACATGGAAGCTAAAGAAGAGTAGTCTTCCTATGTTTTCAAACAGTATCAAATCTAAAATCGCTTACTGGCAAAGACGCGTTTTTTAGATATGATATAGTTTATATGTTTAGTTCGGTTAGGTCGTTCAAGTTATTGAACGACCTAACTTATTTTATAGTATATAAATTAAAAATTATTCAAAAAATAAATGGCCGAAAAGTACTATCTTGAAATTTATTTAGAAAACAACACCAATTTAACATTGGATCTCTAACATTTTTTATGGAGTCTAAGCATATTTTAATAGTAGAAGATGATGTGTCATTTAGTAATTTACTTGAAACTTTTTTAACAAAAAAAGGCTTTCAGGTACATATAGCAGGATCATTTGAACAGGCAAAAAAAGAACTACTACAACATAAAGTTGACTTAGTGCTATCGGACATGCGCTTGCCAGATAGTGAAGATTTAGAAATTATACCTATTGTAAAAAATGAAAGCAAAGCTAATATAGTTATGATGACTAGCTATGCCGAAATTAATTTAGCGGTTAATGCTATAAAATTAGGCGCTATTGATTATCTCGAAAAGCCAATTCAGCCAACCGTATTACTTGCAGTAATTGAAAAAGCACTCAACACAAAGGCTACCTCGGTAACTCCTAAAAAAGATACGAGTGATCAATTAACTCAAGTAAAACAATCTACTAGTAAATTTATAAAAGGCACCAGTCCAGCTTCAAAAAAATTACATGAGTATATAGAGCTAGTTGCTCCCACTCCCATGTCTGTTTTAATTATTGGCGAAAGTGGTACAGGAAAAGAAAATATTGCCAAAACCATTCACGATCTTAGCGTGCGGTCAAATAAAGCCTTTGTACCTGTGGATTGTGGAGCTATTCCTAAAGAAATTGCTTCCAGTGAGTTTTTTGGACATGTAAAAGGATCATTTACAGGCGCACTTACAGACAAAAAAGGCCATTTTAGCACGGCTAATGGAGGCACTTTATTTTTAGATGAAATTGGTAATTTAAGTTACGAATTACAAGTACAATTATTACGTGCTATACAAGAACGAAAAATTAGACCTATTGGTAGCCAAACCGAACTTGATGTTGATATCCGTATCATAGCTGCAACAAATAGTAATTTAACTAAAGAGGCAGAAAAAGGAAACTTTAGAGAAGATTTACTACATCGATTAAATGAGTTTTCAATACTCGTTCCTTCATTAAGAGATAGACACGAAGATTTATCGCTTTTTGCTAATTCATTTATAGAAAAATCAAATGCAGAATTAGGAAAAAACTGTATTGGACTTGATGACAAAGCCCTTGAAGCCTTTAAAAAATATAATTGGCCTGGAAATTTAAGAGAATTACAAAATGTAATTAAACGATCGGTATTACTTTCTTCAAACAATCAACCCATTGATATAAATACCTTGCCGGAACATATTAAATCTGCTAATTCCAAAACAGAAACACTACCGCCACTACAAAGTTCAGAAAATGAAACTGTACTTATTGAACGGGCTCTAAAATTGACCAATGGAAACAAGGCTAAAGCCGCTAAACTACTACAAATTGACCGAAAAACACTGTACAATAAACTAAAACGCTACAACATCAATTTAAATTAGATATACGCTAATTTATGCCCAGTAATAGTAATTAGTACCTAATAAATATTAGGCTATCAAAAGCTGTTGCTGATGAGTCACATTACGCTCAAGCATGGTTAAACTTTCTCTCATTTCATTGGTATGATTTACTAACCTTTGGTACACTGCTCCCTCTGGATTTAGAGTACTTATAATTTTTAAGTAATGACCAATAAAATCCTGCTCTACTGCTATTAACTGCAATAAATAAGCATCAATATTTTTAGAATTGATAATAGGCAAAGTGAAATCAAGTTTAAAGTCATCTTGAACATTCAAATTCACTTTAGGATGCTCTTTTTTTAAACGCTCTATTTCATAAATGGCACTATTATAAAATCGCTTTTTTTGATTCTTTAAAAATACTAATGAAGCTTGCATTTCCTGTAACTCATTATTATAAATCAAAGTACTGTAATAAGCCGTCATTTTTAAATTAATATCCTCGACAAAAAATAATTTTAAAATACAATTTTGCAACGCATCCATATCTTTTTTGTTTAAATATAATCTTAATATGATAAACAAAAATATGTTTCACTAAATTTTACCAAATATTAACATCCGTTATTTAGTTACTTTTTTTTAGTATTTTAATAATTCCTCAGATATAGATACTGTAAAAAAACTCATTCATTAGAATTTGTTATTTTACACTTAACTTTACAAAGAATATGATAATAATTTACTCTGTAACGGACTATATACTGATTTAACCATTTTAAGTAATAAAAATGAAATTCCTAGGTAGTATACGAGAATATTTACAATTGGATAATATTGATTTTAACACTTGTCATGAGTTAAAAGAATCAATAGAAGAAGGCCTAACTGTGCTTTGGTTTACCGAGGATACAAATGAAATTAGTATTGATGGTATGCCTTATTTTTTTAAACAAAATCAAATTGTTTTTTTAACCGAGTTTCATAAAGTAAATGCCCAAAAAATTGGAAAAATTAGACTCCTACGCTTCAATAGGCCTTTTTACTGCGTACTTGATCATGATACCGAGGTAGGCTGTAAAGGCATCTTGTTTTTTGGTGCTTCGCAATTACCTATTATTACTATTCCTACTAAGGAGCTTACCAAATTTGAACTGTTATGGAATATGTTTTCTATAGAAATGGAATCAAACGACAGCTTACAAATTGAAATGTTACAAATGATGCTTAAGCGCTATTTAATTTTGTGTGCGCGTATTTATAAAAATCAAGAAAACTACCCTAATAAAAAAGAAGATTCGGACTTGGTCCGTGAGTTTAATTTTTTAGTTGAAAAGCATTTTAAAACAAAACATTCCGTTAGCTCCTATGCCGAATTATTACACAAATCACCCAAAACACTATCCAATGTATTTTCAAAAATGGGGTCAAAAACTCCCTTACAATACATACAGGAAAGGATTATGCTAGAAGCTCGTAGACTGCTACACTACTCTTCATTACATATTAAAGAAATTGCTTTTGAAATTGGTTTTGATGATATTCAATCATTTAGCCGATTTTTTAAAAAATACGAAGGCATTTCACCTTCAGAATTTAAACAAAATAAGTTTCGGGAAAAATTGCCAACACATAAGGAATAGTTACCTATAGCCTTACTGATCTGTATATAGATATTTGTATTGTCAAATGATAAGTTTAACTTAAAACAAAGCAATATGAAAAAGATAGCAGCAAGTCTACTAACAATAGTAGCCAGTTTAAATGCCTTTGCTCAATTACCTGATCCAGGCTTTACTGTAGATTCTAGAACAGCAATAGTTATTACCGATCCGCAAAATGATTTTTTAAGTCCCAATGGTGTAACATGGGGTGTTGTAGGCAAAAGTGTTACAAAAAATAATACCGTTCAAAATTTAGAATCTTTATTTAAAGTGGCAAAAGAAAAGAATATGACTGTTTTTGTATCACCGCACTATTATTACAAACATGATCACAATTGGAAAATAGAAGGGGCGCTAGAAGCGCTAATGCATAAAATTAATATGTTTGATCGTTCGCATACTTTAAAAACTGATGGTTTTGAAAATTCGGGTGCTGATTGGCTAGATCAGTATAAAAAATATATTGAAGCAGACAATGTAGTGGTTACCAACCCGCATAAAGTTTACGGACCAGAATCTAACGATTTGGCCTTGCAATTACGCAAACATGGGTTTGACAATGTAATTTTAGCTGGAATGTCGGCAAATTTATGTACAGAATCTCATATGAGGGATTTAGTGGAGTCTGGTTTTAGAGTATCGGTAGTTTCCGATGCCACGGCCGGAGCTATTCTTCCAGATATGAATGCTTATGAAGCAGCATTAGTCAACTTTAAAATGATTGCCAGCCACGTATTTACTACTAACGAAATTGTAAAAGAAATACAAAATGCGAACTAAAATACAGTACGCAAAGTGATTTTAGCAACATAATGGATACAATCTAAATAGAAAAGCTACACCCTGTATTGGATGTAGCTTTTTTTGTTAATTTAATTAGTCTCAGTTTTTATAAATCTTATAACTTTTGTTTCCAAATTTTATAATGTACAAACCTGCGTTTAGTTCATTTTTCACTATTTCTTCTTCATCATCTTCTGATTCAATTGTTTTTTCAAGAATAATTCTACCCGTTAGGTCTAAGATTTTTAGTTGTTTTTTCTCCAATTTGCTTGAAAAATTAACAAGTTGTTTTCCTCTTCTACCTCGGGTATAATTTACTCTAATACTATGTAGAAGCTTTTGATCTAAAACAAATAGCAAATAGTAGTTTCCAAATCTCAACGCAGGATCATCTCTTCCTACTTCACTAAAAACAAAGGAAGTAAATGAAAACGATGCTGATATTTCTTCATTTCTACCTAATTCTTTTATAGTAATTGATCTTGTTCCCCGATTAGATGTTGCATCAAGTAAATAATCATCTTCATCAAAATCATCATCAGAAGATCTATATATTGAAAGTCTACTTTTTTGACTAGCAGCCCTTCCTCCTGTATTTTTTACAACAACATCAAAACCGATAGATCCAACCACGCTCGAAATTATTGGCGTTCCAGTTAAACCACTAAATATTTGTGTGCAATCTCTATTATCACCACAATCTTTAAATACTAATGAGTTTTGTTTATTTATAGATATATTTGCTGGTGTTGAAGGAGGTGTAGGTCTTGTTGGCCTTGACACCTCAGGAACCGTATACGTAATAACTTTTTCAACTCCTCTATATTTAGCCACTAAAATAAATTTCTTCCCCGGTAAACTTACTGCTATATCACTCCATATTGGTGACCAAGTTTTATGTACTTCATAATTAGTAAAAACTAAATTATCATCCCTGTCTTCATTCCAATATTGAACTCCAATTGAAGTTTCTAATGATATTCGTTCGTAGTAAAGAAATAAACTCACACTACTATAAGTTCCTTTAATTTCAAATTGATAATCAAATCTTTCAAATTGTTTGAAAGTTTTAGAACGACTAGCATTAATCTTAAGGTTTTTAATGTTTAACTCTTGCCCAAAAGCAATACTAATTGATGTTAATGCTATTAGTAAGCACAATAATTTTTTCATAATGAATTATATTTAAGTTATACTCTAAGGTATTGACTACTAAAATCTTATCCACCACAACACTTATTAAGTGATTATTAAATAAGCAGTTACACATTTTATAATTATTTAAAGTGATCTACTTGTATGTTATTTGAAATAATTTGTATTTATTACAACTAGGCTTAATATGAAACAAAAAAAGACCGCGAATTGCGGTCTTTTTTTTGCTCTAAAGTTTATAATTCTTGACTAGAAAGTTGGAAAAGTAAAGTTTGTCCATCCAAACACAGAAGTATCTGCTCCTGTATTAGCTGTAGCAGGCACAGTAACTGCTGCCTCTGTAGCATCTCCTAATTTTATATCTGTTTCAGAAATTCCTGTTCCTGACACATTCACAGTTGAAGCTGGATTTGCATTTCCTCTTCCGTCTTCAAAATCAACAAAATCCGAAAATCCTGACTTAATGTCATCACCATCTTTATCTGTTCCTAAAAATACTCCATTATCTGGATCTATTACTAATGCATTAATAATATTAGCGGTCGCACCTCTTCTTACCTTTATAGCATCATTTAAGGCAATACCATCATTTTGGTTTACGATTGTTACATTCTCAACTGTGAAAGAGGACTGTCCTATATCTGATGGTGATTTACCATCCAAGTTTCCGTCTGATTCAATCCCTCTAGGATCAGAGGTAACTACATTAAAATTTGACTGTCTAATTCCATAGGCATTTTTTAAAGTACCCGTCCAACCTTGCGAAACATCAAACATATCATCTCTAGCATTAACAACTAACAAATTAGTCACATCAACAGAACCACCAAACCACTCAATTGCATCATCATCTCCATTAAAAATAGCAATATTAGAAATTTTAGTACCTGAACCAACTCCATTTAAAGTTAATCCATTATGCTCAGCGTCATCACCAATACGTGCTCCTGTGTATTCTAAAATTACATAATTCAATACCCCTGAATTATCTGTTGCATCATCACCACCAAATAAAACATCATTTCTTACTTCTGTTGCTGCTTCGTTAGGTGCTCCTGCTTGTCTACTAATTGGTGCTCTACCATTTATAATTAAACCTCCCCAATCACCAGACCTTTGATTATCTGCACTTGAGGTGAATCTGATAGGCTGAGATGCTGTACCTTCTGCCATAATTTTCGCACCTCTTTCCACAATAATAAATGCATCTGTTCCTCCCGCTGTTGCCTTAATTGTAACACCTGGTTCTATAGTCAAAGTTGCACCGGATTTTACAAATAACGTAGTTGTTAAGGTATACTCTCCTGCTGTTAAAGTTCTGTCTGAAGTTAAATTCCCTGATAGATCTGTTAAAACTGTTTCTCCAGGGTTCTCACGTGGCTCTCTTGATGAATCATCATCAGAACAACTTACCGAAAAAAGTAGGGCTAATGATACTATTGGTATTAAAATTTTTTTCATTTTTTCGTGTATTTAAATATTAATTTTTGACAAAAATATATTGACAGTAGATTATAAATGTTAAAATAATATTAACTAATTGTAATTTTTAAACTTAAAAAGAATGTGAATATCCGATACTAATATCTAATCCAGTGTTGTACTTACTTATAGTAATATCCTCTACATTCCCAGCTCCTTCTCTCTGGAATTCAAAGTCTTGATTCAAGATATTTTTTACCTTTAGAGAGATTGCTGATTTTTTATTAAAATTATATTTAGAAACAAAGTCTAAAGTTGGAACCCCTTTTTCTACAATATTTTCAAATCCTCTAGTTCCTATTGAGTATATTCTATCAGAAAAATAATTAAATACTAAAGAAGTTAACAGTTCTTTATCATTATCATTTTTGTAATTATAAACTAAAGAAGAATTTAGCAACACTGGTGTGGCACCTTCTAATTCATCTTTTTCATTTGTAAACGAAGCAAATACATTTGTCAACTCTTGATCAGTAACTAAGTATGACCCATTAAAATCAACCGTCAGCGTATTGAAATCGTCTGCAATTAAATTCTTTCTCAATTCTAGTTCTAAACCAAATACTGTTGCTTCACCTCCTACATTTAAAAAAGTTAATGTATTACCTGCACTAGGCACTTCTGATCTTGCAATTGGATCTTTTATGTTTTTGTAAAATCCAGATAAAGCAACAAACTCATCTCTCTCAAAGAAATACTCTAATTTTAAATCTGCATTAATATTTTCTGATGGAAATAGCTCTCGATTTCCTTGAATAGAATTATTAATATCTTGATACAAAAATGGAGCTATCTCTAGAAACTGAGGTAAAGTATAACTTAAACTACTTCCTAACCTAATATTCATTTTATCATTTACAGCATATTTTAAACTTAAACTTGGTAAAAAATAATCTTCATCAATAAAAGCCAAACCATCTGTTAAGCTATTAGCGATATTAGTATTAAAATCCACCTCTAAGTCAACTTGCTCGTATCTTAGTCCAACCGATGCGAAAAATTTCTCACTAAATTCATAATTGAATTTTGTATAAAATGAATTAATAATTCTTTCGCCATCATAGTAAAAAGGTATAAAAGCTCTAGGATTTCCTGCCCTCCCTCTACCAGTGATTAATCTAAAAATATTATTATCAATATTTGATTGATTAAATGTTGCATCCAAATCATCAATATCTAAACTAAATGTGGTGTCAAAATCATGATTAAAAACAGTTGCATCAAAAGTTCTGAATGTATTACGATAATTATACCCTAAAAATAAATCTCTCTTTTTATCATCATCCTCATTAGAAAAGTTAAATTTAAAAAAAGTACTTATTGCATAGTCATCTTCTTCGAGTCTTGAGAAATATCTTTCATTATTTCCTGCACTACCAGGGTCTACAACGAAATCACCTCCCCTAACCAAAATATTATTTGATCTACGATCAGGCTCTGTTGCTATTATTTTATTATAAGCTCCAGACACGTTAAAATCAATTTTATCTGTAATTTCAAAATCAGATATCAGCTGGTTTACTATTAAATTATTATCATTGATTTGTTGTCTTCTAACAAAATTTAAGTCACCTACTTCTTCTGGCGTATCCAAGCCAAAAGCTTCTGTCAAATTTTGAGTATTTTTATGTATATAAAGACTATTTAAAGCAATTTTATGCCCACCAAACGAATACTTAAAATTTCCGAAAAATTGTTGCGATACTTCATACTCATAAGAAGTCCTAGCTTGATCTCTAAAAGCAGTCCCATCATTAGTTGTTTGCCTTAAAGGACTCTCTATTCTTTGATAATCATTTTGAATATTTGCCGTAGCTAATACTTTTAATTTATTATCGCCTAAATAAAACTTTTTACCCCCAGAAAGTGAAACACCTAAGTTATTTTGAAAAGACTGAACACCATCATTGTTAATCGAATTTTCAAAATCATAAAAATTTAAATTGTCAATGGGTATATTCGAGTCAGTAAAACCTAAATCAGTACCACCATCAACGTTTACAAAGCTTCTATCATAAGTATTTGTATTGATACCTGTTGACACATCTAATTTAAGAAAATCTTTTCCTGATAATTCTTTAGATATTATATCCACATTAGCACCTGTAGCATCACCATATAAAGATGCGTTATTATTTTTATTAATATTGACAGATTGGATTAAGTCAGTACTAAAAAAATCCAAATTGATATTTTTAAAATCAGGATTCTCAGAAGGTAAAGGAAGACCGTTTAATGTAGTTGTATTGTATCTATCTCCTAATCCACGAACAAAAACATTTTTTCGTCCTTGCTGTTTAGTAATTCCAACAACTTTAACAACTGCTCCTTCAGCATCACTAACTCCTTTTTTACTAATTTCCTTTGCTCCAATGGCCTGCTTAATCTCGACAGCCTTCTTCTGCTCTACCAACAAAGCAGATTCACTCTCCTTAACAGCAGATGTTCCTTGAACAATTACATTACTTAAGGATGCTGCTGATGCACTTAATGTTGCATTTACAGTTAAAGTTTCTCCATCTTTAACCACAGTGTTAGGAAACTCTTGTGCTTCGTAACCCACAAAGCTTATTACTAAAGTATAAGTACCTGGGTCAATGTTTTCGATTACATACTTTCCGTCAAAATCTGTAGTAGTTCCTTTTGTTGTTCCTTTTAAATAAACATCAGCAAAAGGTAATGGGCTTCCGGCCAATTCTTTGTCATTAACCACTCCTTGTATATTACCCTGGGCAAAGGTAGAAGCAAACGCTAATGATAGTAAGAAAAATAAGGCTTTTTTCATAATAAATAAAAATTTGATTATTTGGTTTTTCAATTCGGTGCAAAGAAACCATTACAATGTTACCCCTATGTTACTAACTGGTTACTTTTATATGATGATGTAGTGTGAAAGTTATGTTAATGTTAGTGAATTTTTTTAATCAACTATTTTTTCATATTTTATATTTATCTGATAATCAAAATATAACAAAACCACTTACTCCCATTTTTAACAAACAGGTTTAACAATAGCATAAGATTGAGTTTACACATAATACTTAAGTAAATAATACATTTGATAAGATTTTTAAATACCCAGAAAAATAGGTGTTTATGGATTTTTCAATTCACTAAAGGCTTTCATTGTACAATGAAAGCCTTTTCTTTTCATCCTATTTTTATGTACTTTGTATATCATACGATTTACTAACAAAAATTTCGCATATATGCTGTTTCTTTTTCACTATTCCAGCGTTAAAAAAAGCAACCGTAGCTAAGGCTATGCTTGATTTTTTTGCCTTGGGTTAGCAAAAAATAATTCAACATATTTATACGAAATCATTATCAGTAAATCGTATCACTATAATTTCATATTAAATAAACTACTAGTCACTTCAAGTCCATAGTTTCCTTTACCTCTGAAAGCCACCATTTTTTAAAACATCCATTTTTGCTATTTGCTATTAGCACTTTGATACTTATATAAGACGCCAACAGCTAACTGCTGATAGCTCTTTTACTAGATCATATGAATTTGAGTAAAACTCCATACTTATACCTAGCAATGTAACATGCCATTTAATTCCTGTGTAAATAAACAAAAAGCGACCTAGTAAATAGGTCGCTTTTTGTTTATTTATATGTTAACTAATAGCTATTTAATTGTTGCCTTCTGCCAAAGCGGCCAATTGTATGGCTTCAAAGTTTATGGCTTTTGAAATTTTTAAATGAGCATCAACCCATTTTTTACCTTCTACTACCTCAATTTCAATTTCCTTAGTTTCATAACCTAAAAAACTATATTGTAATGTGTAGGTACCTGGCTCAAGATCTTTAAAAACATAGTTTCCTCTAAAATCAGTAATGCTTGTTACATCAGTACCTTTAATGGCTACATTAGCAAATGTGATAGGCTCATCATTATTAGACTTATCTAAAAGCTTTCCTTCAATTACTCCAGAATTTTGAGCATGTAAAAAACTTGTTATACAAAGTGCTATTGTAATAAAGAAGTATTTCATTTTAGGGTTTTTATTTACTGCAAAAGTACACAGATACTTCAGTTTTAATGTTTCCTAATGTTTATCAAATTTGAATTTTAAAGTTAACTTATTGTTAACACCTATCATAACCCCCTCATTATAAATCAATAAAAAAGTCGCTCCATGGAGCGACTTTTTTATTGATTGATGTATACTAAGTAACTTAATTATTAATAAAGTTTACTGCTACATTACTATTATTTTCGTGTGTTTTTATGCCTGCTATGTTGTTGTTGGTGTAATCAACTTCAGATAGTGTATTCCCATCCCAGAAAAACCATTTTCCAGATTTTTTTCCATTTTCGTAGTTTCCAACAGCTACTTTTTCTCCTTTAGCATTAAAAGATTTCCATTCGCCGTGTAATTTCCCTTCTTTGTTATAAAGACCACGTTGCTGAATTTCACCATTTTCATGATAAAATGTTCCCTGGATTAAATCTCCTTTAATTTCGTAAGTAGGCTTTTTTGATTGTGCAAAAACAAAGCTTGTCGCCATTAATGCTATAAATACAATTATATTTTTCATTATGTATATTTTTAAATAGTGTAACTCTCTAACAGTACAAATATATAAAAATATTTACTTTTAAAAAACATTTTGGTAACATTAAATTAACATTGAACAATTAATTAACTTATAGTTAAACAGTTACAAAGTTAACAGATACTTTATTTAGCTTCTGATTTTGTTATATTTACATCTATAATTTAAGTAAAAAAAGTATTATAGAAATAGATTTGCTTTTTTTCATAAAAAATAACGTTACAATAACACATATCATAAAATTAAATATCACTTTTGTGCCTTGAAATTTTAATACCCCTATGGATAATATTTACATACTTATGATTGTGGCACTTGCCATGTTGGCTGTTGCAGATTTAATTGTTGGTGTAAGTAATGACGCTGTAAACTTTTTAAACTCGGCTATTGGCTCAAAAGCGGTTTCATTTAAATCGATTATGATTATTGCTAGCTTAGGTGTTGCTGCCGGTGCTATATTTTCGAGTGGATTAATGGAAGTAGCTCGAAAAGGAATTTTTGTCCCTGCCGAATTTCATTTTGACGAAATCATGATCATTTTTATGTCGGTAATGATTACCGATATTCTTTTGCTTGACTTTTTTAACACCATGGGAATGCCGACTTCCACCACAGTGTCTATTGTATTTGAATTACTAGGCGCAGCAGTTTGTGTGGCATTGATTAAAATAGGTACTAATGATGCCGAAACTATGGCAGATTTAGGTAAATACATAAATACACAAAAGGCATTACAAATTATTGTGGGTATTCTTTTATCCGTAGTTGTTGCATTTTCAATAGGTGCATTTGTACAATATGTTACGCGTTTACTTATTACCTTTAATTTTAAACAAAAAGCCAAATGGGTAGGCGCTTTGTTTGGTGGTATTGCGCTAATGTCCATTTTATACTTTATCGTAATTAAAGGAATAAAGGGTACTAGCTATGCTAGTTTAATTGTGGATCAAAACCTGGGTGGAAAACCGCTTACTCTAAGTGGCTTTATAGACACTAATCTTTTTCCGATAGCTAGTATCGGTCTACTGTCCTTATCCATAATTTCGTATCTGCTTATAAGTTTTTTTAAAGTTGATATTTATAAAATAATCATTATTGCTGGTACCTTTGCTTTGGCTTTAGCCTTTGCAGGAAATGATTTGGTTAACTTTATTGGAGTACCTATTGCCGCTTGGGCATCTTATAACGAATGGATTGCTTCGGGTATTCCTGCCAATGAATTTTCAATGGCCGTATTGGGTAAAAAAGCCGAAACACCTACTTTATTACTTTTAGCAGCGGGTATCATTATGGTACTTACCCTATGGTTTTCAACCAAAGCAAAGGATGTGGTTAAAACATCTATTGACTTATCCAGACAAGGCGAAGGTAGTGAACGCTTTAAAGCCAATGCATTATCCCGAGGTATTGTACGTTCTATAATTAGTATAGGCGAAGGTCTTTCGGCTATTGCACCCGAAAAATTTAAAGCCTTTACCGATAAGCAATTTGACCAAACGCAAGTTCCCGTAACCACATTACCTGAAGATGCTCCTGCCTTTGATACGGTCAGAGCTGCTGTTAACCTAATGGTTGCAGGGGTATTAATATCCATTGCAACATCAATGAAGTTACCTTTATCCACAACTTACGTTACTTTTATGGTGGCTATGGGAACTTCATTAGCCGATAGAGCCTGGGGAAGCGAAAGCGCTGTATATCGTGTTGCTGGGGTATTGAATGTTATTGGAGGGTGGTTTTTTACAGCCTTTAGTGCCTTTACTGCTGCTGCTATTTTAGCTTTTTTAATCCATTTAGGCGGCCCTGCAGTAATTGCTGTACTATTATTTGTGGCTATCTTTTTATTAGTCCGAAACTCACTAAACTACAGAAAAAAAACTATTTCGGTTAAACAAGATGAAAGCTTACTTAAAGCCGAAAGCAGTTCGGTACAAGGGGTAATGGACGAAAGCGCTGGCAATATAAAATCCTTTGTAAATAGGAGTAGTAAAATATACTCTAGTGCCATTGATGGTTTAGCTACCTATGATTTAGCTGCATTAAAGAAAAACAGAAAAGGTATTGACCGCATTAATAATGAAGTTGAAGAATTACGCGATAATATTTTTTACTTTATTAAAAATTTAGAAGATTCTAGTGTAAGTGCCAGTAATTTTTACATCAATATTTTAGGCTACCTCCAAGATATTTCTCAATCTATTGAGTACGTATCTAAAGCCAGCCATAAACATGTAAATAACAATCACAGAAAACTTCGTTTTAATCAAATTAAGGACTTAAAAGAAATTCAAGGTCTTTTAGAATCTTTCTATTCAGAAATTAGAGAAGTATTTGACAAAAAAGATTTTGATAAAATCAATATGATTATCCTTGAAAAGCAAGACTTATTTGATTTTCTTACTGATAAAATAAACAAACAAGTAGAGCGTACACGTAACGAAGAAGATAGTCCAAAAAATACGACCTTATATTTCGGACTCCTTTTGGAAACAAAAGATTTAATAACCGCTACCATGAATTTGTTAACCACTTACAAGGACGAGAGAAGAAAATAACTAGTTGTCAGACGCTTAATTTTAATTGTAAAATTTTAAGGTTAATTTAAGGTTTTCTGTGTCATTCGCTATGTTAGCATATTGTTACTAAGTGGCCACAAGTATGTTTACTTAGTATTAAATACTATATTTATACATTGTTTGTTACAAAATGAAATAATGAATAAAAAAGATACAACTATACTTTTAGTAGATGATGAGCCCGATATTTTAGAAATTGTCGGCTATAATCTTACCGATGAGGGCTACAAAGTAGTGACCGCCGAAAATGGATTGGAAGCTATAAAAAAAGCTAAAAAAATAAAGCCTCAACTTATTATTTTAGATGTAATGATGCCTGAGATGGATGGTATTGAAGCCTGCGAAAAAATTAGAAAATTACCTGATTTAGAAGATACCGTAATTACTTTTTTAACAGCCCGAGGCGAAGACTATTCGCAAGTTGCTGGCTTTGATGCAGGCGCTGATGATTATATTACCAAACCCATTCGACCTAAAGTTTTAGTTAGTAAAGTAAAAGCTTTATTACGTCGTTTTAAAAAAGAAGAAGGAAATTCAGAAGCCTTAAAAATTGGCGAACTCATTATTAATAGAGACGAATACAAAGTAATTCATAATAAAAAGGAATTAATTTTACCCCGTAAAGAATTTGAATTGCTATCATTACTAGCCTCAAAACCGGGAAAAGTATTTAAACGCGAAGATATTTTACACCAAGTATGGGGTGAAGAAGTTATTGTAGGAGGAAGAACAATTGACGTGCATATTCGAAAACTACGCGAAAAAATTGGCGATGATAGCTTTAAAACGATTAAAGGAGTTGGTTACAAATTTGTTGTTTAAATACAGGCTATTTTAAACAATAAATTTTCGACAACTAATGATTTTACATATTTACAAAAGGTTTAACTTGCTATAGTTAAACCTTTTTTAGAATAACTACAGTTGTTTTATTATATTATATTTTCAATTGGGTATAAAACAGTTCAAATAAAATTTAATGATCACTACTTTTAAAACACCTAATGTGTTTTCTTTTAGAACGGCGCTTTACACTAGCTTAGTGCTTACTCTGTTATTAACCGGTCTATTATGGTCTTTCCAACTTTTAAATTGGTATTTAGTACTTACTTTTGAAATACTTTCATTTATAGCTATTTATTTACTGGTCCAATTTCGAACTCAAAAATATATTTACAATAGAGTAAATCGTATTTATGAGGAGTTAGATATGATTGAAGAATCTAAATCCACTTTAGTTACCACAGATATGGAACTATTAATGGATCAAGTACGCAATTATGCCACTAAACGAAAAACAGAAATAGAAACCCTAAAAGGGAGAGATGCTTACCGTAAAGAGTTTTTAGGTAATGTTTCGCACGAATTAAAAACCCCTTTATTTACTATACAAGGCTATATACTTACTTTACTTGATGGTGCCATGAGCAAACCCGAACTTTGCAAAAAATACTTAAAAAGAGCTAGTAAAGGGGTAGATCGTTTAAATTATATTATTGAAGACCTTGACTTAATTACTAAATTAGAAGTGGGGAGTATGACCGTACAATATGAAGATTTTGACATTGTACAGCTTATTAAAAATGTATTTGAATTATTAGAAATTAAAGCAGGAAAAAAAAATATAGCCCTTATTTTAGATCGGAGTTACCAAAACCCTATTATGGTAAAAGCAGAAAGAGAACGTATCCGACAGGTGCTTACTAACCTTGTGGTTAACTCCATTAAATATGGGCATGAAGATGGTACTACAGAAGTGAGTATTGAAGACTTAATTGGTTCCAAAATTATTGTTCGTGTAACCGACAATGGAGAGGGAATTAAAAAAGAATTTATTCCTAGACTTTTTGAACGTTTTTATAGGGTAGACAAAAGTAGATCTAGAGATGAAGGTGGCTCGGGCTTGGGATTATCCATTGTAAAACACATTGTTGAAGCCCATGATGAACATATTTATGTGGATAGTGTTTATGGTATAGGAAGTGAATTTTCATTTACCCTGGAAAGAGCTAAAACTGAATAGATTTAATTTTCGAATTCACACCTTCTTTACTAAAACAAAAAGATATAAATTCGAAAATAAATGTATTCTATCAAACTGATAATTACATACAATCTCCTAGTTGCTCAAGTGCTTTTTCTAATTCTACAGTATCCTTAACACACTCACCATCTAAAACTGCTTGTATTGCTGCCTTGTAAGCTTCGCAATCATCCCCAGTAACGGTAAGAGGTGTGCTTCCTGTAAAATCAGCAAGCGTACTTACCGCTTTGACACAATCAACGGTTTCTTTAACTTCGTCCCCAATTTCATTAGCAGAGTTTTCGATATCTTCTTTTAAATCTTGAGCCACATCTTCTGAACTACTGCAAGAAATAAAGCTAATTGAAAATGCAATAGAAATTGCGAAAATTACTTTTTTCATAATTGAATAATTAAATTATTTTAAAACGCGAATATACAGTCAATTATATGTAATACAGTTGTTTTCTTAAAAAAAGAGTTAGCACTAAATAATGCTTTTTATTCCTTAATTTTGCATGAAATTTGATAGTAAACCTTGAAGAAGGATAAAATTTGTGTTTGTGGGAAGTAAAAATAAGTTAAAACGTTTCAACGAGAATAAAACTTTTGAAAATGTAATTCAACCAACTCGAGAGGAGGTTATAGATAATAGTTTCGATTTAAAAGGCAACTGGAATAAGCGTTTCGGAAATAACAACCCAGTTGTTTTAGAATTAGGTTGCGGTAAAGGAGAATATACCGTTGGATTAGCACAATTATATCCCGAAAAAAATTTTATAGGTATTGATATTAAAGGAGCCCGTTTTTGGCGAGGTGCAAAAACTGCTACCGAAGAAAAATTAAACAATGTATATTTTATCCGTACTCAAATTGAATTGATCAACTTTATTTTTGATCAAGGAGAAGTTTCCGAAATTTGGATTACTTTTCCAGACCCTCAAATCAAATATAAACGCACCAAACACCGAATGACCAATGCTTCTTTTTTAGCTAATTATAAGAATATTTTAGCCAAAGATGGAATTATGCATTTAAAAACAGATAGTGAGTTTATGCACGGATATACGCTTGGTTTGTTACATGGAGCAGGTCACGAAGTACTTTATGCAAATCATGACATTTATAAAAATGAAGGCGCTCCTAAAGAAGTATTGTCTATCCAAACTTTTTATGAAAATCAGTATCTTGAAAAAAATAAAGCCATAACTTATACCCGTTTTAAAATAAAGTAACATTGATTACCACCAAATTGTTTCTCATTACATTTTTTGCTGCTTTTGTAGGGGTTATCCCTCCTGGACTAGTAAATATGACCGTGGCAAAAACCTGTTTGGAACGCGGTAAACGCAGTGGTATTCTTGTCGCTTTTGGTGCTTCGGTTGTTGTACTTATTCAAGCCCTAATAGCTATCCAACTCGCTCGATACATATTTGATGACCGTTGGATGTATAATATGATTTTACGTGCTGGGGTGGTTGTTTTTTTACTTCTAGGCATTTACTTTTTTGCTAAAGCCAGACAAAGATCCAAGCAAAAAAAAGTAAAACTATCGGAACATGGTACACTGCGTAGTTTTTTTAAAGGCGCTATGATTTCCGCTTTTAATATTCTACCCATACCCTATTTTTGCATGGTTGGTGCTGCATTAAACTTAAAAGGTACGGTTGAATATGATTTAACTACTATTTGGAGTTTTATTTTAGCCGCTTCTTCTGGAACTTTTATGATGCTATATATTTATGCTATTTCATTTGTAAAAATCCAAATTAAAGAAGAACGCTTTGCTCAGAAATCTAATTATTTTATGGCTATGCTCATGGGAATTTTAATGGTAGTTACTTTTATTCGCGTACTGGCAGAGTAATTATTATTGTACGAAAAAATATGTTTAAAATATAGTTATCCAAGCATGAAATACCATCCAAATACACTAAACTTTTTTGAACGCGTATACCAAGTAGTTGTTCTTGTGCCCTACGGAAGAGTAACTACTTATGGAGCTATAGCTAGATATTTAGGCGCATCAAAAAGTTCGCGTATGGTAGGTTGGGCTATGAATGCTGCCCATACTCGATTAGATGTTCCTGCCCATAGAGTGGTTAACAGACAGGGCATATTAACAGGCAAACAGCATTTCCCAGGAACTAACCTAATGCAACAATTACTAGAAAGCGAAGGTATTGAAGTTGAAAATGATCAAATTGTAAACTTTAAAACTAAGTTTTGGGATCCCGAAAGTTTATCCCAAATTATGCAATAGAAAATTTATTATATCATGAAACCACTTCAAAAACAAACACTTCGTTGCACTTTTCAATTTAACCATAACGGTGCTATGCTGAAATTGAGAAAGCATTTGTTTTTATTGTGGTTGCATGTCTCATTACAAAGTTCTATTACATAATCTGGGTTTATAATTTAAACAAAAAAGACCGCCCTTTCGGGCAGTCTCTCACACATCAACAATTACTCAATTACTCAATTATTACTCAATCGCTTTCTCTTATTTACAAATTAGAAGGTAATTGCTGACTATTATTTATCAAATGTGGTGTAAAAAAGGAAAATTGCTTTTCCTTCATCGCAAGCAATTCCATTAGGTGGTAACAACACATCGCAAGTGGAAACAATACCCCATTTTTTATTAAAATCATCTTCGGCCTTGGTGTAAGTTTCAACTTTTTCTAAAAAAGAGGGTACATCTATTTTTGTTGAATAGGCTATAAATCCGGAAGGCCCTCCACATGCTTTACTCCCTATAGGCGTATACTCCCACTCCTCGGCATTTTCGCAGACTACACTATCAGCAATTGCTTCAATTTCTGCTAACATTTTTTTTAATATTTCGAGTTCTTCTTCTTGAGTTAAGTCACAATCAGTACATGAACCGCCTCTTGTATAACGTACAGAAGTTTCAAAATTTTCTAAATTTAAAATTACCGTTTCACCAGGGCTTGCTAGTGATGAAATATCAAATGATGTTGTGGCTTGTACAACAGCAGGTTTTGTGAAGTTTTCTTTAATTGTCAATTTTAAATTTCGCTGTATAGGAAAGCTTTCCAATATGTCTCCGGAATCAATAAGTTCTACATCATCAATACGATCCTGAGTGCTTAAAAGACTAAATGTAATATTCAAACAATCACCATCAATAACAGCACTTTCAATTACATCTGTTTTAGAATTATCAAATAACTCTTTACTAATAATTACTTTTTTATCACATTCATTTTCGGTGTTTCTTGTTGAAAACAAAACTTCACTATCGGTGGCTTCCATTTCAAAATCCGGACAGGTATTTAAACCTGCTATCCCTCCAAATTCGCAAATTATAGTTTCATCACAATTGTACACCACTGTTAAGGCATCTGAACAATTATTAATACAATCGTTTACTAAGTAGACTACCTCATTTTGATAGGTATATTGAATAATTTCCAATCCATTAGATTCTCCGGGATTTTGAGCCTGTTCATTAACCACTAGTTGTTTTAATACCAAAATCTCTTCTAAAGGATCATCGCTACATTTTTGCGTTTCAAAAACCTCTTCGCAACCAGTAAGCACTAATAAAAATATTGCTATTTTAATTACATTTTTCATGATTTCTATTTTAAGTTAATCGTGTTATCCCTTATGAATTAATCCAATAAAAAAGTTTTCTTTGTAACAACATGCAATACATGAAAAACTTGTATTGCATGTTTGTTTATGTTTAGATCATTATTAGAGTCAATTATTCCCCCAAAAAAAAGCCCCTTAAACTAAACAATAGTTACTAATTAATATTTGTTACTATGTAGATGCTACTTACCATAAAAGGTTGCGTAGTGTTTTAAAAAATAATACTAGTTTGAGTATTGAATGTTTATTAAAGTGAGTAATTTTATTTTCTACACCATAAAATTCAACATAATTTTGAAAACTAAATATCAATCAATTAAAACTTATAGATGAATCAGTTTTTTACCCTATTACCTCACAAAAAACAAGATGCCAGCATTAGGTATACTTCAACATTATTCTTAATAGGCTCTTGTTTTGTAGAAAATATTGGAGAAAAATTGGCCTATCACAAATTTCCAACTTTAATAAATCCTTTCGGAATTATTTTTCATCCTGAAGCTATTTCACCCTTATTACTTCGTATTGTACATCAAAACTACTTTACAGAGAGTGATCTTTTTTACCATAATGAACAATGGCATTGTTTTGAAGTGCACTCGAAATTAAGCCACACAAATCAAAAAGAATGCCTTAATCAGTTGAATTCATTTTTAAAAGACACGCATAATTTTTTAAAAAATACAAGCCATATATTAATTACTTACGGCAGCGCTTGGGGCTATGAACAGCAGGAGCAAGTAGTAGCTAATTGCCATAAAGTTCCTCAAAAAGAATTCAACAAAAAATTAACTAGTGTAACAGCTATACAACATA
Source organism: uncultured Aquimarina sp. (assembly GCA_947498765.1). GTDB lineage: Bacteria > Bacteroidota > Bacteroidia > Flavobacteriales > Flavobacteriaceae > Aquimarina. The sequence goes on from CANMLG010000012.1 coordinate 30,960, forward strand.
CTATAAACATTACTATTGAGGCAATAAAAAAAATAAATCCAAAAGCCAGTATTATATTTACGGTTTCGCCGGTTCGGCATATTAAAGATGGGATTATTGAAAATAACCAAAGCAAAGCACATTTACTTACCGCTGTACATCAAGTCATCCAAAAAACAACAAACACTTTTTATTATCCAGCTTATGAATTGGTAATGGATTGTTTACGTGATTATCGCTTTTACAAACCCGATTTAATACATCCCAATGAAACGGCTATCAATTTTATTTGGGAACATTTCCAACAAACTTGGCTTCACGAAAGTGAAACACAGAAAACTTTAAAACAAGTAGCTGAAATACAACGTGGATTACACCATAAACCTTTTAACAAAAATAGCGAAGCTCATAAAAAATTTATGGCCTCGCTATCAGATAAAATTGAACGATTAACCGATCAATATTCATTTATTAATTTTTAACTCATTGAATAATCTTATTAAAAACTTTTTTATCTATAAATTGAGTTCTCATTCTGTTGTATAAAGCTCATAAATACAACAAAAATCAATTATCTAAATGGCATCAATCGTATCTTCCAATTTGGCGTATTGGTATTATCTTTTATAAATGTATTTTTATTGCCACGATGTGATCTAAATAGGTTAATATGGTGACTGGTTGGACTAGGTGAATTAAATTTATTTCCTCTAATTGTAATGCCATTAGTTTCTTCTCCCGTTATTCCTAACACACAATTTCCTTCAAAAGTATTACCATTAATATAAATTTGTTTTACTCCATTTTCAAACAAAGGTTTATTACCATAATCCCTAAATGAAACCATTGAAATATAAGCATGAGATGTATTCCCTTTTGCATAATTTTTTATTTTGTTCCCATTTATATTAATATTACTTGATTCATGTTCAATATTAATAGCTTCTGTAAAACTACCTTTACCTGTAGTTCCTTCAAGTGTATTACCAAAAATGCTTATGTTTTTTGATTTCGCTATGGCAATATTAAAATTATGGGCTTTTCCAAAATAGCATCGTTTAATTTGCATGCCATCCATATCAGTAACTACTTGTTTAGCTTGGGCTGCTCGGTTTTGATTTCTTAAATTAAACCTTCCGTCACTACCATCGTTACCAGAGTCAATACTAATTCCTACAACTTGATTTCCTTTAAATTGACATTTATCAATAATTGCTCTATTAATTTTCCAAACTGGCTTTTTACTAAAATATCTTACAAAAGCAATTCCACGTAAACAGTTTATAAATTCGCAATTAAAAGCATACAAACCATTAATGGGTAAACCGGTACCATTATCTGGAGTTCCAAACCCGTAACCTGCATTTGCAAAACGCATATTTATTGCTTTTACATAATTTTTTCCATTACTGCTAATAGCACATGATGCATTATTTAGTCCCTTCCAATCAACGGTAAAATTTTCAAATGACGTTCCATTTGCACCCGTTACAATAAGCCCGGCTGTTTGCACTTTTTTAGTGGCCTCGATGCGTGTATTATTTCTCCCGCTCCCTTTTATGGCAACTTTAATGTTAGGTAATATAATAGCTCGATCGGTTTTATAGACTCTTTTAGGTAAAAAAACCGTTCCTCCATTACCTACTCTTTTTACGGCATTAATTAAAGCTCCTGCTAGACTTCCGGGTTGACCGTTCCATTGTAGTGTTGTAGTATTGTTTGCCTGCTGTTTAAATTCTTTAATTGTGCCATTTAGATTTTTCTCTTCCTGTAGTTCTGTATCATCTGTAGAGCAAGAACAAATGAATAATGCACATAAAAAAAACTTTAAAAGACTTTTCACTTTATTAGTAATCATAATTCTGGGGATTTAAAGATTAATTGTTTTGCAATATATCTATACTTGACTTTCGCCAATACCACAAAAATTATTTGTTACTCTTTTTTAATCATTTATTGCACAATATTCAATATTTAAGTAAAATTTTTAAATAATAATCAATTTTAACATGATTTATGCAACTATGTAGCAATTTAACTATGTGTAAATATAATTGGTAGTTATAACAAATAAAATAGGATGACTAAAAAATTAGTCATCCTATTTTATTTGTATACATTAGATTAAACCTAACTTAGGTATACAACATCAAATTATTTGATATGATTTAGCACTACGGGCAGTTACTTGCACTTGGCAAAGTGAATTTTAAATCGCAACTAGGGTTAGCATTAATGATTGCTATAATTCTATTACATTTTTCTAGTAGTGAAAGTGAATCATTTACTACCAAGTCATCTATTTCTTGTTGAGCTACAGTACAAGGGTCACATTCCGATGGCGCTTCAATATTACACACATCACATGGGTCTTGGAATGAAACCGCTTGTTCAATTGCTTCGCAGGTAAATCGACCTGTTCCTCTTAAAAAAGAGGTTATGAATTGTAAATTTTGCCTTTTCCCTTGACAATAAGCTCCATCTTGTAATACGCTAACCGAAACGTTATATGTTGGACTTACAACGGGGTTAGAACCAGAAGCATTACTTACCGCATAAGCTATAATTTTAGCTTGGGTCCCTCCAGAAGGTAATACCGAACAATCATTCCACGTAACATCAATAAGCAAATCACTCGTGTTTTCTAAACCAAAAGTTTTTTCAGATTGATTTGTACCTTCAAATACTCCTCCTGTAATTTGCACAACCACAAATGGACTTCTCGAAATTACTAAGTGCCTGTTTGTTTCTCCAAAAACACCTGAGTTAGGGCCTTGTATAGAGGGTCTACTAGATTGTGCCCAAATACAATTTATTGATAGAAATGTTACTAATAAAGCGAATACGATTTTAATGTGTTTCATTGTGTTTATTTAAATGGTTAAAAATTAATTAGTTAAACTTATTGAATTACAATTATATATTGATTATCAATTAATTAAAATTAAAGTAAGTTTATACTTACATATGTAGCTTATTACTATTTATGTAAGAATATTTACTTAAATAGTATGATACAATTACTTCCCTCCCAAAAGTTGTAATTCATTAATCACAATTTCTGTAATGTATCTTTTTTCTCCTTCGTTAGTTTCGTAACTTCTATTAGTTAGCTTTCCTTCTACGGCTACTTCTTTTCCTTTATCAAGGTATTTTTCAATAATATCTACTGTTTTTCCCCATGCTACAATATTGTGCCATTGTGTTTCCGTTATAACTTCTCCGTGGGTATTTTTGAATTTTTCATTAGTTGCCATACTAAACTTGGCTAACTTTTTACCACTAGTTAAGTTTATGATTTCTGGTGCCTGACCTAGGTTACCTATTAACTGTACTCTGTTTTTTAATGAACTCATTATACTATGATTTATATTACAGTAACCTTATGATTACCAACAGGACAAACATAGTATAGGAATAAACATTTAACTGGTTTGTAAAAGTTTACTTCCGTTTGTAGTCGTTTGTTGTCGAATATGTGATTGTTTTTTAAGCTTACAATTCAACTATATATAAAAAAGTCAATTACATTAAAATTATTTAAAATTAATATAAATAATAAAGAAATATATAACTGACAAATGTTTTGCATTATATTTGATTGATAATAATAAACTTACGTAAAAATGAGTGAACATGATGAAATACTAAACGCCATAAATTTTCTTAAATCTGAAGTAAATTTAGGTTTTAAAAGTATAAACAAAAGACTTGATGGGATTGAAAATGAATTAAGAAAAATAGATACTGTACTTGGTTATCAAGAACAATATGACAATATCCCCTCTTAAATTGCTTAGTAGCACTATCAGGTATCTATATACATGTATATATCCCGATCGCGCGGATTTGCACCTTAAATCCGTAGGTCTATAGGATAAAACAACCGCAAACTCTTTATTGATAAAGGTTTGCGGTTTTATGTGTTTTCACCTAAATTGGTGTAGCTACAAAACACATTATGAAAGTATTAAAATCTGAACAGATAAATCCATTTGGAGGGTTAAATTTTGTCATTGATGAATTTGAAAGACTTGGCTTAGGTTCATTTCTAACTGCTAATTTACCTAGTTTAGCCCCTCAATGTTCTTATGATTGGAAGGATATTCTATACTCTTTTTGGTCAATTTATTTTTGTGGAGGTGATTGCATTGAAGATATTTCATCTAATCTAAAAGGACACTTAGATCATAATCCATTTTTTAAAATCCCTAGTCCTGATAGGATATTAGATAGGATGAAAGAATTATCCTTACCAAAGGATCTATTCACCCTACCTAGGGGTACAAGTTTACATCAGTTTAGTTTACATCATTTTTTGAATGAGTTAAATTTAAAATTGTTACAGAAACTGAACTTACCTGCACATGAGAATCATACTTTAGATTATGATAATACCATTTTGTTTACTAATAAATTGGATAGCCGATCAACATATAAAAAATCATTTGGATACTGTCCTGGAGTAGGTATAATTGAAAATAAAATTGTTTTTGTAGAAAATAGAAATGGGAATAGCGCAGCAAAAGATTTACAATTTGAAACACTCACACGAATGTTTGAAGAACTAAAAAAACAAAATATAAATATCGATTCTTTTAGAGCTGATGCAGCTTCTTACCAAGTTAATGTTATAGATTTAGTCTCAAAAAACACTAATAAATTTTTTATTAGGGCTTGTATGAGTGCCGCTCTAGCTCAAAGAATTTCTGAGATTAATAATTGGGTTAAAATTGAAACAAATTCAGAAACAATTTTTAGAGGAGAAATTACTTTTACACCATTTATACGGACTTTAAAAAGAAAAAGAGAACTTTATAAAGCCAAAGATTATAGGTTAGTAGTTACTAAAATTGAACGAAAGGACAAGCAAGTTAATTTATTTACAAAAGATGCATACTTATATTCTGCCATTATAACCAACGACTACGATTTATCAGTAAATGAAGTGGTAAGCTTTTATAATCAACGTGGTGCTATAGAAAAAGAATTTGATGTACTCAAAAACGATTTTGGATGGAATAACCTACCTTTTTCTAAACTAGAACAAAACACCGTTTTTTTAATGTTTACTGCAATGTGCAGAAACTTATACCAATACATTATAGAGAAATTCTCAACAAAATATGAAGGATTGAATCCTAAATACAGAATTAAAAAATTCATTTTTAGATTTATAGCTATACCTGCAAAATGGATAAAAACATCCAGACAACAAAAACTTAGGGTTTATGGAAATATTCATTTTAAAACCTAAAAATTAAATGACAACAATTTATGAAAAAGGCAAAACCCCAACTTGTTTGGGGTTAAAGTGTTTGGATATGCACTGTTAAAGACAGTGATTTTATGTTTTCTGGACTAAAAAAAAGAAAGTAAATACAAAAAAGTCAAACTTTTCAATTCTAAAACGAAATAAAAATTAAATATTCCTTATAATTAATCTCTAATTTAAAGACTTACGGATTTAAGGTGCAAATCCGCGCGATCGGGATAGCTCCTGAAGTTGAAAATAGAAAATTAAAAATTTCTGAGAATTTAATTTTTAACGGAGAGAAAAAATGGTATAAAATTTCCAATGGAGAAAGAGGGGAATTTGTTGAAAATATAGATAAAATAAACGAAAATGGCAGTATATAATAAAAGTGATTTTTTGAGACAAGCAGACCAATTAATCCCAAATGATTTTTTACGATTGGGTAGTGAAGCTATATATATAAAAGAAGAAAATTCAAAAAAGATTGAATTAGCGGTTACTAGTGCAAATTATTTTCCTCACAGTGTAGTGTTCACAGGTATAGTAGCGGAAATTACATTTGTTGAGGTTGAAACAATTTTTAATGAAATTTATAAAAGCTATGAATTACCAAGTAATTCTGTAATACATCCGCAAACTGTAAATATTAATTTATCAAATGCACAAGGAGTTGATCTAAATTTCCTTTATAAAAATCAAGTTTCTAATGATAATGATTTTAATACTATACGACCTATGCTCGAATCACTAATTGATGAATCAATTGTTTTTTTTGAACAATTTGTCGGGTTAACACAGTTATATGAGTACTTAGAAAACCTAGATCAAAGAGACAAGGCTAGGTTTATTTCTCAACCTTTTTCGTTTAGATATATGATAATAAAAAAATTAGTTAATGCTGAAGATTTTGATTCATATGCGCAAAATATGATAGAGGTTAGAAGATCAAAAGGAGATAATATTCGAGCTGATTTTGCAGAGGCACTATACGAAAAGCTAAAAACATTAGATAATTAGATATTGGAAAAGGTGGAGATATTATTGTGTAGCACTCCTCCCTCGCTATTGTCTGAAAAAAAGTAATGTAGACAAGTAGCAGAATACAGAAACAAAAGATATTAAGAAATAACAAGACACGATACAATGCCAGAAACACAAATCACTACTCGATATTAGCCTTCATTAGCTTCTATAATTTCTACTGAGGAATTACCAGAACTATTAGGCTTTTTAAAAGAAGTTATAGCTGGGCTTTTAGGGCTGTCTGATTACGTTGGCATAGTACACAAACAATAGATCATGACATGATTACAAAGTTTTTCAAATCACTACACAAAAAACCAAAAACATATAACACCCAATTAAATAGACACCTACCTTTACAGAAAATGCAAACAAAACCCAAGCTTATGGAAACATTTAAACAACTAAGCTTTTTTATGCTTGTTTTTCTCAGTTTAAGTTGTGCTAAAAAAACAAGCTCTAAAACTGATAAAACAGAACAATTACAAGTAGTTCAAATTGATTTTGATAAAATTGACGCAGAAAAAAGATTAAAGAAAAATGAAGAATCAAATAAAAGGAATGATCAAAAAAAAGATATAATACAGAAAAAACAAATTAAAGACACCATTATATGGCAAGTATATTTAGGTAGTGGCTTTAAACGTATGTTTTATGGTAAAGTTAAATCTAGTGAAGAAGTAATGTATTACATGCATAAAGATGCGCATGGCAACTATACAAAAAGTACTAAACGATACTATAAAAGAGGAATTGACTTACCTTGGAATTTTAAAGTAGAATTTGATTCTTTAGGAAGACAAAAAAGAAATATCACATACACTTACGAAACCACTCAAAGTAATATCCAAAAAATAGGAAGTGAATTTGTTTATAACAATAAAGGTAGACTAATACGAGAAAAAGTATTAGAAAAGGACAGGGATGGTTTCTTCTCAGTTTCTGGAAATAAGTTTGCTTACAGAGCTGATGGTAAACAAGCATATCGTTTATTAATTAATCACGATGACGATGATAAAAACATGTGGACCGAAGATAGCTTAGTATTTAAATACAATAAACAAGGTGATTTAATTGACTCTCAAAAATGGGAAGTTTTAGAAGGTAATTCCAATTTAGAACTAGTAAGAGATTATGCAAACCCCATTGTACATGAATATGACACTAAAGGAAGGTTAATTGAAAGTAAAGAGGAGGATGGTATACATGATATCTATAAATACAAAAATGGAAAGCTGTACACACAGACCAGACATTTATATGGCAAAACCAATGAGTATGTATACTACCCTACAGGCATTATAAAGTCGGCCAAATTACGCACTACTATGTCTGTAGGCGATTTTGAATTTAATGAGTTTGGACAGGTAGAGTTTCTTAACGGAAAACGAGTAGCCAAATTTTTTAACTATGATGCTTATGGCAATTGGACCGAGCGTATTTCATACAAAGAAAATGGCGTACCCGAAACCTATACCAAACGAATACTAACATACTACTAACAAATGGAAATAGCACACATCATTTTATAAAACATTAAAAAACAGAAAAGGCTCAATAATTAAGTAATAATACGATTACTGTAGGAAAAAAAGATGCATTGCTCTAAAAAAAAAACTGTTTGACTAATTTACACTATAGCAATCTATATTAATTAGTATAAATCAAAACGTTACAAGGCTCTACTAAAAATACAACTAGCACGAAAATACTTAGACTTAACATATTTTATATGTACAATACGTTATCAATAAAATTGGCATACTCTCAATAATTTTATTTTAAATTGAAAAAACCATAATTTTTCGAAAAAGCATTTTTTTATTGCAACATTGTTGCAATAAAAAAGTATTTTCGCGTTGTAAAAATAAACAAATAATTAATTTACTATGAAAACGAAATCAATTGTATTTGCATTCTTAGCCCTTGGAATTTCATTCACTTCTTGTAGTGATGATGATCCAGTAATAGAAAACCAAGAAGAAGTAATTACCAACGTAAACTTTACCCTTACTGCTACTGGAGCCGATCCAGTAACTTTTACATGGGTAGATGCTGATGGTGAAGGACCCGGAGCACCAGTTGTTGTAGGTGGTACACTTAAAGCCAACACTACTTATACGGCTAATTTAGAACTTTTAAACGTTCAAAATGAAGAAACGGATAATGTTACTACTGAAATTAAAGAAGAAGACGAAGATCACCAATTATTTTATACAACCAACATTAGTGGTTTAAGTGTTGCTTATACTGACGAAGATGAAGATGGAAACCCCTTAGGTTTAGCAACCACTATTACAACAGGTGACGCTGCTAAAGGATCAATTACTATTTTGTTAAGACACGAACCTAACAAAGGTGCCGAAGGAGTTGCCGAAGGAAATATTGCAAATGCAGGTGGAGCAAATGAATTAGATGCAACTTTTGATATTGATGTCGTTGAGTAAACTAAAATTTATTACACTATTATTTATTGTAGTGCCCTTTATAGGATTTTCGCAAAACTGTACCCTTACATTAACTGGTCATATCAGCGATGTGGGTACAGGCGAACCTATACCATACGCTAATATATTTGTTAGCGAAACTAAAAAAGGTACCGTAAGTGATAGTTCTGGTCACTTTAAATTAACAAACTTGTGTACAGGGGATTACCATATTACACTGAGTCATATTGGTTGCGAATCCAAAAAAGTTTTTGTAAAAATTGAAGAAAAAGATATTGATCTAAATCTTAAATTAACACATTCTGTTCATGACCTGGACAATGTAGCCTTATCTTCATCTTCTAAATCAAAAACTACACAAAAAGTTGAAATCATAAACGAGCGTTTTATTAGCGACAATGCTGGTAAAAATTTAGCTGATATCACTTCATCCATTGTTGGCGTAAGCACCATTAAAACGGGTAATAGTATTGGTAAACCTATTATAAATGGACTTTTCGGCAACAGAATTAGTATTTTAAACAATGGAATTCCCCAAAGTGGACAGCAATGGGGGATTGATCATAGCCCCGAAATTGATCCTTTGGTGGCCAATAAAATAAGTGTTATTAAAGGAACAGCAGGCCTAGAATATCTTGGTGCTCCTTTGGGAGGAGTAATTTTAGTGGAGCCCGAAAAAATAGAGAAGGAACCGCATTTACACGGAAAAACAAATTACTTTTTTGAAAGTAATGGCCTAAGCAATGGTATAAACTTACAATTACAACAATACCCTTCTAATATTGGCTGGAAAGCTAACGCTACTTTTAGACGTAGCGGTGATCTGAGCACACCAGATTACACCTTAATCAATACAGGAGTACAAGAAATAAATTTAGCCCTTCAACTCGAAAAAGAATTTTCAAAAAAACTAAAAACCGATTTTTACTTTAGCACATTTAATACCACACTTGCTATATTACGTGCTTCTCAAATTGGTAATGCTTTAAACTTAAAAGAAATTACTGAACGAGGTATCCCCTTTATTACTGGTAGTAGTAGTTTTAATATTGATGCTCCCAAACAAAAGGTAAATCATCATTTAGCTAAGTTCCATTCAAAATATTCAATTGATTTTTCACAATGGGTAACTATTGATTTTGCAGGGCAATTAAATCAAAGAAAAGAATTTGATAGAAGGCGTGGTGGCCGTTCTAACCGACCCGCCTTAAGTTTAGATCAATACACGATATATATTGGAGGGAAATATTTTAAACGATTTTCTTCAGGCTTTAATTTAAAGTCAGGAATTCAATACAACTTTATTGATAATGAAAACCAGGCTGGTACAGGTGTATTACCTTTAATACCAGATTACACTTCACATCAAATAGGTTTGTTTACCACCCTAACAAAATCCTATAAAAAATCAGTCTTTGAATTTGGGGCACGTTATGATAATATAAATCAACATGTAGCTACCATTACACGAGACCTCCCTATTCGTGTTGAACGTTTTGATAATTCATTTCATAATATAAGCACTTCAGTTGGTTGGAATTTTGCCATTAACCCACACCTTTCAATTTCCTATAATTTAGGCTATGCAACACGTAACCCAGCAATTAATGAATTATACAGCTCCGGCTTACACCAAGGTGTAGCTGCTCTTGAATTTGGTGATCCAAATTTAAAAAATGAAAAAGCAATTAAAACAACCCTAGGCATTACAGGGGATATTAAAGAAAAGTTTTCCTTTGAAGCTCATGGGTACTTTCAAAAATTTGACGATTATATTTTTCTAAATCCTCGTGGCCAAATACAAAGAATCGCACGAGGTGCTTTTTTAGTATTTAACTATGAACAAACAAATGCTCAAATTGCTGGACTAGATCTTTCAACAGCTTATCAATTTACAGCATCATTACAAATAAAAGCTACAGCCAGTTTAATAGATGCGAAAAATATAACCGACAATAATACGTTGATTTACACACCTACTAATACTTTTACAGGAAGTGTTACTTATGAATATCCTAAGGCAATTCCATTTATAGGTTCAAAAAAATTGGAAAATTTAAAACTTACTGTAAAAAATGAATACGTAAGCGAGTCAACTACCGAAGACGAGGAATATATCTATTTTGAAAATAACATAAAGAAAAGCTTTTTTATAGCCCCACCAAAAGCCTATAATTTATTGAGCTTGCAAAGCTCAACTGATATTCAATTAAATAAAACAAGGCTTAGAATAACGGGTAACATAACTAATATTTTAAATACCACATATACCAATTACTTAGATAGGCAACGCTATTTCGTTGTTGCTCAAGGGATCAATGCCACACTAGGAATGAGTTTAAAATTTTAAATTATGCATACTAATCATGTAAACTTTGCAAAACAACTTTTAAAAACCCGCAATTTAAAAGCTACTACTACTCGTTTAGAATTGCTTCTAATTATTAAAAAATTTGGAAGTGCTATACCCTATACTAAAATACAAGAACAATTAATTGATACCGATCGTATAACACTATATCGCACCTTACAAACCTTGTTAAACAAAGGAATTATCCATAAAGCCCTTACCAATAAAGAAGAAACTTATTATGCTTTATGCGGAAGTAATTGTACTATAGATACTCATGCCCATGACCACGTTCACTTTAAATGTTCTGTTTGTCAAAATGTAACTTGCCAACATTTGAATGAAAAAATAACCATTGCACTACCCGACTTTACTATTGATAAAATGCAAATACTACTAACAGGTATTTGTAATACTTGTAACCCTCATTAAATAGCAAAAATTATTTTAGGGTAAATCTCTACATGATTGTCTTATACTTGAGAACTATAGAAAACAACAATGAAAAAACTTGCTAAAGCAGCTATTGTAGTGCATCAATAGGTTCTAAAAAAATGAAATAATTTTAAGTACGCAATTGGAAATATGAATTACTTCCGAATCAATTAAAGAGTTAAATCGTACTTTATTTATAAATTTAAGCATTAGACATTGTTTATAAAGAACTAAATACCAGTAAAATAATTAAATTACTACCTATTTAATTAATCGAAAACACTAATTCTATGACTGAAGGTAACATCAGTATATGCGAAGAAAAAATATATGAGCAATTATATAAATCTTATGCTGATAAAATTTATAAGCATTTGCTTTACAAATACGGAGATATGGAAAAAGCAAAAGATATGGTACAGGATAGTTTTGCGCAATTGTGGATAAACTGCGCTTCGGTCAATTTTTCTAGTGCAAAAAGCTTTTTATATAAAGTAGCCAACAACTTTAGCTTAAATGATATAAAGCACAAAAAAGTAGTTTTAAATTATGAAAAGTCAAGCAATAACAGTGACCGTACTTACGAGTCTCCTCATTATCAAATGGAAGAGAAAGAATTTATGTTGCGCTTAGAAGCAGCTATAAATAATTTAAAAGAAGGACAACGCGAAGTGTTTTTATTGAGTAGAATAGAGAAAAAAAAGTATAGAGAAATTGCTGAATTACTTGGCATTAGTATAAAAGCTGTAGAAAAAAGAATGCAACAGGCATTAATAAATATAAAAAAATCGATCCCCAATATTTAAAAAATAAATAAGATGAATACTATAACAAACCATACTGAAAATGAATTTTTAACTAAATGGATTTATAGACAACTTACTTTTGAGGAGGAATCATTATTTATCAATTCTGAAAATTATAAAAATTTAGTAGCGTCAAATAGATAGTATGTCTTATTTTAAACAATAAAATTATGTCAAACCAAAATAACCAAAATAATCTTTTAGCACGTTGGCTTGAAGGCGATTTGACAACAGAAGAGAGAAAGGAAATCGAAAATTCTAAAGATTTTGCTGCTTACACCGAAATTTTAAAGGGAACTGAAAAATTTAGAACCACTTCATTTAACGTTGAGGAAGAATTCTTAAAACAAAAAGAATTCAATGCCAACTATGCAAAACAAAAATCTAAAGTTATAAAATTTCGCCCATGGGTATACCTTGCGGCAGCTTGTGCGGCAATTTTAATGCTTTTTACTATTGGTGGCAATCTATTTTCATCTTCGGAAATACATATAAGTACAGCAATGGCCGAAAATAAGGAACACGTACTTCCCGACCATTCCGTGATTACATTAAATGCAGAAAGTTCTATTAGTTACAATAAAGATTCTTTTAATAAAACAAGAAAACTATCACTAACTGGACAAGCCTTTTTTAAAGTAGCTAAAGGCTCAAAATTTTCTGTGAATACCAATAATGGAACCATAAGCGTTTTAGGAACCCAATTTGATGTTTTTTCACGAAATAACAAATTAAATGTTCGCTGTTTTGAAGGAAAAGTGCAAGTACAAAACAATACAAAATCGGTTATTTTAACTAAAGGGAAAGCAGTAAAAAATAATAGAGACAATCAGCTCCTTCCTTTTACTATAACTGCCAAAACACCCGAATGGACTCAAGGTAATAGTGCTTTTACTGAAGCTTCCCTGGAAGACGTGATAAGCGAATTGGAACGTCAATACAATATTAAAATTAACAGTAAAAACATTAATACCAAAAGAACATTTACTGGTTTTTTTACACATAAACACTTAAAAAATGCCTTAAAAACATGTTTTACTCCTTTAAATATAAACTATACCTTTGTAAATGCTAATGAAATTGTATTAAAGGAGTAGTGAATCGTTTTAAAATACTTATAATTTTAATATGTAGTTGCTTTTGGGTCTATTCACAAAAGGAAAATACTGTTACCCAAATAAGTTTAGAAAGCGCCATCCAGCATTTTCAGAATAAGCAAGCACTTAAATTTTCATATGACCCTCAAGTCATAAAAAATTTATCGCTTCGTATTGATACCATTATTGATGAAATTTCTATAATTCGTTTTACAGCGCTAATAAACGAACAAACGGATTATGAACTTCAAAAAATTGACCCTTTAAATTATATATTAGTATTAAATACTAACACTTATACTGTTTGCGGTAAATTAGTAGATCAATTATCCAATTTTGAACTTTCACAAGCTACTATTTTAAAAAACAATAAAGCTATTACACTATCAGATGCTAATGGCTTTTTTTATGTTGATGCAAAACAACAAGATAGCATTAGCATAAGCTATCTAGGCTATAAAAGCAAAACAATAATTGCTAAAAAACTTATCACTACAAAGTGTGCTACTATATACTTAAACCCTAAAGTTGAAGCCTTAAACGATGTTATTATTGAAGAATACTTAACTAAAGGAATATTCAAAAAAGAAGACGCCTCCATATATGTATCCACTAAAGACTTACGTATTTTACCTGGCTTAGTAGAACCCGATGTATTACAAAGTGCCCAATTATTACCTGGTGTAAGTAGCCCTACTGAAGACCCAGCAAGTTTATACATTAGAGGGGGTTCACCAGATCAAAATCTAATACTTTGGGATGGTATTAAAATTTACAATACGGGTCACTTTTTTAATCAAATATCAACATTTAACCCATATATAACTAATAGTGTTGAAGTATATAGAGGGGGCACAAGTGTGCAATACGGCGATCGTATTTCTGGTGTAGTTAATATAACTTCGGATAATGATTTAACTGAAGGCTTTAAAATTGGAGGCGGTTTTAATCTTACTCATGCCGATATATATACTAAAATTCCGCTATCAAAAAAAGCTGGATTACTAATTGCTGGACGCCGATCATCCACAGACATTTACAATAATATAGTATCTAGAAATTTGAATGAAAAAGTATTCCAAAACACTAGAGCCACCCTACCCGAAAACGGTAATGAAAATAGTGACCGTGATGATTTGCTAAATTTTTCGGACACTAATCTAAAATTTTTATGGAATCCAAACACTAAAAATAATATTACCTTTAGCTCCATTCTTATTCGAAATACACTAGATAATTTTAGAAACAATCAAAATGACAATATTAGCCAATTCAACACTAGAGATAAATTAAAAACTCAAAATTTTGGAGCTAGTCTTAGTTGGACAAAAAAATACAATGCTTTTATTTCTCATAAACTTAGTTTAAACACCTCATTATACGAGTTTGATTACAATTTGTTGTTTCAAAGAAATTCCAGAAATTTTGAATTTATTCATAAGCTCAAAAACACCCTTAATGATTCTGGTGGTGAATTTTCTTTGGATATGAAATTTAAAAACAAGCATCTTCTAAAATTTGGCTATCAATTTATTTACAACCAGACCGAAAACTTTATGTTTACTACATTTACTGATGCATTTGAAGATGACGAATTTAATGACACCATAACAGCAATAAGCACTAATCATACCTTTTACAATGAATATATTTATGATTCAAAAAAAGCTTACCTACGCTTAGGCCTACGAAATTCATTGTTAAACAACAGTAGTAATCGGTTATTTATTGAACCTCGGATTTTTGCCTCCATAGAATTTTTAAAAAACCTAAGGCTAACTACCTCTTTTGAACTTAAAAACCAACAAATAACTCAATTAGACACCTTTAATAGTGAAACGAATGATCTTGATGGTATTGCTAGCTTACCTAATGGTGATCAATTATGGATTATAGCAGAAGGAAAAGGAGATCCGGATTTAAGAGAATTACAAATTACCAAAAGTCAACAATTTACGCTAGGCTTATTGTATGACAAAAAAGGCTGGAATATTGATTTAGAAGGGTACTACAAAAATTTAAATGACACTTCATTTACCTCTAATTTTTTATTGCTAGCTGCAGATATCACAGATGATTTTTTTATCAATTCAACCGAAAAACGCTGGGGTATTGATTTTTTACTTAAAAAAAGAATTCAAAATTACCGTTTTTGGTTAAGCTATTCATGGAACACTTCAGCGGCCTCTATACCAATTTTTCAAGAAAACACTTTTCCTAATAGCTTTAATCAAACGCATGTTTTTAATATATCTCAAACACTAAAAGTTAAAAAATTTGATTTTTCATTGGGCTGGAATTATGCTACAGCCCTACCATTTACTGAATTTACTAATAATACAGTCTTTGATAATGCCCTTATAACTATTAGCCCCGATGGTTTAAATTCGGAACGTTTTACAAAAAACTATCACCGTCTTGATGCCTCTGCCACGTATCGCTTCTCTTTAGGAAACTCAAAAAAAACAACAGGGCTACTGGGTGTAGCTTTGCGTAATATTTACAATCGAAAAAATGAAATAGGTCAAGAATTTAGAGTGGTCGTTAATGAGAATGATAATAATATCATTAGTAGGATAAAACCTAATAATATTACCTCCTTACGCTTTACTCCTGACTTTGTATTTCGCTTAAATTTTTAAATTAATTAACTATTCAAGTATTAAGTTTGCTGGCTTAAATACACTATTGGGATCAGCTAATTTTAGTTGATCTATCGTATTTTTATTTTTAATAAATTTAGTCCCCAACACATAAGCCTTAGCATTATTTACAGCATCAACAGCTAACAATTCATCATCTTTAAAATACCAAATAGAAAATTTATTGGCTGCTCCCTCTTCAATTCGTTTTACCAATTTATTATAACCAGTAGACAAGCCAACCATTTGTAATTTAACATCATATTGATCCGACCAAAACCAAGGTATGGTATTATAAACTGGTTTTTTATCACATATAGCGGCTGCGGCTATTTTAGCCTGATCTACTGCATTTTGAACAGATTCTAACCTAATAAAACGATCATAATGTGGATTATAATGATATGTACAATCGCCAATAGCATATATATCTGTAGCCGCTTTGGCTTGTTCATCAACTTTAATTCCGTTCTCTATTTCTAATTCAGCTTGCTTTGCCAATTCCAAGTTTACATGGATACCCACTCCAACAATAATGATATCTGCCTTATAACTTGTATTATCTGCACACACTACATGGTTTAGGTTCCCATCTTTAGTTATAGCTACTACGTTTTTATTAGTCAACACAGGCACATTATTAGTGGCATGTAGTTTTTCAAAAAAATCGGACATTTCGGGAGCAGTAACACGTGCCAAAATACGTTCTTCGCGCTCAAGCACAGTAACATTAGCTCCTAATTTTTTTAATGAAGCAGCCGTTTCTAAACCAATATAGCCTCCGCCAATAACAACAACATTTTTCTGAGTTTCTCCAGTATTTACTGCACTACGTATTTGTTCAACATCACTAGCTGTTCGTAATGCAAATACATTGGAGGCTTCCTTTAAACCTTCAATTGACGGAATTATAGGTCTCGCCCCTGTAGCTAGTACTAAAGTATCATAGGCTTGAATTTCGCCAGTATCTAAAGTAATATTTTTTTCAGATTTATTAACGCTACTTACGTTATGTCCCAGTCTTAATTCAATGTTAGATTTTTCATAGCTTTCGGCAGATTTTAATGCATTTTTTTCAATAGCATCGGCACTAGTCAAATAGGCTTTAGAAAGTGGTGGGCGATGGTATGGTAATACGGGATCTTTATCAAAAAGTATGATACGACCTTCCCAACCTTCTTTACGTAAGGAAAAAGCAAAATTAACTCCTCCGTGACTGGCTCCAATAACCACACAAATTTTATTTTCTGAAAAATTTTGGGACATAACTTTATACTATTTTATCAATCTCTTTCTGCTACTTGAAGTACAACACCATCAAGGGCATCGCTAATTTCTAATTGACAACATAAACGACTATATTCATTAACATTATCATCTAGCTCAAGCATATCATTTTCTATTTCGCTTGCTGCTCCTGTTTTTTCCATATCTTCGGGTTTCACATGTACATGACATGTTGCACATGAACATACCCCTCCGCAATCACCATCTATACCTGGGATATCATTATCAACTGCTAATTGCATTACTGAACCACTTGTTCCTTCTAAAGTAATGGATTCATTATCGGTTGTTATAAAAGTTATTTTTGCCATAATATATACACTTTAAGTTCCTTATAAGGCCTTTATTATTTTTACTAGTTAATAGGAATTGAATTTTACATGAATATTTTCGTAGCCTACTTTACGCTCAAATTGGTCCAAATCTTCGATATTTTCTTCAAAATCTAAGATGTCAATTGATTTTACTTTGTTTGCTAAAGTTTCCAACAAAATTTTCATAATTTGACGTGCATGTGTTGCTCCTAAACAATTATGAGTTCCAAAACCAAAACTTACGTGTGGATTTAATTTTCTATCCAATACAATTTCATTAGGATTTTCAAAAACAGAGGCATCTCTGTTTGCCGAAGCCCAACATAATGAAATACGAGAATCGGCTTTTACAGCGTGCTCACATACTTGCGTATCCTTAGTTACTACGCGCCCCATATGGGTTAATGGTGCAAAATATCTGATCAATTCTTCAACTGCTTTCCCTGTTATTTCGGGTTCATTTTTTATACGCTGCAGAGATTCTGGATGTTCTGCAAAATAAGCTATTGAATTGGTTACTGCATTAATTACTGTGTCACGGCCACCTGCAAAAGTGAGTATCATAACTCCTTTTACTTCTTCTTTAGTTAACTTTTTCCCATTAACTTCAGAGGTCACTAATTTTGAATATAAATCATCACCGGGAGTAGTAATAGCCTTATCAATTTGATCATCTATATAATCATACAAGATATTTGCTTTATCCCCATCTAATGCTTCACCTTCACTACGAAAAACATGCGTTCCCCAACCTATCCAAGTTTCAGCTTCTTCATAAGGTGTATTTAACAATAATGTTAATGCTCTTGATTGTAATCGTAATGAAAAATCTGAAACCACCTCGACACTTTCCTTATCTAACATCTCATCAACAATTTCGTTAATTTGCCCAGTAAGTTTTTGTTTATAGGCTTCTTCTAATGGGCGTTTAAACCAAGGTTCAACCAAATCCCTGTAACTTTTATGCTCAGGCGGATCTACCTCAAAAGGTATTTGACGGACATCTCGAATATTTACTTCAGACGGCACTACAATACGACCTGGCTCAGCTCCAGATTTAAATGCTTTCCAATTATGAGCTCCTTTACGTACATCTTTAAGACGTAAAAGCATGGTTACTGGATCATTTTGATCATTCATTTCACCAAAACCTTTTTCAAGTCTTGCATTTTCAAACGGATCGCTAAGTTTACTTTTTTCCATTTATTTATTTTTTATTACTCAATCAACTTCAAATACACCTAATCGAGTATGAGTATGCTTTTTAAAAAATAGTCTAATTTCAAATCAATCTTACTAGTTCAGCCTTTTTTAAAAAAGCGAAACTTCTTTTTGCAAAGAACGTTAGATTAACACCTTAAAAAATACCTCATATTGTCCAAAAATTAAACTTAATTGTCTTTAAATTTTATAGAAGTATAGAATTAAAAAATTGCATTGTTTCTTTTATATGAGTTTCCCAGTAAATCCATTCATGTTTTCCAGGGTTTTCCTTGTATACATGTTTAATACCTAGATTTACTAACTCTTTGTGCAATGTTCTATTCCCTTCAATTAATAAATCTTCACTCCCGCAATCAAAACGAAATGGCGGTAAGTTATTTCTATACTTTTTTATAGTCTCTATGATTGAATTATTTTCTATCTCGTCCTGCTCATATAAAGATAAATCTTCTTCAACAAATAATTTCATTTCATCTAAAACAGTTATAGAAGATAAACCAGAAACTCCCGAAAATTTTTCATGGTATTTGATACCAATTCGCAAGGCTCCAAACCCTCCCATAGAAAGTCCTGCAATAAATAACTTTGAATATTCACTTGCTTGTGGGATTAATTCGACTGTAGCATCAATAACATCCTCTGCAATCCATTTTTCATAATTTGAATTCACATGTGGTAAATAGGCACTTCCATCACCAAATAATCCATCGGATGGCATAGCAATAATCATGGGTTGAATTTCGCCATTTTCAATCCAGGATTCCATTTTTAAATGCACTCCTGTTTTTTGAGACCATATCCAATGACTCCCATACACGCCATGCATTAATACAACTATAGGCAAATTTTCATGCACCCCAGAAGGCACATATACCGTAATATCTCCTCTATTTTTAAGATGCTTACTTTTTACCGTAATATGCCGTAAGTTATTTGACTCAAAACGGGGATCTGAAATTTCGGTGGTTTTAAATTTTGACATTTTTTTTAATTGTCTGTTGTCTATTGTCTGAAACAATTAGTTTTACGTTGGTTTATTATACATTTGAACCATTAATTCAAAAAAATTAAGAATCAAAAACAACAACTCCCTTGGCATTTTTACCTGCAAGCATATCTGCAAAGGCTTGTTCTAAGTTTTCAAACTTATAAATGGTGGTTACCATTTCATCCAGCAACAAATCTCCTTTTTCATATAAATTTAAAAGAATTGGAAAATCAATTTGAGGTCGACACTTCCCGTAAAGGGGATTAATATATATTTTATCCCATTCAAATAACTGCATATCAATTGTCACCTCCTCTTCTATTCCACTTACTTGCACTGCAGTTCCGGCGTTGCGAACCATACCTAATGGTGCAGCTCCCAAAGCAGGTATTGCGGTACATTCAAAAGCGAAATCGGCCCCTCCATTTCCCACTAATTCTTTTACTTGCTCGGTAGCTTTTTTAAGCCCTTTATCATTTCTATCGGCCAAAATAGTATGTGTAGCACCAAATTGTTTAGCCATTTCTAAACGAGTTGGATTCGTATCAATAGCTACAATTTTAGCCGCTCCTGATATTCGAGCACCTTGAATTACATTTAAACCAACACCCCCATTACCAATAACAGCTACTGAGGAACCAGGAGTTACTTTTGCCGTATTTACAGCCGATCCATACCCTGTCATAACACCACAACCTATAATTGAGGCAGAACTATACGGAATATCGGTTCCATATTTTACCACTGCTTGCTCTTTAACTACAGTGTGTGTTGACAATGTTCCTATATTAAAGGAACGCTCTATTCCTTTTCCATTATATATAGATCGTTCCAAAGCTGCATGCCCAGTGGACACTTCCCCATCGGGTAAAGCATCACCTGCTACTACTGGCGAATTATTTTCGCATATATGCTGATTTTGCTCTTGACATTGAAAACAAGTCCCACAAGGAATAGCCCAATTCAAAATTACTTTATCTCCAGGTTGTACACTTTTCACTAAGTCTCCTACAGCTTCAACAATTCCTGCACCTTCATGACCTAATATTACTGGTCTACCCCAATGTAATGAATCATGATCCGTATGACATAAACCCGCCGCTTGTATTTTAACAAGTACCTCATCACCTTGAGGCGTATCTACCTCAATCTCTTCTATACTAAATGTTCCTTTTCCGTCTGTTATAGCCGCTTTTGCAATCATAGGTTTATTTTTTCTAATAATATGCAAGTTAGTATTAGCCAAAATCTAATTATTATACTTTATTGTGTTTTTATTACACTATATTATCTTATGAAAGATATCTTAAAATTTATAAAAAATGACAATATTAGTTTTTAAAATACACACATAATACAATTAATTAGTTAAAAATCAGAATTTTAAAATTAAAAAATAAACTATTAGTTAACTTTTATCTTAGCTATTAATTATTTTTAGCTACTCCGTTCAACCCGGATTACGTATTGAAACTTTGCCATGAGGCTGTGATATACAATAAATACTAGTGTTTTCTTAATTTCAGCATAGCAGCGTTATGGTTAAATTAAAAATTACAGTTTACGATAGTATTTGAAGTAGATCGCAGACGGAATAGATTTTGTTACTTACACTGCACCAGTTCAATAATTGAGTTTTATAGTTACAATTTATTGTAATTATATACTTGTCTGGAAACACTACATATATAACTGCCTGGATTCTTCAATAGGTAAGCCATTTTACACGAATTAATAATCCACAAAATCGTACAACACTTATATTGAGGTCAACAGTAATTTTTTGTGTAAAACATATATTTACAATCAAAAAACCTCTTTTTAAATAATCTCATTTTATTTATTTTAGTAAGAATGTAACAGCACTTTTGTTTTTTTATCAAAAAATTCATAAAAAAAACAACAATAATATAGTTAAATTATAACTATTAAGTATAATTCTCTATTTTGTGTAACTTTATAATCCTGATTTTTAGTTCAAATCAATAACTAAAAACGTATTATTAAACTTATAAGCGTTGAAAAAAACCACTTATTTTTGCCTATTTTTTATGCTGTACACTATGTTTACTAGTGCACAAGAAAATATCAAGCATGAATTTAAACGAATAGGACAAAATTACGGGCTTTCAAGTAATTGGGTATATAGCGTTTTTCAGGATGATTCAGGCTTTATATGGATCGGAACTGGAGATGGACTTAATAGATTTGATGGCTATCAATGCAAAACCTACAGACCTAAAAACGAATTTAATAACAGTTTAGGAAATATAGCATTTAATAGTATTGCTCAAAAACAAAAAAATGAACTTTGGACAGCTACATCTAGCGGGCTATACATTTTTAAAAACAATCAATTAACACTACATAAAGCAAGTCCTAAACTCAATTACAGAGATGTTTTTACCGAAAATAAAAGAACCACTTGGCTCACTAGTCAATCGGGTTTAATTAAATTAAATACTATTGATAGCACATCTGTAAACTATAGTAAAAACCCAAGGCATGGCACATATAAAAAATCTTTTTATAAAATATTTAAAGACTCAAAAAATAATATTTGGTTTACCTCAACTGGATGTATTTTTAAATATACCCCCAACAATCAAAAATTTGAAAAATATGACAACTTTGAAAATCTAAATCCACAAACTAAACATGATATTTTGGCTATAACCGAAGATAAATCGGGTACCATTTGGGTTGGTTTTGGTCAAGATGGTTTATATTATTACTCTCCAAAAGAGAAAAACAAGCTATTTAAAAAGTATAGTGATGGTACTATTTTAGATTTACATGCCGATAAAAATAATCAACTTTGGGTAGGAAGAGCTTCTAACAAGGGACTTGAAAAAATAGATTTAACAAACAACAACACATCCACCATTTTTAAATACCGAATTGCTGATCCAAAAAGTATTAGTGACAATTCTATTTTTAGCATACTTGAAGATACCTCTGGCGATATTTGGGTAGGCACTTTTGGTGGTGGCCTTAATTATACTAGTAAAAGAGAAAAAAAAATATATACAATTGACCGAAATTCACTCCAAACTCCCATTGAAAATAATTTAGTGAATGAAATTGTTGAGGAAGAAAAATTCCTTTGGATTGGAACCGAGGCTGGGATATCTAAACTTGACAAAGAAACTAATACTATAAAACATTACACCTATCAAGCTAATGACAAAAACAGCTTAAGTAGAGACCCTGTTCATAAAATTTATAAAGATAGCAGAGGCAATTTATGGATTGGCACCTGGGATGGTTGTCTAAATTTATATAATTACGAAAAGGACAATTTTAAACGCTATTTGGCCTCACCGAAAGAAGGAAGTATACATAGCGAACATGTACTAGCCATAACTGAAGACAAAAAAAAGAGGCTATGGATTGGCACAGCTGGAGGTGGGTTATATCAATATAACTATAAAGAAGATACCTTTAAAAATTATCAGCATATTTTACAATACGAGGATGGCTCACCGATCAGAGATATTACCCACATACAAGAAACACAAAATGCTGAGCTTTTATTAAATACCTACCATTCAATTATTTTTTTTAATCCAGAAAAAAACACTTTTACAGAGTTCCCTTTTAACATTCACAAAAGTATTGAACCCATCTTATTTATGTGTTCACTTTCTGATTCTGCTAACAATCTATGGATTGGAACAAATATTGGCTTATTTCAATTTAACAAAAAGACTAAAAAATATACGCCTTATAATAAATATAAAGAACTTGTTGACTTATCTATAAAAGCACTTATTGAAGATATCAATGGTGTCCTTTGGGTATCGACTAATAATGGTATTTTTAGAATTAATGAAAAAGAAGCCCATATTACTAAATACACTAAACAGGACGGTTTTGCAAGTAATGAATTTAAAAAAGAGGCTGCTTATATAAATAAATCAGGAACTCTATATTTTGGCACCTCAAACGGACTTAATTTTTTCAACCCCAATGAACTTAAAATAAATCAAAAAACACCTTCATTGGCCATTACATCATTTGCTGTTTTACATTCAAAACCAAATGAAAACAAAAAATATCAATCTATTTTAGAAAATCCCAACACCGAAAAAAAAATACAACTGACCCATAAACAATCTAGCTTTGTAATTTCATATACTGGACTTAATTATCTTCATCCTGAAAAAAACAATTTCCGTTATAAACTAGAAGGTTATGATAAAGTGTGGGTTGATGCTGGAAAATCCCTTGCCGCTACTTATACTAATATTAAACCAGGAAATTATCAATTTAAAGTACTCGGATCAAACAATGATGGCAAATGGTCTATTAAGCCCAAAACACTTATTATAAACATTAGTGCTCCTTGGTATAAAACTGATTTATTTAAAACAGCCTTAGCAATATTCTTACTAACACTTCCGCTTATATTCTACTTTATGCGTCTTTCATTTTATAAAAAACAAGAAAGATTACTAAAAAAACAAGTAGCTATTCGAACAAATGAAATTAAAAAGCAAAATAAAGAACTCTCCGAACACAGAAATCACTTAGAAAAACTTGTCGAAGGTCGTACCAAAGAACTTAACAAAGCAAAACTTAAAGCCGAAGAATCTGACCGACTAAAATCTGCTTTTATTGCCAATATGAGTCACGAAATAAGAACCCCAATGAATGCTATATATGGATTTTCAAATTTATTAAACGAAGATGATTTAAGTAAAGAAGAACGCTTAGAATATATTGAAATTATAAATAGCAGCTGTGATAGCTTATTAGTGCTTATTGATGATATTCTTGACATTTCCATACTTGACGCACAAGGAATTGATTTACAAATAAATAAAACAAATATCTTTGATTTTTTAAGCGAAATTGAAACCATTTATAAACAAAAAGAAACGAGTAAATTAAAACTTAAATTTGAACACTCTGAACATCAGAAAAACACCATTATAAATACCGATCCAGTAAGGCTAAAACAAATACTTTCAAATTTACTTAATAATGCTTTTAAATTTACTGAAAAAGGCGCAGTCTCATTTGGTTTTAAGCTCTCTAGTGATTCCAAAAAAATTACATTTTATGTAAAAGATACTGGTATTGGTATTGCTAAAAAAGATTTGGATATTATTTTTAATCCATTTTTAAAAGCTGGTAATAATACTGAAAAATTATACCGAGGAACCGGTATTGGACTTTCTATTTCACAAAAGTTAGCATCTACTTTTAAAGGAAGTATTTATGTGGAGTCTGAAATCAAAAAAGGCACTACTTTTTATGTAGAAATACCCACAAACACCCAGCACTCTATTTAAAAGTTTTACAGAACATAAAAAAGCACACTAAAACGTTTGAGTCTTAAGTCTTTTTTAACTATTTTTATATTCCCCAACCCTAAAAAAATGAATAAACCAATAAATATTATAATCTCAGAGGATGAACAATTAAATTTTATTTTATTACAAAAACTATTACAACGAATCATAAAATCTCCTTTGAATATCCAACATGCTGTTAATGGTAAACAAGCTATTGAATTTTGCAACCCAAAAATAGATTTAATTTTAATGGATATCGAAATGCCGATTATGAATGGTTTTGATGCTTCCAAAATATTAAAAGAAAAGTATCCTAGTATCCCTATCATAATTCAAACAGCTCACTGTTCGAAAGATCATAGGCTAAAAGCCCAGCAATTAGGTTGCAATGCTTTTTTAGCCAAACCGATAATTAGAAAAGATTTTGAAACATTAGTATCAGAATTTATTCCAGTAGCTTGTTAAAATTAATTTTTTAAAACTTAAACTCAAGTTGAACATTCACATCCTTTGGCACTGCTTTTTTAGTTGTAGTAGTATTATTCAAATTATGCATTGACAAGCCCAACAATCTTACTGAATTTTCCATTTTTTGTTGGTACAAAAGCATTTTTGCCGTTTCAAAAAGTAAACTCGCATCACTAATATAATAGGCTAAAGTTTTTGATCGGGTATGCACACTAAAATCACTATACTTAATTTTTAATGTAATAGTCTTGCCCGCTATTTTGTCTTTGGAAAGTCTTCGCTCCAATTCATCTGACAAGTCTTGTAAACGTTCTTCCATATAAATTTCCGAAGCTAAATTTACATTAAATGTACGTTCAGCCCCTATAGATTTACGTGTACGATGTGGTTTTACAGTACTATTGTGTATTCCTCGAACAATTTTATAATAATGAGCTCCCGATTTTCCGAAATTTTCAGTTAAATAAGCTTCTGTTTTAGTTTTTAAATCTGCTCCAGTATAAATTCCTAAAGCATACATTTTTTTTTGAGTCACTTTTCCAACCCCATAAAATTTTTTTATATCTAAATTTTTCAAAAAATCAAGTACTTCCGATGGGTTTACCGTTTTTTGCCCATTAGGTTTATTGTAATCACTTGCTACTTTGGCAATAAACTTATTAATAGAAATTCCTGCTGAGGCAGTTAGCCCTGTTTTTTCTAAAATTTTTGCTCGAATATCTTTTGCTATTAAACTTGCACTTGGATTCCCTTTTTTATTTTCGGTTACATCCAAATAAGCCTCATCCAATGAGAGTGGCTCTACCAAATCTGTATATTCAAAAAAAATAGCACGCACTTGCTCCGACACCTCTTTGTATCGTTTAAAATGATGTTTTACAAAAATAAGATCCGGACATAATTTACGAGCCACAGCACTACTCATAGCACTACGCACACCAAATTTACGCGCTTCATAACTTGCCGCACTAATAACTCCTCGATCGCTGCTTCCTCCTACTGCAATCGGCTTGCCTTTTAAACTCGGATCATCTAACTGCTCCACCGAAGCATAAAAAGCATCCATATCCACATGTATTATTTTGCGCGAAATATCGAAGTCCATACTACAAATATAAATGGATTTTGTTAGTGTTCTAGTCCATTAAAAAATAGTCGCTAGTTAAATTAATCAAAATAAATTACTCTTATTAGAAAGACTTACTAACAACGCTTTTCTACTTATAATATATACCATACACATATCTTATAGCAGAACTAGCTTAATTAACAAAGTTCTTTTTACTTTTGCAGCATGATTGAAGATAAAAACCCGCAGCATACACGCCTTTCAGAACTTGGAGAGTTCGGTTTAATTGAACATTTGACAAAAAAATTTAAAATTGCTCATAAAAGCACTTTAAAAGGCATAGGCGATGATGCCGCAGTTATTGACTTTACTAATAATAAATGTGTAGTAAGCACCGATTTACTTGTCGAAGGTATTCACTTTGATTTGGCTTATGTGCCATTAAAACACTTAGGCTACAAAGCTGTCATGGTTAATTTATCGGATATCTATGCCATGAATGCTACACCCAAACAAATTACCATTTCTATTGCTGCCAGTAATCGTTTCCCTTTAGAAGCTTTAGAAGACTTGTATGCAGGCATTGAAACAGCTGCAAAAATATATAATATTGATGTCGTGGGCGGAGACACTACATCATCAAACAAAGGACTTTTAATTAGTATTACTGCGTTAGGCCATGCCAATGAAAAAGATATTGTATACCGTAGCGGTGCTAAGGATAATGATTTAATTGTAGTATCTGGAGATTTAGGTGCTGCTTATATGGGGTTACAAATACTTGAGCGTGAAAACGAAGTATTTAAAGTAAATCCACAATCACAACCGGATTTATCAATGTATAGTTATTTAATTGAACGTCAATTAAAACCTGAAGCCAGAAAAGATATACCAGAATTGTTAAGAGTACTTGAAGTGCAACCAACTAGTATGATTGACATTAGTGATGGCTTATCTTCGGAAATTTTACACTTATGTAAAGCATCGGATCTTAGCGCTACATTATACGAAGATAAAATCCCTTTAGATCCTACTGTTATAAATTCCTGCGAAGAATTCAATTTAGACAGTACTACTATTGCACTAAGTGGAGGAGAAGATTATGAATTATTATTTACTGTTAAACAAGAAGATTTCCCAAAAATAAAGGCTAATCCAAATCTTTCAATTATTGGACATATGACACCTAAAAACGAAGGAATATATTTAGTGACGCGAGGAAATACTAAAGTAGAAATTACTGCTCAAGGATGGAATAGCTTACAGCAATAAAACCTAGGCTACAACTTTCATTTTTACACGCTTGCTCCTACGGCGTTTTACAATAACTTGTTCCAAACCTAAATGAATAAATTTTAACTTTGGAGTTAATGGAACAAGCTGTCCATTGGCATCATTTGTAACCTCTTTACCACAACAAGAACATGAATATTCTTTAATATGATTGGTCACTTTTTTAGTTGTTTGGTACTGATGTCCTACAACAGAACAGTACAATTTTGGTATAAATAACTTATTTGACACATTCATGACATTTGGGGAATAATGCATTAATATGATACTAAATAAGTTAAAAAAAACGTATAAACCAAATTACTCAAAATCAAAAATTTAAATATTTGTAAGTAAAAACTTACATTTTAAGCTCTAGAACAGCTTAAAAAATTTACAAATCACTGAAAACAAAGGACTTAATATATAAATGTTAAAATTTGCTTTTTATCGATTTTTTTTGAACTTTATCGAAATTACAACTGTTAAATCATTTCATTTAAGAATATTTTAACAAATAACACACAATGCATTTTCAAGCAACTGATAATCAATTCTATTTGTTTTTTCATTTCTCACTTCACCATCTAATTGATATTCTATTGATGAGCCCATCTCATTTTTTACGCTCACCTTTTTGGCAGAATAACATTGAACCTCCTTTAAACTCTCATGCCTTTTGAACAACATAAGCAATCCAAATAATAAAATTTTAAGTTTATTTATTTTAGAAACAATCAAAACATCAAAAACACCATCTTTTAATGATGCCTTTGGAGTTAGGCTTAGGTTATATCCTAACTCATTAGAATTTGAAACAAAAACCATAAATGGTTGACACTTGATCTCTTTATCATCTATACACACATAATAACTTTCATTAGTACTATATTCCTTTAAAGCTTTTATACTTGATTTTATGTAACTTGTAATAGTACGCTCATTTGAATCTTCGTAATTTTTAATTACCTGAGCATCAAAACCCGTACCCGAATTACTAAAAAAATAATTTCCATTTACAATTCCAACATCAATTTTTGTATGATCACCGTTTTTAATAAGCGCTAATGCCTTATCAATTTCCAAAGGAATATTCAAATTAGAAGCCAATCCATTACCCGAACCTGCAGGAACTATCCCCAAAACAATAGTACTACCTACTAAACCCGAAGCTACTTCATTTATAGTACCATCACCACCACTAGCTACAACAATTGACACTCCGCTTTTTACACTATTTTTAACCAACTCAGTAGCATGATTTTTATATTGAGTGTAAAAAATACCAATCTTAAATGCTGATTTAGGAAAATATTCTACCACTAATTTTTCTGAAATAGTATTTTTTCCAGAACCTGATATTGGATTAATTATAAAATGTATCTCTTTCATTAGCAATAAATCCTTATTTTGATAAATGCAACTTAAATTACTTTTAAAAAGTCACAAACTACAATTTAATTTTTAGTTTCTTTTGAAAGAATGCATCTTTACTTTAAAATAAAATTACATGAAGTGGTATCACTATCCTTTTTATATATTTTTTCGAATTTGGTTTTATTTAATGATGGGTTTGCCTCTTATTATATTTTCACCTGTTCTAATTCTTTTAACCCTAAAACAGTCTTGGTACCCTCTCTTTTTTAAAGTAGCACGTATTTGGTCTGCTTTTGTATTATATGCTTCTGGTTTTATTCCTTTACGAAAGAATGGCATTTTTAATGAACCTAGAAAAAGTTTTATGATCATAGCCAATCACACTTCTATGCTTGATATTATGCTTATGCTATACAGTGTAAAAAACCCTTTTGTTTTTGTAGGCAAGCAAGAATTAACCAAAATTCCTGTATTTGGATACTTTTACAAAAGAACTTGTATTTTGGTTGATCGGAATAACTCAAAAAGTAGAAGAGAAGTTTTTGAACAAGCTAAAGCTAAAATTGATTTAGGTTTGAGTGTCTGTATTTTTCCTGAAGGCGGAGTACCTGATGATGAGTCCATAGTACTTGACAACTTTAAAGATGGCGCCTTTAGATTAGCTATTGAGCATGAATTACCTATACTCCCTTTGGTTTTTCCCGATAATAAAAAACGATTTTCATATACTTTTTTTAGTGGAAGCTATGGCAAAACACGTTCCTATATACTTAATCAAATTTCAACTTCTGGCTACAGCCTAAATGAAAAAGGAGCTTTGAGGCAACAAGCTCACCATCATATTTTAAAAAAGCTTAATGAAGTAACTAATTAACACTATGAAAGAAGCTCTTAACCCACCTATCAATTGGGATGATTTTACAAAAATAGACATCAGAATTGGCACAATTCTTTCAGCTAAAATATTTAAAGAAGCTAAAAAACCAGCTTATAAAGTAACTATTGATTTTGGCACATTAGGGACACGTAAAACCTCTGCTCAAATTACAAAATTATACCAACCCGAAGATTTAATTGGCAAACAAGTCGTAGCTGTAGTTAATTTCCCGCCAAAGCAAATTGCTACTATGATGAGTGAATGTTTACTTTTAGGTGGTCTAGGCAATGATAACGCAGTAACTATTATTCAACCTGAACAGCCTGTTAAAAATGGCACTCGAATTGGGTGATTACTTTTAAACTTCCTTCAACAGCTCCTCAAAAGCTTGCGGCGTCATGGCATTTTCAACCGAATATCCCCCAATTTTGGTGCGTCTTAATACTGAAAGATACGCCCCAGAATCTAAGGCTTTTCCAAAATCATGTGCTAATGATCGTATATAGGTTCCTTTACTACATACTACCCTAAAATTAACATTTGCTCCATTAATAGCTGTAATTTCAAATTCACTAATTTCGATTGTTCTAGATGAAATTTTAACTTCTTCGTTATTACGCGCATATTCATATAAACGTTTCCCATCTTTTTTTAAAGCCGAAAAAACTGGGGGATATTGTTCTATTTTGCCTATAAATTGTTTTGTGGCACCATGTATTACTTCCTCCGTAAGGTGATCTATTGGGTATTGGGCATCAAACTCGGTTTCTAAATCATAGGATGGTGTGCTGGCTCCTAAGCTTATCGTGCCTGTGTATTCCTTTATTTGACCTTGAAGCTCATTAATCGTTTTTGTGGATTTACCAGTACATATAAGCAATAATCCCGAAGCCAAAGGATCCAATGTGCCTGCATGACCTACCTTTATTTTTTTTATATCAAACTGCTTACGGATTAACCATCTCAATTTATTAACCACCTGAAATGAAGACCATTCCAAGGGCTTATCAATTAACAAAGTTTGTCCATCTAAATAATCTTTCCCTTCCATATTTTATAAAAAACCAACGCTAATAGCTATAATACCTACTATTAAACAATATAGCGCAAAATAAGAAAGCTTACTCTTTTTTACTAAAGCGATCATCCATGTACAAGCAAAATATCCACTAATTAGTGCAGCCACAAAACCAACTCCTAAGGCTACACCATTTCCTGATTGCGTACTTATAGCTCCATCGAGCATATCTTTACCTATTTTTCCAAAAATTAAAGGAATTACCATTAAAAAAGAAAAACGTGCCGCTTTTGATTTGTCATTTCCTAACAATACCGACGTAGCAATAGTGGCTCCACTACGTGATATTCCTGGCAACATGGCTATCGCCTGCGAAATTCCAATAACAATACTATTTTTATAACTTACAGGTTTATTGGTATTTTTAGCCTTATCCGCCAACCACAATAACACTGCCGTTATTAATAACATAAAGCCCACAAAGGTTACTTTACCTCCAAAAAATTGCTCTAATTCATCTTCAAAAAATAAACCTATAACAACTGCAGGAATGGTTGATAACATAATTTTAGCTACAAACTGAGTTTCTTCGTTCCATTCAAATTTTAATAATCCTGTAATAATCTCAGCAATATCTTTTCTAAAAACAAAAATGGTACTTAAAGCGGTAGCAAAATGTAATACTACCGTAAACATCATAGATTCTTCCCCTACAGTGGTATCCCCTAAAATGGCTTTTCCTAATTCTAAATGACCACTTGATGACACAGGTAAAAACTCGGTCAAACCTTGAATAATCCCAAGGATAATAGCATCAATAACTTCCATAAAAATTACTTGTTGGGATTTAGTAGTATAGCATATACTTCGATTCCGAAACCTATAAGCACTAGTGTTGGTGCCAACCGAATACGTTGAAAATTATAGATCGCAGGATTAAAAACATTAGGATCATCACTACCACCACCAGACATAAGTATGAAACCTAAAGAAATACATGCTAGTCCGATAAGCATAAAAACGTAATTCTTTTTTCCAAAAATAAACTCTTCTGAAGATGTATTATTAGTCTGTTTTGCCATTTTATTCATTTATTATTTCGTTAAAAAGAACTTTATTTTCACAACTTAATTTCGAAATATGTGGAAAAACACCATCTCTACTAAAGGGTGTCCATCTATTAATATGTTGCAAGGTAACTTCTTTTTCTAAAATATCTGCACTTAAACTTTGAGGATTCAAACCTTGTTTTAACGCATTATTTATGTAATAATTATGCCTATCATTATGTAATTGAATATAAATATCTCCACCATTGCCCGCACTTACATTTTTTACCATACCTGTTTTTTGACTTACGTCGGAAGTGGTAACGTTTCTTACTGGTCTAAATGTTATAAAGGCTAAGCTAAAAACGACCAAAAAAATCAAAAAACAACCAGCTAAGTATATTCGTTTAAACACGATCAATTAATTTTAATAGTATAATTCGTCTGTTTGTAAGCTAAGGAAACGTTGGGCTGCAAAAAAGGTACTCAACCATGTAATGAGCAAACCTAAAAAGAAAATCCCACCAAATACAGCTGCTAACAAAACAATATCGGTAGTAAAATTAAATTCTACAAAAGTTTTATCAAGGTAATACAGCACCGTTCCCATACCAAGCAAGGCCAAAAATCCACCTAATGCGCCTAATGCTAGATTTAATTTTATAAAAGGTTTTCGAATAAACGATTTTGTTGCTCCTACCATTTGCATTGTTTTAATGGTAAATCGTTTGGCATATACAGTTAATCGAATGGAATTATTAATTAAAAGCACCGCTATTAGTGTAAAAATACCACAAAGTAATAGCACCCAAAAACTAATTCTCTTTATATTCTCGTTAAGCAATGAAATTAAAGGCTTGTCATAAACCACTTCGTCAACAAATTTTTTAGTCAAAATATCTTTAACAAAATCATCAATACTTACATTATTTACAAATGCTGCATTGAGATTAATATCAATGGAATTCTGCAAAGGGTTTGTTCCTAAAAAACTTATAAAATCTTCACCAATTTCTTTACTATGCGTTTCTGCTGCTTCTTTTTTTGATACAAATTTAGCCGTTTTTACTGCTTCAGATAATTTTAATTTTTTGGTTAACTGAACCGTTTCAACCTCTTTGGCTGTATCCTTAAGGTAAATAGTTAAAGGAATTTGTTCTTTAAAATAATCTGTTACCTTTTTACTATTCAGCACCAAAAGCCCTAGTAAACCTAATAAAAACAAGACCAATCCAATACTCAATATCACCGAAAAATAAGATGAGATTAATCTACGCTTTTGATATTTTTCAAATTTTGAACTCAATGGATATACTTTTTTATTATTTAACCCAAATTATGCATTAGAAAATTTATTATGTTATAAAATCACTTCAAAAACAAACACTATGTTGCAATTTTCAATTTAATCATAGCGGTGCCATGCTGAAATTGAAAAGTACTTCACCGCGCCAGCTGGCTCTTTCATAACAAAACAAACCTTTAGCTTGACATTTCAGCCCTATTGTGCTTTAATACCTCATTACAAAGTTCGAGTGCATAATTCTAGTTTAAAAATTAACCCTTAAATTAAGGTGTAAAATTTACTTAAGCAGCTAATTTAGGAAATTGAATTTAATTGCTCACCCTCTTTTATGCATCCTATTTACAAAATATATGCTAAATGCAGCTTCACTTCTTTTATTTAAAACGTTTAATTCTTACTTTTGGTAGCATTAAGTTAAAAAATTAAAAACATAATTATGGCTTTTGAATTACCTAAGTTATCATACGCATACGATGCGTTGGAACCACATATTGACGCACGTACTATGGAAATTCACCATAGTAAACACCATAACGGATATACAAACAACTTGAATGGAGCTATTGAAGGAAGTGATTTAGACGGTAAAACGATAGAGAATATTCTTTCAAATCTTGATTTAGAAAATAAAGCTGTTCGTAATAACGGAGGTGGATTTTACAATCATCGTTTGTTTTGGACTGTAATGTCTCCTAATGGAGGAGGAAAACCAACTGGAGAATTAGCTGAGGCTATAAATGCTGCTTTTGGTTCATTCGAAGCATTTAAGGATGCCTTTAAAAAAGCTGCTGCTACACAATTTGGATCAGGTTGGGCTTGGTTATGTGTTGAAAAAGGAGGAAAAGTTGAAGTTTGTGCTACTGCAAACCAAGACAATCCATTAATGCCAGGTATTGGTTGTGGAGGCACTCCAATATTAGGAGTTGACGTATGGGAACATGCTTATTATTTAAACTACCAAAACAGACGTCCTGATTATTTAGAGGCTTTCTTTAATGTAATTAACTGGGATGAAGTATCGGCACTTTATGCACAAAACAAATAACAAGTAAGCTTTTAAAAAGAGTAGCACTAGGGAATTAAATAAATCCTAATGCAATAAAATAAAAGGCGTTTGAAATTCAAACGCCTTTCTTTTTGACAAAAAGCCAAAAAACACATTCACCATCAACTTGCCATAACACAAGCATATAACCCCCACGGTAGATGGTGCTGTAAATAAAAAACTAACTATAACATTTATCTTCATATAGACTTGTTTACCACAAACACCTCACAAAAAGATATTTTTATTGGCAAACAAGCCTTGGGGAATTTTATTTATAAAAAGAAATTATTTTTAAACTCTTTACATTAACACTTTGTATCACAATGCTTATATTCAACTACTTTTTTTTTATAGTAGTTTTTATCTACAAAAACTATAACTGAGCTTAGTTGTTATTCCTTTTAACAGGTGTTTTGTAAGTCAGTGTAACTATTCTTAATACAAAAAGTTAATATTGTTTCTCTTTTTAATTCCAAATTAACTATTGCAAATTTACCGCTGTATTTAATTTTTTTATGACATATTTGTCTCAAATTAATTGTGATTTTGTTTCAAAATAAACTTAAAATAAGTTTCTAAATCATTAACAATATTTTAAAAAATCTAAGGCTAAAAACAATCACCACATTCAATTGACATCTAAAAAATTAGCTACCAAGTATTTATATCACTTAAAAAAAACCACTCTTACTATACTTAACTATACATTTTTACCTTAATGCTTCAAAAAAACAAAATAATAGCCCTAATCTTTTTTTATTAGCACCACAACAGTATAAATACTTTGTACTTTTGATTAAACCCGGATTATAGGACATTTTTTACTGTAACATAAAGTTTCTAACTTTTGTGCTGCAGCAAATAAGCCTCAA
>CANMLG010000013.1 GCA_947498765.1 uncultured Aquimarina sp.
CCAAACCTTTGGCTTGACATTTCTGCCCTATTGTGCTTTAATACCTCATTGCAAAGTTCTAGTGCATAATCCGGGTTAAACTAAAAATTTAAGAGTAAGCTTCGTTTTTTGAAACTTACTCTTTTAATAGGGTTAAATTTTGATATTTTTTGTTGCTAATTATAGTTGATCTTTTAGAATTTTATATCCAAAAATAGGAATAGTCAAAAAAATAGTAGTATCCAGAAAATAATACTATTTACCAGCATGAATTATCAATAAGGGTAGCAATACAGCCCGTCCAACCGGTTTGATGATTAGCACCAACACCACGTCCATTATCTCCATGGAAATATTCATAAAAAAGGATTAAATCTTTAAAATGTTCATCTTTATACCACTCTTTATGTAGTAGGTGAATAGGTCTATTACCATCGTTATCTTTTTTAAACATGTTTAATAAGCGATTATTAATTGAGTCACTCACTTGTTTCAGGTTCTTTTTAGTATCGGAACCATTAGGATAGCATACAGTAAATGAGTCGCCATAATATTTATGGTATTCAAGTAACGATTGTACAAAAAGGAAATTCATGGGCATCCAAATAGGCCCACGCCAATTGGAGTTGCCTCCAAATAAATAAGTAGAAGATTCGGCAGGGTCATATTTTACGCTGAATTCTTTTCCATCAATAATTATATGATAAGGGTTTTGATGTATTTTGGAAAGGGCTCGGATACCGTATTCGCTTAAAAATTCATTTTCATTTAATAAGGCACTTAGCAGGCGCTCCATGCGATCCTTCGGCACCATTGATAATAAAATGTCTTCCCCTTTGGTATATTCTTCTATAACTAAGCTTTGATTATTGTTTTTTCTGTAATTTCTAAACCATTCTAATCTTCGTGTAAAATCTTTAAGCTTGGCTAATTTTTCTTTTTCAAGAACCAATACGGAATTAAGTGTCATTAAACCTACCAACGAGCGTACTTTAATAGGGATGTAATCGTTATTTGGTAAAATGAGTACATCGTAAAAAAAGCCTTGGTCTTCATCCCAGCTACCTTTCCAGTTATCTCCAATACCATTAAGCGATGAGGCAATATGTACAAAATGTTCAAAAAATTTGGTACACATATCTTCAAAAGAACTATCATGCAATGCAATTTCGATACTTATTTGTAGCATGTTTAACGAAAACATAGCCATCCATGCAGTCCCATCAGCTTGTTCTAAATGACCATTACCCGGAATTTGATTACTACGATCAAAAATTCCGATGTTGTCTAAACCTAAAAAGCCTCCTTCAAAAACATTATTTTGATCAAAATCTTTTCGGTTAACCCACCATGTAAAATTTAACGAGAGTTTGGTAAATATTTTTTTAAGAAAATCAATATCGCCTCTCCCTGTTTTTTTCTTGTCAATTTCATAAACCTGAAATGCCGCCCATGCATGTACTGGGGGATTAACATCAGAAAAAGCCCATTCGTAAGCCGGTATTTGTCCACTAGGAGCCATATACCATTCTCTTAAAACCAAAATAAGTTGATTTTTAGCAAATTCGGCATCTAACATGGCTAAGGGAACACAATGAAAAGCCAAATCCCAAACGGCATACCATGGGTATTCCCATTTATCGGGCATAGATATAATATCTTCATTATTTAATGTTTTCCACTCATTGTTTCGGCCCTGTAATCTTTCTTTTGGAGGAGCAGGTTGATTTTTATCGCCTTTTAGCCAAGCTTGAACATCTATATTGTAATATTGTTTTGTCCACAACATGCCTGCAAAAGCTTGACGTTGAATATTTGTAATATCTTTAGATTCACCACGTTTAAACTGAGCATAAAACTCGTTAGTTTCTTTAACACGATTATTGAATACTGCATCAAAATCAGTAGTAAGTGATGTGGCCGATTGCTTGTTTTTGGATAAACGAATTTTAAATATTTTACTTTCTCCAGCAGGGATATTTACTTGGTATAAAGGTGCAAATTTAGTGCCTTTATCTATAGCATCAGTGAGTTCAAAATCATTTTTAGTAACCGCATCATGAAATAGATCTTTTACATATGGTGAGTTGTTTTTTATTCCAAATAGTTTTTCTTGATTGGTTTCGTTTTCAGTAAATAACCATTTTTTAGGTTGTTCAAAGTGAAGGTAATATTCTCCTAATTTAGGATGTTTCACTAGTACGGAGCCATAATTTTTATTAGATGTTAATTTGGTAATAGAATGTTCGCCGCGCATTTTACCAAAACTCCAAAGATTTCTCATTAAAATCGTAGGCATAACTGAAATTTCAGAAGTTTCTGGGCCTCGATTGTGTACGCTAATTCGCATTAAAATATCTTCTTCATCTGCTTTGGCATATTCTGTAAAAACATCAAAATACCTATTCTCGTTAAAAACACCAGTATCTAAAATTTCATATTCAAGGTCATTCTTATTTCTATTAGCATTGGTATCGACTAAATCTTTATAAGGAAAGGTTGCCTGTGGATATTTGTACAAATGTTTCATGTATGAATGCGTTGGCGAAGCATCTAAATAATAGTATAACTCCTTTACATCTTCGGCATGATTGCCTTCGGGGCCTGTAAGTCCAAATAAGCGCTCTTTTAAAATGGGATCTTTTCCATTCCAAAGCGCCACAGAAAGATTAATAGCGCAATGACGGTCAGAGAATCCTGCAATACCATCTTCGCCCCAACGGTATACACGGCTACGTGCATGATCATGCGGAAAATAATCCCAAGCACTTCCATTAGGGCTATAATCTTCACGTACGGTGCCCCATTGTCTTTCACTAAGATAAGGTCCCCATTCTAACCATTTCTTTTTCTTATCATAATGCTCTTTTAAGCGAATTTCTTCAGTATTTTTTTGGGTATTCATATAACAATTTTAACCATTTTCGGTAAATCCAGGATAGCTGGTCATGCCTCCATCAACAAATAGTGTTGTGCCATGTATATTCGGACTCATCGGAAGCTAACCAAGCAGTAACAGCACCAATGTCCTCTGGAATTCCAATACGTTTATAAGGTATTAATTTATGCAATTTTTTAAGAGCACTTTCATTTTTTCCACGCCAATTTGTTAATTTTTGTTTTAATTGTACCTGGGGCAATACCATTAACTCTAACTTTTTGTGGGGCATAACCTTGAGCAATAGACTCCATAAGCATTTTAATGGCTCCTTTTGATGAGGCATAATTAGCATAACCTGCCCAAGGGATTATTTTATCTAATGAGCTAGAAATTTCGGGACGCATTTCTCTTTTAAGTCCGTGTTTGTTTTGATTTTAGCTATCTGATCTGCAATTATTACAGGTGGTGAATCTGTATCTATTGATCTAACAGGGAGCATCTCTTATAATGAAGATTCAATTTTGTTGCTACAATGCTTCCAATAATTCCCGTAAATGCACCTTTGTTAAGTTCTTTTCCATAATACTATCTTTAACGTGAAGTTAGTGTTAAGGTTTAGTACTATTGAATTCAATCCCATTAATATAGGACTGTTTTGCTATTGAATGATTTTATAATTTTGAGGAAATTGTAATAATTGATAATGGTCAGTTTAAAAATCGTAAGACAGATGTGAGTTGTTGCATTTGAGTTCAATACAAATTCAAGTATACTATTTTGCTTTTGTTTTTCGTTGAAATCACCAAATTTATAAACCTAAAGTGAACTAGTTTAAATCTATTAAATGATAGCTGACTATGAGAGGTTTTTTTGGATATAATGTGTTAACGTGTTTTTTAAATCGTGTCTCTTTAAAGAAAAAGTTTTAGAATTTTTATCTAAATAGTCAGCAATCACAATGCCTTTTTTAGCTAAATTTAGTTTAGGTTTTTTTTGAGATTTTACGATTATAGCATGCATTAATTCTAACAATTGCTCAAGATTTTGTTCATCAAAAATTTTTATTTTTTCAATAAATTCAGCTTCACTCATTTCGGAAATCTCTTTTAGAGTCAAATTAATAGTCTTTTTTAGATTTGATTCTATAGTAGTTAATTCAGTTTCAAGATTTTTAGGCTCGATTTTTATAATAAGACCGGTAAGTTTTTTAAAAACTAATGTCAATTTTTGAATTTCTCTCTTTATAAAGTCTTTTTCTTCTTGCATTTTTTATTAAGCTTTTGTGTCAATTACATTTCATTTTAGTCGATGTCATTTTTTTGATTCAACCATAACGATGCAATATTGAAATTATGAAAATACTCGATTTTATTGAACTGTCAATACTTATAACGAAGTTCTAATGCTTAATAAGGGTTTATTTTATCAACAAAACAGAGGTATAACTGAATTATACCTCTATTTTATTAATACATTATAGTATTTCTGATTATCTAAAAGCAAGTATTTAAATCGCAATTTGGATTGTTTTCTAGAATTCGTACAAACTGTTTTAATTTTTGTAAATCGGTTAAAGTAGTATTACTAATGACTGAATTGATATCATTCTGAGCAATATCACAAGGGTCATCATCAGTACAAACGCTATTGTTTAAAGTGAATCTATCGAATACGACATCAATCTGTGGGTCAAAAAAGACACAACTAAAAAAGTCGCTTCCATTACAAATTCTAACATCCATCCTTGAATTATTAAGTGTTGAACGACAGTTATCTGACCAATTTACAGAAAACCTAGCTTCTCTTGGAAAAGGTCCTAAATTGATTGTTTTTACTTGTAATGGTATATTGCTGCCTCCAGAAAAGCTCCCGCCAAACAATTGGATATGGGCATAAAGTGAAAATATTCCTGGTCCACTGGGGCCAATATTAAAGTTTTTCAATACATATTCTACATTATTTGCTCCTTGTTGTGCCAACGGGCCGACTAGCGTAACATGATTTCCCTGTTGGGTAATACTTTGTGCTTGTAATGCTGTTAAAGACATTAACCCAAACGCAAAATTAAAAATTAATAAGTTTTTGAAATTTCTCATAATGAATTTTAATTAAATGGTTATATCAATATGTACTCCATTTAGTAAATTCTTACCCAGTAGTTTATGAAAAATATTTAGTCAACTATAAAATGGCTCTAATCTAAACACTATAGGTTGTTGGGTTTCAAGATTGCAAATAAAATAGCTATAAATGAAAAAGAGCTAACTCATTATTTGTAAATGAATTAACTCTTTTTATTCGTGACCTCGGCAGGATTCAAACCTGCAACCTCTTGAGCCGTAATCAAGTGCACTATTCAGTTATGCTACGAGGCCTGTTTTGGTGGGTGCAAATATAGTTTCTTTTTTTAGTTCTACAAACATTATTTGTGCATATTTTTACAAAAAAATAAAATAGTATTATGAATTTAGAAACATATATCCGTGACATTCCAGACTTTCCTAAACAAGGTATTGTTTTTAAGGATATTACTCCAATGTTAGGAGATCCTAAAGCCTTTAGATATTGTGCAGAGAGTTTAGTAAAAATGGTAACACAGCCTATAGATAAGGTGGTTTGTATGGATGCAAGAGGGTTCTTTTTTGGAGGTTTACTGGCTGAAAAGCTAAATGCAGGTTTGGTACCTGTACGTAAAAAAGGGAAATTACCTAGTACTACTATTGAGGAAGCTTATGCATTAGAGTATGGAGATGATACGTTGCAAATTCATATTGATGGTATTAATAAAGGCGATAAAGTATTAATACATGATGATGTTTTAGCAACAGGTGGCACGGCAAAAGCGGTGTGTAATTTGGTAGAACGTCTAGGAGGTGAAATTGTGCAGTGTAATTTTATTATTGAACTTGGTTTTTTAAAAGGAGCAGGGAAATTAAAAGTACCTGTTAAAAGTTTACTCACTTATTAATTTATGGCTTTTTTGGTAATAAAAGATCTCCAGTCTATTATTGCTAGCTGAATTTTGGTAGCTTTTACAAGGAGTTTTTGCATCATTTATTTTTATTAAAATCATGAAATTAATGTTGCTATTAAAGAAAAATCTTTCAAAAAATAAAATATATTATATATTTACGTGAAATTTATACGAAAACGTTATAATTTATAAGGTTGTAGTAAATTTCTAAAAACTAAACAATTCTTTAATAATAACTAATTTATGAAAAAGCTCTCAAAGTATTTAGTATTATTCATTTTTAGCATTTTTGCATCAACAGCATTATTGGCTCAGCCTGGTGCTCCATCTGGAAAAAAATGGGTAAAAGTAGATAAATTATCTGACGAATTTAGTAACGGATTTGATGACACCAAATGGTTTAGATCACTTTGGGACTACCCAGGTTTTAGTGGGCACAATCCTACTGCAATGAAAGCCAAAAATGCAGGCGTAACTAATGGTAATTTGTGGATTAGAGCTACAGATGATAAAAGTAAAGCCGACAATGAAAGGTGGTTTGAATCTTGTAGAGTGCAAGCAAAGACAGGGATAAAATTTCCTATGTATACAGAAAGCCGAATTCGAACAGCCCATATTTCTGCCTATAACACTTTTTGGTTGAATAATGGTGATGCTAATGATAGAGATGAAATTGATATTATAGAAAATAATTCAAAACCTTCTTGTGGTTGTCAACCTAATCAACCATGGAAAATGGGATCTCAGTACTTTTTGGTTGAGAATGGAGATGTGGAAAATAGACAAAATGCATTCGATAATAGAAATCTTTCAGCGAATAATCCATTGAAAGGTAAAAAATGGAATGAAGAGTTTCATATTTTTGGTGCTCACTGGAAAGATAAAAATACAATAGATCTTTATTTAGATCGTGAGTACGCAGGTACTTTAAAGACTACAAGAAATTTCACAAGAG
This sequence comes from uncultured Aquimarina sp., assembly GCA_947498765.1. GTDB lineage: Bacteria > Bacteroidota > Bacteroidia > Flavobacteriales > Flavobacteriaceae > Aquimarina. The sequence goes on from CANMLG010000013.1 coordinate 6,790, forward strand.
ATCAATTCATACAGTGGGATTTGTGGACAGAAGAGGCTAATTGGCTTGGAGGTGTTGCTAATAGAGCAGATTTGTCTAATAGCAATATAAATACGATGTATATTGATTATGTACGTACTTTTGAATTAAAAGATGATGCTTCAAATAATGGCGCACCAATTAATCAAGTGATTACGTTACGAAAAACAGGAGGCAATAGGGGCTATGTGGCCGCCGAAGCTGCAAATAATAGATTAATAGCCAATAGGCCTGTAGCAAGAGGCTGGGAAAGATTTAGAATAGAATCACACCCCAGAGGAGGTATTGCATTAAAAGCATTGTCAAATAATAAATATGTACAAGTGCCTAATACGAATATTCAAGCATCGGTACGACCAAATGGAAATGGAAAGTTTGCTTGGGAGCAATTTGAATGGAGGTCTAAAGGCAATGGCAAAGTAGCATTAAAAAGTTTACATACCAATAGATGGTTACAAGCAGCTTGGAACGAAGATAACGGAGTGGTAAGAGCTAGAGGAAATTCGGATCAAGGTTGGGAAACTTTTGACTGGCAGGTAGTATCTGGAGCCAAACAATTAACTACGGAAATAGCCTCTAATGATATAATAGTGTACCCTAATCCAGGAAATCAATTTATTGAAGTAAAGGGAACATCAAGTGTTGATGTTCAAGTTACCGATATTGAAGGAAAGCTTGTGTCTGTTCGTGTAACGAAATCAGATAATTCAACTAATTCGATTTTTATAGAATTTGAATTATCAGTAGGCCCAGGAGTATATTTTATTAAAACCGAACAAGGAAAAACAATTCGTTTTGTGAAATTATAACCAGTGATAATAACATAAGTCAGCGCGATTGGTTTTGATATTTATTACCTTTTGTAAATGACATTTTTTAATAGTTATAAATAAACCGAAGTTCTAAAGAGCTTCGGTTTTGTATTGCTTTTTAGGTATGTTTAATCAGTGAATACTAACACAAGTCAGGCTATCGGGGTGTATATCCGTATCCTGTATGTTGCCACTAGCATAATGTTAGCTGGAGCAGGCGGTGATACGTTGCAAATTCATATTGATGGTATTACTAAAGGAGATAAAGTATTAATACATGATGATGTTTTGGCAACAGGAGGTACGGCAAAAGCAGTATGTAATTTGGTAGAGCGCCTTGGTGGTAAAATTGTACAGTGCAACTTTATTATTGAACTTGGTTTTTTGAAAGGAGCAGAGGAACTAAAAGTGCCTGTTAAAAGTTTACTCACTTATTGATTTATTACTTTTTTAGTTACAAAAGCCCTCCAGCCAATAATGGCCAATTGAAATTTTGAAGCTTTCGTAAGGTCTAATTGACGTTTGCTAAAGCTAGGAAGGAGGAGTTTGTTAATTTTAGCAAGGAATTGGTACATATCTTTTTTTTGCAAAATTATAAAATAAACCTAAATTTCTTACAAAAGTAGCCACTGATTTGTGGTCGGGGTTTATTTATAAAATTGCTGGCTTTTTTGTTTAAAGACTTTTAAAATGAGTTCATGGTTTTTATTTCTGAAATTTGAGCTAAAGTTTTTATCAGTCAACATACAGAAATACACAAAAGTGAGTACTTGATCAGGAGGGATGTTATAGGTATTTGATAAAAAATCTTTCTTGTAAAAATAAATTACATCTTCAGCTAATTTGGTGTCATGACCCCATTTGCGTTTTCCCTTAAGTCGTTTATAGTAGCCATTGATATGCTTTTGTAAAGCTTCTAAATTTATTGAAGTAATTAAGCCGTAATTAAAGGTTTCTAGCAATGTGGGTATATGTTCTTGTTGGATACCTTCGTAAACAGGTAGACCAATATCTTTAGCTGATCTAGGTTTTTGGAAAGGGATTTTTAATAGATCGCTTTCTAAATTTCCAGAAAGATTGTGTGAGGCTATGGTTACTTCTTTCAGTTCAGTAACGCGTTCTTTTAGTTTTACTGTAATGTGATTTTGATGGTAAATAGAATCGTTAACAATTAGTAGTTTGTTTTTATAGCTGATACCATTAAAAATTAAAGAGTCGTTTTTGTATACTAAAATTTCAAATTGCCCCTTGTTATCAGTGATCGTATTTTTTGAGGTACTTTTGTTAGTTATATGAATTCCCGAAACATTAAATTCAGTATTCGTGATTTGGCCAGTTAAAACTTTTGTTTTATTTGGGTGTTGAGCCCACCCAGGTAAAAAGACAAAGTATAGGAATGGTAGCATATATTTAAAAAATTGATATGCTACCATTTTGTTTAATTCGGGTTTACGTATTTATTTTTTAGTAGTTGCTATTATAGCGCCATCTTTAGCTTTTTTGCCATAAAGGCTAATAGCTGTAGCGGGCTTCAAATTGTCAACTTCGTCCAGTTGGTCCGATTTGGCGAGTTTATTTAGGGTGTTAAAATCAGTTTCTTCTCCGTCAATAATAATGAGTTTATTAATATTAGGATTGTTTATAAAATTGAATTTAGGAAGTGAATTTCTAGATTTTTTATGTGATTTGGTGTGCTCAGATTGGTTATTAACTTCTTCACCTTCGTGAATAAAACCATTGGCAAATTCTTCAAAGTCAAATTCAGCATTATTTAATAGATCTCTTAATTGATCACTACTAAAAGAAAAAGAAAAGGGATGTTCCGATAAAAATGAATCAAAGGATTCGTTTGCTTTTTCAAATTCATCCATTATAGCACTTATTCGATCCGATTGTAAATTACCTTTAGTAGTAATATATAATGAATCATTTTTACTGCCTAATTCCAAATCAGCAATAGGAACATTGGATGACATGGCGTATTTACTTTTTTGACTGCCTTTTTGGAGTAAAATTTTGATGCCTATAATTTCATCATTTTCATTATAGTTTACTTCCGAAATATCAAGTTTAATATCATTTTGCTTAAAATAGGCAATCAAATCTTCAAATTGTTTTTCGGTAGTGTTTTTTGAAATTGTACCAGTTACCTTTTCGGTAGTTATTTGCTTGTAGGTTGAAGTTGTATGTATGTTTGAATTGGCATAAGTGCTATACAAGGCACAAGAACTAAAAATTAATAAGCATAATCGTTTCATGGCGCTTCAGTTTTTGTTTTGTTTCTGTAACTTATATACGAAAAAGCGTAAAATATGTGACAAATTTTTAATGATAGGATTTATTTAGTTGTTTGGAATATAGTTTTTTAAGGGAGTCTATGTGGTTGTTAGTAATTTTTTAAACTTTTGGAATACAGTATGGTAAATTTATTTTTTTTAGAAAAGATGTAGGGTCTTAGGTAAAGTTAGTTGATTGAGTCCGGGTATATTTTTTCTATATTTGTTGATTAAAAAAAAGAATCTATGAGTGTTTTTTATATTGTTATTGGACTAGTTTTGTTGGTTGTAGGAGGAGAGTTTTTGGTGCGATCTTCGGTGGCATTGTCTTTTAAATTCAATATTTCTAAAATGGTCATAGGGCTTACGGTGGTCTCTTTTGCTACATCGGCCCCAGAGTTATTAGTAAGTTTACAAGCAGCCATGGATGGGTATTCATCTATATCATTAGGGAATGTAATAGGATCCAATATAGCTAATATAGGATTGGTTTTGGGTATTACAGCTATTTTAGGTTCGTTGTATGTGGAGCGTGATTTTTTTACCATGCATTGGCCGTCAATGATAGTTTTTTCGGGTTTACTTTATTTGTTTTTAGTTAATGATAATGTATTGTCTTTTTATGAAGGAGGGATGCTATTAGGGGCAATTATTATTTTTTTGATAGTGTTAATTAGAAGTGCTAAAAGAAGTTCATTAAAAGGAGAGGAATCTGTAAGTGATGAAGTTGATGAAAATTTAGAAAGTGTTTCATTTTTTAAAATTATTATGTGGTTACTCATTGGAGGAGCCGCTTTATATTTTGGTTCGGAATTATTGGTAAAAGGAGCCGTTGATTTGGCTACATTAATGGGAGTTAGTGAGCGCGTTATAGCGGTTACTATGATTGCAGTAGGAACAAGTGTACCAGAGTTGGCAGCTTCAGTCATAGCGGTGTTAAAACAAGAAAAATCAATATCTATAGGGAATTTAATAGGTTCAAATATATTTAATATAGGTTCTGTACTAGGAATTACCGCTTTGGTACAACCTATTAAAGTGGAGAGTGCTCAAATTGTTACCAATGACATTTTTTGGATGTTGGCTTTTGCACTTGTTTTATTGCCAATTACATTACTTCCGCAAAGGAATGAAATAAACAGGTTTAAAGGAGGAGTGATCTTTTTGGGGTATATAACCTTTATTGCCTTAACCTTTTTAAAATAGAAATTGAGTAGGATATAGTACGAGTAAATGGATTATGAGTATATTAAGCTATTGATTAATAGTATTCATAACTCGTGAATTTTAAATTAGTAGTATTTTTTGTTTTAATTATTTCTTTGAGTAGTGCTTGTTCTGCTCAAGGCTGGAAAGTGGTTGCTCAAAAAAAAAGGATACTTATTGAAAAAAGTAGTAAAACCAAAAATGATACTTATCATTTTAGAGCAACAGCAAAAGTAAAAGCTTCACTAGTCGAACTGGAAAAATTAGTTGAGAATATTCCTAATTACCCTAATTGGTTGTATAAATATGAACTTGCCGAGGTGTTGGAAACTTTGGAAAATACTCATGTTTTTAGAGCTATAATACTAGCGCCATTCCCATTGAAAAATCGAAAACTTCAAATTAAATTAACTAAAAATAAAACAAAAGATTTTGTAAGGTACCAAATGCAAGGTGTTCAGGTAAGTGATGATCAGTTTTGTAAAGCATGTGAGGAGGTAGTGGGGATTTCTGGTAGATGGGAATTAAAGAAAATAACCAGTCAATTAACAGAGGTAAGGAATACGACTAAAGTGATAGTTAATTTGCCCTTGCCAAAGAATATGCTTTATCCTTTATTTTACAGAGCACCTCAAAAAAGTTTTGAGAATCTTTTAGAAATGTATCCATAAAAAAAAAGGCCTTCAAATAAATGAAAGCCTTTTTAATATATTGCTTATCGTACTTATTAAACTTTAGCAGTTTTAACAGTTGTGATAATACGTGCAGCAATTTTGTATGGGTCTCCGTTTGAAGATGGACGACGATCTTCTAACCATCCTTTCCATCCTTTTTCCACAGTAATAATTGGAATACGGATAGAAGCTCCACGGTCAGATACTCCATAACTGAAATCAGTAATAGCAGCAGTTTCGTGCTTACCAGTTAAACGTTGGTCATTGTATGCTCCATAAACGTCAATGTGTTCTTTAACAAATGGACGGAAAGCCTCACAAATAGTTTCGTAAGTTTCTTTAGATCCACAAGTTCTTAACGTAGTGTTAGAGAAGTTAGCGTGCATACCAGAACCATTCCAGTCAGTATCACCAAGTGGCTTAGGGTGCCATACAACTTGTAAACCGTAAGACTCACCAATACGCTCTAATAAGTAACGACATACCCAGATTTCGTCACCAGCTAACTTAGCTCCTTGTGCAAAACATTGGAATTCCCACTGTCCAGCAGCAACTTCAGCGTTAATACCTTCAACATTTAATCCAGCTTCTAAACAAACGTCTAAATGCTCTTCAACCATATCACGTGCAAATGCATTTTTAGCACCTACTGAACAGTAAAACTGTCCCTGTGGAGTTTGGTCTCTTGGGAAACCAACAGGTAAATTAGTTTCTACATCATATAAGAAGTACTCTTGCTCAAATCCAAACCAGAAATCATTATCATCATCTTCGATAGTAGCACGTGCATTATCTGCATGTGGAGTACCATCAGCATTTAAAACTTCTGTCATTATTAAATATCCACCTTTACGTTGTGGGTCAGGATAAATAGCAACTGGCTTTAATAAACAGTCAGAATTTCCACCTTCAGCTTGGTTAGTAGAACTTCCGTCAAAAGACCACATTGGGCAATCTTCTAATTTTCCGCTAAAGTCATCAACAACTTTAGTTTTACTTCTCATACTAGCAGTTGGCTTTGTACCATCTAACCAGATATACTCTAATTTAGCTTTACTCATAATAGTATATAAAACAATTAAACTTTACTCTTGGAGCGCAAATATAGAAATATTTACGTAGTACTACTTAATTTTTGTTATTCAAATTAAGTAAGCCAATTATTTTTTTAATAATCATAAAAAAAGAGGGTGCTTTTTGATAAGTTTTGATTTTTTTTTCATAATTGATTCATCCATTTATTTTTTTTAATGCTTTTTGCAAGTAAATAAAGTTTTATTAATCAATAGCGTTACCTGCTTTACAGTTTATAAGTAGTGGTCAACATATTCTGTATGCAATCTTTTTTTACGTTTTTGTATTATAGTATCTTTGCAAATCAATACCTGTTTTATGAGTCAAGAAGTTAGTAAAAGATACGCGCAACGAGGTGTTTCTGCCTCAAAAGAAGATGTACATAGCGCTATAAAAAATATTGATAAAGGGCTGTTTCCTAAGGCTTTTTGTAAAATTGTGCCCGATTATTTAACGGGAAGCGATGATCATTGTTTGATTATGCATGCCGATGGAGCAGGAACAAAATCATCCTTGGCCTATATGTATTGGAAGCAAACAGGGGATATTTCTGTTTGGAAGGGAATTGCGCAAGATGCCTTAATTATGAATATTGATGACTTATTATGTGTAGGAGCTACCGATAATATTATGTTGTCTTCAACCATTGGGCGGAATAAAAATTTAATTCCCGGCGAAGTTATTTCGGCTATAATTAATGGTACCGAAGAACTGCTTACAGATTTAAAAAAGCATGGCGTAACTATTCATTCTACAGGAGGTGAAACAGCCGATGTGGGTGATTTGGTGCGTACTATTATAGTGGATTCAACAGTTACAGCTCGTATGAAAAGAGCCGAAGTAATTGATAATGCAAATATCCAACCAGGTGATGTTATTGTTGGCTTGGAATCTTTTGGTCAAGCGACTTATGAGAGTGAATATAATGGTGGAATGGGTAGTAATGGTTTAACATCGGCACGTCATGATGTGTTTGATAAAGTATTGGCAACAAAGTTTCCGGAAAGTTTTGATGCAGCAGTACCTGAAGATTTAGTGTATTCTGGAAAAACAAAATTAACCGATACAGTTGAAGGAGCACCCATTAATGCTGGTAAATTAGTGCTTTCGCCTACCCGAACTTATGCACCAATTATTAAGCAGATTTTAGAAAAGTACAACAGTAGCGATGTTCATGGGATGGTGCATTGTAGTGGAGGAGCACAAACTAAAATTCTTCATTTTGTAGATCAGCATCATATTATAAAAGATAATCTTTTTGATGTGCCGCCTTTATTTAAATTGATACAAGAAAATTCGGGAACCGAATGGAAAGAGATGTATCAAGTATTCAATATGGGGCACCGAATGGAATTATATGTAAATCCAGCGGTTGCTGAAAATATCATAGCCATTTCAAAAAGCTTTAATGTAAATGCAAAAATTGTAGGCCGTGTAGAAGCTTCAAAAACTAAAAAATTAACAATCAAGAGTACTTATGGTACTTATGAGTATTAAAGAGGGAAATTGAGATGGAATAAAAAGATAAATAAAATTATTTTGTTTAACTTTTTAAATATTCTAATTATCATAAAATGAATAAAATTTTATATTATTTTCTGTTTTTTTGTACCACATGTATTTCACAGCAGACTATTTATGTTTTGCATCCTGTCGTTGGAGACACTATTGATGTTGTTGAATTGAGTAAATATCAATTATTTACAGAAATTAAAAATGTTAAAAAAATAGTGTTAAATAACACTAACGAAGTTTTCCTTTTATCTTACACTGAAGATGGCTTTAATTTTAAAAGTAAAGAGGTTTCTAAAGTTGATATTGAATTGAATAGAAATAATATTTTAAAATTAGAAGAATATTACCAAAAACAACAGAATAAAGACTCAATCATCGAAACTAATCAAGGTTTTATGAAGATAGAAAATAATTTATATAAAGGAGAAGATAGGATAGATTTAAGTGATGAAACAAAGAATAATTTAAGACAAGAATCTAATAGGTATAATAGTTTAAAGAATAGGGCACAAGATAAGGGCTTATTAGGATCAGAAAGAAATGATTTTATTCAAACAGGAGCAAGTGGAGTAGAATTATTTCATATTAAGAAAAAGAAGAAAAATAAATAGCGTTACTTTTTAATTACAATATAGATTTAAAATAGACTTGCAAACTTGTGAGTCTATTTTTTTTATGCTATTTGTATTTCTTAACGTAATTTTGAGTAATGGGATTTGTAAAGTGTTTAAAATATTTAACTTTAGTAGTATGTATAGTAAGTTGTAAAAAGCAACAAGTGCTTACTTTGGTTGCCGAAAAAGAAGCCGTGTATCTACCACTTCCTCAAAAAGTGATCGCTCCCGTAGATAATCAAATGACTAAAGAAAAAATAGCTTTAGGAAAATTATTGTTTTTTGATCCTATTCTTTCTGGGGAGAGGAACGTAGCCTGCGCCACATGTCATCACCCTAAAAATGGGTATGCCGAGTTTAGAGATCTTTCAATTGGTGTTAACGGAAAAGGTTTTGGAGCTCAGCGAAAAATAATTAAAACGGATAGTACATTGTCTTTTGTAAAGCGAAATGCACACACCATTTTAAATACCGCTTTTAATGGTATTTCAGAAACAGGACAAGTTTTAGCTAAAAAGGCTCCTATGTTTTGGGATAATAGAGTGGAAAGTTTAGAAGTACAAGCGCTTGAGCCTATAAAATCCTTAGAAGAAATGCGCGGATTCAAAATAGCAGAAAGCGCTATTTTAGACACCATTGTTTTAAGATTGAATAACAATAAACGATACAAAGAACTATTTAAAAATGCTTTTGATACAGAAGAAATTAAAGACACTCATTTAGGCAAAGCTATAGCTACTTTTGAACGGAGCTTAATTACACCAAATTCTCGTTTTGATCAATTTTTGCGCGGTAACGATAGTGCACTTTCTATTTCTGAAAAAGAAGGTTTTGAAACTTTTAAACGAATAGGTTGTGCACATTGCCACAATGGTCCTATGTTTTCCGATTATAAGTTGCATACTTTGGGTATGATTGAAAACGAAAAGTTAGCATCACCTGACAAGGGGGCAAACGATCAGTTTAAATTTAGGACACCAACATTGCGGAATTTACAATTTACAGCGCCATATATGCATAATGGTAAATTCAATAGTTTAAAAAGAGTATTGGAATTTTATGAAGAAATCGCAGGGAAAAAAATGAAAAACCCTAATGTAGGGGTGAAAGATTTAGATACGTTGATTAAAAAGGTAAGCATCAAAACAAAGGATATTAATTTAATAGTATCTTTTTTGAATTCACTTAATGATAACAATTTTGATAAAGAAACCCCTAAATCTGTACCTTCAAAACTACCTGTAGGGGGTGATATTTAAAAAAAAGAAAACGTTTTGTTTTTAGTGTGTTAAGGATCTAATATTAGTTCGTGTTTGTTGAAACAAAGTGATCCTGAATTTTTACCTGACAGGAATAAGTTTTTATAATTATTTATAAGTGTAATCCTACTTATTTTCAGTAATAAGCGACGAAATTATACTTAGTATAGTGTTTGGAAATTGATCATACCCAACACTATGTTTTTATTTAAAAAATCAAATTTATTATTAAGATTAGTTATTGCTTTCTTTTTTGCAATTTCAGTGATAAGTGCTCAAAATTGTGATACGACTATCCATAGTGGTGAAGGAACATTTTATGGCGGTGTAGCAGGCAGTTCAGGAGGAAATTGTGGTTTGCCAGTACCAGTCGATGACATTTTACATTGTGCTTTGAATACCGTTGATTATAATGGAAGTCAAGCATGTGGAGCTTGTATTGAAGTAGAAGGAACTAAGGGGAAGTCGATCGTTCTAAAAGTAGTAGATCGCTGTCCAGAATGTAAGGAGGGAGATGTTGATTTGCATCAGGATGCTTTTGCTTTAATCGATGAACCTATTTCGGGTCGGATCCCAATTACTTGGAAATATGTTTCTTGCCCTTTAAAAAATGATGCTAAATTTATTCATATCAATTTTAAAAGTGGCTCCACTAAATATTGGACAGCCATTCAGTTAAGAAATATTACTCAAGCCATAGAAACATTAGAATATAAAGACTCTAGTGGAAATTGGATAGTAATTAACCGGGTTCTATTCAATTTTTTTATAGAAACCAAAGGAATCGATACACCAATGACGCTTAGAGCAACTTCTGTTTTAGGGGAACAATTGTTATTTGAAAATGTTGATATTGATGTGGATAATGATTTTAATACGAACCAGCAATTCGAGAATTTATGCGATGAGACTGTATTGTCAAATTTTGAAACAGAATATATAGGGCAAACTTTAGAGCCTACTTTTTTTAAAAATGAAATTAAATTGAATATTCCTTCTCAGGAATGGAGAATATACGATATGTCAGGTAAAAAAATAAGTTCAGGAATATATTCTGAATCAATTGATATTGATTATTTGTCTACTGGAATTTATTTTTTAATAGTTGATGCGCATAAAGCGGTTAAGTTTTTCAAAGATTAAACAGGATTATTAGTAATATATGCTGTTAAATCAAAAAAGTTTGAAGGACTTCATTGTGTACTTCATGTAGGGCAAGTATATTTGCAACTTGTAATACCAATTTTATAATATCATAACAATCAAGTAGTATGCAAAACGGATTATACGCTAAATTCAACACTACAAAAGGAGCGATTTTAGTCAATTTAGAGTTTGAAAAAACACCAGGAACAGTAGGTAATTTTGTGGCTTTAGCAGAAGGGAATTTAGAAAATTCAGCTAAACCTCAAGGGGAAAAATATTATGATGGATTGAAGTTCCACCGTGTAATTCCTGATTTTATGATACAAGGAGGCTGTCCTCAAGGAACAGGAACAGGAAATCCTGGTTATAAATTTGATGATGAGATTCATCCAGATTTAAAACACAGTGGTCCTGGGATATTATCAATGGCAAATGCAGGTCCTGGAACAAATGGGAGTCAGTTTTTTATAACACATGTTGAAACTGCATGGTTAGATGGCAAGCATACTGTTTTTGGAAATGTAGTTGAGGGTCAGGATATCGTTAATGTTATTGCACAAGGAGATGCTATTGAAAGTTTGGAAATTGTAAGAGTAGGAGCAGAAGCAGAAGCTTTTAATGCCGTAGAAGCATTTAGACTATTTAATGGAGCAAAAGCAGAAAGAGAAGCGGCAGCAAATAAAGAAGCAGAAGCTTTGATAGCTGATTTAGCAGCTGGTTTTGATAAAACTGATAGTGGATTGCATTATAAGGTAATCAATAAAGGAAGTGGAGCGCAAGCAGAAAAGGGAAAAACAGTATCGGTACACTATAAAGGATCATTGCCAGATGGTACAGTATTTGACTCTTCATATAAACGTAATGAGCCTATTGATTTTCCATTAGGAATGGGGCATGTAATTGCTGGTTGGGACGAAGGTATCGCATTATTACAAGTAGGTGATAAAGCACGTTTTGTAATTCCCCCACATATCGCATATGGAGCACAAGGAGCAGGAGGAGTAATTCCACCAAACGCAACCTTGGTTTTTGATGTTGAATTAATGGATGTAAAATAGTTCATTAATTAGTTAAAATAAAAAAGGTCCTTTAGAAGCTTAGTTTCTAAAGGACCTTTTTTTAGGACTAATTTTTAGTCCAATTATAAATCAGATCATTGTTTTATATGAATATGTTAAACTCGAATTATGCATTGAAACTTTATCATGAGGCTGTGATATACAATAAATACTAGTGTTTTCTTAATTTCAGCATAGCACGGTTATGGTTAAATTAAAAAATACAGTTTACGATAGTATTTGAAGTAGATCACAGGCGTAATAGATTTTTTAATGCCTAATCTGATTTAAATGTAAAGCATATATTTACAGTGTTTTAGATGATTCACTTTTAAGCCTTTTATTTCAGCTTCACTTATATTTTGTTGTAAATAGGAGTTCTATGGTTGTTAATTTGTAATGAGTAAACACTTTAGTGTTTACTCATTATTATTAACTAAAATCAAAACTTTTATTATGAAAACACAATTATGTAAACTGGGCTTATTACTCATGTCTTCGTTATTGAGCATGAATGCCATAGCGCAAGCAGATCCAGAATTAACTATGGTGGACACTGCGACTAATAATGTCACAGTAACTAATTTAGGTAATGCTAGTATCGATGTGAGTAATTATTGGGTGTGCTTAGGACCAAACCAATATGGGCAACTTACTAATTTAGGTATTGTAACTGGTGATTATATGTTGAATGCAGGGGAAGCAGTTACGTTTACTTTTCCAACTATTGCAGCAGAAAATGCAGATGGAGCTGGTGGCTTAGGATTATTTTCAACAAATAGTTTTGGTTCTACAGATTCGGATGTTTATGTTGATTACATGCAATGGGGAGCGGCAGATCAAGATCGATCAGCTCAAGCAGTAACTGCAGAGATTTGGGATAGTGCCGACGATTTTATTTCGTGTCCTTCTCCATATGTTTCCACTACATCAGGGAGCAATGCAATTGCTTGGGGCGAAGCTGCAGCAGGAACTATAGCTATTGATGCTGATGCAACAACCACATCTAATGGAACAACTGCTGTAGATACAGGTACCAATACAGCTATTATTTGTATTGATGCTTTAGGGGCACCAGTGCATGTTACTAAAATGGATTATCAATTAGAGGCATCTTATCGTTATGTTATTACAGATGATGAAAATAAAATTTTAAATATTGCCGATACCGATGAATTAGATCTTACCATTGCAGGAGTAGGAACATGCCGAATTTGGGGCTGGTCGTACCGTGGAACTCCTGATAATGGAGCGGGTTTTATAGATGGTCCTTTAGCGGATTTAGAAGCTGTAAACTGCTCAGATATTACGGATAATTGGGTAACCGTAGTTAGAGTTGCTCCCGAAGCAGGAACTATAGCCATTGATGCTGATGCAACAACGACATCTAATGGCACTACAGCAGTAGATACAGATACCAATACAGCTATTATTTGTATTGATGCTTTAGGCTCACCAGTACATGTTATCAAAAGTGGAGAAGAAACAAATCTTTCCTATCGTTATGTTATTACAGATGATCAAAATAAAATTTTAAATATTGCCGATACCGATGAATTAGATCTTACCATTGCAGGAGTAGGAACATGCCGAATTTGGGGCTGGTCGTACCGTGGAACTCCTGATAATGGAGCGGGTTTTATAGATGGTCCTTTAGCGGATTTAGAAGCTGAAAACTGCTCAGATATTACGGATAATTGGGTAACTGTAGTTAGAGTTGCTCCCGAGGCAGGAACGGTATCAATTGATGTAGATAATACTAGTGATGCCAATGGAACAACGCTTATTAATGCAGCCGGTAATACAGCAACAATTCTTGTAAAAGACAGTCAGCCAAATCCTATCATAATTGCACAAACTGGAGGAGAGCCAAATCTTTCATATCGATATGTAATAACAGATGATGCAGATACTATTTTAAATATTGTAGGTACTAATGAAATCGATTTAAATGATGTTGCAGCAGGAACCTGTCGCGTTTGGGGATGGTCATACCGAGGAACTCCAAATAACGGATTAGATTTTGTTGGATCTCCAATAGCTGATCTTGATGCTGTAAATTGCTCTGATATTTCAAGCAACTGGGTAACCATAATTCGTACAGAAGATGAAACAACATTATCTGTTAACGATGCTATATTGGAAAATATAGAAATTCAACTATTTCCAAATCCTACAGCAGATACGCTAAGGCTTTCAGGTGATGAGTTAGCAAATGGATATTCAGTAAGTGTATACAGCATGGGTGGGCAACTTATTATGCAGGCAGAGTATTCTCAAGCTACAAATGCAATTGATGTTACTGGGCTTAGTAATGGTGTCTATTTAGTAGAAATTTCAGATGAAAATTCTGGCAGTAGTATTGTAAAACAATTTGTTAAAAATTAATTTAACCCCAATTATGCATTAGAAAATTTATTACGTTATGAAATCACTTCAAAAACAAACACTTTGTTGCACTTTTCAATTTAACCATAGCGATGCTATTCTGAAATTGAGAAAGTATTTCACCACAACAGCTGGCTCTTTCATAACAAGCCAAACCTTTGGCTTGACATTTCTGCCCTATTGTGCTTTAATACCTCATTGCAAAGTTCTAGTGCATAACCCGGGCTTAAGTTAATTTTTTAAACTCCCAAGGATTAATTTCTTGGGAGTTTTTTAGTTTAGATTAGATTCAAAAATGAGCTCATTTGAAAAAATTACTCTATTAATTGAATCGATTACTTCTTAATATGTTTTTAAATTGATTCTTTAAATCTTCACCCGAATCGTAAATCATTTGTTCATTGCTAGGAAAGGGAATTTCTTCGCTACCAATTAGGCTTAAATGGGTTTCATTTAGGGCTCTGGTATCTCCCTTATAATTCGCATGTATATGTTCAAAAATTGTCGTTGTATTCAAAGGGTAGCTATCCAAGAGTTGTTGCGTGTTGTTATCAATAAGTTTTACAGTAGCCTTTACATTGGCATTTTTGTATTGTTGTAACTCATGATATTCGCAAATAGCTTTTTCTTTAGTTTCAATTATAATTTTTTGTTTATGTTCATCTAAAACAAAATTCCCATCCTTATCAAGTAAATATTCTTCATTTACAATTTCTTTTTCATAAGTATGATGTGTTTCTTTAATCCTTTCGGGAGAAATTAGAATCTCGTTAAAAAGAAATAAAATGCTATAATCATATGAAGTATTTGCCATTTTATTGGTGTGGAATGCTGACCAAAAGCTGTTCAAATCATAGGTTTGTATGTTTAATAAATCATTCTCTAAGTTTTTAGGTATAATTTGATTGGTATTATTGATTAATGAAATCAATACATATTCAATACCATTAGTATGTGATTTATCAAGTAAAGCACGTGTGTTGTTATAATTAGGATAAATTGATTCCAAGTAAGATAAAGTTTCATGGGTGTTTCTGAAATCATTTTTATTTTTTGCATTTTTAAATGCCGTAGTTCCATCCTTAAATAAAAATGCAGCTAAGTTTTTTTTACTTTCAATAATCTCATTGGTATAATTAGAAAATTCAAAAACAGCTTTTTTAGAACTATTTAAATAGTGTAATGGTAGTAAAGGTTTAATGCGTTCTTGCCTATGTCTTAGTTTTAAATAGGTATGATAAATTTCGTCTAGATTAGTTGGATTGTTTTCTTGTGTTAAAAAATCAATTCGGTTTAAATCTTTAGAACTCGCTTTTTTAAAGGCATCCTCAAGTATGGTAATATAAGCCTGCTTTTTTTTACTTGTTTTATTTCGCGATAATTTATCAATAGCTTTTTCAATAGAGTTATCATAATCACCTTGTGATAACGACTTTTGTGTGTTTTTAACTCCACTGCACGAAATAGCAAATAGAATAGTAGCAATTAATAGTATACATTTTTTCATTAGTTGGTCTTTGTGTAAATTTATTCAAAAGCTATGCCAATTGTGTTTGATATGCTTACCCAACAATCAATTCTTTTTGCATTCCATTAGCCATATAAATCAAAATATCTTCAGCTTGGATAATAAATTCATTGGAAGGATTTTTAATAAGTTGACCTTTACGGCTTACGGCGAGTAGCACAATGTTATTTTGTTCTTTTTGTTCAATAAAGGTTGAGGTATAATTTTTTCCTACCAAAGGAGAATTAGAACTAAGTTTAGTTTCGCAAATATCTAAATCAGCAGCAGAATTGGAAGTGGATATTAAATCTTCGGTCAGCAAAGCCACATTGGGTTCAAACACATAACTGGCAATAAATTTAGAAATAATCTCTTTACGCGGAATAATGTATTGGATTCCTAAGTAATTAAAAGATTCTTTTAATTCAATATTTTCAATGGCAACTACACATTTTAAATCTTCGTATTTCTTTTTTAGACTAATGGAGTAGACAAGCGTATCTGTGTCACTATCAAAATTTATATATACTCGTTTGGAGTTTTTAATATTCACTTTTTCAAGACTTTCAAAATCGTTTAATTCTGTTTGTAATACAAAGCATTTTTTACTATCATACAATTGCTTTATTTGTTTTAAATCTTCTTCATTATCAATCACAACAGCTAATGGTTCTTTGGCTTTTACTATCTGTTCTGCTACTTGTTTCGAAAATGAATTCCAACCAATAATAACACAGTGATTTGAAATTTTTGTTCCTAAAAGTCCCATTTCTTTATTTTTTAAATATCGTTTAATTCTCACATTCAATTCGGTAAGCAAGTACCCCAAAATCCCTAAACTTCCAATAACAAACAAAAAGCCAATTAACCTTCCCCAAAAGGTAACGGGATAAAAATCTCCATAACCTACAGTAGTTAGTGTCACTAATGAGTACCAATAGGCATCTGCTAGGTTGGTAATATTTCCTTCTGGAAAATCGGATTCAACAATATAGAGTTGATACACTAAAAAGTTATAGCCTAAGAGCGTGCCTAAAAAAGCGAGTATTTTTTTAGTGTTTAACATAAAGAATGTAGCTTTTTGAATAGCTCTAGTTTTTCAAGGTTACAACTACTCAATTCAATATAACTTTTATTGTTTTCAGGAAAGGTATGTATGGCTAAATGACTTTCGGCTAAAAGCCAAAAGCATGTGTAGCCTTGCGTATCAAAATGATGTTCGGTAAAGTTGATAATGGTAAAACCACTATCGATTAATTGCTTATCGAATATTTTTTTTAAGCGGTCGGGTTGCGTTTCATTTACCCACAATTGATGATTGTAAATTTGAGCTTCGATTTCTTTATATTTTATATCCATCATTCTTGTTTTGAATCCCAATTAAATTTAGAAATATTCAATGTTATTTCTATTATTTCACGTTCTAGTTTGTTAAGTTATTCTAAATACACTTTTCGATATTTTATAACAAAAAAAACACTAGAATCAACACTTCATTTTAATTATAAAAAAAGTTAAAATACTGAGTTCAGCATCATTTTATTCAACTGTCAAAATTGTCAATTCGAGTGATTTTCGTTAGAAAATTGTATCGAGAAGGGCAATTTTGCTATGAAAAAGATGTTAAATCTATTTTTTTTATTATATTTTTTCAATTTTACTCACAACTCACAACTCACAACTCACAACTCACAACCAACTAATACAAATCCCAGTTTCCTTTTAAATAATACTTATACAAAATCGGATGATGTATTTTATTTATATCGGTACTATCAATAGTGGTTTTACTAAAAAAAAGATCTTTTCCAAATGAGGTGATTAATTGCATGGCTTCAGTATTAATCCATTCGGTTTTGACGTTTTTAAAAGTGATGTTTTTTAGCGTATTTTTCAATAGAATAGGATTACTTTTTTTAGTCCCCAAAATCCAACCCCATTCGCCCATAGAAATAATTTGATTATGCATGGGCACTGTTTTAAAATTAGCCGATTGCAAGGTATTATTTATACAATTAAATGCTTTGGTGGCAAAATAAGGACTCCCTGCTTGGGTAATAATAAACCCATTTGGGCGTAATTTACGATAACAATGCGTATAAAATTCATGTGAGTATAAACGTCCTAATTCAATATTTCGTGGATCGGGTAAATCAATAATAATCACATCGTAAAATGAATTGGTGTCTTGTTCTAAATGAGCATAAGCATCCTTATTGTAAATGTTTAGTTTGGAACTGCTCATGGAACCGTTATTGATATTTATCAAAACAGGATGATTTTTTCCTAAATCGGTCATTTTTTGATCCAAGTCAACCATATCAATTTTTTGAACGCTTGGGTATTTTAATAGTTCGCGAACGGCACAGCCATCGCCTCCACCTAAAATTAAAATATCGGTAGGTTTTTGAGCCAATTGCATCACTGGATGCACTAAAGGTTCATGATACATTTCCTCATCAATAGTACAAAATTGTAAATTTCCATTAAGGTATAACCAGTGTTCATTTTTCCATTCGGTTAATACAATTTTTTGATACTTGGTTTGTTCGGAAAAAATAACCTTGTCCTTGTATTTTTTTTGTTCTCCCCACTGAATGATCGGTTTAGTGTATAAAATACCCGAAATTAAGATGCCAAAAGTGGCTAAAAGTAGTGCATTAAGTTTTTTTAAGCGTGGGAGTTCAATTTTTTCTTTAAAACGAAATAGTACAATAGCAGCTACTAAAAAATTAATAATACCTAATACAAAAGGGGTATATGATAAGCCTAAAATAGGCAAACCCACAAAGGCAAAAAATACACCACCTAGTAAACTACCGTAATAGTCTTTTTCAAGAATGGAAGAAATATTGGTTTTTAAATCTTCATATTCTTTATTAATGCGAACCACTAAAGGGATTTCTAAGCCAATAAGTAAACCGACAAGCATACTTAAGCTGTAAATCAAAATTTCGTAATAGATGGAAAAAGCCGCAATAGTATATACTATAACCGATGAAAAGGCCACGACTAAGGATAGACTCACTTCCAGAATTAAAAAATTCTGAATTAAATTGGCATGAATTCTTTTACTTAAACGACTTCCTAATCCCATACAAAAAAGCATGAGCGAGACAATCATAGTCCACTGGAAAATGGAGTTTCCAATAAAATAAGTAGCTAAGGTAGAAAGTACATACTCCGCAACAATCCCTGCAAATCCAGTGGCAAAAATGGCCGCCTTTAAAACAAAAGAGTTGTTTTTTAAAAAGTCCATACAATTAAAATAGCAGCACCTATATAGGCAAAAGCTTCAATAAGACCAGCGCCAATATTTGGTTTTTTTTGATTTACAATTTCATCAGTTAAGCGTTGGCCTGGAAGTAAAATTTTATCCGAAATATAACGCATTATAGGCAAAATGATTATTCCTAAAACGGTATATGAGCTAATATCAATGATTGAGGTTTGCCAATTTGTAAAGGGTTCCACCAGCGCATTCATAATAATTAAACTAATGGAAACAATAGAACCTGCAAAAGCGATTCCTGCGGCTATATTGTCTTTTTCAATTTCGTTATGAATATCATATTTCATCCATAAACTAAATACTTTAGTACTAATAATAAGCATGATGTTTCCAATAAACCAATAACCTACAAAGGTGATGAGTCCTTCAGTCAAGCTAGAAGATTCGCCCACAAGCGCACCGTATAATAAAAAGGCATTCCCTAAATAAATAGCGGCTTCAATAATTCCAGTACCTTCATTCTGATCTTGTAAAATTTCTTTTTTAACTGAAAATTTTGGGAGCATTAACTTATTTGTTATAAGTATAGAAACATGAAGTAAAAGAATACCGAGTATACCATAAATTCCAATCAGTTTAGCGTCTTCAATAAAACCGTAGCTTTCGCCAGAAATGGCAGCAATTAGAATAACTGTTATGGCAGAAAAGTAGCCTACATAAGCAATACTAAAGGCAAAATTATCTTTTTCAACAAGTTCATAGGAAACAAGTATATTAGGGTTCAAAACATTGTAAAGAATTTTTCCAATAAAAAACAAAGCAAAAGCAATGGTTAAGTAACCCAAACTATGGATTAATCCATCGATATCTATAAAATCTGTTAGCATATTCATAGGATTATATATTATTTACCAAAACCACCACTTCTTCCTCTTGATGTTGAAGAGGTGCTAAAGCGATTGGTGTTTCGTGTTGTTTTTGAATAACTTTTACTAGAGGTATAACCTCTGGACTTTAAACTGGATGAACTTTGTCTTACCTTACTTTGAACTTTACTTTTAAAGCTCGAAGGTTTTTTATTCCAACTAGTATTGGTGTTTGTTGTTTTGGAACGCGTACCATATTGGTTGTTTCGGCCATAGTAATCGGTACGGCCACGGTAATTTCTGCGGTAGTCATTCCAGTCATTTCTAGGGTAACCATAATAGCCGCCATAACCATATCTAGGTCCAAAAAATAGGTCGCTCATTAAACGATACCGCCCATAAAAAGCCCAAAATGAACTTCCGTTACTATGGGTTTGCCATTGGCCATATTGTGGATTTCCTACATACCCATTGGCACCAGCGGGTGCGGAATTTTTATCAAGCACGCCATTTTCTTTATTTAAAATGGTCATCCCCAAATCATTTTGATGATCTTCAAAAACAATAGGAGATACCTCAAGCCAATCTGTAGTTTCAACTTTAATATCAGTAGCCTGAGCGGTTGTATCCTGTAATTGTTCTCGAGTTAGTTTTGGTGTAGACTTCTGCAAAAGAATACGGTATTTATGGTAATATTTGTCTATATCTTCCTTGTAATCCATATCGGAAAGGATTACTGTATAGTTGTTTACATCAATATATTTAGTAATTAAATTATCGACAGGTGACTTTACAAATTTAGGGCGTTGCTCGGTATTGCCTCCACAAGAAATAAGACACAAGCAGAGGCTAAAAATGGATAGAAATAAGATGCTAAATTTATTCATGTTGTGCTTGGTTAACGTATAGGCAATATATTACTAATTTCGAAAGGTTTTACCTTTTTTCCTATACTAACTTCAAATTCATTTTCTCCCCATTGTTCAATAGTTAAAAAATGTGTTTCGGCATCATTTTCATAATCAAAAGAGATCAGCTCACTCCAGTCCTCACTTTCTACATCTCGATAATAACCTGGAGATTGTTCGTCAAAATGATAGCTCGTACCTTTATAAATAATAAGATTTGGAAATTTGTCGTGATTTTCAAAGTAAGAAATAACATCCTGACCTAACTTGCGAAACTTTATTTTTTCAGAAATAATAATTTCTAAACTTTCGTCTTCTTCAATACTAAGATAACGAGTTTTTCCACGTGATTCAATTAAAAACTCACGTGAAAAAAAGTGATCCCCCCAATCGTATTCTGCCATTTTTTTAACCGTCCATGTTTCCATATCGTAATCCAGTAAATAACCTTTTTCTAAATCAGTTACTTTTATGTTTGTAGGATCAAAGTGTGTTTCTTCTTCTTCCTTTTTTTTAAATATATCGAATAGGCCCATTTTATTTTTTTGTTTTTTTAATATCTAGTTTTTTCGTGATTTCAATATTTTTTATTGTTTCCGTAAAGGGAATAGCTTCCACTTTTTCATTTCTTAATAAAAAAATAACATCTTTAGTCTTCCCAATAAGAATCCCTTCTTTTACCTCTTTATCTACAAAGTGTATCGTAATAGGTTTTTGACTTAATATTTGTTCTTTTTGATATTTTCCGTAGAAACCTGAAGCTGCATATAAAATGGATAAAAAAGTAAGAAATTGAGAGGTGTAAAGATAAATACTAAACCTTTTTTTTTTATCTAAGCCAAAGCTATATTTTGAATAGGATTCTGGGTTTTTTATTCTCCAATTTTTATCATATTTAACTAAAACAAACATAATAATTATACTTACAATTGAAAATAATAATATAATAACGTCGGAAAATGGAGCAAGTAAAAAATCAAAAATATCAGAATAATCAAAAATATTGATACCAAATCTAGAATATTTACTGTGGTTAAAGAGCATCCCAATTCCTATAATGAAAATATAGCATGAGGTGAAAATAGTTTGAGATTCTCCTAATCGATCTTTTAAATTTCTATTGTCCATTAACGGTTTGTTTAATTAATCTAAATATACAACTAAGTCTTTATTTCAACCCACTCTTCAACACTTCCTGAATCCCCATTAAATTCTCGCTAAACTGCATCATTTGTGCCAATACTTGTGCCATTTCGTTTTTATCGCCAAAACCTTTTAACTTGTTGTTTTTTACAAAAGTTTCTTTAATCACTTCCCATCGAGGTAATTCTTCTCCAGTCATGGTATTTGTAAGCTCTTTGTACTTTAATAAATTAGCTTCGGCGGCACTGGTTAAAGTTTGGGATTCGTTTTCGTAATGAGATAGGAGTAGACTTTGCAGTTCCTTTTCGTTCATAATAGGAACTACTTTAGCCACTAATTTACTCATATCTCTGTACGAACCTTGTAATTTGAACGAAGGTTCGGTTCGGTAGGCATCTTCCATGGCTGCCGATTTAATGTAAGTTTCATTTACCTTAAGTACGGTGTTGCGTATAGTAATCACTTTTTCTAGAATAGATACGTAATCTTGTATCTCTTGTTTGGTATGATTTCCTTGGAGTTCAATGCCTTCTTGCGAACCTGTTTCGACCATTTCAATCAATTTATAAATATCGTCAAAATACTTGCTGCTTAATTGATACAATATCGGGTTGGAAGTCATGGCATTTTCAACCAAACTTAGTTTAAACAAGTCGGCAGTATCACCAATAATATCTCCTAAATTGTAAATATCTGCACGATTAGCTAGCATGTCCGGAATCTGGAATTTTTCGCCACTTTCGGTATAGGGATTTCCTGCCATAATAACACAGAATTTTTTGCTGTGTAAATCATAGGTTTTTGGTTTGCCTTTATAAATTCCTTCAATTTTTCGAGTTCCATCGGAAAGCGATATAAATTTTTGTAAAAACTCGGGGTTGCAATGCTGAATATCATCAAGGTACAGCATCACATTATTCCCCATTTCAAAAGCAAGATTTAGCTTTTTTAATTCCTCTCGTGCTGCGGAGTTGTTAGCAGCCATTGGGTCTACAGAGGTCACCTCATGACCAATAGCAGGACCATTAATTTTCATAAACACCAAACCTAAACGATTGGCCATATATTCCATTAAGGTGGTTTTACCATAGCCTGGAGGCGAAATTAATAGTAACATTCCCATACGATCGGTACGCTTGTTATCGCCAAGACTCCCCAATTGTTTGGATAAGTTATCGCCAAACAAAGGCAAGTAGACTTGATCTATTAATTTATTACGGACAAAGGAGGAAAGGACTCTAGGTTTAAATTCCGAAAGTTTTAATGATTCTTTTAATTCTTCAGTGACCTGATGTTTGGCATTTTTATAACTTTCAAAAGCAGGCACTTCTACAGCAGTGAAAAGTGTTACATCTGAAATAAACTGGTGGTAATTAAAGATAAAGTTGCCTTCGGATATTGAGGCGTGACTTCCTTTTAAGTTTTCGATAATTTGCAAAGGATTCACATGAATCACATCGGCCGTTGAGGCATCTTTAAACAAAAGTAAACAAACAACCTCATGTGCGTAGGCTTGTAAATTTGAATGAGCTATTTTTATATACGAAGTAACCCATTGCAGCGCTAATTGTATGGTTTCGTGAATACCATGTTGTTGCCTAGTATTTTCAAGCGATTTTTTAAAGGAAGTATTTCCCTTTTTATTTTTTATTTCCTTGATAAAAGCATCATGTATTTCTTGAGCAGTTTGACTTATGCAAAAAATAGTATCAGTTTGTAACTCATAAAATAAGTAGGAAGCTACAGCGGTTTCAGTAAAAAGTGAATTTGTTGTAGGCGTTGCCACATTTTTTTCAAGGATTTGTGCAGTGGATATATACACTGCTAACTCCGAAATGATGCTTTGGTAGGCAGTACTTTCAGGAAAAACAGCCCGTACCTCGCCCGAAGCTTTAATTTTTTGATTCCAATACTCTTTTTGTTCGTCTGCTAAGCTGTGCCAAAAAAACTGCCCATGAGCTCGAGTAATTGGCGAGAAACGCAGCAGACCTAAATCATGATTTTTAGTAACTAACACCTTTAAAATTTTAGCGGCATCAATATCATGTACGCCTTTCACATAGCCTTCGGCATAATTTTTACTGCTTTGGGTTTGTATAAGTTGTAGTAAGTCTTCTTCCGTTTGCTTTTCTAAGCTTTCTTTTGGATTGTTGGAAAATACCTTGTAAGCTAAATAGGCTGATCGATATACGTTTTCATTTTCGGAAATTAATTCTTGATTCCAATATTTTTTTGATTTAAGAAGGATTTCGTTTTCAATTTCTTGATAAAAATCAGTCCCCGTTAAATGGTATTGTAACGCATCGTCTTTGTATACAATAGTTAAATCTAATGCTTGTTTATTAACGCCAAACTTGTGCTTACCCAGTTTTATAACATTCTCGCCATCCTCATATAAATCTTGTTTGTCCTTAAGTTTTCGAGTGGCATCTTCCTTAGCAACCTTTAACGTAGTTTCAATAGTTTCCGCCTTACCAGCATCATCTAATTTTTGTAAGCTTTCAATAATATCTCTAAGCTTATTAATCATTAAATCCGAAGCAAAATAACCATTGATTTCGGCAACACTGGCAAAACTCAATGCCTTTTTGGTGACTCCTTTTAAAATTCGGTTTGCAGAATTTTCTAAGGCAACTGCTTTTTTGTTTCGAGCCTCAATTAAGCTGTTTTTTCTAGTTTCAAAGGCATTGTAAACTTCTTCGCGTTTCTCAATAATTTGAGAAATAAAATCCTCAAAATCAGCAAACCGCCCCTCTAGATCTTCTAGCTGAACCGAAACCTTGTTGAGTAATTCGTCCGTTTTTTCGGGAGTACTAGCAATATCTAAATAGTTAATAATACTTTGATCAACCAGTTTTAATTGCGCGCCAAATTCGGCAGTAGCTTCCTTACTGCCTAATGATTTTATGCTGTTTTTTATTCCCGCTTTAAGCTGATTAATGGTGGCGAAAATCAAAGAAATGTTGTCAATTATTTTGGTAGAATGTGAGGTGTCCTCAATTTGCAAATTAGATACAATGTCGATAAGCATCTCCAAATCGATCGCAATTTGATTGACTTCTTCCTCTAGTTTTTTGGCGGCAATTACTTTTTTAATACTTTCAAGTGCCGTTTGTTTTTCTTCTAAACGTTTATGGTAGGGCAGCAGGGCCTTGTCATCCAATAAAAATTGAACACAACGTTGCGAAATTCGATCTGTTTGTTCGGCAATTTCTGCTTCTAAATCGCTAATAAATTGTTTGTCCACATAGCGGATATCATTCATGCCAATAACTTCTCCGCGAAGGCTACGTAATTGGGCTAATACCTGAACAAAATCATCAATGGATTTAAAGGAGCTGCTTTTTATTTTACTAAAAATAGCATCGGCTTTAGCTTTGGTTTCCTTGGTAGTGTTTTCTGCTGTTTTTCGGAGTTGGATAACCTTTTCAAACTCGTCAATAGCCGCATTGGCAGCGCCGTTAATTTCATCTAAGGGAACCGCTAAATCAAAGGTGTCTGGTTCTCTAATCCAATAATAACTATTGGTAATGTCACTTGAAAATTTAGCAATATCATCGTACAAACCATCATAACTATCCTCCTTGTTTAAAAGAGTAATTAAGCCCTGGCATTCGGCCATGGCTTTTACAATATCTTTGTTGCCTATTTTATAGAGTAAGTTATCTGTATGTTCCGAAGGAATAACATCCCCTTTAATAAAAGGCGTTTGCCAAATTTGAATTACATGATGTTTGGTTTGGTCATCTTCGGTTTTAAAATAGCATAATTCACCTTTAGTTAAAATAGTAAAGCCATTACAAATAATAGGTGTTTTTACCTGTTGCTCAATCACATTATAGGACATTAATACATATAAGCCTTTTTTACTTTCGTAGAAGACATATAAATAATCCTCCCCATTTGGCGAGCTTATTTTTTCTTGAAATTTAACATCGTTAATTCCATTGTCAAATAATTTAAAATCGCCAGACTGTAAGTAATACCCATCGGCAAAAATAACGCCTTGTTCATCGGGTAATAAAACGCAAGCATCTTTTATGCTTTCAATTTTTTTAACTTCTTGAATTTTATGGTTATATACAAAATAACGGGGGGCTTCCTGAAAGGGTTTAATTTCAATAGCAATTAGGTTGCCTAAATCGGCATAACGGTATTGTCCGTCATCCAAAGTTTGGTCAACTAACTCAACCGATTCATTATAAATCCCTTTGCCATCGTTGGTGTTATCTTCGATTTTAATGGTTAAATCACCTCCAATGGTTTCTACAAAAACCTTGTCTAAAATTGAAATATGTGGATGATCACCATAACGATGCATATCACGAGTTACCTCGGTCCAATTAAATTCGTGTTGTTTTGGAAATGTAAACTCGTGTTCACTTCGGTTATCAATATAAGTAAGTTGCCCTTCATTAATTAACCATTTAAAGGTTTTAATATCGGTGGGACTATCACTTAACTGAAACACCATATGCAAGTAATTACCAACAATGGCAAACTTGGAAAATATGGTGTTTCGGTAATATTTATATAGGTTTTCAAAATCGCTTACAAAAGTAGAGTCTTCAAATAGCTCTAAAGGCTGAGGTGTAAAATGATCTTCTTCGTAGGTGTAAATACTAAACACATCGGCTAAGGTCATTTCGGTACGTAAACCAAAATGTACATTATATCCAAAAATACAATGAGCGCCAATAGTTACAATGTCTCGTGCAATACAGTTGTTTTCGGTATTGATGCGATTATTAGCAATCAATTTGGTTTCAACACTTCCAAAAACTTCTTTACGGGCATCATTTAACAGTGCTAATCGTTGTAGCAGTTCCGTTTTTTGTTTTTGTAAACGGTTTTGGATAATCTCGTATGTACCTCCTTCGAGTTGTTGTGTACTATTTGTGTTGTTTTGTTCCATGTTGCGTTACATTAATTTTTTAACTACAAATTTTATTTGGAGTTACTCCGAAGAGCTTCCCTCCTCCCTGAGGAGGGAACGATTTGTCTCTGAAAAATCAAGGGTGGTGTATGCTCCCTGATACATATTACGTGGGGATTTATTACCACCTCTTTCTTTCGCTTTGCGAAATTCATTCTCCTCCTTACTAAGGAGGAGAATCTTTGGGACGTTTTAGCGAGCTGAAACTTAGGTTTTAAAATGACTTTCAATTTCCTTAAGTACTTGATCCAAATGATCAAAGACCATTTTGTTTTCAAAACGAATGACTTTAAAACCGAAGCCCTCTAAATACTGTGTTCTAATTTTATCCTTTTCTATAATCTCAGGAAGATTATGTATTGCACCATCCAATTCTATAATCAACTTTTCCTTTGGACAATAAAAATCAGTAATGTAATTTCCAATGCTATGTTGTCTTCTAAATTTTCTTCCTCTCAATTGACTTTTCTTCAAATATTTCCATAGAAATGCTTCCGCAGAAGTGCAGTTGTTCCTTAGATTCTTACGGTAAGTTTCTAAATATTTTCTATTGTGTATTTGCTTTTTGTTGGTCAATTTTTAATTTTTTTTATAATTATTAAATATCAATAGGTTTAGACTTTTTAAATATATTGGTAGTAGGTTCTTCTTCGTGAAATTTTATTCTATTTTTAATGTTGACCATAATTTTGAAAATTGAGACCTTCCATAAAAGATCAGTAAAATAACCTTTGAATTTTATATATTTTAAAGAATCTCCGGGATGAGCTTTTATATAAGTTTCTTTTTTTGCTTTTAAATGAATTGTATCTTTTGCTTTGTTTATTATTGTAAAAATATACCCATTAGGATCCGTTTTTTGTTCAGGAATTGGAGCGAAAGGTGTTCCTTCAGTACTTCCTCCGATTAGTCCTGTATTATTAGAATATGACTTCTTTAATATTATACCCTTATGATATTCTTTTTTTAATAATAAGGCATCAATTGATAGAAAGGTAACGAAAACAGATATTGAATAAATTATTATTCTTGTTTTAGACATATTAAATAATTTCATTTTCAAATAATTTATTTCAATCTACCGTAACCCATGTATTATTTTCGTTATCCCAAACTTGATTTTTTGTGGTGGTTTCGGATACTACATTTTCCACCGTAGATCGATCCGTTAGGGTGGAACCATCGGTATGTTTTGTGGTTTTGTATACGGTCATTTTTTTAGTGGTAGTAATGGAACCCTTTTCATTTTTTTTGCTAATCACTTCATCAATTACCGTATCAATTTTAATAACACGTGCTTCAGTTTCAGTAGCAAGGTTGTTTTTGCTACTATCTAGATCTTTTTTGTTCGATAGTGTACAGCTAATGGCTGTAACTATAATTAGTAAGCTGAGTATTTTTTTCATTGTAATAAAGTATTAGAGTGAGTGTGTTATTTGTTAATAAATTACAATTAGGGTATCAGACAGCACCCCGATCACTTGTGCTGTCTGATAAATACTAACAATATTTACCCTAATTTTTTATCAGATAAACCTAATCCTTTTGCCAAATTAGCTAAGTTGCTAAATAGGTTTTGTTCACTACTATCGGTGGTTTTGCCTTTCAAATCAAGTAATAGATTTGCGATAGTTACATTTTTGATATCCTCTGATGAAATTCCGTATTTAGTAGCAAAGCCTTTTACTTTATCTAATAAATTTCCTTTAACATCATCGCTTCCTAAAATAGCATCTTTAACCTGAGTAATATTATCTGAATGGTTTACTAAACGGTCTATTCCTTTTGATTTGGTGATCTGTCCAATAATTTGATCAAAGAACATGGTTTCTCCACCAACAATATCAATATTAGCGGCTTTTAAGGCAGCACCAATAACATCAGCTTGCGCGTAAGCAATTTCTTTTTGGATATTAATTTCGGCTAAGTCCACTTGTAATTCTTTGTCTAAACGCAACTTGAATTCTTCATGCTCTTTACCCACACCGTCAAGTTTTTTCATAGCTTCTGCTTTTTCTTCAATACCAGCAGCTTCGGCTAAAGCGATTTCTTTATCACCAATAGCTTTTGCTAAGGCTTTTTCTTTGATAACTTCTGCTTCAGCAATACCTTCTTCTTTATTCGCTTCAGCTTTAGCTAAAATACCAGCAGCTTCAGCTTTGGCTTTTTTCTCAATAACGGTAGCTTCAACAATACCTTGTCGTTCATTGGCATCAGCTTTAGCATGCATTACTTGAGCTTCAGACATTCCAATAACAGCTTCTTCCTTGGCAGTTGCTTCGGCTAATGTTTTACGAGCTTCCGCTTCTTTTTCACTAGCTTCTTTTTGGGCTTGCGCTTCAATATTAATTTCTTGAGCTTTTTGTTTTGCCGCTTCTTTTTGTGCTTCAGCTGCTTTGGTGGTTTTAATCAAAGCTTCTTCTGCTTCTGCTTGAGCTATAGTAATTTTAACTTGTTTCTGGCGATCTGCAGTTTTAAAGGCTTCAATATCCTTCATGTTTTCCTGCTCCTCAACCACACCTTTTTCTAAAGTAACCCGGTCTCTGATGACATCTTGAATATTTTTCTTTTCAACTTCGACTACTTTTTCTTTTTCAATTTGGGCCAAGGTTACTATGCGTTCACGTTCGGTAGCTTCAAGCATACGGTCTTTTTCAACACGTTCAGTTTCCACAGCATCGGTACGTTGCTTGTTTTTAGAAGCTACAATAATTTGTCGCTCCATGTTTTCTTCGGCAACTTTTACTTTTTCTTCAGTAATAATACGAGCAGTTTCAGCCTTTAAACGCTCTTCTTCTGATACTTTTAAGGTTTCCGCTTCTTCTCTAGCTTTAATATTGGCTATTTCGCGCTTTTGTTGTTCTTCTTTTTCGGCAAGTTGTTTGTCTAACTCTAAAATAGCTTCTCTAGCTTCCACATCTTGTTTACGGATCACCTTTTCCTCATCACGTTTAATTAAATTGGCTTTCATGTTTTGAGCGGCCGTTAATTCGGTGATTTTTTTAATTCCTTCCGCATCCAAAATGTTATCAGGTTTTAAATAGGTCACCGGAGTTTGCTCTAGGTAATCAATGGCGCAATCTTCCAAGGTATATCCATTAAGGTCTGTTCCAATAATGTCTACAATTTCATCACGAAATTCTCTACGTGCCTCATACAATTCGGTGAATTGAAATTTTTTACCTACAGTTTTTAAAGCTTCGGAGAATTTAGCTTCAAATAATTCTTCTAAAGTGGATATGTCCGAGGCTCTTTCGCAACCAATGGTTTGTGCTACTTTTTTAATAAAGTCTACTTCGTTATTCACACGTACAAAAAAAGCAACTTTGATATCGGCACGCATGTTATCCTTACATACCAAACCGTCATTTCCTAGACGCTCAATTTGAATTTTTTTAACCGAAATATCCATAATTTCCAATCGGTGAAATACAGGAACCGAATACATTCCTTTATCGGTAGCCACTTTAGTCCCTTGAAAACCGGTACGTACCAAGGCTTGACCTTGAGGGACTTTTTTGTAAAACATTGCAATAATAGCAAAGTATACAATGATCAGGAATACGAGTAATCCTATTCCAATAGCAATAAGTTGTAAAATGTTGTTCATAGTTTAAGAAAGTTTAATCGTTATAAGTTTTTACGTAGTAATAGTTTTTATCGGCTGATTGTTTTATAATTAATATATTTTCGTGGTAATTGATTTGTTCTCCATGTAGTGATTTTACATAAATAGTCATAGGGTTCCCTTCGGCCAGGACTTCAGCAGATCCCATTTTACTTTCTTTAATAGTGGAAAGCATTTTTCCTTTTCGACCCAATAAATCAATGGGTTTGTCACCATCCTTATTCAGGTTGATAAAGAAATTTTTAAAAGGAGTCGTAAAAATTTTAGTCAGAAATAATGACGGAATAATTCCCGCAATAAAAATGATAAAACCAAAGCTGTTGTTGTAGGTATGGGTTAATGTAGTTGTTATGGTGGTACATAGCCACCAAATAAAAATCCAGCTTGTAAACGTAAACATAAAGGGCAACCCAACAAAATTGAAATAGATGAGTACAATTTGCCACCATTTTAGTGGTTTACGGCGGTTGGGTACCACATCTTCTTTATTAAGTTCGGCATTAGCTACATCTTCAAAATCCAGATTGCCACCTTCGATACTAGTATGGGTGTCGATATCAGCATCCACATCAATGTCTACATCTGCGTCAATGTCAATATCCACATCATATTCAAAATCAATACCCGAAATCATGGTAAATAACCAGTATACAATAAGTAATAGCATTAATATGGTAAGTATGCTATTTACAGGCGAAAAGACGATGTGAGATAGTTGTTCCAATGTGTTCGTTTTAAGTTGTTAGTTAATTTATTATGTGTTAGTCACCTCCGCATGATGAACAACTGGAGCATGACGAGCAAGAACTCCAGCTAGAGGAACTATCAGAATCACTACTCCAATCCCCAAAATCAAACCAACTAGATGAGGAATCATCAGTAGTATCAATTTCATCAGGTTCGTTAATACTAATAGGGTCATGACTTAAAGTTTCAGTAACTAAACTATCCGTATTAGCTTCACTATTAAAAATTTCATGACTTGAATTAATTTCTTCGGCATAACCTAAATCTTCGCCATGTTCATTTTCAAAATGAGATTGATGTATTACAGTATGATGGTCGTGCATAACATCGGACCAAATAAGACTGTAAAAAATATAGTTATCAAAACCATAGTAGCCTCCATAAGCACCACCTCTCGTTGTGTTAGGGGTATATTCTTTTTTAGAAGCTATTTTTTTTGTTGGTAATATGTATTTTGTTTTTATAAATACTTCGATGTCATCAGCAGCAATTTGATGTTTGATTTCAAATTTAATTTTCTCTAAATAACGTTCGAATTCATCATGCTTTTGTTTTTTAAACAAATCAAAAACTTCTTGATATTGAACCACTTTTTTAATTTCTTCTTTTGAATTCTCAGAAGCAAATTGATTCAATAATCCAGAAACTTTGATAACAATTGGATAAACACCAACTTTATGATCTCTATTAATGCTTATTTCAAAAAGGTATTTGAAGGTCTCATCTTTATGCTCTAATACTAAATTAAGTTGAGAAAAATGAATAGACATGGCTTCGTTAACTTCAATTTCGTATTTATCTAAAGCTAATTTTAAATCATTTTCTTTTCCTTCTTTATCATGATAAAAGTCGATATCATCATGTGATAATTTAATAATATTTGTAACCCCTAAATTTCTAAAGCTAGCGTTAATTTGTTGTAAAATAGAAACTGCGGTAAAGGTTTCTTGCTCTTCTTTATCAGAAACAACTCCAAGTGTTAAACTATGTAAAAACTTCCTAAATGCCTTTGTCGGTTTTACACGATTTATTTTTGTTAGTTGCGATGGGTCAATTGTAATAGTTCCTTCGAAATACATATGTGTTAGTTTTTAGTTATGACACGAACCACAGTTGATGTCTTTCCATTCTTTTGTTGCTAAATCTCCCCATATTTTTGGGTGAGGCCGCCCGTATTTTTTTATATATAAATGGATGGTTTTTTTAAAAACCTTAGGGTATTCTTTGCCTCCTGGTGTATGATGTATAAAACGTTGATAATGTTTATTACAAAAATGATGATAAAAACGAGTAAATAAAATGAATTCATGCCAAACCAAGTCAACAATGTGTGAAGGACTTAAATTTTTATTTGTATGGAAAATTAAGTCTAAAAATCGAATGAGTTCTAAAAGTAATTCATCTGATGTCACATCATAGGTTTTACATATGAAGGCAATCTTATCTTCAATTATTGGAATACTATTTTTAATTTCTGTTACTTTTTCCAAAAGTGTTTTGTTTGTACTTAATTCATTAAATCAAAGCGATCTAATTATCCCGTTTTTCAAAATCCTCTGTTTTTCGTTGTTTCATTTGATAGAAAATAAAATAAATCAACAGAATAATAAGTCCGCCACCGAGTAAGCCATTCATGCCTAAAATCATAAGTTCAATATGTTTCATTAGGCGTTGATTTTTACAGCCGTACCATAAGCTAAAATTTCAGAACAACCTTGCATTACCATAGATGTAGTTAAGCGAACATTGATAACGGCATCCGCACCTAGGCGTTTGGCATCTTGCTGCATGCGCTGCATGGCCTGTTCGCGTGATTCTGCTTGTAGTTTGGTGTATTCGCTAATTTCACCACCAACAATATTTTTAAGGCCAGCAAAAATATCGCGTCCCACATTTCTGGCTCTAACGGTACTCCCTCGAGCTACACCTAAAATTTCATTAATTTCTTTATTTGGAATATAATCTGTTGTTGAAAGTATCATATTGTATATGTTTTAGTTGTGGTTACTGTTAAATAAACTATTGATTGTAATGCTTAATATTTAATGTGTTTACATAGGTAGATGGATAAAAGCTTTGTTTTGTTTTTTTGTTGTAATCAATTGGAAAACGTACTGCGCGAACAAGCACATTTTCCAATTTTAGGCTAACATTTGGGTTAAAAATTTAAAAAAGGATATGCATTAAAAAATACCATAGGTTTCTAACATACAAGTTGACAGTTGACAGTTGACAGTTGACAGTTGACAGTTGACAGTTGACAGTTGATGGTTGATGGTTGATGGTTGATGGTTGATGGTTGATGGTTGATGGTTGATGGTTGATGGTTGATGGTTGAT
>CANMLG010000014.1 GCA_947498765.1 uncultured Aquimarina sp.
AAGTATAAAATATGACCTCTTAGAATTGCTTATTTTAAAGCTTATTTTGTAAAATTAAGGGCTTGTGCAACGGTTACCATTGTTAGCCACTGGCTTTTTTTATATTCCCAATGTTTCCAAATGTTTTACTTTATGATAGGTTAAAGTTGCTTTTATACATTCTTTTAATTCTTCAATAGGAATTTTTTCATTTAAATGAAATACAATTGCTCGGCTTCCTTCAAACTTAAATTTGTTATCGAAAACCAATCTAAAAGTATCAACTAATCTGCTTGTACATTTGAAATACATAGCATACTGCTCAGGTGATTTTTCTTTCCAATCTATTCTTAAAGTACTTCCGTTTTTTGTTAAAAAACTTGGCTCTCCCCATTTTAAAGTTTCTTCTAATTTTGAAATTTCTTTTATTTCTCTTGCTGTTTCTAAAACCAAATCTCTCAAAAATTGCATTTTATCTCGAACAAAGTCGGGATAATTAGCAAAGACTATTTCTACTCTTGGGTCTGTATTTATTTCAAACTTTTTTATTTGCATATTTTTAGTTAATATTTAATGGAAACATAGAAATCTACTTCGGCATCTGATGGATTTTGGGCTTTTTCTCCAAAAATTTCAAAGTCTGCGGTATAAATTCTTTCCAAGTCCATTTCAAATATTTTTGCCCAATGGTTTACAATTAGACCTTGCATTAAATCTCCTTTTGTCGAAGTTTTTATATAATTACCTCCTTTAAAAGAGTTACCAACCATTCCGTTTTGGAATACTATCTAAATTTTCCACTTTACATCCCAAAATTGTTGTGTAGGGTTTTGTGTGGTCACTTTCGTATTCTGTGTCTAATGAATAAATATCGTTACTTATTTTATTCGGAATTTTAGATATTATATTTTCGGAAATAAATTTTTGCCATAGTTCCGCAATTTCTTTAGAGGCTTGTCCGTTTTCGTTTGTTGTTCTTATTGAGATTCCGATGATGTTAAAAGATTCAATTTTTATTGTTTGTATTTTTATAATTTATTGCAAAAGTAAATTAGCCTTGTGCCAAAGGTATGTCAGGGGTGGTTTTATATTTTTCTCTGCATTTTTCAAGGTATTCTTCTAAAGTCATTTTATGAGGTTCAAAATGTTGTTTTAAAATTTCCAATTTCTCAATACAATCAAGTCTAAATGCTCTAAAATCATTTTTAAGTCTGCAAAAAGCGATAAGTATCCAGTTTTCTTGTGTTGTATAAAGAGCAAATGCTTCTATTTCTCTTATCGTTCTATTATTTTCTAATGATAAGTAGTCAATTTTTATTACTTGGCAATTTGAAATTGTAGATTGAAGTTTAATGAGATAATTACTTGTTTTCTCATTTTTATGATTGTTACGGACTTGTAATCTATTAGTTAGTAATTCAGTTTTTTCTTTTTGATTGTATTTTAAAACTGATTTTATTTTGGTTATAGCACTTTCGTAATGCTCTGTTAACGATTGATCTTTGTTCTTCTTAATTAATTGTTCAGCTGTAATAAGTGCATTTGCTTCTTCTTGGGTAAACATTACAGGTGGAATTTTATATCCCTCCATAATAGAATAACCTTTTCCTTCTTCTGTAACTATCGGAATTCCTGATTTTTCAAGAGTTCTTATATCTCGATAAATTGTTCTGATGCTAACATTATGTTTTTCCGCAATTTCCTTTGCTGTTAAAACTCGTTTTGATTGTAATTGCGTAATAATTGCAGTTAATCTCGAAATTCTTGGTTTTTCTTCCATTTTAGTCGGTTTTTACTGCTTGTGGCTAGCGTAAAAATAATTTGCTGTTTATTAATGTTTTACATTTATTCATTTTTCTGCTCATTTTTACGTTCGCATACGTACTG
>CANMLG010000015.1 GCA_947498765.1 uncultured Aquimarina sp.
ATGTAAAATTCTTCCTCTACAGGTTAACTAAATTATATGCTTAATTTTGGCTACTCCCCAATAATATTACTTGATCCCACTTCAATAAATTAATAGATTGTAAAAAAAACAAAAACCCCTTGAAAATTCAAGGGGTTTTATAGTAGCGAGAACGAGATTTGAACTCGTGACCTCCGGGTTATGAATCCGACGCTCTAACCAACTGAGCTACCTCGCCATTTTGTTTGCTAATACTAAATATATACCTAGCCTGTTAGCGGGTGCAAATATAGTAAGATATATCAATTCTCCAAAAACAAATTGAGTAAAATATTTTATCGTGATTTTTGTGTGGTCAATAATTAATCTATATATTGTTTCCTTAACATTATAATTGATTATGTCTAGTAAAATTAAATATGAATTAGAATTCATTATACATGCATCTCCTCAAATGCTATATAACTATATATCATCGCCTTCAGGCTTATCTGAATGGTTTGCCGATAATGTGAATTCACGAGGTGAGCTATATACATTCATATGGGATGATAGTGAAGAACAAGCTAAATTACTATCAAAAAAAAATAATGAAAAAGTACGTTTTCAATGGTTAGATGATGAAGACGAAGATTATTTTTTTGAAATTCGCATACAAGTTGATGAGATTACTAAAGATGTATCCTTAATGGTTACTGATTATTCTGATGATGATGAGTTAGAAGAAAATAAAATGCTTTGGGAAAATACAATAGGAAATTTAAAGCATGTTATTGGTTCAGTATAGAAAAAATAACTTTTTATAACTGTATATTTGTCCCTTATTTTAAGGGACTTTTTTTATGATTAATTTTAATGGAAAAATAGTATCTAATGCGCAAGCAAACTTAAGTGTTTTTAACCGAGGTTATGCCTATGGTGATGCAGTGTTCGAAACTATTCGAGTAAATGGGAATGTCATTTTATTTTTGGAAGATCATTATTTCCGTTTAATGGCATCTATGCGTATTTTACGAATGCGCATTCCTATGGATTTTACATTAGAATATCTGGAAAAACAAATACTAGATACAGTAGCTAGTCATGGTATACCGAAAAATCAAAGTGTACGTGTAAAATTAAATGTTTTTAGAGATAGTGAAGGTTTGTATACACCTCAAAAAAACAATGTAGGATTTTTTATAAGTGTTG
Organism: uncultured Aquimarina sp.; assembly: GCA_947498765.1. Classification (GTDB taxonomy): domain Bacteria; phylum Bacteroidota; class Bacteroidia; order Flavobacteriales; family Flavobacteriaceae; genus Aquimarina. Next base: position 1,171 of record CANMLG010000015.1, read on the forward strand.
CTAAAATTGATCAGCCTTTTTATGCTTTAAATGAAATAGAAAGTAATGCTTATGAAATCGAATTGTTTAAAGATCATATGGTAGCAAAAGATCTACTTTCAACACTTAAAACAAATAATAGAGTGCTAAATGTATTAGCCGGAATTTTTGCAAAAGAAAATAACTTTGCAAATATGCTACTTTTAAATACCGATAAAAAAGTTATTGAAGCTACTAATGGGAATATATTTCTTGTAAAAGGAAGCCTAATTAAAACACCTCCTACAGCTGATGGATGTATAAGCGGAGTATTAAAAAAACAAATCCTTAGAATTCTTAAAAATAATAAAGAACTTAAAATTGAAGAAGATTCTATTTCAGCTTTTGAACTTCAAAAAGCTGATGAATTATTTATAACTAATGTTATAGGCGGAATTACATCAGTAACAAAATATCGTAAAAAACAATATTCAACTGATGTAACTAAAAAGGTTTTGAGTTTATTAAATTTTGATATTAGATTAAAAAAATAATTTAGTTATCAGAAGGATTATCAGGTGAATTTGCCCAAAGTAAATATTCTCCACCAAGGTCAAGCATATATTCTCTCCAAAAATCCTGAGTTGGTTTTGATATCATATCGCATAAGTTAGAATTTACAACAACCCATATATTGGAATTCATTTCTTCATTCAATTGATCTGATGACCAACCTGAGTATCCTAGAAAAAATTTAATATCTTCAGGAGATATTTTTCCTTGTATTATTAATTCAGCAACTACATTAAAATCACCACCCCAAAATATATTAGAGCAAATTTCGACACTATTGGGTATTAAATGAGGTATTTTATGTATAAAATATAAGCTATCTTGCTCAACAGGTCCTCCATTAAAAATTCTAAATTCATTAGTAATATTAGGAATAACGTCAGCTAAAGTATATGTAAGCGGTTTGTTCATTATAAAACCAATAGAGCCATTACCGCTATGATCCGCAATTAAAACAACCGAGCGTTGAAATGATACGTCACCTATTATAGAAGGTTCGGCAACAAGTACACTCCCTGTTTTTGGTTTAGTTAATAACATTTTTATGATAGTTTTGTTTAGTATGTTACGAAAAGTAATTATTACATAAATTTATATTAAAATTCAATACAAAGCAATTTTTATTGAAATAATCACACTTAAACCCTTAAATAATTAGCATATGATTAAAAACTAATGATTTATGGTTGAACAAAAACTAAATATTTATTAATATAAACTAAATAAAAATTAAAAATACTGATTTTATTTTAGGGTTTATAGGCTAAAAAATCTCAAAAAAACCAAAAAAGATTATGTAGTTTAAGTTTTCAATACTAGTTTTTATGATAAATTGGTTTGTCAGTTTAATTATTTTGAAATGGATAAAGAGGTGAAATTAAAATAAATTACTAGTTCGAGTATTTTTTTAAATAAATAGTATAAAAATGTATCGAGAACTTGGTCAACATTAAAGAAAGTGTCTTAACAAAATTAAGATTATCATCTTCTGGATCACTTTACATATACATAACAACAAGTATTAAATTATAATCGAACTTAAGTCAATAGAGCCTACTCAATTTTAAGTAATTAAAAAATAAAACTTTTGAAGAAGTATTAGAATTGAATCTATAAAAAAAGGAGCCTTAAAAAAGCTCCTTTTTTGTAATAAAAAATATTTGTTAGTTTACTGAAGCAGATAATTCAGAACCTGCTTTAAACTTTACTACATTTTTAGCAGCAATTTTTATTGTTTTACCTGTTTGAGGATTTCTTCCATCTCTAGCAGCTCTTTCAGAAACTGACCAAGATCCAAATCCAACAAGTGATACACGACCTCCTTGCTTTAAAGTTTTTTCAACATCACCTAAAAAAGTCTCTAGAGCAACTTTTGCTGCAGCTTTAGTTATACCTGCACTTTCAGCCATGCTTTCAATTAATTCTGTTTTATTCATAATTACCGATTTAAAAATTAGTATAGTGTTTAATCGTTTATGTGATTAGACTTACACAAAATTATATGCTTTTTGCTCTCATGCAAGTGATAGCATAGGTTTTAGGGCTTATTGTTAATAAAACATAGTGATTGTTAATAAAACTACCTATTAAAACGTTTGAAATGGTAGTTTTTACTGTAAAAATGCATTTTCATCAAAGACATATCCATTAAGTAAATCCTTACTGTCCATTGCTTTTTTGCCAGGGAGTTGCATTTTATTTATATAAATGATTCCATTTTTAACAAAAACACAAATCTTTTTATCTATTATTTTTAATGTCCCAAAAGTTTTACTATGCTTGTTTTTTTGAAATGAAGCATTTAAAATTTTTATTTGTTGTTGTTTGTCTTTATCATTTAAATAACACCATGCTGAAGGGTAGGGGCTTAAACCTCTTATTAAATTGTAAATTACCTCACCGTTTTTGGACCAATCTATTTTAGTGTTTTCTTTTGTTAATTTATAAGCTGTTTTAGGTTCTTTATCTGGTTGTGCTTGAGTATTGATATTCCCTTGTTCAATTAAATCAACTGTTTGTAATACCAATTGTGCACCTTGTTCCATTAGCTTATCATGTAAAACTCCAGCGGTATCGGTAGTAGCTATAGCTACTTTTTGTTGTAAAATTATATTTCCAGTATCAATTTTTTCATCAATAAAAAAGGTAGTATTTCCAGTTACTGTTTCTCCATTAATAACGGCCCAATTTATTGGTGCAGCACCTCTATATTCAGGTAATAATGAAGCATGTAAATTAAAGGTTCCTAATTTAGGCATAGCCCAAACTACTTTGGGTAACATTCTAAAGGCTACAATTATTTGTAGATCAGCTTCTAAATTTTTTAATTCTTCAAGAAAATCTGTGGCTTTTAAATTGGTAGGTTGTAATACGGGTAGGTTTATGGATTCGGCATAGGTTTTTACTGCCGAAGCACGTAATTTTTGACCTCTTCCAGCAGGGCGATCGGGAGCAGTGATAACGCCAACTATTTTATACTTGTTTTCAACTAAATTTTTTAAGGTAGCTACTGCAAAATCAGGCGTTCCCATAAAAACTATTTTTAGTTTTTTCATGTTTGTATTAATTTATAAGTATTATCCGGTTGAATGGCTATTACACCATCTTCCATTAAGCTACGCAAGATACGAATTAGGTCAACTTCGGCATATTGTAAATTTGCCAAAATTGAACGAGAATCTTGTGCTTTAAGAGCTAAGCTTTGTTTTATAGCTTCTTTAATTAAGGTATCATTAATTGTTGGTTTTGCTTTATTTTTTATACAAACAGAACATACACCACATGGATCGGATGCTTCTCCAAAATAGTTTAGTAATTGAATCGATTTACAATTTTCATTATCTTCTACATAAGTAATTACTTTTTGTATTTTTTGAAGTTTATTTTCTAAATGAAATTTTATGTATTTAGAAATTCCATTAATAGCTATTTCATCTTCTCGGGGCTGTAAATAAACTAATTTACTATCATAGGTTTCGTTGTGAAAATAAATAATTTCTTGCGCAGCCAGTTTTGTAAGTTTTTCGACTAAGTTATTTAATGATATTTTAAGGGATTGTGAAATTTTTTCTAAATCTATGGATACAGGTTCTACATAAACACCTGGATAACTACGACCTATTTGACTAAAAATAGGTTCGTAGTTAGGGTTTTGGTCTATAAAAATATGCAATTGTCCAATTGAAATAAGTATTTGAAATTGTGAAGCTTCTTTAAACACTTCAGTAAAATTTAAAATCCCGTTTTTATCTAAAATTTTAAAAGTAGCATATACTTTAGATTTGGATAGTTGGTATCGCTCACAAAATTTTGAAAATTCAATGTAATAGGTTTGTTCTTCACCTTCTCCATAACTTATTTGTAAATAGCTTGATAATTTCCTGTATGTATATTTTATAAAATCAATATCCGGAGTTTGGGAGTGATATTGATTTTTTAATTTTTGTATAGCATTTCCTGTTTGTAATAAAAGCGCATAAGCAGGAGCGCCATCACGTCCAGCTCTACCGGCTTCCTGAAAATAACTTTCAATACTTTGCGGAATATGCATATGCACCACGGTACGCACATCGGATTTGTCAATCCCCATTCCAAAAGCATTAGTAGCTACCATTACTTGAGCTTTATTTTTCATCCATAATTCAAAATTTAACTGCTTTGTTTTTGAATGTAAACCACCGTGGTAGGTAACACACCTAATATTGTGATTAGCTAAGTAGTCGGCTATTTTTTCTGTAGCATTTCTTCGAGGTACATATATTATAGTTGCTCCCTTTTGTTTGTTTACAATTTGTAGTAATAAGTATTTTTTATCTTTAGTTTTATAAATACCATAACTTAAATTGTTACGTTTATATGAGGTTTTAAATAATTGATAACTTTTAAAATTTAACTGGGTTATAATATCATCCTGTACCTGTTTTGTAGCGGTAGCGGTTAGTGCCATTACAGGGGTATTAGGAAGCATTTCTCGAACTTGACTTAGTAGTAAATAGGAGGGTCTAAAATCATGGCCCCATTGAGAAATACAATGCGCTTCATCAACTGCAATTAATGAAACATTCATTTTTTGAATTCGTTCCTTTACTAATTCTTGTTGTAAACGCTCTGGAGATACATATAGGAATTTGTAATTTCCGTATATACAATTGTTTAGTAGTATATCTAATTCAGAAAAAGCAGTCCCACTAGGAAGCATCATTGCTTTTATTCCTTTGTTTTTTAATTGAGTTACTTGATCTTCCATTAAAGCTATCAAAGGGGATATAACGATACAAATCCCATTGTTCACTAATGCAGGTACTTGATAACAAATGGATTTACCACCACCAGTTGGCATAAGTACTAGGGTGTCTTTTTTGTTAAGTATGGATTGTATGATTTCTTGTTGCTTTGGTCTAAAACCATTATATCCCCAATAATGCTTTAATATGGTTTTGGGTGTATTCATAAGCAGTGCTTTAAAATAAAAGAAACCCGATCAGAAACTTTACCAGTAGGCACCTCAATGATATGATATCCGTAGGCTATATAATTTTTTTTTAAGCATTCATATATAATTTTTGCTTGTTCAAATGTTTCATACCGTTCTGTATCTTGAGTATGAATTTCATCCCATGGGGGTAATAAAAAAACGGTATCATAAAGGTAGGTTTTACATGCTGAAGAAAAACTTTTGGGTATAGGTTGTTTAGCATAATCTATATAGGCAATTACATCAATTAGACCTCGGTCAAAAAAACAAAAGTCCTGGCTAATTTTTTCGGCATTTGTATATTGAAGAATTCTACTGTTTAAAATTTCTTCATTAAATTGTTTAGGGTGAGTTAAAAATGGTTGTTCTATTCCCTTTTTTTGAGCCTCGCGAATTAATTCACGTGATACTTCATGAAAACAATATTTGCCAAGTCTTTCTAATTCATTAATTAATGTAGTTTTTCCAGAACTTGGTCCGCCTGATAATACAATTTTTTTAGCTCGCACGTGTTTTTTAGCTAATTTCAGTATAATTTTTATTAAATAAAAGCACAATGTACTTAGATACTTTAAAGAAAGCCTTTTCTTTTAGTTTTTTATTTATTAGAACGTCAAAAGGTATAATACTCCGAGGTAGTTTACTGATCAATGATTCCGTGTTCAAACTTCATTAAGGAGTTGTGAAACATAAAAAAATAGTTTAGACTTGTCTGCAATAGCTCATAGACTAAATAGACTTTTAATAGTTAATTCGAATTTATAGCAGTTTGTATAATTAAAGAACTTATTTTTCCAGTTTCATCTGGAAATGTTACGCTAACTTTTGTTTCTTTTTGTAATAATGAAGTGGCAAAAGGGATTTCAATAACTCCAAAAAAATCATCTCTACTAGCTTGGTCGTAACCTTTCCAGTTATCGGGAACACTTACTTTATTACCATTGATTACTATTTCTGGTTTTTTCGACTTACCGTGTTTACGACCAATACCCATTTTTAATACGGCATGACCTTTACCTACAGGAGTATTAGTAAATGTAAAATCAATAGGAGTGTTTGGTTTAATTTCTTTTAAATAGGTTTTAGAGTAGGTATTAGTAACTATCTCTTTGGATGTAAAATTGATTTCAGATTTAAATTCGTAAGTCAAAATAACAGTTTCATGTGGTAATAGTGTTATGCTGCTTGGTGTGTTTTTGTTTTTTTCTGTAAAAAAGATGGGTTTTTCTTGATCAAAAATCTTTAAACCTTTGGTAGTTACTTTTTTAATTTTTGAAGCAGAATTAATGATATGTAAATCAATAACTTGTTCTTTGTCATCTAAATTGCTAAGAGCTACTTGTAATTTTTTTTCATGTAAAAATGCTTGAGTTTGAATATCTGGGTTGGAGGAGTGAATAGCAACACGTTTCCCTTTAACATCTTTCCATAAATCATAAAAATGAATACGCGAAGTAAATTTCCAATCACTCAATATAGGTTTATTAGGATCAGCAGTTTTTTCAATATTTAAGGGCCTCCACAAAACAGCTTGATAAGGTTGATAATTATTTTTTTGATTGATATGCCATGTTGCTTTTCCTGTTATAAAAGGGATTGAAATTAACATACGATCTTCGCGATCTAGTAAACTAAATAATATATGATTAATAGAGCGTACAGTTTGAATACTCTTGGCATCACTATATTCGGGAGCATAGCCTTTTTCAATAGCACCATATTCGGTAATGGCATGAGGTTTTATTTTATTCCATTTGACAAAGCTATAAGCTTCAATTAAATCTAAAATAGCTTCGGTATTACTACCCGATCTAATATTATCTTGTCCTTCAACATTAATTCCATCATATAAATGAGTAGCAAAAGCATCCATATGTTCACCAGCAGTATCCATAAACATTTTCATATTGTCATTCCAATGTTCAAAGTTGTTTAACTCCATCGAAGGCCAAGCTGATGAATATCCAACTACTTTCATGTTAGCAAGAGCAGGTGCTTTGTGAAAAGCTTTTCCACATTCGGCAAATAACTCTGCCATTTGTTTTTTTGTTTTAGCTTGCTTTGCAGGGTCCCAGCCACCATCATGAAAATCTTTGGCATGTACAAAGGGTTCATTCATAGGTTCAAAAAATGCGGGACGTTCATTTACATGATGCGTATAATATTCAACAGCCCATTTAGCTGCTTTTTTTGTATCCATACCACTAACAAATGCATCTCTAGGATGTGCCGTAGCTACATTTTGGACTACATTAAATGCTTTTTCAACTTTATTACTATTACTAAATGGATAGTTACCTACCTGTTTTGTTTTACTTTTTGCATCGGCAAATGGTCCCCAAAACATGCGACCTTTGTTTACATTATATTGACTCATTAATATTTCCATTTCAGTATCAGATGTAGCGTTATGAATATTGAAATAGAGATCTCTATTTAGTTCAGAAACATTGCCTAAAAATTTTTGACATGTTGGGTTAATAAATACCTCTGTAACTTGTGCTTTGGCAGAAGTATAAAAGAAGAGTAGTGATAGTATCCGAAAAAAAGTAGTTGATTTCATAGAAAGTAACAATAGCAACAAATATACCAACTACAATTCTTCATAGTTAATCATATCGTTTTAAAATAAAAACATATGGTTAACTATGAGGTAATTACTTTAATTGAATGTGGATATGGTTATCACTACACATATTGTATCACAAATATTATATTAAGTCCTAAAGGTATGTTTTTAAGAGTCTATTTACCAATCAATCCAAGTTCAATACCTTCAGAGTAGGCAACTTGAATGTTATTTTCGTTAAATGCTTTTTTTATAGCTTCATGCGTATCAAAGGTAGCAATCCAATAATTATTTGGTAAAACAAATGGACGAACGGCTAGTTGTATGTTGTGTGTGTCAAAAGTTTCTATACCAATTTCGGGAGCTGGTTCATTTAGTACTGAGGGAATTACTAATAATTCTCTTTCTATGATACTTTTTACCTTAGGAAAATCTTCACTGTAGGGGATGTGTACATTTAATTCCAAGCGTACAATACCTTTTTTTGAAAAATTAGTAACTACACCATCAGTAATTTTAGAATTGGGAACAATTAATGTTTTGCTCCCTGGAGTTGAAATGAGTGTACTAAATATTCCGATTTCTTCAACTTTACCAAACTTATCTTCAACTTCAATCCAGTCATTTACTTTATAAGGTTTTAAAAATAAAATAAGTATACCCGAAGCAAAATTACCCAAACTACCTTGTAACGATAAGCCAATAGCAAACCCCATAGCGGCAACAATTGTTGCAAGACCAGAAAGTTCGGCGCCTAAAATTGAAACTGCAATGAGTAATAAGGTTATTTTTAATACGGTAGATAACAATGAAAGGATAAAAGGGCGCATAGTATCAGATACTTGCATTTTAACCAAACTTTTATTTACGATTTTGTCAACTTTTTTAATGAGTTTAAATCCAATCCATAAAAGAAGTGCTGCAATAACTATTTTAGGAGCAAAAAATACCACTTTATCAGTAGCAATTTCGATATACTTATTTACTTTATCCATTTTATAATTTAATATGCTAATTTTTATAATTTAAAAACCCTTGTATATTTAATTACAAGGGTACGATCTAAAAAATAAAGGTATAAAAAAACTTAGATTTTATAAGCTTGTAAATTCTTTATATTATAATTAATGTCTGTCTAGTGCAAGTTTATAAGTTGCCAAACAACGCTCACGAGCCATTTTATGATCTACCATTGGAGTTGGGTAAGTTAATTCATTCAAATCAGCAACCCAGCGCTTAATATAAACATGATTTTTATCAAACTTTTGAATTTGAGTAGTAGGATTAAAAATCCTAAAGTAAGGAGCAGCATCAACACCAGTACCCGCTACCCATTGCCAGTTTCCAATATTTGATGAAAGTTCATAGTCTAATAATTTTTCAGCAAAGTAAGCTTCACCCCAGCGCCAGTCAATAAGTAAGTGTTTGCATAAAAAACTACCCACAAGCATACGTACTCTGTTATGCATATATCCTGTGGTATTTAGCTCTCTCATACCAGCATCAACGAGCGGATATCCGGTTTTTCCGTTTTTCCATTTTTCAAATTCTTGCTCGTTATTACGCCATTCAATTTGGTCATACTTGGGTTTAAAGCAAGCATTTTGAGTATATGGAAAATGCCAAAGAATTTGCATAAAAAACTCTCTCCATATAAGTTCGGACCAAAACACTTCGTTTTTTTGAGCTATAGCTTTTTTTATCATTTCTCTTATGCTTACTGTTCCAAAGCGTAAATGGGGTCCAAGTTTAGAAGTACCATTTTTATTTCCAGGTATATTTCGAGTGTCTTCGTAACCTTGGATTAATTCAGGAGTAGCCATATAAGCTTGTACTTTTATGTTTGATTTTTCAAAACCAAGCTCGTTTAAACTCACTGTATTATAATTAGCCTGTTCGTTTATATTTTTTAAATATTGCTCACTGGGATATTGATCAAACTTAGTGGTTCTAAATACTTCTTTCCATTTGTTTTTATACGGAGTATATACCATGTATGGCGTTCCATCGGCTTTTACAATCTCATTTTTTTCAAAACAAACTTGATCCTTATAACTTTTAAAAGAGATGCTTTTTTTAGCTAAAAAATCAGCAATATTTTTATCGCGTTCTAGGGCATAAGGTTCATAATCATGATTTGTATAAACAGCGTTTACATTATGTGTTTCAATAATTTTTTTAAATACAGTTAAAGGATTACCATGATATAAAGAAATACCACGATTAATTTCTTGTAATTTATTATTTAGCTGATTTAGAGTGTTATAAATAAAATTTAAACGAGCATCCTTTTTAGGAAGTTTATCAAGTATCTCGGTATCAAAAATAAATATCGGGAGTACGTTTTTATTTTCGCTTAGCGCGAAAAAAAGTCCAGTATTGTCATTTAGTCGTAAATCTCTTCTGAACCAAAAAATAGTTATTTCAGACATTAAAATTTAGTTTAAGTTCAACGTACTTGTACCTCCATCAACACCCATTATTTGTCCTGTAATCCATGATGATTTATCAGAAAGTAAAAAACAAGCCATGTTTGCAATATCTTTACTTTGGCCAATACGTTTTAAAGGGTGTCGGTCGTTCATTTTTTCTATTTTGGCATCATTTGAAACCAATCGTTTAGCCAAAGGAGTATTAGTTAATGAAGGAGCAATGACATTAACTCTAATTTTTGGAGCCCATTCGGCAGCTAATGATTTCGAAAAACCTTCTAAAGCTCCTTTTGCCGCTGCTACCGACGTATGGAAAGGCATACCAACCTTAACAGCAACGGTACTAAATACGACTATACTAGCTTGTGAAGCGGCTTTTAGTTTTGGGTGTAACTCTTTTAAAATTTTGACTAAGGACAAAAAGTTTAAATGCAGATCATTTTCAAAAATATCAGGTTTTAACATACTAAAAGGCTTTAAGTTTATGCTACCTGGGCAATAAACAAGTCCATCAATAACATCGGGTAATGTTAATTCTGAAATAGCATCTTTTTGTGCATCAAAAGGGAGGTAAGTAACTCCATTTGGAATGTTTTCATTAGTTCTTGCAGCAATAATTACATTGCTATCGGGTGTTAATTGTTTTACAATTTCTGCACCAATGCCATAAGAACCACCAATTAAAAGTATATTTTTCATAGCTTGTTTAATTAAATAGAGCTGTTATATGTTTTTTTCTATATTCAAAAATCTTATTCAGTTTCGGCTTTATAATTATGGGATGTAAAAGTTTACCAAAAATACCTAAAGGAACTTGGTAATGAACCACATCGGTAATCAATGTTCCTTTTGGGGTTTCTTTTAAAAAATGTTTGTGATGCCAAATTTTGTAAGGCCCTTCTAATTGAGTGTCGACAAAAAAATTAGGTTTTTTAATGTGATTTATTTCCGAAATCCAGGCCGTTTTAAAAAAGGGGAGTGGAGTTACACTATATTGAATTACTTGTCCTGGATAAAGTGGTAAAGTAGCCCCATCAATAACTTTAAAGTTCATATCCTGTGGCATTATTCTAGATAAATTATTGGGGTTAGAAAAAAAATCCCAAGCTTTTTCAATAGAAATTGGAAGTTCTATTGCTGTTTTTAACTTATAAGTCTTCATAAATCAAAAATACTTTTATTTTGTTTAGTATTTAATCATTTATTGTTAAACAAAATTAAATTATTTGATTTTATTGTAATACAAATAATAATGTTAATTTTTATTAATAGTGGTAATAAATTTTTTTAATATCCTATTGGAATGACTTATTTTACAATTAGTTTTTGATTATAAGTTGTTTCGCCATTTTTTATTTTAACGAGATACAATCCACTTAATAAATCATCAATGGGAACAGGTTGTTTTTTTAAGTTTGAAAGGGAAACTTTTTTAACAAGCTCTCCCGAGGTTTTATAAAATTCTATATTGTTGATATTGCTTTTTTGGGTATCAACTAATTGAATAATGATTTTTTCATAGGCAGGATTCGGAATAATTTCAATTTCTGGAGTAGTATCAATGTCAAAGTTAGGAGTTTTAGGTATTTTAAAGAGTAAGTTAAAATTTTCGAGAATAATTATATTTTTAGTGCTCAATGCTTGAATACTAAGTGTCCAAATACCTTTAGTAGTTCCCGTTAATTTTTTTAATGATTCGAAAGGGTTTCTATATCCTATAACTATTTCATCGCAGATTTCTCCTCCTAAATTAGATATTCCCCAAGGAATTTTTTGTTCATTATCTTTAAAGGTAAGATCTATATGTTGTTCGTTTGAACAATTTTGATTCCATAAGATTACCTTTTGTTTCGAAGGATTTTCAATACTAATTACAAGATCATTAATTTGAGCATGAGTAAGTTTTAGTGTTATTTCTAAATCATTAAAATTAAAATTTTCATTGATCTGTATTGTTTTTTGTATTACACCTTTATGTTTTGTGATTTGTGAATTTTGAGGGCTCACTTTTTTGATAAATTTTTCAGCATTGATCGAAAACATTTCTTTATTCAAACTATAAAAGATATTATCTATGGCTTTAATTTTTATTCTGCATTTATCTGATTTTATGTTTGATGGTATACTAACTTGGGCTTGTCCATCATTTGGGGTGCTTTTTAATAATGTTTGGAATGTTTTACCATTGTCTGTTGATAGTAAAATGCTTACTCTTTTTGTATTAATTGGAAAAGCGTTTGTATTGCCTATTGACCATGTAATATACTGTATGCTATTGCTTTTCCAATTGATGTTTTTTCTATTCTGCGAGGTTACTTCAAATTTTGGACTATTTGTAACCATTACATTAAATTTTTGAATTGAGGTTCCTTGATAACCAAGTTTGGTATTTCTGGCACTAGCAGCAAAGGTGTAATTTCGAGGAACATTCGATAATACTCCGTATTTTGAAGTGAAATTATTATTTATTACGAGTTCTTTTTTAGGGAAAGAAAAAATTGAATTTTTATTAGGAGGACGCGAAGTAAAAATAGGACCTAATACTGCATTTTTTTTTGGAGGAAAAACGGCAATTTCATTATCAATTTGTTCACATGTAAAATTTAAGAAATCATTATTTACAATATTTGTTTTTAGAGAAATTTCAAAAGGAGTTTCTAGAGGGATAGAATAATTAGCTAATGGCTCTAGTATATTAGTAGGTGCTATTTCTTTATTTATTTTGGTATTTAAATAATTGTGGATCTGCTCGATATTTATGCTATGAAAATATGACTTTGAAGTCAAGGCAACATTGCTGTTAGGTAAATCACAAATACCGGCATAACTCATAATACTATGTCCGCTACCAGGCTCAACTGCACTTTGTTTATCTCGAGAACAGTTGCTGTTTTGAGTATGTGTGGCGCCTAATTGATGAGCAATTTCATGCGACAAATAATCAATGTTAAAAATTTTTCCTTCGGGAGTAGGAAAACCAGTTATACCATTTGCTTTCCTATTTGTAAAAGCGACACCACGCGAACTGATTCCTCCTTTAAATGTACCTAGAGTTTGTGCAATATCATAACTATTGGAATTTATTATTTTTTTTATTTTAAGAGGAGCTTCTAGTATGAGTTTTTGTTGATTATAATTCGATAAACTATCTGTTTCGGAGTTTAAAAAAATGAGTTGATCATTATTTTTTGCTAATACTAATTGTATATTTAAGTCCCTGTTAAATATTTGATTAATTTTTTGTAGACTTAAATTAATAGCATTTAATACAATTTCTTTTTGTTGTTTTTTTGTAAGTTTTTTTACATCGTGCTTTTTCAAATGATATTGTGAATACTCTCCAGTGGTCATAATAGCAATCCTAATTTGCTCTAAAGGATTTGTATTATAAATTTCTTTTTTGTGTGAAGTATATTCTGTATATTTTTGATTTACAGACTTTTGTTTGGTTGATTGGTAAGGGTTAAAATTATCATGAGTTGTCTTGGTCCAGTGGTAATTGAATACTGGAGTGTTTACGCCTAAGGCGAAAATGACAACCATAATATATTGAAGCATCTTGGCTTATTTATTAAATGGTAAGGAAAATTTATTCGCACCATATATATTTTAAATAATTGATAAGGTATCTACTAAATGTCTATTGTAATAAATAGAGCAATTAGTTTATATAATTAGTATTTCAAATGAATTTGATGAGTAATTATAAGTATCTACCTATCATTAGCTGATTCCTAGCATAATTGCATTTAGGTTAATTAATACCAAACGTATATTAAAATACATTTAATCTGTTAAAATTACATTTAATCTTATTTTATAAATAAAAATGTAGGATCATTCCCAAATATATAATTTTTTTATGTATAAGTAATGAAATAAAATTTTTTTTATGTTGATTAACAGTTAATTAGGTGTTTTTTGTGTGTTGGTTTGACCTAGTTTGGTATATATAATAAAAAAAGTAGAAATATTTAACTCATTTTTGTACTGTAAAATCTTAGTTGCCTTTTTTTTGTTTTTAAGTATCACAAAAACAGTGTTTTGTAATTTTATTTTGCTTTTATAAGTGAAGTTATCATATTCTGGGAGCGGAATATTTAGTGATTTTTGAGTAAGTTTAGTAGTTTTTTGAGTGGGATTTATCCTTCTTTTTTTTGCAATTAATAAAAAAACACCAGCTCTAAGGAAGTAGTTACTTTTTAGCTATTTTATTTCGATGTGGATGATCGATAGTTTTAAGAAATTGTGTTAATTAACTATAATTTTTCTAATAGCATTTTCCCCGTTAATAGTTACACTCAAAATATATAGACCAGGTGATAAAGAATTTAAATCCAGTGTTTCAATTTGAGTTAAAAAAGAATACTCAAATAAAGGTTTCCCTTGAAGATTGTAAAGCACCGCCTCATAACCATTGAGGGGGACAGTTAAAATTTCTAAAGTAGCATCACCGTCAGTTGGATTTGGATAAACAAGAATATTTTCTTTAATGTTTAGCTGCTTCTTGGCCAATGTGCCTATGCTAGTGAGGTTAGGGTTGCTAACACCTTCAGGAATATTTAAAACTAACTTAACTTTATCATTAATGCCATTTGAACTTGTAAGAGGTAGGGCAATAATAACTTCATCAGAACTAGCTGGTAATATAACAAAGTCGGGGTCTGCTTCTATATAATTATCACCTCCGTCTGTTGAAAAGGTTACTTTCCCATTAAAATCTAAAGGTTCGTTTGAAGGAACATCAGAAAAAGAATAAAAGACTTTTATATCATCTGTAACATTTTCAGATGTTTTGACTCTAAAAATTAAAAGATTATCATTTTTTCGTTGTCTACTAGATACTCTGGCTTCTGGAACTAGTGGCAAAACCACATCACCAATATTAAAGTTACTTTTGTTAACTGCGTAAAAAATATGTTTTAATGCACTTACTCTAATTCTAGCTTCCGAAGTGGTAATTCCTTCAGGAATACGAATACTTTCAGAACCATCATTGGGTGTAGATTCCGCAAGAACCATAGTAAATGTTTTACCTCCATCGAATGATAATTCTATTTTAACATCTGTCACATCAATATCATTAGCAGTAGTACCAGCTACGTTCCATGTTACTTCTTGTATGCTATTTTGAGCATAGGTTACACTTGTGTTTTGTGAGGTGATTTCGAAGATACCTTCACTGGTATCAATAGCATTTATAGTAACTTCTAAAAAAGAAACTCCACCAGGCTTACCGTCACGAACAGTAAGCACAAAATCCATAGCTCTTGGAACAGTTGGTAATACTTCCCATTTAGTATTTTCACCTGCTGTTTGAGGGAAATCTCTTCGGGGTGAAGTACTCGGTGGAAAAGATCTAAATAATGGACCTAATTCAGAAGTAGATATAGGTGGCGCAATAGCACGTTCATTATCAACTTGTTCCCAGGTATAAGTTAATTGATCACTATCACTATCGTTAACAATGGCCTCAAGTGCAAAAGGAGTACCAAAAGGAATATTAAACTCTTGTAAAGGTTCAATTGAAGGCAAATTGTTAGTTACTGACTCTACTGGAATACAATCAGAGGCAAAATCTAAATAGGTTTGTATTTCTTGAATACTTACAAAATGAAAATAAGGATCACTTTGAGGTTCAATTACTGCAGCTGGGACACCGCAAGGACCACCGGCATATCCCATAATTGTAGTTCCTTCGCCAGCTTCTATGGCAGTGGCGTCATTTCTTTGACATGGGTAATTTTGAGTATGGTTAGCACCTAATTGGTGACCTAATTCATGGGCAAAAAAAGTGATATCAAAAAAATCGCCTTCAGGTCTGTTAAAACCGGTAACAGCAGTTCCTTTGGAATCGTTACACAAAGCTCCTATAATAGCCAAACCACCAGCAACATGTGTAGTTAATAAATGACCAATGTCATAATTATCTTGTCCAATAATACGATCAATAGTACTGTCGGATAAATTGGTTAAGGAATTGAAATCATTAGTGTCAAAGGGGTCAGCTTGAGTATCTAAAAATATAAGATCATCATTATCAGGAACAAGTTCAAATCTGAGACCTAAATCACGTTCATAAACTTCGTTTACACGATTTAATGAGGCTACAATACCGGCTAATGCGGCTCCTTTTTTTTGAGTATCAGTACCACGACCTACACCAGCGTTTACACTATAAAAACGGGTATAACTACCTGTAACAGCTACAGCAGTGCGTAGGACTCTTAATTTATTGTCACCAATTCTGGCAGCTCTATTTTGTTGCGGATTGAGAATTTTATGTCCTAATCCATTGTTGTTGTGATCGTGAATTTTTGATTTACAATCAAAAACTGGATCAGTAGGAAGTAATTGTGAACTAGCCTGTAAACGATATTCTTTTTTATTGATGTCTTTATTTGATTCAAAATGCCAACTTAATTCTTTTTTTAATAACGTAGCATTTACTCCATTAGCATTGCAAGTAAAAATAAGTGTTAATTGAGGGTCATTTACAGAAACTCCTTTGTAAGAATGTATTAGTGGATATTTTTGTTGTAGTTCTTTTGGGAGTAATGCATTATCTTTTATAATAAAATTGACAATTTCACTTTTTTCATTTGGAAAAGAAAGTATCGTAGTAGTTTTAGTTTCTTTGGAAACATTTTTTAAAGCTTCTGATAATTTTTCTGTATTGAGTAGAAAAGTGTTTTCAGCTGTTTTTTTCCATACATTTTGCTGTGCATTTATTCCTTCCAAAAGGGAAAAAGTAAAGCAAATAATTAAATAGAATATACGTAAATTCATTTATAGCAATTTTCTTTTTTTCTTTTAACAACTATCACAACAATTGTCATCTTTTACCCATTTGCAACTTAAAACAGCTGTTATTGCACCTAATATAGGTGCTGTTAAATACAACCATAAGTTAGTAAAATTTGTACTAACAATAGCAGGAGCTAATGATCTTATTGGATTCATCGATGCATTTGTCATTGGGCCTGCAAAAAGAGCCTCTAACATAACGACACCTCCAATAGCCATACCTGCCATAATACCAGTCTCTTTTGATCCTGTTGATACATTAATAATTACTAACATTAAAAAAAATGTAAGTAAATACTCAAGTATAAACGCTTTGAAGGGGGGTAAAATTGTTTGAGTACCACCAAGAGTTTTACTTTCGGGAAATAAATACCAAACTAATAGACTGGCTACAATAGCTCCAATAAATTGAAATAAGATATATTTAGGGACTTCTTTCCATGGAAATTTTTTGGCATAAGCAAAAGCAATAGTTACAGCGGGGTTAAAATGAGCTCCTGAGATTTCACCAAAAGCATATATCATAGCAATAACAATAAATCCCCAGGTGATACCAATACCTACATGAGTAACTGCACCTTGAGTGATTTCATTTACTGCCATAGCAGCAGTACCACAAAAAACTAATGTAAAAGTACCTAATGCTTCGGAAATGTAATTTTTAGAATTCATTTAAATGGCTTTTTTGAATGTTTTTCGTTCTTTATGCTGTTTATGCACATAATCTTTCCATAGTGCTTGGATTGCTTTATTTTCTATAAGTTCTGGATTAGTTTCTACTTTGGTAATTCCGTTACGCAAAAATATTTCATTCATTTCTTTAAATATAAGTGCTGCAACTCCTTTATTTTGATATTCAGGATCTACACCAATTAAATAAAACGCAGCAGTATCATTAATCCGTTGTGCTTTTAAAATATGTAAAAAACCAAAAGGAAATAATTTTCCTTTTGCTTTTTGTAAAGCTTTTGAGAAGGATGGCATTATAATGGAAAACGCAATAACTTCATTATGTTCATTAGCAACACAAGTTATATAATCTGGGTTTACAAAAGGTAAATATTTTTTTTTGTAATGATCAATTTGATATTGTTGTATGGGAACAAAGGTTTGTAATGAGTCGTAAGTTTTGTTTAACAGCTCAAACATGCGATTTACATAAGGTAAAATTTCTTTTACTTTATTAAATTTTATAATTTTAAGCTTGTATCTAGTTTGAATAATATTAGCTACTTTAACCACTTTAGGTCTGGTTTCAGTGGGGATATCTATTTTAAATTCTACCCAAGTAGCAGCATCTTCAAAACCAAGTTGTTTAAGGTGTTCACTATAATATGGTGCATTATACCAGGTAATCATGGTGTTAAGTTCTTTAAAGCCTTTTGTAAGCATACCTGCTTTATCCATATTTGAAAAACCAACTGGACCTTCAATGGAGGTAAGTTGATGTTTTTTTCCATAGTTGATAACAGTTTCAATTAATGCTTTTGTAACATTAATATCATCAATAAAATCGAACCAACCAAAGCGTACCTTAGGTTTATTTAAGTCTTTAATTTCAATCCAATTGACAATTGCAGCTATTCTGCCAACAATTTTGTTATCCTTATAGGCTAGAAAAAAAGAGGCATCTGCATTGTTATATACAGGATTTTCTTCTTTTTGTATGGCATTAAGTTCTTCTTTTGTTATCGCAGGAACATAGTAGGGGTTATTCTTATAAAGTATATTAGGGAATTTTACAAAATCTAAAAATAATTTTTTAGTATTTACCTCTTTTATTGTGATCATGAATAAACTACAAATATGGATATATGAGCAACAAAAATACCAAATATATATGGTAAATCGAATCAAATAAAAGGAGTAAATCTATTCGAAATACTCCTTTTTTTAAATGGCTATCAGTTTTTAACAAAGGTATTTACTACCAGTCTTCGTCGTCACCTTTCTTCTTTTTCTTCTTTTTTTTATCCTTCTTATCTTTTTTTCTTTTCTTCTTTTTAGACTTTTCTTCTTTTTTTGATGATTCCTCTTCAGCTTCTTCTTTAACTTGCTTTTCAAGTAAATCGATTTCAGCTTCTAAATCCTTTAGTTCTTGTTCTTCTCTTTTTAAACGCTCACTTTCTTCATCTTTATTTTTATCTAAATCTTCAAAAAAGTCATCATCAAAGTCAGTTTTCTTGTCTTTTTTGGCATTAGATTCTTTCGGAGTATCGATAGCGTCAAAATCGCTGTCAAAATCATTCGGATCTTCACCGTTCTTTTTGGCTTTTTTATTTCTTTTTCTAGCTTCTTTTTCTAATCTTTTTTGCTCTCTTTTTTTATCTCTGGCTGATTGTTCTATTTCTATATCTCTTTCTAAATCTGCAATTTCTTCTTCAAAACTTCGAAGTTCTTTTTCTTGTTTTTTAGCAGCCTTTATTTCTTTTTTGGTCATTCCTGTATAATCAGGCTCCGGATAAGGTTCTCCAGTTTCTGGGTCTATACGAGGTTCATTTTTTCTACGTCTTTTCTTCTTTTTCTTTTTGGCGTTACGCTCTTCAATTTCTGCTAATTCTTCTTCGGTTCTTTCAGCAGGAGTAATATCTTCTTGTTTTTCTCTTATAAATTCATCATCAACAAAATCACTCATTCTACCTCCAGATCCGAAAACAGGTTTTGAAGATACAATGGTTGATGTGGTGTCATTAAGCTCTTCTTTACTTCTTCTCTTAGCTTCTCGTCTTGCCTTGCGAGCACCATTACCTTTCCAAAACTGGAACCATTTGCGTTTTTTAGGTATTTCAACATCTTCAGATTCATCAAAATCTTCATCAAAATCCTCTTCTTCTTCAACCTCTTCTTCAACGTACTCTTCTAAGTCGACTTTACCTTCGAGTTTACCAGACATTACGCTTTGATCCAAATAACCTTCTTCGATATCTTTTTTAATTTGTTCAATGGTTTTATCTAAATCTCTTTGTTCCGCAGTTTGTATACGTTCATAATCTTGTAGTTTATGGTAATCTAAACGATAAGAAGCTCCAAAATTTACAGCAAATCGCGATGGTGTATTTTTTACATTTTTCAGTATATGAGCATCAAGTGCAAAATCTTTAGAAATTAAATAAGAACCTCCAAATCTAAATAAATGATCTTTGTATACTTTACTATTTGCACCTTCATATTCTCCAAAAATAGACCACTTATCGTTTAAATTGTAAGTTGAAGTAAGGATAAATCTAAAATCTGGGAATTCAGAAGTTAATCGATCTGCTACAATATTGGCAACAAAAACCCAGTTGTATGCCCAATTATTTTGAGCAGCGATAATAACTTTTGGGGTTATGTTTGATTGTTGTTCTGTAGCTCGTGTGTCTGGATTATTTTGAAATGCAAAATCACTAGATGATGATGAAAAATTGGCACCTACATAGGCAGAAACTGCGGGGATTAACTTTTTCCATTGGAAACTATTATTCTTTTTCCAACTATATAAATTTTCACTTTTTTCTCGTTGATATTTATAAGGATCATAAACTAAATATTTAGCGCCAATTACATTTGAAGGAAAACCCTTATCAACAAATGAATCTTGATTGCCTACAATTTCGGATACTTTATTGTTTAAATAACTTCCTTGGATACTAAATTCCAGCTGTTCTTTAAATAATCCTGCTCTAAAATTATATTCAAATTCTGTCGAATTTGTTTTATTATTAAAAATATCATGTTTTAACCTGCCAAAGCTTAATCCACTTTCAATTTGGATTACATTCTTTCCTACAGAAAAAGCACCCTGAGAAGTCCCTGGTCTATAGGTGTTTATTATTTCTGTGTGTTGTGCGTTAAAACTAAAGCACACAAAAACAAAGGTTAAAAATGTTAGTATTTGGGGATACTTCATTCGTAATTGATTTATGCCAAATATAGCAGATTTTATCATTTTTTTTATTTAGCAATCAAATAATCTGGTGAGTTCCTTATTTTTGATTCAAGTTATTACAGAAACAAAAATGAAAACACTTCTCATTATAATAGCAATTATATACCTGTTAAAGCTATTAACGAGGTATTTGGGTCCCTTATTGCTTTTGTATTTTTCAAAAAAAATAGCAGCAAAGTTTGGGGCTCAATTTGAAGCTAAATTTAATCGGCAAGGTACAGAAAATCAAAATAATAAAACAAATTCTAGTACCAAAATACAAAAATCAAAAAAAGTAGTAGGAGAATATATCGATTTTGAAGAAATAGATTAAACGTAATAAAAAACCCATAAAAAACACTATCAAGTGAATATCAACTTAAAAAAAATAGTTCCATTATTAATAGCTATTATTGGCTTTGTTTTAGTTTCTCTCACCTATTTTTCTCCTGTTTTACAAGGGAAAAAAATTGTGCAGAGTGATATTATTCAATATATAGGAATGGCAAAACAGCAGCTTGATATTAGAGAGCAAACTGGCAAAGAAATGTATTGGAATGATCATGCCTTTGGTGGTATGCCAACGTATCAGTTGGGAGCAAAATATCCTCATAATTATATTAAAAAATTAGATCTTTTTCTTAGATTTTTACCTCGACCTGCGGATTATTTGTTTTTGTATTTTGTTGGTTTTTTTATTTTACTGTTGTGTTTAAAGGTTAAGCCATTGTTGGCTTTTTTTGGCAGTTTAGCCTTTGGTTTTTCTACTTACTTGATTATAATAATTGGTGTAGGGCACAATGCAAAAGCACATGCTATTGGGTATATGCCATTAGTGCTTTCGGGCTTTTTACTAGTATATGCTAAAAAGTACATTAAAGGTGGTTTGTTGTTTTGTGTAGCTATGGCTTTAGAATTAGTGGCTAATCACTTCCAAATGACCTATTATTTAATGCTTTTGTTACTTGTAATTGCTATTGTTTATTTAAAAGATGCTATTGTAAATAAAACTATTTCCGAATATGTGAAATCCTCAGGGATACTAATTGCGGGTCTTTTGCTAGCCGTAGCTTTAAACGCGACTTCTATTTTAGCAACACAAGAATATGCTAAGTTTTCGACACGAAGTAAATCGGAAATTTCAATAACCCCTGAAGGAGAACAAGCAGAACGAAAAGGCTTAGATAAGGACTATATTTTGAGTTATAGTTATGGATTCACAGAAACTTTTAATTTATTGATTCCTCGTTTTATGGGAGGTTCTAGCGCTGAAAATGCAGGGAAAGACGCAGCGATTGTTAAAGAGTTAGTCCGCATGGGATATCCGTTAAAAGAGGCTAGAGATGTAGCTAAAAATGCTCCTACATATTGGGGGGAGCAGCCTATTGTTGGAGCTCCTGCATATATTGGAGCAGGTGTTATTTTCTTATTTGTATTGGGATTATTTTTGATCGAGCATAAATTAAAGTGGTGGGTAGTTTCTGGAAGCATATTAGCTTTATTCCTTTCATGGGGTAGTAATATGGAGTGGTTTTCGGACTTATTTATCAATTTTTTTCCATTATATAATAAGTTCAGAGCAGTTACCTCCATACAAGTAATTATTGAATTATGTTTACCTATTATGGCTATTTGGACATTGCATATTTTTTTTACAGGAAGTCATTCTAAAGTTGTTAAACAACAGGCATTATTAAAAGCAACAGCAATTATAGGTGGACTATTACTTGTTTTTGTAGTATTTAAAAAGACATTATTTTCATTTTCAACGTCAAATGATGAGCAGTTAATTCAAAGTGCGGGAATGCGTTTTGTTAGTGCTTTACGCGAAGATAGAGTTCGAATGTTAACTAGTGATACTTTAAGAAGTTTGTTTTTTATTTTAGCTATAGCTGGAGTGTTGTATGCTTTTACAAAAGAAAAGCTTTCAAAAAAAATATGTATCATTAGTATAGGAGTGTTATTAGTTGTTGATTTAGCTATGGTGGATTGGCGTTATGTAAATACCAGTGATTTTGCGCCTAAAACAGTTATGGATAAACCATTTTCGCCTACTGAAGCGGATAAACAAATTTTAAAGGATACTTCGCACTACAGAGTGTATGACCTTACAGGGAGTCCTTTTAATTCAGCACGAGCTTCTTATTTTCATAATGCTATTGGAGGTTATCATGGAGCAAAACCAGCTAAAATTCAAGATTTATTTGATTTTTATATTTCTAAAGGAGAGCAATCTATTTTAGATATGTTAAATGTGAAATATTTTATTTTTGATGATAAAGAGAAAGGAACCCAAGTACAACAAAATCCCATGGCTTTAGGAAATGCTTGGTTTGTTCAAAATATAAAAAAAGTGGCTTCTGCCAATGATGAGATTTTAGGCTTAAAAAAGCTAGATGTAGCTAAAACAGCTATTGTAAATGAAAAATTAGCTATTAAAACTTCAAAATTTGTAGTGGATAGTTTGTCAACTATACAATTGACTTCTCAACATCCCGATCAATTGGTGTATCATTCAGAAAATATAAATAAAGGTTTTGCTGTTTTTTCAGAAATGTATTACAAAAATGGATGGAAGGCTTATATTGATGGTGCTGAAACACCAATTTATAAAACTAATTATGCTTTACGTGGTATAAAATTACCAGAAGGAAAGCATAAAATAGAGTTTACTTTTAAACCTCAGGTAGTAAAAATAGGAAGTAGGATAACACTGGCAGCTACATTGCTTTTTGTAGTACTATTAGCTTTAGGGTTTTGGAAATTGAATAAACGAGAACAAATTTAAGCCATTGAAAAAAGTACTAGTAATATCATATTATTGGCCACCAGCAGGTGGGCCGGGAGTACAGCGTTGGTTAAAATTTGTTACTTATCTGAGAGATTATGGAATAGAGCCTATTGTTTATGTTCCTGAAAATCCTACTTATCCTATTATTGATGAGGAATTGTTAAACGAATTACCTGATGGTATTAAAATTTTAAAGTGTCCAATTTTTGAACCTTATGCTATAGCAAATAAAATAGGAGGAAAGTCATCAGGTACAATTAGTAAGGGGATTATTCCATCTAGAAAAAATCAGAGTACTATTCAAAAGATATTGCTTTGGGTACGTGGTAATTTATTTATTCCTGATGCACGTAAGTATTGGATAAAGCCTTCAGTTAATTTTCTGGCAGAAGCAATAGAAAGAGAGAATATCGACACTATTATAACAACAGGTCCACCTCATAGTTTGCATTTGATAGGGAGTAAATTAAAGGATGACTTGGGAGTCGAATGGATAGCAGACTTTAGAGATCCTTGGACGAGTATTGGGTATCATAAAAAATTATTGTTAACTAAATGGGCTCAAAAAAGACATGAATTTTTAGAACAAAAAGTAGTAACAAAGGCAGATAAAATTATTGTTACAAGTAATGGGACTAAGCAAGAGTTTGAAAAAAAGACGTCTCAACCTATTTATGTGGTTACTAATGGTTTTGAACCTATTGAGATGGATGATGTTGTTTTAGATGCTAAGTTTAGTATGTCGCATATAGGTTCCTTTTTGTCCGAACGAAATCCAATAAATTTGTGGAAAGCCATTACAGAATTAATTCAAGAAAATAAGCTTTTTGCAAATTCTTTTGAGCTTAAACTAGCTGGTGTGGTTAGTGAAACTCTTATTACTACGCTAAAAGATTTTGGTTTAGAAAAATATACTAAAGTATTGGGCTATGTTTCACATAAAGAAGCTCAATTGTTACAACGACAATCACAAGTATTATTGCTTATTGAAATTGATAGCAAAGAAACAAAAATGATTATTCCTGGTAAACTTTTCGAATATTTGCAATCTAATAGGCCTATTTTGGGAATAGGTCCTAAAGGTGCTGATTTTTCATCTATCTTGAAAGAAACTAATACGGGCGTTTTTTATGAGTATCATGAAATTGAAGCAATTAAAAAACAACTAATGGATTATTTTGTGTTGTATTTAAAAAGAGAATTATTTGTGGTTCCTAATCATATCGAAAATTATACACGTAAATCGTTGACAGGTAAATTGGCTGCTATTATAAAAAACTAGTCTATGGGAGTTGTGGCAAAACAATCAATATTAAATACGCTTATTACGTATTTTGGCTTTGCCTTTGGAGCGGCTAATACATTATTTTTATTTACTAATATTTTAGGCGAAGAAGAATATGGAGTGGTGTCTTATTTATTGGCATCTTCTAATTTATTATGGCCATTATTAGCTTTTGGATTGCCTAATACATTAATTAAATTTTATAATACATACACTAGTCAATGGGAGTCTGATCGTTTTTTTAGTTGGTTATTGCTTGTTCCGTTGTTGTTGGTTATTGTTGTTTCTGTGTTGTTCACATTGTTTTATGAACAATTAATGGCACAGTATACCAATACAAATCCCATTGTTAAGCCTTATTTATGGATGATAATTGTTTTGGGATTGGCATCAGCTTATTTTGAATTATTTTATGCATGGACAAAAGTACATTTGCAAACAGTTAAAGGGAATTTAATTAAAGAATTATTTAATAGAATTGCTATTACAGTCTTATTAATTTTGGTATATTTTAAATATATAACACCCAATCAGTTTATTTATAGTTTAACGATAGTTTTTTTAGTGAGAACGTTACTAATGAAATGGGTAGCCTTTGGTGTTAAAAGACCTAAATTTTCATTAAAAAAAATTAAAAATGTACGTTCTATAGCCATTTATTCAACCTTAATATTGATTTCTGCTACGGTATCTGTTTTTTTACTGGATTTAGACAAAGTAATGATTGAAAGTTTAGCGCCACCAATTTCAAACGTTGCTAAATATAGTATTTGTGTGTATATGGCTTCGGTTATTGGAGTACCTGTAAGAGCTATGTTACAGATAACAAATCCATTAACGGCTCAATTGTTAACAAAAAATGAAACAAAATCGCTAAATGAATTGAATAAAAAAAGTAGTGTAACAGCTTTAATAGCTACTGTTTGGGTGGGTTTAGTAGTAGTGTGTAATGTACATTCAATTTTTGAATTAGTACCGCCAAATTATGAATTGTATATTGAAATTGTTTTTTTAATAGGTATTGTAAAATTATTTGATGCTAGTTTGGGGATAACCAATGCAATTTTATTTAATTCAGATAGTTATAAATGGATTTTGTTTTTTGGGGTAGCAATTTTAGGATTAGCATATATTTTTAATAGTATTTTTATTCCTTATGAAGGTATTGTAGGAGCAGCATTTGCTACTTTTTTAGCTTACTCTTTATATAATATTTCAAAATTGTTATTTGTGTTTTTTAAGTTTAAAATTCAACCCTTTAGTAAGCAAACTTTTTTTATTATCGGTATTGCAGTATTAATTTGGATGATGTTTTATTATTGGTATATCCCCAATATTAATGCTGTAGTAAGTGTTTTGATCAAAGGAGTATTAATTACAGGACTCTATTTTGGAGTTGTTTATCTATTAAAGCTTTCGCCAGAAGTAAATGGGGCGATAAATAAGTTTGTTTTAAAAAAGAAATAAAAAGATTTTTTTATTATAAAGTAGTTTGTTTAATGACATTATTTCAATAATAAAGCGTCTTTGTTAATGCGGCTATATTTAGGTTTATATATTTCTAATCTAATTGCACATCGGAAATCATACTTAAAACCTATCTTTGCAGCCTTAAACTTGTTTTATGAAATTTGATTTACTAGCCAAAGATCCTCAAACTAAAGCCAGAGCAGCCAAGTTAACCACAGATCACGGAGTGATTGAAACCCCTATTTTTATGCCTGTTGGAACAGTAGGTACTGTAAAGGGAGTACATCAACGCGAACTAAAACAAGATATCAATCCCGATATTATATTAGGAAATACGTATCATTTGTATTTACGTCCCCAAACACCAATACTGGAAAAAGCTGGAGGATTACATAAATTTATGAATTGGGATCGCAATATATTAACTGATAGTGGAGGGTATCAGGTATATTCCCTTTCGGGAAGAAGAAAAATAAAGGAAGAAGGGGTAAAATTTAAATCACATATTGATGGATCATATCATATGTTCACTCCTGAAAATGTGATGGAAATTCAGCGTTCTATTGGAGCAGATATTATAATGGCTTTTGATGAATGTACTCCATATCCATGTGATTATAATTATGCAAAGCGAAGTATGCATATGACGCATCGTTGGTTAAAACGTTGTATGACACATTTAGAAAAAACACCTTTCAAATACGATTATTCGCAAGCATTTTTCCCTATTGTTCAAGGGAGTACTTATAAAGATTTACGTAGACAATCTGCAGAAACTATTGCAAATGCAGGTGCTCCGGGTAATGCTATTGGTGGACTTTCAGTTGGTGAGCCAGCCGAAGAGTTGTATGCAATGACAGAAATTGTTACCGAAGTATTACCAGAAGATAAGCCGCGTTATTTAATGGGAGTAGGTACGCCTATAAACATATTAGAAAATATTGCCTTGGGTGTTGATATGTTTGATTGTGTAATGCCCACACGTAATGCACGTAACGGAATGTTATTTACAGCTCATGGTTCCATTAATATTAAAAACAAAAAATGGGAAGATGATTTTTCTGCAATCGATGAAATGAATATTACCTGGGTAGATACGGAATATTCTAAGGCTTATTTAAAACATCTATTTTCGGTAAATGAATTATTAGGGAAACAGATCGCAACAATTCATAACCTAGGTTTTTATTTATGGTTGGTTCGCGAAGCTAGAAAACATATATTAGCAGGAGATTTTGCTGAATGGAAGACAAAAATGGTAAAGCAAATGGATAAACGTTTGTAAGCAAAACTATTTATGATAAGAATTTTAGATTGGTACATATTAAAACGTTATTTGGGTACATTTATCACCCTGTTTTTGATATTCATACCTATTGGTATAATGGCTAATTTGGCTGAAAAAATTGATAATATTTTTGAAAACGAAGCCCCTCTAGTAGAAGTGCTTAAGTTTTACGGAAATTTCACTATTTATTTTGCAAACCTGTTATTTCCATTACTACTCTTTATATCTGTAATTTGGTTTACATCAAAATTAGCTAATAAAACTGAAATTATAGCTTTTTTAAGTTCTGGAGTATCTTACAATCGCTTTTTACGTCCTTATATTATAGGGGCAACAATTGTGTCTATATCTGGTTTGTTATTAGGTATGTTTGTGGTGCCTAAAGCAAGTAAGGCATATAATGAATTCAATAATTATTATTTAAAAGGTAGAAAAGCCAAAGTTAAAAATTCGATTAATTTATACAGGCAAATTGATGATAATGAGTTTATTTATGCACATGCTTTTTATCCTAAAGAAAAAACAGCACTTAAGTTTACATTAGAACATTTTGAAAACCATAAGTTAGTGCATAAAATTTCTGCCAATAAGTTAAAGTATAACGAAAAAGATTCTACTTTCAGATTAACAAAATATGTAAAACGAATCGTTACGGACTCTATTGACATTATAGAGTCAAAAAAAGAGCATGATACCATTTTTAAATTTGATATTGATCGTTTAACACCAGTATCATATGTAGCTGAAACCTTAAATTACTTTGAGCTTAAAGATTTCATTAAACAAGAAGAAAAACGAGGTTCTCCTAATTTAAGTGCATACAGGGTAGTTGCCTACAAACGTTGGAGTCTACCAGTTTCGGCATATATTTTAACGCTTATAGCAGTGGCAGTATCCTCAATGAAACGAAGAGGAGGCATGGGAGCTAATTTGGCTTTTGGCTTAATTATAGCTTTTGGGTTTGTGTTTTTTGATAAAGTTTTTGGGACAATGGCTGCTCAATCTGATTTTTCACCTATAATAGCAGTATGGTTTCCTAATGTAGTATTTGCCATACTCGCTATGTATTTATTGGCTAGAGCCCGAAGATAAGTTTAAATAAGTATCTTAATATACTAATACATCCATTGTGTTTTAATAGCTTAGGTATAAAGTAAGAATATACTCGATAAAAGATGCATCTTATAGAAAACCTTACAAGTAAGTTTTCTATATTTGTAAGCTTATAATCTATAATCAAATTCATATTTTAAACATGGAATATTTAGATTTTGAATTACCGATAAAGGAATTGGAAGAGCAACTTGAAAAAGCATGCTCTATTGGTGAGGAAAGTGATGTTGATGTAACCGATACGTGTAAACAAATTGAAACTAAACTAAATAAAACTAAAAAAGAGTTATATAAAAATTTAACTCCTTGGCAGAGAGTACAACTTTCCAGACACCCTTCGCGGCCATATACTTTAGATTACATAAGAGCTATATGTGGTGGTACTTTTGTAGAGCTACATGGAGATCGTAATGTAAAGGATGATAAAGCAATGATTGGTGGTTTAGGTAAAATTGGCGATCAAAGTTTTATGTTTATAGGGCAACAAAAAGGGAATAACACCAAAACACGTCAGTACCGTAATTTCGGAATGGCAAATCCCGAAGGTTATCGAAAAGCACTTCGTTTAATGAAAAGTGCTGAAAAATTTGATATTCCTGTGGTCTGCTTTGTAGATACTCCAGGAGCTTATCCAGGTTTAGAGGCAGAAGAACGTGGACAAGGTGAGGCTATAGCTCGAAATATTTATGAAATGGCACAGCTTTCGGTTCCGATTATTGTATTTATAATTGGTGAAGGAGCTAGTGGTGGAGCTTTAGGAATTGGTGTTGGAGATAAAGTATTGATGTTAGAAAATACATGGTACTCAGTTATATCACCAGAATCATGCTCGTCAATTTTGTGGAGAAGTTGGGAATATAAAGAGCAAGCAGCGGATGCTTTAAAGTTGACAGCTAATGACATGATGAAGCAAAAGCTGATTGATGAAATTATAAAAGAACCACTTGGTGGTGCACATAGTGATCATAAAGCAACTTTTGAAATAGTTAAAAATAAGATTGTTAAAGAATATGAACAATTAAAAAACTTATCACCAGATGAGTTGATTGCAAATCGAATTGATAAATATTCAAATATGGGAGTAGTAAAAGATTAACTAACCTAAAACATAGCATTTACTAAAATCTGAGGTTTATGGATCTCAGATTTTTTTGGTTTATTAACAATTAAAATAAGTTTTCAACACTAACTTTGTTAGTAGTTGGTGAATAACGACTTTCTTAAATTAAGAAAATAAAGAAGTCTTTTTAGTTACTTTCGTACTCATGGAAAATTTGCAGGGGATCCAAAATATCAAATATTCAAAATCAAATATTATTCCTTTAGAAAAAGGGAAAATACCACCTCAAGCTATTGATTTAGAAGAAGTGGTGCTTGGTGCTATGATGATTGATAAAAAGGGTATTGATGAAGTTATTGATATTCTTAATTCAGATGTATTTTATAAAAAAGCCCATCAGTTAATTTTTGAAGCTATTGTAAAATTGTTTGAAGATTCAAGTGCAATTGACTTATTAACAGTTTCCAATCAGTTAAAAAAGGATGGAAACTTAGATAAGAGTGGTGGAGAGTATTATTTGATTCAATTAACGCAAAAAGTAGCTTCATCTGCGCATATTGAATTTCATGCTCGTATTATTCTTCAAAAATATATTCAGCGTAGTTTGATTAAGATTTCGAATGAAATCATTGAAGAAGCTTATGATGAAGGTATAGATGTTTTTGATCTATTGGATACAGCCGAATCTAAATTATATGAAGTAACTCAGGGAAATATAAAGCGTTCTTCGGAAACTGCTCAGAGTTTGGTAACTCAGGCTAAGAAAAATATCGAAGAAATTTCGAATAAAGAAGGAATGAGTGGAGTGCCTTCCGGCTTTACAAAATTAGATGAACTTACGTCGGGATGGCAACCGAGTGATTTAATTATTGTGGCTGCTCGTCCAGGTATGGGTAAAACGGCATTAACATTATCAATGGCTCGAAATATTGCTGTAGGGCAAAGTATACCAGTGGCTTTCTTTTCTCTGGAAATGGCATCGGTACAATTAATAACCCGTTTAATATCATCTGAAACAGGCTTGTCATCAGAGAAACTGCGTACCGGTAAATTAGAAAAGCACGAGTGGGAGCAGTTAAATGTAAAAGTAAAAGATCTTGAAAAGGCACCTTTATTTATTGATGATACGCCTTCACTTTCTATTTTTGATTTACGTGCAAAAGCGCGTCGATTGGCATCTCAGCATGGTATTCGAATGATAATGATTGATTATTTGCAATTAATGACAGCTGGAGGGTCAGGTAAAAATGGAAATAGGGAACAAGAAATTTCTACAATTTCTCGAAATTTAAAAGCCCTTGCAAAGGAATTAAATGTTCCTGTAATTGCTTTATCGCAGTTATCACGTGCGGTAGAAACACGAGGAGGTTCAAAACGTCCACTTTTAAGTGATCTTAGGGAATCGGGAGCAATAGAGCAAGATGCTGATATTGTTTCGTTTATTTATAGACCAGAATACTATAAAATTGATGAATGGGATGATGATGAGGGATCGCCAACGGCTGGACAAGGTGAATTTATTGTTGCAAAACACCGTAATGGTGGTTTAGAGAATATTCGATTAAAATTCGTTGGACATTTAGGGAAATTCGATAACTTAGAGGACTTTAGTACTCCTTTTGAATTTCATTCAAGTATGAATGATAATGAAACTGGAGATAATCCATTTGCTTCGGGAGGAGGCTTACCATCTCCATCACCCGATCAAGCTTTTGGAAGTAGTATAAACCCGCCAACAGATGATGATGTACCTTTTTAATAAAAATAATAGTTCAAATCAAAAAAAGCATTTTGCCTTAAAAGGCATGGTGCTTTTTTTTATGCTTTTATGTAGTGTAACAAATTATGCTAATTATATTTTGTTGCCCATGGATGATACTTCTCAAAAAAATCATTTAAAAGCTTATGGAATTACTTATTGGAGCTTGCAGCGACAACAAAAAGTGAAATGGTTACTAAATTATAGAGGAGGCTCTTTTTTATTAGCAGATACTCCGGCATTACAAAATGAATGTAAAATACGTGGCGTTTCATTTGAAGTATTATCGGATACAAAAGCTGAAGGGATTTTAAATGACATTAGTAGTCCATCGCAAAATATGGAGGCTATAGTGCTTGAAAAAGCGCCAAAGGTTGCAGTATATTCTCCCGATGGGAAGCAACCTTGGGATGATGCAGTAACTATGGTGCTTACCTATGCCGAAGTTCCTTATGAATTAGTGTATGATAAGGAAGTATTAGGAGATGAGCTTATTGCATATGATTGGCTGCATTTACATCATGAGGATTTTACAGGGCAATATGGAAAATTTTATAAAAATTACCGCTCTTCAAAATGGTACATTGAAGATAAACTTCGTAAAGAAGCTTTAGCTAGTGAGTTAGGCTACACAAAAGTATCACAAGAAAAATTAGCTGTGGCAAAAAAAATACGAGATTTTGTAATTGGAGGTGGCTTTATGTTTGCTATGTGTAGTGCTACAGATAGTTTTGATATTGCTTTGAGTGCTGAAGGAGTTGATATTTGCGAATCTATGTTTGATGGAGACCCTAGTGAACCTAATTATCAATCAAGAATAAATTATAAACGAACTTTTGCGTTTAAAAATTTTAAGCTTGAGCGTACGTTACGTTATGAATTTTCAGATATTGATATGACAACGAAACGAAAAGAAGTAAGAAAGGAATTAGATTATTTTTCATTAATGGATTTTTCTGCTAAATGGGATCCTATTCCAACAATGTTGTGTCAAAATCATACCAGTTTAGTAAAGGGTTTTATGGGGCAAACAACAGCCTTTGACCATAAATTAGTAAAATCAAATGTACTTTTATTGGGTCAGAATAAAATTAATAACGAAGCTCGATATATTCATGGAATTAAAGGAAAAGGTTTTTTTACATTTTATGGAGGACATGATCCCGAAGATTACCAGCATAGAGTAGGGGATCCTAAAACGGAATTAGAACTCCATCCAAATTCTCCTGGTTACCGTTTAATATTAAATAATTTATTGTTTCCGGCAGCTAAAAAGAAGAAACAGAAAACTTGATTGTAAAGTTAAGTTTATATAGTTCTTCATTTCAATTAAAATACTGAATACTTAAATAATGAGTAGAAAAAATCAACTCCAAGCTATAGATCGTTTGTTAACCATTATGGACGAGTTAAGGGAACAATGTCCTTGGGATAAAAAACAAACTTTTGAAAGTCTTCGTCATTTAACTATCGAGGAAACCTATGAACTCGGTGATGCTATATTGGATAATGATTTGAATGAGATTAGAAATGAGTTGGGGGATTTGCTTTTGCATATTGTGTTTTATTCCAAAATAGGGAGTGAAACCGATAGTTTTGATATTGAAAGTGTAGCTAATGGCATTTGCGAAAAGTTAATTCATCGTCATCCGCATATTTATGGTGATGTTAAGGTTAATGATGAAGAGGAAGTAAAACGAAATTGGGAAGAATTAAAACTAAAAGAGGGTAAAAAAAGTGTGTTAGAAGGTGTCCCCAAGTCTTTACCTGCTTTAGTGAAAGCTAGTAGAATTCAAGATAAAGTAGCGGGTGTAGGTTTTGATTGGGAAGAACCACAACAGGTTTTTGAAAAGGTTCAGGAAGAACTAGCGGAGTTACAAGAAGAAGTGACCGCTGCGAATCAAGATAAAATTGAAGCAGAATTTGGAGATGTATTATTCTCTATGATTAATTATGCTCGTTTTTTGAAGGTGAATCCAGAGGATGCATTAGAACGAACTAATAAAAAATTTATAAAGCGCTTCATGCATTTGGAACAACGTTCGAAAGAATTAGCTAAGCCAATTAAAGAAATGAATCTAGACGAAATGAACTCTTATTGGGAAGAGGCTAAAGCCTTATAAATTAAAATTATGAAGCAAGTATTTGGGGTTGAAGGGATGACATGCGGAGGTTGTGCTCAAGGAGTAGAACAAAAAATTGCTGTATTGCCAAATGTTTCTAATGTACAGGTATCTTTAGAAAAAAAAAATATAGAATTTGAAACTTCAAAACCAATAACTACAACAGTTATTGAAGCTTTATTACCAGAAAAATACAAGGTTTATAACTTACCAAATGATAAAAAACAGGAGATAGCTACTTCTGTAAAAGAAGAAAAAACAAAATTACAGCAATTACGCCCTTTGTTTTTGATTTTGAGTTATATATCCATTGCAAGCTTTTGGATACATTTTCAAGAAATGGATGTATCGGCAATGATGCTCACCTTTATGGGCTTATTTTATATAGTGTTTAGCTTTTTTAAATTTTTGGATATTAAGGGGTTTGTAAACTCTTTTAGTATGTATGACCCTTTAGCCAAACGGTTTTTAGCCTATGTATGGGTGTACCCTTTTATAGAAACAATATTGGGACTTCTTTTTTTAACTAGAACTTACACTAAAATAGGGCTAATATTAACTTTAATTATTTTAGGAATTACAACAGTAGGAGTGACAAAAACTTTAATAAATAAAGAAGAAATTAAATGCGCTTGTTTGGGAACAACTTTAAAATTACCAATGACCGAAGCCACTTTTATTGAAAATGCACTAATGATTATTATGGCAATACAGATGTTGGTATTTAATTTTAGTTAATTTTTTTGTTTGTGATTTTTAGATTTAAAAAAGTTAGTATTATTTGGTGGATTTACTGTAAAGTAACGAACTGATATGAGTTTCTGTAATAACAAAAGTTTCTAAATCCTTAAAAAACAAGGTGAATTGTTGCTCTAGGTAATTGTAGTTTTCGTTAAGCTCAATAACAGCGTAGTTCATTTTAGATATATTTTTAGTGCGTCTATTCATTTGATAAAGAATATCACTAATACCTCCAATGCTACGGTATTTGTAAATCCAATTTTCGGTAGTCATTACCGTTAAAAAACTTTGAACTCGTGGCGGTAGTATAGAATAATTATTTTTTAATAAAGTGTAAAAATCTGTTGTAAATTTTTCAAGAGGTGTAGTATGATAATTAAGCCAATTTTTAGCTAAAAAATGATCGAAAATAATGTCAGTAATTACTCCAGCATAATGCCCATAAGCAGTAAAAACTCTTTTACAGTCTTTAGTAATCGAATGATTATCAGTAAACACATCTATTGATCGGTGTAAAACAATTCCTTTTTTAATTTTGTCAGGGTAATTTAAATAAGCATTTCCCTTAACGGAATCAGCTATAAAATTTCCAATTTCTATTTGAGGATTATTATACGAAAGATAAATATGGGCCAAATAATTCATTGATTGAAAGATAAACTTAAAAAATTATATATACTAATAGTGTATTGAAAAGTAGTTTAGGTTTAAGGGTAATTTACTGCTATTCAGTGAGGTAATTTGAATGTTGATTTTGTGTGTTTTTTCTTTCGAATATTTTGTGTAACTGCTTTCCTACTTAATGATTAGAACTATTATATTTGTTAAAAACATAATTTAAATAATTATAAATGACTTTAATAAAATCAATTTCTGGAATACGTGGTACTATAGGAGGATCAGTTAATGATAATTTGACTCCAGTTGATGCAGTAAAATTTGCATCTGCTTATGGAACATGGATTAAAACAGCCTCTGGAAAAACAGCTCCTAAAGTAGTTGTCGGACGTGATGCGCGTTTATCAGGTAATATGATTCAACAATTAGTAATGAATAGTTTGGTGGGATTAGGAGTTGAAGTTATTGATTTAGGCTTATCTACTACGCCAACTGTTGAAATAGCAGTGCCTTTAGAACAAGCTGATGGAGGAATCATTCTAACAGCAAGTCACAATCCAAAACAATGGAACGCTCTAAAATTATTAAATAATAAAGGAGAATTTTTAAATGCAGCTAATGGGGCTGAAATTTTAAAAATTGCAGAAACAGATAGTTATGTATTTAGCGAAGTTGATGATTTGGGATCTATTACGATTAATGAAACTTATATAGAAAAGCATATTGAAGCGGTTTTAAATCTTTCTTTAGTTGATATTGAAAAAGTAAAACAAGCAAAATTTAAAGTAGTTGTTGATGCTGTAAATTCCACTGGAGGTATTTCAATTCCACCATTATTAAAAAGAATGGGTGTAGAGGTGGTGGAGCTTTATTGTGATCCAACAGGTCATTTTCCTCATAACCCAGAGCCTTTAAAAGAACATTTAGGGGATTTAGCTGCCAAAGTAGTAAGTGAAAAAGCTGATTTAGGAATAACAGTAGATCCTGATGTAGATCGTTTAGCATTTATGAGCGAAGATGGAGAAATGTTTGGTGAAGAATATACTTTAGTAGCCTGTGCAGATTTTGTGTTAGGTAAAACACCAGGTAATACGGTTTCAAATTTATCATCAAGTAGAGCTTTACGAGATGTTACAGAAAAACATGGAGGAAACTATACCGCAGCTAATGTAGGTGAGGTAAATGTAGTTACTACAATGAAAGCCGAAAATGCAGTTATAGGGGGTGAAGGTAATGGTGGTATTATTTATCCAGAATCTCATTATGGTCGTGATTCATTAGTGGGTGTTGCTTTGTTTTTAACCCATTTAGCCGAAAAGAAAATGAAAGTGAGCGAGCTTAGAGCTTCCTATCCAGCTTACTTTATGAGTAAAAACAAAATTACATTAACGCCAAGTTTAGATGTAGATGGAATTTTAGCGGCTATGGCTAAAAAATATGAAAATGAAGATGTGACTACAACAGATGGTGTAAAAGTAGATTTTTCAGAAAATTGGTTCCATTTAAGAAAAAGTAATACAGAACCCATTATTAGAATTTATACAGAAGCGAAATCACAACAAGCAGCTGATGATTTAGCAGAAAGAACAATTAATGAAATAAAAGCAATTGCAGGACTATAATTGTTATTAAATTAATTAAAAAAGTCTTGAATATTCTTTATGGTATATTCAAGACTTTTTTAATTTTATCTAACATCTAACATCTAACATCTAACATCTAACATCTAACATCTAACATCTAACGTGCATGTTTCCAGCGTTTATGTGTCCATAAATATAATTCTGGGCGTTTGTTTATTTGATCTTGTAAAAGTTGAATATATTTTTTAGTAGCTTCAAAATCGGGAACTGATTTTATATTTTCTGAAATAATAACCACTTCGGCTTCGTAATAACCTCTTTTTATTTTATCAACTTTTAAGTAAGCTATATTTAAGTCTAGTTTTTTAGCCAAAACTTCTCCACCAACAAAAACAGGTACTTCTTGATTCATAAAATTTAGCCAGTAATTAGTATCAGCTAGTTTAGGAGTTTGGTCAGCAACTAAACCATAAATGCTTCCGCCGGAGCTTTTACGTTCTTTACTAATAGCGTAACGAACAATTTTATGATTAGGAACAATTTCAGCTCCAAAACGGCCTCTAATTTTTTTGGCTAATTTATCAAAACTTAAATTGCGAATAGGTTTATATACACCCACGCTTTTAAAACTAGTACTTAAATCTATACAGTTTCCCCATTCGTAACTAGCATAATGACCAGCTAAGAGCACATAGCTTTTTCCACTACTTTCAAGTTTTCTTAAAGATTCGGTGTTTATAAATTTAAAATGCTTTTTTGTTGAGGCATCAGAAATAGAGATGGATTTAACCATTTCTAAAAACATATCGCACATATGACTATAAAATTTGTTGCGTATTTTTTTGATTTCTGTATCAGATTTTTCCGGAAAAGCATTGCGAAGATTAGTAGTGACTACTTTTTTTCTATATTTAAAAATTCGATATACAATAAAGCAAATAATATCAGAAAATAAATAAAAAATTTTCCAAGGTAAAATAGAAATTAACCATAAAAAAGGAAAAATTAGCCAGTATACTAGTGTATGCATTGTTTAATTGTTTGCAACAAAGATATAAGTATATTTGAACAATAAATACCAAACTATGCCAAACGTAAATAATGTTGTTTTATTACTTATTGTAGCTAATGGAATCATGTCAATGACAGGTTTTAATAATTTAGAGTTTTTTGAAAAGTATAAGTTTAATATCAGTGCCATACAAAGAGGTGATAAAATTAGAATGTTTAGTTCTGGTTTTTTGCATGCCGATTGGTCACATTTGATATTTAATATGTACACGTTGTATATATTTTCGCCCATAGTGATTAGTTTGTTAGGAAATTTAAATTATTTGATCATTTATGTGGCTAGTTTGGGCTTAGGGAGTGCCTTCTCATATTTATTTCATAAAAATGAACCACATTATAGTGCTATTGGAGCAAGTGGAGCGGTTTCAGGTATATTGTATGCTTCGATACTATTATATCCTCAAATGGAATTGTTTATTATGTTTATTCCTATTCCCATACCAGCATATATTTTTGGAATAGGTTATTTACTGTATTCAATTTATGGTATGCGTAGTAATCGTGATAATATAGGGCATGATGCACATTTTGGAGGCGCAGTAGCAGGATATATAGTCACATTAGCATTACAGCCAAGTTTGTTTCAAACCAGTCAATTAATGGTTTTTTTATTGGCAGTTCCTATAATTTTACTTTATGTTTTATACAAAACTGGAAAAATTTAATTTACAGTGTACTAGTTGATGAATTTGATTTTAGTAAATAGATGTAGATGAGTATTGTAAAACATAATTAACAGCATAGTATAATAAACCAATGTAAATATTATATTTGCACAAAATTTAGATACTTAATTAAAGAGAAAATAATGGCTAATTATTTTAATACATTATCGTTAAGAGACCAGTTAACGCAACTAGGTAAATGTAGATTTATGGATTCATCAGAGTTTGCTGATGGGGTAAAAGCATTACTTGGAAAAAAAATAGTAATTGTTGGTTGTGGAGCTCAAGGTTTAAACCAAGGTTTAAACATGAAAGATTCAGGTTTGGATATATCTTATGCATTACGTGATGCTGCTATTGCAGAAAAACGTCAATCATACTTAAATGCCACTGAAAATGGTTTTGTAGCGGGTACTTACCAAGAGTTAATTCCAACTGCCGATGTGGTAATTAATTTAACTCCAGATAAGCAGCATACAGCCGTAGTAACTGCAGTTATGCCATTAATGAAAAAAGGAGCAACATTAACGTATTCTCATGGTTTCAATATTGTTGAAGAAGGAATGCAAATTCGTGAAGATTTAACAGTAATCATGGTTGCGCCAAAGTCACCAGGTTCTGAGGTACGTGAGGAATACAAAAGGGGATTTGGAGTACCTACTTTAATAGCAGTACACGAAGAAAATGATCCAGAAGGAAGAGGATGGGCTGAAGCAAAAGCCTATGCAGTAGGAACTGGTGGAGATAGAGCAGGTGTATTAGCATCTTCTTTTATAGCAGAAGTAAAGTCTGACCTTATGGGAGAACAAACTATTCTTTGTGGTTTGCTACAAACAGGTTCTATTTTGTGTTTTGATAAAATGGTTGAAGAAGGAATAGACCCAGGATATGCTTCTAAATTAATTCAATACGGATGGGAAACTATTACGGAAGGATTAAAATACGGAGGAATCACTAACATGATGGACCGTTTGAGTAATGTAGCAAAAATTAAAGCTTTTGAACTTTCAGAAGAGTTAAAGGATATAATGCGTCCATTATTCAACAAGCATATGGATGATATTATTGAAGGTGAGTTTTCTAAAACAATGATGGAAGACTGGGCTAATGATGATAAAAACTTATTAGGTTGGAGAGCAGCTACAGGTGAAACTAATTTTGAAAAAACTCCAGCAGGAGATGTTGAAATTAGTGAGCAAGAATACTACGATAATGGAGTGTTAATGGTAGCTATGGTAAGAGCAGGTGTTGAATTGGCTTTTGAAGCAATGACTGAAGCAGGTATTATTGAAGAATCTGCTTACTACGAGTCGTTACATGAAACGCCACTTATTGCTAATACCATTGCACGTAAAAAATTATTTGAAATGAATAGAGTAATTTCAGATACGGCTGAGTATGGATGTTATTTATTTGATCATGCATGTAAGCCATTATTAAAAGACTTTATGGCTAAAGTTTCAACTGATGTTATAGGTAAGCCTTTTGCAAAAGATAACGGAACAGGGGTGAGCAATGCAGAGTTACTTAAAGTAAATGATATAGTACGCAATCATCCAATAGAAATTATAGGAGAAGAATTACGTGAAGCTATGACAGCAATGAAGCCTATCGTTTAATTTTTAGCTTAATCAAAGCAAGAATTCCTTGTTTTGAATATCGTAAAAAAGTCAACTATTTTTTAAGTAGTTGGCTTTTTTGTTTTGTGTTTGAATCTAAAATGATTAAAAGTAATATATATGTGCGTATTAATGACTTAATTGAATAGTTTTGAAGCAAACAGTATTTGAATACTATATTATTAGTGTTAAATTTGTTAACAATATTTTTTAATTTATAAAGGAAGCATACTTTAAAAAAAAGTAAGTCATAGGCAGAATTTTACTTGTAAATTGTATTATTTAAGTTTTAAATGAGGAAAATCATAATAATGTGTTTATTGCTTTTAAATAGTTCAATGATTGCTCAAAAAACACTGAATTTTTTAGAGTTCAAGGATTTGCAATTTACTGCTGTTTTAGCAAAATTAGAAGAGATTTACAAAGTGAAGTTTTCATACAACTCTGAATGGTTTGAAAATTATAAAATTAATTATACTTCACAAAAAGAGACTATAGAAGAGGTTTTGGAAACTTTACAAAATCAAATACATTTTTCATACAAAAAAATAGATGAGCGTTATTTTGTATTAAAACAATTGACAAAAATTAATATTTGTGGATATGTCAAAGAAGAAAAAGTAAATAAATTTATTTACGGAGTAAATATTTATAATACTTCGAAAACAAAAAAAACAGGTTCAAATATTCATGGTTATTTTAAATTAAATGATGTAGGTTTAAATGATACCATCTCTATAAGTTCATTAGGTTTTAAAACACAGAAAATACCAGTTAGAACAATTTATAGGAAGTGTATAAAAGTAAGTTTAAAAGAAGCGCATCAACAGTTAAATGAGGTTGTAGTTAAAGAATATTTATCCTCGGGAATATCATTAAAAAATAATGGTACTATTAATTTTAATTTAAAAGAGGCAGATATTCTATCGGGCCAAGCAGAACCAGATATACTACAAAGTGTCCAATTATTACCAGGAGTTGAAAGTACCACTGAAAATGCTTCAGACTTATTCATAAGAGGAGGTACACCAGATCAAAACCTTATACTTTGGGATGGTATTAAGTTATATAATACGGATCATTTTTTTGGGACATTAACAAACTTAAATGCAAGTATTGTTGATAATGTTATCATTTATAAAAATGGAACAAATGCGAAATATGGTGACCGAATATCAGGGGTAATAGATATAAATTTAGGTGATCAAATACCTGAAAAAGTAGCAACAAGTATAGGTCTAAATTTTCTATTTGGTGATATAAGTATAAAAACTCCAATTTTAAAAGGATTAGGTTTAGTTGTGTCTGCACGAAGATCATTTACAGATGTATTTCAAACGGCTGTTTTTGATAATAACTTTTCTAGAATTTTTCAAAATTCTAAGATTTTTAGTACGAGAAATACATTTGAAACGGAACAAGATTTAGAGCAAAAACAATTATTGTTTTTTGAAGATTATACAGCAAAATTAATTTATGATATAAATTCAGAACATAAATTTTTAACTACATTTTTATATACAAACAATGAATTTAAAGATCGTTTTGAAATAGCAGTAAGAGCGCCTGATACTGATTTAAGAAATACTTTGTTGTTTTTTAATGATTTAAAAATTGAAAATAGAGGAATGTCATCATCATTAATTAGTACATGGAGTAACAAATTTGGGACTAATTTAAACTTTAACTATTTAGATTATAATTTAAATTATGAAGGTTTTGGTTTTAATCCAATATTTTTAGGTCCAAGTGAATTGGAAAGATCAAATGGCATTGAAGAATATAATATATCATTTGATACTAGTTTTAAATTTAAAAAAAATATTGTCGTTGTAAATGGTTATGATTGGTCAAAAAAAACAATTGGGTCTAGTATTAAAGATGGGTTTGCAGATGAGATTTCAAATCAATTTAATCTTGAACCTTCTCATGCTTTGTATAGTCAAATAACATACAATAAATCGAAAAAATCACATTTTGATTTTGGGATTAGGTTTAATAAATTTCCAACTTTTGATATGTTAAAATTAGAGCCAAGGTTTTATGGAGAAATTAAATTAGGAAGTTTTTTAAGAATTAAAGCAAGTGCCGAACAAAAATATCAAGCTACAAATAGAGTGGCTATACTATCTGGAAATGATATAGGAGAAGAAAATGAAGTATGGCTGCCTTCAATAAAAGATAGTATACCCTTATTAAAAAGTAAACAAGTGTCAACAGGAGTATTGTTTAAAAAACGAAATTGGGTAGTGGATATTGATGCTTACTACAAAGAATTGGATGGAATAAGTATGTTTACTGAATCTCCTACAAATTTGTTGACTCAAGGAGAATTTCCAAAACCAAATAGTGGTAATGGAATAGTTAAGGGTATTGATGTATTAGTAAAAAAGAAATTTTTTAATTTTTCAACATGGTTAGGATATTCATATGCTAAAAATAAACAACGCTTCAATACTATTAATCAAGGAGGATATTTTAATGCTGATAATGATATAAGACATTCGTTAACCTGGTCAAATTTTTTTGAATGGAAAAACTTCCAATTTTCTACAGGATGGAAATACAGAACAGGCACTCCATTTAATGTTGTAACAGGTTTTGACTCTAATTTAAATGCGGTTATAGAGTCATTTAATGAAAAAAGAGTTCCAGATTATCATAAATTAGATTTGTCAATAATTTATTCATTAAAAATGTCAAAAAAGGACGCCGAAAAAAATATGAAATTAGGAGTGTCAATATTTAATTTATATAATCAGAAAAATATTTTGGATATAAATATTACTAGTTTTTTTGTGTTCGATGTTTTTGCCCCCAGAAATCCTGAATTAACAGAATTTAGAACAGAATCTTTAGGAACAACAGCGAATGTTTTTTTACGGTTTAATTTTTAGTTTATTATTAATGTATAATTTCCTTGGACTTTGTAAAATTTAATATTGTTTAAACAGAATGTTTATTATCTAATTTCTTTAGTGTTTTTATATACAAGTTTTATAGTTTTGACGTTTTAGTACTATGAATATTAAATTGCCCGTGTTTAAAAAGAATTTTGTCAGTTGTTTTTTTCTGTTAATTAGTATTTTTTATGCTAATGTTACTCTTGCAAATTCGATATTAAAAAACAACTTTTTTATTAAAGGAACTTATGAGGAAGCTGGCTTGATTTTAAAGTATACAGGTGTAATTAAGTTTTTTGTATCAAGCGAAACCAAAAGTGTAAATGATCTAGCTTTTAATTATAAATTAACATCTTTTTCTATAGAGGAGGTCGTTTATGAAGGTCAAAGATACCGAGGACATGATTTGTTTGGAATTACTTTTCCTTATGAAGTTTTAGTAAATATGGATATAAATTCACAATTAATCTATAAAGATCAAAAGCAATTTGTAAAGGAATTACAGTTAAGAGGGAATAAATATGAAATGTTTTCATTAACCGATAAGGAAAAACAATATTTTAGTTCGTTAAATATTTCTTTTGCCAATTTAGATAGAGGATTTGGTTTT
Organism: uncultured Aquimarina sp.; assembly: GCA_947498765.1. GTDB lineage: Bacteria > Bacteroidota > Bacteroidia > Flavobacteriales > Flavobacteriaceae > Aquimarina. The sequence goes on from CANMLG010000015.1 coordinate 44,590, forward strand.
AAATTTAAGCTTTTAGAAACTTTGAAAATTACTAAGTTATATAGCAATGATTTATTTGTTTCCGATATTATTGATTTTATACAGGATAACGCTACAGAAAAATCAAAAAAACAAAATGAAGAAGAGTATACGCGTTTATTAACCGAGGGGAATATTCGTCTGAGTGAAAATAATTATGAGCAGGCTTTATTTTCTTTTTTAAAAGCAAAAAAATATACAGCAACCACTGATTTTGTCAAAGATAAAATTGCGATAGTTGATAGTTATTTAAATAAGTCAAGATCAAAATATCGTTGGAAAAATAACAACGAAGAAAAAGCTGTTGAAGTAAGCCCATTATTGAGTTTAAAAAACGATTTGAAGATAAGTGCTTCTTTTGATTCTTTTTCTAAAGAAAAAACCTTTTATAAATTAGTTGATAAAGCTGATGATTATATAACAAAAGGAAATTATGAAAAAGCTATTGAAATATTAAATCAGTCTAAAAAATATACTACTAATAAAGTTGTTGTTAATAATGGAATTGTTGTTATTGAAGATGAAATTAAGAAAGGAGGTTTAAAAAACAAAGTTAAACGCAGTGGGTCCGAGCAAGCAAGAATAGATAAAGAACGAAAAGAAAAAGAAGCGTTATTTGCAGATTATAAAGAATATAGTGAGGCGCGAAAATTAAAGAAAAAGGATATTGTTGATAAAATTAAGAAAGATGAAATCCTAAAAAAAACAAAACTAAAAGGGATATCACCAAAAGGGAAAGTTTCTAATAATGAAAAATCTTATAGTGATTTGTTAAAGCTTGGTGGAGATTATTTAACAAAAAAAGAGTTTGTAAAATCTCAAAAAGCCTATCAAGAAGCGCGTAAAAAAACAACAAATAAAGCAGCTATTGATAAAATTTTAATAGCTGTAAATAAGTTAGCAGCTACAGAAAAGAAAAAAACAGCTAAAAAATCAGTTCCTTCAAATCTGGTAAATAGAAATTTAAAAGAAAAATCTAAGTTTAAAAAAGAAAAGAGAGTTTCAAAAACAGAAAACGGCAGTTTTAATTCTAAATCGGATGAAATAGTAGTGTTGGAGGCTACTAACACTTCTAATACTGATGAATTAGAAAAGGAAAAAAAACAGACTACTAAACGAGTAAAAAAAGTTAGACAGAAAAAATCAGAAGTTGTTAGCGGTATCAAAACAACAAGAGAAAGAGAAGGAAATATCGCTTCTGTAAGAAAAAATAAAATTGAATTTATAGCATCGACTGATGTTATACATGCAGAGAAAAAAAAATCTAGAAAGAAGCGCAATTTACTAAGTTTAAGGAAAGGATTTATAAAATATAGAAGGGATGAGCAGGCTGTTGTAGATAATCATGATGATATTTTAATTCCTTTTGGGAAATATAAAATAATGTATTACAGAGCTGGATTTGCTAGGATAAAATTGCAAGATTCTATAGCCTTAAAAACAGTGGAATGTACTGGAAAGAATGAGGAATATTCATGGTCAGCTCGAGTATATCAAAATCCATGGTTTGAAACTGTTATAAATGATGAAGGAGAATATGTGGATGATATGTTAAAAAAAGTAGAGATTTATGTGGTGGACAATGTAAGTTTATTACCCTATGAAGATTTATCAAATGAAATAATTGAAGCTTACAAAGATCCTAATCCATATTTGGGAACAACTCGGATTTCGGCACATAATTTATGGAACAGAAAACATTCTGATGAACCAGAGGTTATAAAAAGAAGAGCAGAAATAGCACGTTTTAAAGCAGCTTCAAAACTAGAAGCTTATCAAGGAGCTGATGGATGTAGGGAAAAGGTGGCCAATTCTGTACGGGAGATTTATGAATATTATGAAAAGAATGGCTATGAAGTTATTCTTAAATAAGAACAAAAAATATTTTTAATAAAAAAAGCTTAAAATCCATAATTAATTGTAATTTTGCGGTCTTAATATTAACGAAAGGGGCTTAGGCCGACGATTTAGAGTTAATAATTATTATGGAAACTTCGGTGAAAACAGAAAACCACATATCAATTATTTCTTCAACTTTGATGTTTGTTATCAAAGGAATCGTTGTGCGTTTTCCAGTACGTCGCCCCTAGGGGTGTACAATCTATTAGAGAAAAGCCTTGCTTTTCCACTTTCAAGTTAATTTTATAGCATAAATAAAAAAGGATTTGTATTCATTTTTATTTTGAATATCGAATAAAGTAAAATTTTGGCTTATAGTTTGTTACTTAAAGCCTTTAGCTAATATATATTGAGTCAAGTAAAAGTTATTATAGCAAATGAAAGTCATTTTAAATTTGCTGACCAAATTTGTAAAGTAATTGAGTCTTCTGCAAAAGACAGAGGTACAGGGATTGCTAAACGAACACCAGAATACATTGAGAAAAAGATGCGTGATGGTAATGCAGTTATTGCCCTTAAAGGCAAAGAATTTGCAGGATTTTGCTATATAGAAGCATGGAGTCACGGAAAGTATGTAGCCCATTCAGGTTTAATTGTACATCCAAATTTTAGAAAACAAGGTTTGGCAAAAAAAATTAAAGAATTTATTTTTAATTATTCTTTAGATAAATATCCTAAAGCTAAAATTTTTGGTATCACGACTGGCTTAGCAGTCATGAAAATTAATTCAAAACTAGGCTATAAACCTGTAACTTTTTCAGAGTTAACAGATGATCCAAAATTTTGGGCTGGATGCCAGACATGTACTAATTTCGAAATTTTAAAATCAAAAGATTATAAAATGTGTATGTGTACAGGAATGCTGTATGACCCTAAGGAAATTCATGATGAAGAATTAAATGAACTTGAAGAAAGTTGGTTTAAGGAAAAAGTAATAAAACGACTAAAACGAATCAAGCAACGAATGTTGAAACAATAGAACTTTTAATAAAAGTATATAGTTTTTATAATAATATAATTCAAAGAGTAATTTTTAAAGTACAAGAATAAAGTCTTATTGTATTGTGCTTAATACTCTGTACTAATAAAATATGGAAAAAGTAGTAGTAGCTTATAGCGGTGGTTTAGACACCACATATTGTGTAAAGTATTTAATGCATGAGAAAAATATGGAAGTGCATACGGTGTTAGTAAACACTGGTGGTTTTTCTGATCAAGAATTAAAAGATACGGAAGAGCGTGCTTATGCCATTGGGAGTAAATCTCATGCAAATCTTACTATTTTAGATAAATTTTATGAAAAAGCAGTAAAGTATTTGATTTATGGAAATGTATTAAAGAATAATACCTATCCATTATCAGTTAGTGCAGAGCGTATTTTTCAAGCTATTGAGGTTATTGAGTATGCCAAGTCTGTAGGAGCTAAATATATTGCTCATGGTAGTACAGGAGCGGGTAATGATCAAATTCGTTTTGATGTTATTTTTCAAACTCTGGCACCAGGGATTGAAATTATTACACCAATCCGTGACTTAAAGTTAACACGCCAAGAAGAAGTTGATTATTTAAAAGACTATGGTGTTGAATATTCATGGGAAAAAGCACAATACTCTATTAATAAAGGGATTTGGGGAACAAGTGTTGGAGGAGCAGAAACCTTAACATCTAATCAAGCTTTGCCAAGTGAAGCCTACCCAAGTCAGTTGAAAAGAGAGGATACTGAAAAGGTGGTTTTAAACTTTGAAAAAGGAGAGCTAGTAGGTTTGAATGGAGAAAAGGCAAATCCAATAAAAAACATTCAAAAATTAGAGGAGTTAGCCAGTCAATTTGCTATCGGTCGCGATATTCATGTAGGCGATACTATAATAGGAATTAAAGGACGTGTAGGTTTTGAAGCTGCAGCACCAATGGTTATTATAAAAGCGCATCATTTATTAGAAAAGCATACGCAAACCAAATGGCAACAATATTGGGGTGAACAATTGGCGAATTGGTACGGAATGTTATTGCACGAAGGAAATTATTTAGATCCTGTAATGCGTGATGTAGAGGCGTTTTTGGAAAGTTCTCAAAATTCGGTAACCGGAGATGTTATTGTGGAATTAAAACCTTATAACTTTAGTTTAATAGGAATTGAATCTGATTTTGATTTAATGAAATCTGACTTTGGTCAATATGGTGAAGTTAATGAAGGTTGGACAGCAGATGATGCTAAAGGATTTATTAAAATTTATGGTAATGCCAACAAAATTTACCATAACGTAAATAAAACGTTTGAATAACAAGTACACAGTACAGAGTAAAGAGTATTAAGTTTTTCAATATAAAATTTTGCTCTTTACTCAGTACTCAGTACTCAGTACTTTTATTATGAAAAAATTAAAAATAGGAATCATTGGAGGTTCTGGATATACAGCGGGAGAGTTATTACGTTTATTAATAAACCATCCAAATGCAGAGCTTGATTTTGTGTTTAGTACAACCAATGCAGGTAAGCCTTTGGATATAGCACACCCAGATTTAATAGGTGATACAACACTATTATTTACCGATAAAGTAAACTCTGAGGTAGACGTGTTATTTCTGTGTTTAGGCCATGGACGTTCACGCGCTTTTTTAGAAGCCAACGAATTTTCAGCATCAACAAAAGTGATTGATTTAGGAAATGACTTTCGTTTACTAGCTGATAAGGAATTTCAAGGCCGAGATTTTGTGTATGGTTTACCAGAATTGAATAAGGAAGCGATTGTAAGTGCCAAAAATATAGCGAATCCAGGTTGTTTTGCAACAGCAATTCAATTGGCTTTATTACCATTAGCAAATGCTGAAGTGATAAATGAAGCGGTACATGTAAATGCAACTACAGGAAGTACAGGAGCAGGAGTTTCACCTTCAGCAACTACACATTTTAGTTGGAGAGATAATAATTTTTCGAGTTACAAAGTGTTTTCTCATCAGCATTTAGGCGAAATTAATCAGAGTGCAAAACAGTTACAATCAACTCATAACCAACCTATTTTCTTTATTCCAAATAGGGGGAATTTTAGTCGTGGTATTTATGCTACGGTGTATACAAAGTTTAATGGCACACTTGATGAGGCTTTAAATTTATATCAAGAGTTTTATAAGGATGCAACATTTACTGTAATATCAAATACTCCAATAGCATTAAAGCAAGTGGTTAATACAAACAAATGTATTTTATATGTGGATGTTAAGGATGGAATGGTATTAGTAACTTCTTTAATTGATAATTTAATAAAAGGAGCCTCAGGACAAGCAATTCATAACATGAATTTAATGTTTGGATTAGATGAAAAAACAGGCTTGAATTTAAAAAGTTCGGCTTTTTAGATAGCGATTAGAAGTTAGATTTTAGATCGCTTCACTGTTAGAAAATTTTTAAGAAGTATAATGTGGTTATTTTGGAAGTTGTACTGACAACTAACAACTAACAACTAACAACTAAAAAAATGAAACTATTCGATGTATACCCATTATATAATGTAGAGCCTGTAAAGGCAGAAGATTGTACAGTTTGGGATAAAGAAGGAAAAGAATATTTAGATTTATATGGTGGTCATGCCGTAATTTCGATTGGTCATGCTCATCCGCATTATGTAAATAAGTTAAAAACCCAATTAGATCAAATTGGATTTTATAGTAATGCCGTTCAAAATTCATTACAAAAGGAATTAGCAGATAAATTAGGGAAGTTATCAGATTGTGATGATTATGAATTGTTTTTATGTAGTTCTGGAGCAGAAGCTAATGAAAATGCATTAAAATTAGCGTCTTTTCATAATGGTAAACACAGAGTTGTGGCATTTCAAAATGGATTTCATGGCCGTACTTCTGCAGCAGTTGCGGCAACAGATAATAAAGCAATCATTGCGCCTATTAATGCACAACAACAAGTAACTATTTTGCCATTAGGTGATTTAAGCATGGTTGAAGCTGAATTAAAAAAGGGAGATGTTTGTGCGGTAATCATAGAGCCAGTTCAAGGAGTAGGAGGTTTAGATCAAGCGGATACAGAATTTTTTCAAGGCTTATCTAAGTTATGTAAACAACATGATACTTGTTTGATTTTGGACGAAGTGCAATCTGGTTTTGGTAGAACTGGAAAATTTTTCGGTTTTCAACATCATAATATTGATCCAGATATCATTTCTATGGCTAAAGGAATGGGGAATGGGTTTCCTATTGGTGGAATTTTAATTGCACCACATATCAAATCAAAATATGGATTGTTGGGAACTACTTTTGGAGGAAACCATTTAGCTTGTGCAGCTTGTATAGCTGTATTAGATGTATTAGAAAAAGAAAGCTTAATTCAAAAGGCAGCCATTACTGGAGAATATTTCATGGAAAAAGCTAGAGAAATCTCTGGAGTAATCAATTTGAAGGGAAGAGGTTTAATGCTAGGGGTCGAATTTAGTGAGCCTGTAGGTGAATTACGTAAACAATTAATTTACGAAAAGCATATGTTTACAGGTGGAGCCAAAAATAAGAACCTATTGCGTATTTTACCTCCTTTGACCATTCAAAAAGAGCAAATTGATGCTTTTATTGAGGCTGTAAAAGAAGTAGTCAATTCAGAAGTTAAGCAATAAGAAATTTAAGAAGCTAAATTGACTAATAAACTAGTATTAGCTTCTTTAAATTCTATAATAAATGATGTTTAGTTTGTAGTGTATGTTTTTAGTTGATAAAAGATCATAAAATAATCTTTCAACTCATAACTCACAACCGACAACTAAAAATAATAAGATGATACTAAGTATAGATAAACGTAACGCAGTATTAAAAACCATGATGACATTGGTTGGAGATAATGCGCAAGCTATTTTAGATGCCAATAAAATAGATATGGATAATTATGATGGTGCCGATTTAGCTATGGGAGATCGTTTAAAGGTAAACGATGAAAAAATAGCTGGAATGGTGGAGTCTTTACGACAGTTAGCAGAATTGGAAGATCCAGTGGGCGTAGAGCGTTTTCACTTTACTCATGATAATGGAATGCAAGTATACAATCGTACAGCTTCTTTTGGAACCGTAATGATTATATATGAGTCTCGTCCAGATGTTACTATTGAAGCGGGTGGTATTGCATTTAAGTCAGGAAATAAAATTTTGCTCAAAGGTGGTAAAGAAAGTTTACGTTCAAATTTGGCTATTGTGGATTTATGGCACAAAGCATTACAAGTAAATGAGGTGTCAACGGATTGGGTAGAGTATTTGAATTATAATAGGACTGAAACACAAGCCTTTTTAAAAAATCCAACACAACGAATTGATTTAATTATTCCACGTGGCGGGGAGCGTTTAATCCAGTTTGTAAAAGAAAATGCACAATGTCCAGTAATTGTAAGCGGACGCGGTAATAATTTTGTGTATGTACATAAACACGCCGATCAGCAAATGGCACTTGATATAATTGTCAATGCAAAAACAGCTAAAATTTCAGCTTGTAATGCGGTTGATAAAGTATTAATTGATGCAGATTTACCAAATAAAGAGGCTTTTGAAGCAAAATTATTGGAGCGTTTAAGTGCATCAAATGTAGAAATTTTAGGAGATGCTACTTTTTCAAAGGAAAACAATGTAAGTGTAATTCCTAATGATGCTATTTGGCATGAAGAATTTTTAGACTATAAAATAGTTATTGGAAATATAAGCAATACACTAGCGGCTATAGAAAAAATTAATGAATACTCAGGTGGACATTCTGCAACCATAGTAACCACAGCCGAAGCAGCTGCCGATAATTTTATGGCAGCAGTGGATTGTGCTGCGGTATATCATAATGCATCAACACGTTTTACAGACGGTTTTGAGTTTGGTTTAGGAGGGGAATTAGCTATCGGAACAGATAAACTTCATCAACGTGGTCCTATAGGATTACAACATTTAGTAACGAATAAATGGTATGTACATGGCGAAGGACAGATCCGCTAAAAAGCGCTTACTGCTAAAAATAGGGAGTAATACGCTTACACAGGAAACCGATGCCATTTCTCGTGAGAAGTTAGCTGATATCGTTAGTCAGGTAAAGCAATTACAGGATGAATATGATTTTATTATTGTAAGTTCTGGGGCTATAGCTGCTGCAAAAGAGTTTGTAAAATTGCAAACAAAGGATACTGATATACAAGTAAAACAGGCCTTGGCTAGTATTGGGCAACCTTATTTGATGCGTTTATTTCAAGATGCTTTTGCTAAAGAAGGTTTGTTGACATCACAGTGTTTACTCTCTTATGCTGATTTTGAAAATGAAGCGACACAAAAAAATATATCGAATACCATATCGGTATTACTAGCCAATGGTTATATACCTATTATAAACGAAAATGACACCGTTTCTACGGAAGAAATTAAGTTTGGAGATAATGATAAGTTAGCCGCATTAACAGCCTCATTATTACAAGTTGATTTGTGTGTCATTGCAACTAATACCAATGGTATTTACACTAAAGATTCAATGAAATCGGGTGTTCCTGAAACGATCCAAGAAGTAACCGATTTAGAAGCCTTAAAAACTGAAGTCTCTGAAAGTAAATCATCACACGGAACAGGGGGGATGACCTCGAAAATTCAAGCAGCCGAAATTTTACAAAAAAATAAAATAGAATTGTGGATTGTAAATGGATTGGTTGATAGCTTTTTACTAGATTCGCGATTTGGTAAGAATATGTTTACGAAAATAAAATAAATGATATGAAAAGAATATTTTTTTTGATTATTAGTATGAGTTGTTTAAATTCTTATTCGCAGTGGGTAACTAGTGGGAGTTAAACAACAACAACTAATAGTATAGGTATTGGAACAAGCAAGCCGCAATCAAAACTTCAAGTTAACGGAGCCTTAACTATTGGCATAAATGATTTAGCTGTAGTCCATAGTATAGAATCTGGAGTTAGCGTGAATGGAGCTCCAAAATCGTTACGTTTTAATCATTCTTCTACAGAAGCTAATGAAGGTTTTGATTTTTATAATACAAAGACAAATAAAGTGTTAATGTTTATACAAGGAACAGGAAAAGTGGGTATAGGAACAAGAACTACAGGAAGTCATAGATTAGCAGTTGAAGGTTCTATAGGAGCAAGAGAGATTAAAGTTCAAGCTTCGGGTTGGTCAGATTTTGTGTTTTATGAAGATTATAAATTACCTACATTAAAAGAGGTAGAGGTGCATATTAATGAAAAAGGGCATTTAAAGGATATTCCAAGTGCGGCGGAAGTTGAAAAAGAAGGATTCTATTTGGGTAATATGAATGCCAAGTTACTTCAAAAAATTGAAGAGCTTACACTTTATGCTATTCAGCAAGAGAAACAGGTTGAAAGTTTTAAAGAAAAAGAAGATGTACAAGAAGCTAAAATTGAAATGTTATTGAAACGTTTAGAGAAGTTAGAAGCTAAAATGGAATAAATATTATACGTATTCTTCTAAATTAAATATAAAGGACTTGATTTAAATCGAGTCCTTTTTGTGTTTTTAAAGGGGTACTAATTGATATAAAACGATGTAGTATTTTTTGTTATTCTTTTTTTTGTAAGTAAATTATTTCAAACGCTTGTGTGGATTAGGTAAAAGAGTTGAAAACTACTACATTCGTACGTATTAAATTTTGCCAAAATAAATTATGATAAAAAATATTTGTTGTATAGGAGCTGGTTATGTTGGAGGTCCAACCATGGCAGTGATAGCGAATAAATGTCCCAATATAAAAGTACATGTAGTTGATTTAAATGAACAGCGCATTGCAGATTGGAATGCTGATGATTTTTCAAAACTGCCTGTTTATGAGCCAGGTTTGGATGAAGTAGTAAAAGAAGCAAGAGGTAGGAATTTATTTTTTTCTACAAAAGTAGATCAAGCTATAGATGAAGCTGATGCAATTTTTATTTCGGTAAATACACCAACCAAAACATATGGAGTAGGAAAAGGAATGGCAGCAGATTTAAAGTACATAGAATTGTGTGCCCGCCAAATAGCTTCGGTAGCTACTACAGACAAAATAGTGATAGAAAAATCTACATTACCAGTAAGAACAGCGGAGGCAATTCAAAATATTCTTAAAAACACAGGTAATGGGGTTAATTTTGAAGTCTTATCCAATCCAGAGTTTTTAGCCGAAGGTACAGCGGTTAATGATTTAATGAATCCAGATAGAGTATTAATTGGAGGGAGTGAAGCACCAGAAGGTCAAAAAGCGATTCAAGCTCTAGTAGATGTATATGCCAATTGGGTGCCTACAGAAAATATTTTAACCACTAATGTATGGTCGTCTGAATTATCAAAATTGACGGCTAATGCATTTTTAGCGCAGCGGGTATCATCAGTAAATGCATTGTCAGAATTATGTGAGCATACAGGGGCCGACATCAATGAAGTATCAAGAGCTATTGGAACAGATTCTAGAATAGGACCAAAATTTTTAAAAGCCTCCGTAGGTTTTGGAGGTTCATGTTTTCAGAAGGATATATTGAATTTAGTATATATTTCTAAGTCATATGGACTTACTGAGGTGGCGGACTATTGGGAGCAGGTGATTATAATGAATGATCATCAAAAGCGTCGTTTTGCAGCAAATATTGTGAAAACACTTTATAATACAGTTTCTGGAAAAGAGATTGCCATGTTAGGATGGGCATTTAAAAAGGATACTAATGATACGCGAGAGTCAGCGGCTATTTATGTATGTGATGAGTTGTTGAATGAGAGAGTAAATATACGGGTGTATGACCCTAAAGTATCAGCATCAAAAGTGTATGCAGATTTAGATTATTTAGACACCCGATCATCTGAGGAAAATGAATCATTAGTAAGTGTAGTAGCTGATCCATATGAATCTTGTAAGGGAGCACATGCCATAGCAGTAATGACAGAATGGGATGAGTTTAAAACTTACGATTGGGAAAAAATATATAACAATATGCAAAAACCAGCTTTTATATTTGATGGTAGGAATTTGTTAGATGTTCCAAAATTAGAGGAAATAGGTTTTAAGGTGTATAGTATAGGAATTGGAAAATAATTATAATATAGTGAGTTCAGATAAAACAGTAAAACACGTTATTCTTACTGGAGGAGTAGGAAGTAGACTTTGGCCATTGTCCAGAAAAAGTACCCCAAAACAATATATAAAGTTGTTTAAAGGGAAATCTCTTTTTGAAATGACAATAAAAAGAAACTTACAAATAGCGAATGATGTTGTAGTAGTAGGAAATATAGATAATTATCATTTGAGTAATGAGGTGGTAAATTCATTAGGAGTTACTCCATTAAATATAATTGAAGCAACTCCAAGAAATACGGCCGCAGCAATTGCTTTTGCAGCTTTTGCTACATCAAAAGATGCTGTATTGGTAGTTACGCCTTCAGATCATATTATTCAGAATGATGAGTTATATGAATTAGCCATGAAAAATGCGATTCAATTGGCAGAACAAGGTAATATAGTAACTTTTGGGATTACCCCTGCAAAACCCGAAACAGGTTATGGGTATATAGAATTTGAAGGTAATGATGTGCTTTCATTTCGGGAAAAGCCAAATAAAGAAACGGCAGAATATTTTATAGAGCAAGGTAATTTTTTATGGAATAGTGGAATGTTTTGTTTTAAAGCTTCTGTATTATTAGAGGAGTTGAAAAAGTTTGAACCAGAAGTATATGAGGCATCAAAAAAGGCATGGGAGAATTCTATAGATGGCAAATTAAGTATAGAAGATTCAAAAAAAATACCTTCAATTAGTATAGATTATGCAGTAATGGAGCGTAGTAAAAAGATAAAAGTAGTTCCAGGAGCCTTTGAATGGTCAGATTTAGGATCATTTGAATCGATATATGATTATTTAAAGTCCATAGGTCACTCTATAGATGAAAATGGAAACATGGTTATAGGTAGTGATGTATATACAGCTTTTTTAGGACTCAGAAATACCATTTTTGTGCATACTAAAGATGCGAATTTAATTTTACAAAAAGAAAAAGCTCAGGAGGTTAAAAAATTATATAATGCGCTGGATCGAGTAGATTCACGATTGTTGGATTAATATGATAACAAAAGACTCAAAGATTTATATAGCTGGCCATAGAGGTATGGTAGGTAGTGCTATATGGCGTCAATTAGAAGGAATTGGTTACACTAATTTAATAGGAAAGACAAGTAAAGAGCTTGATTTACGTAATCAAAGTCAAGTGAATTCCTTTTTTGAAAAAGAAAAACCTGATGTAGTTATTGACGCTGCAGCTCGCGTAGGAGGCATATTAGCAAATAATAATTTTCCATATCAATTTTTGATGGAAAATATGCAGATACAAAATAACCTAATAGATAGAGCATTACATGCAGGTGTAGAAAAGTTTATTTTTTTAGGAAGTTCATGTATTTATCCTAAGCTAGCTCCACAGCCTTTAAAAGAGAATTATTTATTGACAGATTCTTTAGAGCCTACTAATGAATGGTATGCAATAGCAAAAATTTCAGGGGTAAAGACCTGTGAAGCCATTCGTAAACAATTTGATAAAGATTATGTTAGTTTAATGCCAACAAATTTGTATGGTACCCATGATAATTTTGATTTAAAAACCTCACATGTGTTACCTGCTATGATTCGTAAGTTTCATGAGGCTAAATTAAATAATAATGCGCCAGTTAATTTGTGGGGAAGTGGTACGCCAATGCGTGAATTTTTATTTGTTGATGATATGGCTGCAGCAGTGGTATTTGCTTTGGAAAATAAATTGCCAGAGCACTTATATAATATTGGGACAGGCGAAGATTTAACGATAAAAGCATTAGCAGAAACGATACAAAAAGTGGTAGGTCATACAGGGAATATTGTTTGGGATAGTTCAAAGCCCGATGGAACTCCACGAAAATTGATGGATATATCAAAAATGCATGCGTTAGGTTGGAAACATCAAGTAGATTTAAATTTAGGAATAGAAAAAACCTATAACTGGTTTCTAGAAAATATAGAAAAAATAAAAGAAGTTAAATTATAATTTTTTCTTCAATTAAAGAAAACACAAATCATTAGAATGAAAGTAGCATTAATAACAGGAGTAACTGGTCAAGATGGGGCTTATTTAAGTGAATTTCTATTAAAAAAAGGGTATCAAGTTCATGGAATGAAACGAAGAACCTCATTATTTAACACCGATCGTATAGATCATTTGTACCAAGATCCACATGTAGATAATCAAAATTTCTTTTTGCATTATGGAGATATGACCGATAGTACCAATATTACTCGTTTAATAAAAGAAATTCAGCCAGATGAAATTTATAATTTGGCAGCAATGAGTCATGTACATGTATCTTTTGAAACACCAGAATATACAGGAAATGCAGATGGTTTGGGAACTCTTCGAATATTAGATGCTGTTCGTTTATTAGGCTTAGAAAAAAAGACACGTATTTATCAAGCATCTACTTCTGAATTATATGGAAAAGTACAAGAAGTACCACAATCTGAAACCACTCCATTTTATCCGCGTTCACCATATGCAGTAGCAAAAATGTATGCATATTGGATTACAGTAAATTACAGAGAAGCCTATGGAATGTATACCTGTAATGGTATTTTGTTTAATCATGAATCACCATTGCGAGGGGAAACCTTTGTAACGCGAAAAATAACCAGAGCAACCTCGCGAATAGCTTTGGGTTTACAGGATAAGTTTTATTTAGGAAATTTAGATGCTAAACGAGATTGGGGACATGCCAAGGATTATGTACGTATGATGTGGATGATATTACAAGCAGAAGAGGCAGAGGATTGGGTAATTGCCACAGGGAAAACGACTACAGTACGTGATTTTGTAAAAATGAGTTTTGCAGAAGTGGGTATTGAACTAGAATTTAAAGGAGCAGGAGTAGATGAAAAGGCTTATGTAAAAGCATGTACTAATCCAGAATATCAATTAGAAATAGGGAAAGAAGTATTGGCAGTAGATCCAAAATACTTTAGACCAACAGAGGTTGATTTGTTAATAGGAGACCCAACTAAAGCAAATCAAAAATTAGGTTGGATCCCAGAGCATGATTTACAATCCCTAGTAAAGGATATGATGGAAAGTGATGTAAAGCTGATGAAAAAAGATCAATATCTGAAAGATGGTGGGTATGTTACTTTGAATTATTTTGAGTAGAATTAAACAAGAGTTTAATAAAAAACATTATTTCTAAATGAAAAAACAAACAATTACTGCTATTGTGCCAGTAAGAGCGGGAAGTAGAAGGCTTAAAAATAAAAATATTTCTCCTTTTGCAGGAGTAAATTTGTTGTTGTTTAAATTAAATCAATTAAAGAAAGTTAAATTAATTGATAAAATAATAGTTTCTTCTGATTCAGATAAAATGTTAAAATTTGCTAAAGATATGGGTGTTGGGATTCATAAGCGAGGTTTAAAATATTGTGATGAAGTATCAACCACATTTGGAGATGCTGTTAGACACATAGCAGAATCAGTTGATGGAGATCATATATTATGGGCTCCATGTACAGCTCCTTTGGTATTTCCAAAAACTTATAAAAAAGCTATAGAAACCTACAGAGAAATAATAGATGAAGGAACATATGATTCATTAATGTCAGTGGAATCATTTAAACGCTATATGTGGGATGATAATGGGCCAATGAATTATGAGTTGGGACTTAAGCACGTACCTTCTCAACAATTGAAAGAATATTATTTTGTGAGTGATGGTATTTTAATGGCTCCGAGAGAAAAAATGATAGAATGGTCATATTTTCATGGAACAAATCCTTATAAATTTGTATTAGATAAACGATCAAGCATTGATATTGATGATAGATTAGATTTGGAAGTTGCTCGAGCATGGCTGGATTTAGATGAAAAAGTATATGATGAAGATCCTTATTTTATTTAGTTTTTATGAAAAAGAATAAGACTATTTATGCAACTATTGGTAGACCTCCTGAGTTGTTGGAATTAAATGAGGCTATTAATTATTACGGAATATCTAAGGTCTATATAACAATAACCAATAAATCTCGTTTAGAGAAAAATGCTATTGCAATTTTTTTTAAAGAGAATAATCCAGAGATTTTATTTGAATATTTAGACTATGATTTTACTAATAAAAAAGTAGCAGATTATAATTCCTTTTTAGAAAGTTATAAAAATGAATTTGATTTATATGCACTAGCATTAGGTTATAATAGACCAATTTATAAGTTATCTAGATTGTTAAAAGAAAGAAAAGAAACAATAGTGCATATATCTGATGGTGCACCACATGCATTTTCTTTGTTTGGATATATTTTAGGGTTTAGGACTAGAAGTATTATAACGTTTTTAAAAGGTTGTTATATTTATTTTGAGTATAAGAAAGCAAAGGCAGATGTATGTTTTTTTAGTTTGTATCCCAATACATGCTGTTTTTCAAAAAAAACTTTGCCAATAAAAGAAAATTTAGAATATAGGCCCAAAGGTATTGAAAGTATAAAAGATATAGAAACATTAGTTGTGTCAGGTTGGGGTATGAATACAGAGGAATTAATTACTTATTTTGATATTAATAATTCATATTGTGCATCTTCAAAAGATTTGAATATAAACATTAATGGAAAAGTAATTGAATTAGAAGAATACATAACTGGAGAGGATATTGTAAATTTTTCAAATATAAAACGAGTAGTTGGAACAGCTTCAACAGTATTATTATATGCTAAAAATAAGTATCCACATTTAGAGGTTGATTGTGTATTAACAGGAGTTTTAAATGAAACTTTTGGAATTTTTTTCGAAAGCGAATGGAAGAAATTAGGAAAAAAAATGGGTATTAATTTTTATAAAAAATAACAACTTTGTCGAGTAGTTTAAAAAAATCTATAGCAAATGGTTTTTTGTGGACAGCTATTCAAACAGTGGGGACCAAAATAATTTCATTTGTAAGTCAAATAGTATTAGCTTGGTTACTTTTGCCAGAAGATTTTGGTAAAATAACACTAACATTTTCTGTAACATCTATAGTCTTTTTGATACAAGGTTTTGGTTTGTCCGATGTACTTATTAGCAGATCTCATATGTTTTCTAGGCTTATTAATTTAGCCAAAACCATTTCGCTTACAGTAGCGGGTATAGGTATAGGTGTTGCAATTATAGCGTCATTATTAGCAGGCTTTATTTATGAAGATGTAGAAATCACTTATTTAATTTTAATTTTTAGTTTATCAATTCCTTTTAATGCTTTGAGCATTGTTCCGAGTTCTAAGCTAACAATAGACCTAAAGTTTAAGGAACTATCAAAAATTCGTTTGATTGAATTTTTTACATCAAGCCTTTTAACTATAATTTTAGTTTTATTAAAATTCGATATATACAGTTTCGTGATAGCTCCATTAGTATCATCAATTCTTAGATATGTAATACTTCATAAAATTTCGAACATAGCATATAGATTCAAAATAACTTATCACCATTGGAAGTATTTATTTTCAAAAAGTTTATTAGGTTTTTTGCATAGTTTATCCCAGACATTAATTAGGCAGTTTGATTATATGATTTTAGGCATATACGCAACTAAAGCAGTTGTTGGTATATATTTTATGGCGTATAGTTTGAGTGTTCAGGTTGTAGGGTTGTTGGTAAATTCATTATCCCCAGTTTTATTTCCAACTTTAAAAAAAATACCAATATCTGAGACAACAAGAATTAGAGAAATTTTAGTAAAAATTACGTCAATATTCTCAATGTTTGGAATGCCATTTGCGTTTTGGCAAATGTATGTAGCAGAACCATTTATTATTTTGTTTTTAAATGATAAATGGCAAGATAGTATAATTTTAGTGAAAATTTTATCAATAGGAATTGGGTTTTCAGTAGCATCATCAGTTTGGGCAACTTCTTTAAGGTTACAATCTAGGTTTAAAGAACAAGCAATACTTTCGTTGAGTGCCGCAATTTCTTTTATTTTAATTACAACTGTTTCTGCAATGTTTTATAAAGAGATAGGTGTGGCAATTGGGGTAACAATATATCAGATAATCTTTAGTTTTATATTTTTAAATGGAGCGTTAAAGTTTTATGGAGTTAATTTTTATAGAATATTAAAAATAGTTTTTAAATATTTTATACTTAGTGTTTTAATTTTTGTTGCTTTGAATGAGTTGACTTTTGTTAAATCTAATTTTATAATTATTTTAATAAATTCAGTTATTTATCCAGCAATTTATTTTTTTGTTCTCTATAAATTTGATAAAACCAGTAGACAACTTTTAAAACAAAATTTTGGCGGGATTATTAGTAAAATTTCTAATAAATTATTTAATAAAAAATAATCAAATGAAGTTTCTTTTTGTTCATCCATTAGAGGGAAATGCATATGAATTATTCAAAGCCTTTTTAAGAAATAAAAGTATTGAAGTTGATAGTATTACAACAACAAAAAGAGTAATACATAAAATTTTTAAAAAAATTTTGTACGAAGTTAAATTACCTTTTGATGAACATAATTATAATCAGTTTTTAATAAAAACTGATTTGTCTAGTTATGACATTATTTTTATTATTAAAGGTGTAAGTATATATAGATCTACGTTAAAAGAAATTAAAAAAAACTATAAAAATATAAAATTAGTTTCGTGGTCATTGGATGATATGTATGCTAAACATAATAGAAGTTATCATTATACAAAAGGTATTAAAGAATACGATGTTGTTTTTACAACAAAGTCTTATAATGTAGAAGAATTAAAGTTATTGGGTGCTAAAAATGTGTATTTTCATTATCAAAAATTTTCTAAAGATGTTCATAAGCCATACAGGAGTAGGGATTCTTTTAAATATGATATCGTTTTTATAGGTTATCCCGAAAAAGAACGTTTCGAATGGATGAATTACTTAGCAGAAAATGGAATGAAAGTACATGTATTTGGATCTCCAAAATGGAATAACTCAGTATATAAAGATCATCATGAAAATTTAATTATTTCTAGTACATCATTAAATAAAGAAGAATATGCTAAAACTATTGGTGATGCTAAAATTACATTATGTTTTTTACGGAAAATAAATAGAGATTTACATACAAGTCGAAGTGTAGAAATTCCCGCATGTGGAGGGTTTATGTTGGCGGAAAATACAAATGAACACAAAGATTTATTCGAAGAAGGAAAAGAAGCCGCCTATTTTAATACTAAAAAAGAACTATTGGAAAAGTCAAACTATTATTTAACCAATGAAATTGAAAGAGAGAGAATGGTATTGAAAGGGATGAAACGTTGTGAAGAAAGTGGGTATTCTTATGATGATTTAGTTAAATTTTTATACCAAAAGCTAAAATAATGAAAGTTAATATATCAGTAGTAGGTCGGTTTCATGCTTTTGATTTAGCAAAACAGTTACAAAAGCATAGCGTTTTAAATAAGATAATTACTACATATCCCAAAAGAATAACACAAAAATGGGGTATTGAAAAAAGTAAAATTAAAAGTAATTTGATATTGGAATTACTATTGCGATTTGTAAAGCCTAAATTAAATAAAAAATATAAAGATTGGCTCAATAATATTATAATGACTAATCAGGCAAAAAGTAATTTGTCATTTTTACCTAAAATCGATGTGTTAATTGGGTGGAGTGGATCTAGTTTAGAGGCTTTTCAAGAGATTGAAAGAAAGAAATATAATGTTGTTAAAATATTAGAAAGGGGAAGTAGTCATTATAATTATCAAATGAAAGTTCTAAGTGAAGAATATGAAAAATATAATATCTCTTTTCAGTCAGATCATAAGGTATGGAAAAGAGAACTTTTAGAATATGAATTAGCAGATTACATATCAATACCTTCAAAATATGTAAAACGAACATTTTTAGAAAATGGAGTGCCAGAAAATAAACTATTAGTAAACCCTTATGGAGTTGATCTTTCAAATTTTAGGCAAATTGATAAGAAAGACAATATATTCAGGGTAATATATGCAGGAGGATTTACCATAAGAAAAGGAGTTGAATATTTATTAAAAGCGTTTTATGAACTAGATTTGCCAAATAGTGAGCTGGTTCATCTTGGATCATTATCAAAAGAAACTGAAATTATTAGAAAAAAATACGCCAAAAATAATATAAAGTATCTAGGTCATCAACCTCAAGATGAATTGTATAAACACTATTCTCAAGGAAGTGTATTTGTAATAATGTCAATAGAAGAAGGTTTAGCAATGGTTCAACCGCAAGCAATGGCCTGCGGTTTGCCTTTAATTTGCACAACTAATACAGGTGGTGAAGATTTGATCTCTGAACAAGGTAAAGAAGGATTTGTTATTAATATTAGGGATGTGGAAGCTCTAAAGGAAAAACTAAAATATCTATATGAAAACCCAAAAAAATGTTATGAAATGGGACAAAATGCGAAAGATAGAGTAGAGTCAGGATTTTCTTGGGATGATTATGGTTTACGTTATTCAACTAATTTATTAAAAGTAAAACATTAATTGAAATTAAGTTTAACATATCGGAAACATTTAAATATAAAAATTTTTATATGGACAGTTTATTGTTTGTTTGTATTGAGTAAATTATTTGTTATTAACCACGAATATCTATTTGTGAGTTGCATAATATGTTTTTTTATAATAAGGTTTTCAATAATTGTCTTTATAAATAATTGGTATAAAAATAATCATCCAAATTTGCTAGATTGGTTTAGGTTAGCAACATTCATTTCTTTAATAGTACAATTTTTTACGTTATTTGATGAGTTGAATAACTCTTTTTATATAACCGTTTTTGATACGGTTAGTTTAAGTAATGAAAATGTTTTGAAAGCATTATACGTCGTTTTGGCAGGTTTAATATCACTTTTAATTGGTGAAAAAATTATTATGGCTAATAAAAGAGAAATTAAAATTTCTAAATCGAACTTTACTATAAAAAAGTATAATCTATTTTTAATTCTTTCATTATTCTTTTTACTAGTAGAATTATTGTTGAGTTTAAGTAATATGGTTGGTTTTGGAAGTGAGAGTTCTGGTGTTGGATTATCTTTCGTAATTATGTTTATTCGTATTGTGAATTCTACAAGTTTAGTAATTCTTTCGTATGTAATTTTTAATGATAAAGTATCAAATCCTGAAAAAATAAAATTGCTATTTGGAGTGATATTCACTGTCAAATTAATTTTGGCTTTTATATCAGGAATGAAAGAAGAAATATTGGTTAATCTTTTATATGTAATTATACCAGTCATTGTAAATGGTAAAAAGATTAATAAAGCGATTTTAATTGTATTGTCTTTATTAATGTTAATTATCTATCCATTAATAACCAATTACAGATCTACCTTAAGTAAATATCCAAATAAGTTTTATGCTTTTACTGAAGCTGTAAATATGACTTTCAATAAATTTCTAAATAAAAATGATGAAAACTCTAGTGAGGAAGATGAATTATCATTGGTGTCGAGGTATCAAGGTTTAAAACCCTTAATGTATGCCGTAGAAAATGAAAATAAATGGGTTGAATTTAAATCAATGAATAGATATCCTTTTGTGTTAATTTCTTGGATTTTACCTCGGTTTATTTTACCAGATAAGCCAAAAGCAAATACAGGAGCTAAGTTATACCAAATTGTTAGGAAAGATAGTCTTAAAACTAGTGTTTCAATAACTCCAACAACATATGGGTGGTCATATTTTGAAGGAGGTATAATTTTTGTAATAATAACGTTTTTTTTGTATTCATTTATTGTTTCTGTAGTAATTGATTTTATAAAAAAGGAAACTATTTTTTATAGTATAGTTTATATACTTTTATTAACATCCATGATAAAGATAGAATCAGATATATACTTTAGAATAGTTGGATTGTTTCAGTTGCTTATGGTGGTATATTTTATAAAAAAATTTTTCATTGCGGAAGAAAATTTTAAGGATGAGAGTAAATTATATATATAGAAAAAAAACAAGAGGAGGTAATAGTATTGAAGAATTATTTAACTCTATATCTGAAAGTTTAAAATCAGTTGATAAAAATGAATATGAAGTACCTAATTCAGGAGCCTCATTAAATGCATTAATAAATAATATAAATTTTGTAGCCAAAAAGAAAGATTTAATTCATGTTACAGGTGATATTCATTATGTAAGTATTATACCATTAAAAAAAATAATTTTAACAATTCATGATGTCAATTCAATTGTAAAAGGCTCATTTATTAAAAAACTTTTTTTTAAAATATTTTGGTTTTGGTTGCCATTATTGTTTGTAAAAAAAGCCACAGTTATATCTCATTTTTCAAAACGTCAAGTTTTAGAGATTGCACCTTGGGCGAAAAACAAAATAAAAGTAATTTACAACCCCGTTAATCAGTTTTTTAAAACTAGTATTAAACAAAGTTTAAATGAAACACCTATAGTTTTACACCTAGGTACAAAAAAAAACAAAAACTTAGAAAATACTATAAAAAGTTTGAAAGGACTTAAATGTAAATTGATAATTGTTGGTACACTAACAGGAAATCAACATGAATTGCTTGAAGAAAATAAGATTTTATTTGAAAATTATGAAAATGTAATTTTTGAAAAAATAATTGAGCTATATGAACAGTGCGATATAGTTTCGTTTGTGTCATTTTATGAAGGATTTGGAATGCCAATAATTGAGGCGCAAAAAGTAGGCAGGCCTGTTATAACTAGTCGATGTGCCTCAATACCAGAAATAGCAGGAAATGCAGCCTTATTTGTTGATCCAAATAATGTTTCTAATATGCGTAATGGGTTTATTAAATTATTTAAAGAAGAATCACTAAGGGCAAATCTAGTAAAACTTGGCTTAAAGAATGTTGAAAGATTTGACCTAAAAAAAATAAGTAATGATTATTTAAATTTATATAAAGAATTATTTAATGAAAATTAATCAAGTAGTAACTTCCATAGACATTTCTACTGGTGGACCCGCACGTAGTGTAACACATTTAATTGACAATTTATGTGAAAGTTTTAGAGATCAGCATATAGTATTGGATACATTACAGTCGAATAAACCTATTATTAATGATTTTAATTTACCTAATGCCAAAGTTAGATTTAATAAATCAATCCGTTTAGGTTACTCTAAAGATTTAAAAATTAATTTAAATCAATCTGATCCAGATTTGTTTCATGGTCAGGGGATATGGCAAATGCCAGTGCACCAAATGGCTAAAATGGCCAGAAAAAAAGGAGTTCCCTACGTTATCACTCCAAGGGGAATGCTTGAACCATGGTCTTTAGAACAAAGTAAATTGAAAAAAAAAATAGCCCTTTTTTTATTTCAACATAAAGACTTAAAAAAAGCAACTTGTTTGCATGCTACAGCAGAATCAGAAGCTGAAAGCATAAGGAATTTAGGATATAAGAATCCAATAGCTATAATTCCAAATGGAATTAATCTAGATGAATTTCCTGGATATAAAAAGTTAAAAAAAGAAAAAAAGAAAATATTATTTTTATCTAGAATTCATCCTAAAAAAGGGATAGAATTGCTTTTTGATGCTTGGGAGCAATTAACCAAAAATCAAAAAAATAATTGGGTAGTAGAAATTATAGGTAACGGAGACAAATCGTATATAAATCAATTAAAAGAATTACTAAAGGCAAAAGGTTTAGCTAAAGAAATTATCATAAAAGATCCTGTTTTTGGACAAGATAAAGTGAAAGCGTATCAAAGTGCCGATTTATTTGTATTGCCAACATATAGTGAGAATTTCGGAATTGTAATAGCCGAAGCATTGGCGTGTAATGTACCCGTTATAACAACGAAAGGTACTCCATGGGAAGATTTAGAGAAGGAAAATTGCGGTAAGTGGATAGCTATTGGTCTTGAGCCTTTACGTTTGTCTTTAATTGAAATGATGAATAAATCTGATGAAGAATTAATATTAATGGGAGTAAATGGAAGGAAGCTTATTGAAAAAAAATATAGTATGTTAAGTGTAGCAAAACAAATGGAACGCTTATACAATTGGATTGTAAATAAAGAAGTCTCTAAACCTAATTTCGTAAAATTGGATTAAATGCCTGATGTAGATTTATCAAACTATAATAATACAATAACTAGAAAGGAACAAGTATTACGTTTATTGTTTCAAATAGTATGGTTTTGTTTAGCAAAACCAGTACCAAGACGTATGTTTAATCCATGGAAAT
Source organism: uncultured Aquimarina sp. (assembly GCA_947498765.1). GTDB lineage: Bacteria > Bacteroidota > Bacteroidia > Flavobacteriales > Flavobacteriaceae > Aquimarina. Next base: position 67,674 of record CANMLG010000015.1, read on the forward strand.
TATTTTTATTGCGTTTATTTGGAGCAAAATTACATAACAAGTCAGTTATATATTCTTCTGTGAATGTGTACATGCCATGGAATTTAGAAATGGATGCTTATGCTTGTTTAGCTCCCGAAGTGGATTGTTATAATGTAGCAAAAATAAGTGTTGGAGCTCATAGTACAGTATCTCAAAAAACGTTTTTGTGTTCAGCATCTCATGATGTTACAAAATCAAATAACCCTTTAATTACAGTTCCAATAACAATTAAAGATCAAGTATGGATTGGAGCATCAGTTTTTATTGGTATGGGAGTTACTGTAGGTCAAGGAGCAGTTGTAGGAGCTACAGCATCTGTTTATAAAAATGTAGATGATTGGACAATAGTTGGAGGGAACCCTGCTAAATTTATTAAGAAACGAGAAATAAATGGATAATTTATCATTAACAGCCATTGTTTTAACTTACAATGAACAATTACATTTAGAACGTTGTTTAAATTCATTGAAAAAAATATGCAAAGAAATCATTGTTGTTGATTCTTTTTCCAATGATAAAACAGAAGAAATTGCACATAATTTTAAGGCTCGTTTTTATCAACATGAATTTAAAAGTCAAGCAAATCAATTAAATTGGGCGAGTGAACATATTCCTATAAATACAGAATGGGTTATCCGTGTAGATGCAGATGAATATATAACAGAAGCTTTACAAAATGAGCTTGTTAAATTAAATAAAGTAGCAGAAGATATTAATGGTATTCGTATTAATAGATTAATGTATTTTATGGATATGCCTTTAAAAAAAGGAGGGATGTACCCCATAAAACATTTGAGAATATGGCGTAACGGCAAAGCTTTCTGTGAACAACGGTGGATGGATGAGCGTATGGTGCTTGTTGAAGGTGAGTCAATTGAAATAGAAGGAGATTTAATTGATCATAATTTAAATAATTTAACATGGTGGACTCAAAAACATAATAATTATGCAACTCGTGAAGCAATAGATATTTTAGATAAGCTATACAATTTTACCAATTCTGAGGTGTTGAAATCTAATTTTTTTGGAACTTCAGAAGAAAGAAGAAGATGGTTGAAAGAACGCTATTTAAAGTTACCTTTATTTGTTAGACCTTTTTTGTTTTGGTCTATAAGATATTTTATACAAGGGGGGATATTGGAAGGTAAACGAGGTTTTGTTTGGAATATATTACAATGTTTCTGGTATCGTTTTTTGGTAGATGCAAAAATTTATGAAGCCTATTTTAAAGCAGGAAAGGATAAAGAGGCTCTGATAAAGTATTTTAGAAAAGAATTTGGTTATAATGTAACTAAAATTAGTTAATATATTTTAACATAATTAAAAGTCAATTACTTAATATTGTATTAAATTAAATTTATATGGGGCTAAAATTAACAATAATAACTGCAACTTTTAATAGTAGTCATTTTATTGAAGATTGTATGAATTCGGTATTGTCGCAAGACTACAAAAATATTGAATACCTTATTATTGATGGGGCTTCAACAGATGATACCTTGTCTAAAATAAAACTGATAGCTAAAAATAATCCTGAAGTGAAAATTATTTCAGAAAGAGATAATGGAATTTATGACGCTTTGAATAAAGGAGTTCGTCTTGCTACTGGAGATATAGTTGGTTTTGTGCATTCTGATGATTTTTTAGCTTCAAAAAATATTTTTTCAAGTATTATAAATGTTTTTAAAGAGAAAGAAGTTGATGGAGTTTATGGGGATTTGGATTATGTAGATAAAGATGATATGAATAATGTTATTAGAGCCTGGAAGAGTTGCGATTTTTATCCGGCATTATTAAAAAAAGGATGGATGCCAGCTCATCCAACATTATTTTTAAAAAAAGAAGTGTATCAAAAACACGGTGACTTTAATTTGAAATATAAGATAGCAGCAGATTATGATTTTATGGTTCGAATTTTTAAAGATGATACATTGAAATTTAAATATTTAAATGAAGTGTTTACTAAAATGAGAATTGGAGGAGCTTCAAATAGAAGTATTAAAAATATAATACATAAAACTAAGGAGGATTATTCTGTCATAAAAAGTAACAAAGCTGGGGGATTTGACGCTATATTGAATAAAAATGTCTCTAAAATCAAACAATTTTTTATTCGATAACTTACATTGCTTCATTTTTTTATATGCATTCTTTAAATCAGTTTATATTTGTCCAAAAATTATCTATTTTGAGTAACCAATACCTTTCTTTATTACTACTTTTAATTGCCTCTTTTGTAGGAGTAATTTTAGTTGTCCCAGAAATAATTCGAGTTGTTTTAGGGAAAAAAATTTTTGACGCACCTGGGGGTAGAAAAATTCATGTTACTCAAACTCCTAGTATGGGAGGGATAGGTGTTTTTTTTAGTTTTATTTTATTAGCTCTTTTTTGTGTAGAAACATCTGAAATAGATGGAATAAATTATTTTTATGTTTCGATTACGTTACTATTTTTTACTGGTCTAAGAGATGACCTTTTACCTATTGATTCATTGAAAAAATTATTATTACAAATTGTGGCTGTATTGTTGGTTGTAAGCTTGTGTAATGTGAGAATTGAATCTATGTATTCATTAGACTTTTTTGGTTTGGGTAAATTTCCAGAATGGTTTTCATATCCTTTGACTGTTTTTGTTATTGTTATTTTAATAAATGCGTTTAATTTAATAGATGGTATTGATGGACTTGCAGGATCAATAGCTACTTTATTATCATTAATTTTAGGAGTTTGGTTTAGTATAAATGGCTATTGGGGTTATGCATCATTATGTACTATAATGTTAGGAGCTCTTTTAGGTTTTTTATACTATAATTGGTCCCCAGCAAAAATATTTATGGGTGATACAGGCTCACTTATTATAGGTTTTTTTTGCACAGTAATGCTTATTATTTTTTTAAAATTGAATGAAGAAGCTCAATTTCAAATTAAAAATTCTATCTCTTTTACAACGCTTTTATTTATATATCCCATATTTGATACTATAAGAGTGATTATTTTAAGAATGCGTAGAAAAAAATCACCTTTTTCACCTGATAAAAGGCATATTCATTTATCCTTAAAACGATTAGGATTGTCACATAGACAAATAACCCAATCAATTATATTTACAAGTTTCTTGCTTCTAGCTATACACTTTTTATTAAGTAATTTATTTAATGTTTATGAAATTGTTTTATTAGTGCTAATTACTTTGGGATGTTTTCTAATTCATTATGCTTTAATGCAGCGTATTATAAAATTTAAAAAAGATAAAAAGAGAATTGATATAACAAAGTTGTCAATTAGTAAAGTTCAAGTTGTATTAAAAAAAAGAAATAATTAAATGAAAAAAATTAATATAGCTATTGTTTCTTTATTGTTGTTCTGTTCATGTGCATCTAAGAAAGATGTTCTTTATTTTCAGGATATCGAAAATTACTCTGGTCAGCCTAATATTTCAAAAAATCAGATAATTATCAAAAAAAATGATAAGTTGGCGATATTGGTTTCGGCTGAAGATGAAAGAGCTGTAATTCCGTTTAATGGAGTTCCCAACAACAAAATCAATAATCTAGAGGTTAGAAGCGATCATATACTAGAACCAGAATATATCGTAAACGAAGCAGGTTATATTATTTTTCCAATATTAGGAAAATTAGAAGTGGCAAATAAAACAAAAACAGAGGTAGTTGAAATGTTAGAAAACAAATTAGCTACTTATATTAAAAAGCCTACTGTAAGTTTAAGGATCAGTAACTTTAAAATATCAGTATTAGGTGAAGTTAATAAACCAGGTTTATATCCAATAGAGGGAAATCGATTAACAATACTGGAGGCATTAAGTTTAGCAGGAGATATGACTATTAGAGGGAAGCGTAAAGACGTATTGTTAATTAGAGAAGAAAATGGAATTGCAACATATAATTTAATTGATTTTACAAAAGGGAATTTGTTTTATTCACCTTTTTATTATTTACAACAAAACGATGTTATAGTTGTTGGACCTAACAATGCACAAGTACAACAATCAAAAAATACACTGAAAAATATTTCTTCAATTAGCGGAATATTAAGTTTGATTGTTTCTGTAGCAGCAATATTAACAAGATAAAATGGAAGAGAATTATTTAGAAAGGCAAAATAACTCGATGTTATTTAAGAAAAAGATAAATGTATATATATCTAAGTGGAAATGGTTTGTTCTGTCTTTTTTAATAGCTGTATTTTCTTCATTTTTATACTTGCAATATGCTACTGTAATTTATAAGACAAATGCTAAAATTTTAATTAAAGACCCAAGTAACTCGAGTAGTTTGTCAGAGTTTGCCGCATTTTCCGAAATTTCACCTATTCCAATATCAAATAATGTAATAGCAGATGAGTTGGACATTTTTAAATCAAAAAAATTAATATCAGAAGTTATAAAAAAATACAATTTAAATGTAGAACAATTTAAAGAAGAAAAATTAAAAGCAACTGATATTTATGGTAATAGTCCATATTTAATTAGTTTTATTAAGAATAAAAAAGGTAGAGGGAAGCGAGTTATACTTAAAGAGGTTTCAAATAAGTCTTACGAATTATTAGCCGAAAATCAAGAGGCAATTGATGGGGTGTTTGGTATTCCTATGGAGTTTAATGGTGGTGAATTACTGATAAATAAGAATAATAATTATGATAGCACCAATGAATATATTTTTTTAAATATTCATTCAATCCCTAATTATGCGTCTAAAATTCAGAAAGACATAGTCGTTAATTTAAAAGACAAAGGAAGTAGTGTTGTAATTTTGTCTATGCGGGGTGCTAATAGCAAAAAAGCGGAAGATGTATTGAATGGATTAATAAAAGAATACAATTTTCAAGCTATAGAAGAGCAAAATTTAGTAGCAAAAAATACCTCTGACTTTATTGCTGAAAGGCTACAAATTATAAAAAATGAATTAGATGTTGTAGAGGTCAATAAAGTATCTTTTAAAAAGGGAAATAATTTAACAGATATTGCTTCAGAAGCAAAATTATTCATGGATCAATCAGGAGAATCTCAAGGAAAATTATTTGATGTCGAAATTCAAATTGAGTTAATTGAAGCCATGATCACTTATTTAAATGATAAAAATCGTGAATCTAATTTATTACCTGCAAATATAGGTATTGATAATGCAGAGCTTAACGAATTGATGGGAAGGTATAATCAGATGATTTTTGAAAAAAACTCAATGTTGAAATCTTCAACAGAATTAAACCCATATGTGGTTAAGTTGACTAATGAGATTGAAAATCAGAAGGATATTTTATTAGAATCATTAAAAAGTCAAAAAAACAATCAATTGATTATAAAAAAGGATATTAAAAGACATAGTAATAAAATTAAAGGTAAAATAGCATCAATTCCGCAACAAGAAAAAGATTATAGAGTAATAGAAAGGCAGCAAAATGTAAAAGAAGCATTGTATTTATTTTTATTACAGAAAAGGGAAGAAACCTCACTTTCTATGGCGCGAACACTTCCTAAAGCTAAAATTATTGAAGAAGCAGATACTTCATTAATACCTATAGCGCCTAATAAAAAAAATATAGTTCTATTAGGGATTATTTTAGGATTATTTATTCCATATGGAATTATATACGCACGTAATTTTTTCGACACTAAAATTAATGATAAATTAGAATTGGAAACTTCGTTAAAAAATATTCCAATACTAGGCGAATTACCTAAAATTAAAAATGATGAATTGAGGGTGTTATCCAAAAATGATCGTTCAATTTTGGGAGAATCATTTAGGGTTTTACGCTCTAACTTAAATTATTTTTTAAAAATAAAGAAAAAGGAAAATAAAGCTCTCAAAATATTTGTAACATCTACAATAAAGGGAGAAGGGAAAACATTTATAGCTTATAATACTAGTTTATCTTTAATTGAAGCTTCTAAAAAGGTGTTGGTAATTGGTGCAGATATTAGAAACCCACAATTACATCGTTATTTAAACGAGAATAAGAAAATTTCTGGTTTATCTGAGTTTTTATATGATAATGAGGTTGAAATTGATAAAATTTTAAATACTACTGAGATCAATGGAAATATGGTTGATTTTATTTTGTCAGGCAGCATACCTCCAAACCCTTCAGAATTATTAATGAATGGTAGGTTCGAAAAGTTAATAAGCGAGCTAGAATCTAATTATGATTATATCGTTATCGATACTGCACCAACTATGTTAGTAGCAGATACCTTATCAATTAGTGAGTCAGCAGATGTAATGATGTATGTAATTAGAGTTGGTTATACCGACAAAAATCTCATGGGATACATTAATAAATTAGATAAAGAAGGCAAAATTAATAATGTAGCTTTAGTACTAAATGATGTTAAAGAAAGTAACATCGGTTATGGGTATAGTTATGGTTATGGAGAGTCAGGCAAAAAAACATTTTGGAATAAGATAGGTAAATCATAAATCTTCTTAGTAATCAAAAAAGGCTTTTGGAAATTTTTTCAAAAGCCTTTTTTTGTTTCTCTAATTTGTATTTTTGATCTCAAAAAAGAAAAATGAATTACTTTGATATAAACGATATAGATAATTTATCTACTTGGATAAACGAGGCTATTGAAATAAAAAAAGAACCATTAGCTCATAAATCATTAGGACAAGATAAAACGATATGCTTATTATTTTTTAATAATAGTTTGCGTACACGCTTAAGTACTCAAAAAGCAGCTATAAATTTAGGGATGAATGTTATGGTTATGAATTTTGGAGCAGAAGGTTGGCAATTGGAATATGGAGATGGAGAGATAATGGATCAAGGAAAATCGGAACATGTTATTGAGGCAGCACAGGTAGTTTCTCAATATTGTGATATAGTTGCCATACGCGCCTTTGCAAAGTTTGAAAATAAAGAAGAAGATTATCAAGAACAGGTATTAAGTGCATTCATGAAATATGCAACAGTGCCCGTTTTAAATATGGAAAGTGCTATTGGTCATCCATTACAGGCGTTAACTGATATGATTACCATAGCAGAACATAATGAGAAACCAAAACCGAAGGTGGTGCTAAGTTGGGCACCACATCCTAAAGCTTTACCACAAGCTGTAGCAAATAGTTTTGCTCAATATGCTAACGCTTCCGATTTTGATTTTGTGATAACACATCCAGAGGGGTATGAATTGGATCCTCAATTTGTTGAAAGTGCAATAGTTACAAATAACCAAGAAGAAGCTTTTAAAGATGCCGATTTTATTTATGTGAAAAATTGGAGTCCTTTTGCTGATGCTAATTATGGAAAGGTAATCAATACAGATGCTAATTGGCGAATCACAACAAATAAAATGGGATTAACTAACAATGGTAAATTTATGCATTGTTTACCTGTACGAAGAAATGTTATCGTTGATGATGCTGTTATTGATAGTGAAAATTCACTAGTTATTAAACAAGCCAATAATAGAACATTTGCAGCGCAAATTGCCATAAAAAAAATATTAGAATCTATTAATAAATAGTATGGAATTTTAAGTTATTAGTAATGCAAATTTACTGACAACTGACAACTGACAACCAACAAGAATGGAAAAGCTACTAATAGCCAAAATAGGAGGAAATATAGTTGATAATGAAGATGCATTGCAAAGCTTTTTAAAAGATTTTGCAGCTATTGATCAACCGAAAATTTTAGTGCATGGTGGAGGAAAAATTGCAACCCGTATTGCCGAAAAATTAGGAGTAAAAACTCAAATGATCAATGGACGACGTATTACATCAAAGGAAAATTTAGATATTGTAGTACAGTTGTATGCTGGCTTAATAAATAAAAATATTGTAGCAGATTTACAAGCAACAGAATATTGTAACGCTATTGGATTTACAGGAGCCGATGCGAATTTAATAACTGCTGTAAAGCGTCCAGTGAAGGATATTGATTATGGTTATGTTGGTGATGTGACTGAGGTAAATCAAGATCGTATTCATCAATTTTTAGCTAATGGACTAACACCAGTTTTTTGTGCAATTACACATAATGGTAATGGACAATTATTTAATACAAATGCGGATACTATAGCGTCACAAATAGCAGTAGCTTTAAGTAGTTATTATGAGGTGTCATTATATTATTGTTTCGAATTAAAAGGGGTGTTGACAGATATAAAAGATAAAGATTCGGTAATCGAAAAAATTGATTCAAAAAAATATTTAGAATTAAAAGAACAAGGTATTATAGCTGATGGCATGCTTCCTAAAATGAAGAATTGTTTTGATGCATTACAAAAAGGAGTAGCCGAGGTGCATATTGCAAATGCAGAGTTTGTAAATAATCATAATGTAGAACACACTACATTAACGCTGTAATAAGACATACAAGTAATCAACTAATGACACTAGCCGAATTGACAAAAGAAGCCATTGAGTTTCTTAAAACATTGATACAAACACAATCTTTTTCAAAAGAAGAGCAATTAACAGCCCTTTTAATTGAAGATTGGTTTAAAAAGAAAGAGATTCCTTTTCAAAGAGAAGGCAATAATATTTGGGCATACAATAAATTTTTTGACAATAAAAAACCCACAATTTTACTGAATTCACATCATGATACGGTGAAGCCTAATAAAAATTATACCAGGGATCCTTTTGAAGCTAATATTGAAGATGGAAAGTTATATGGCTTAGGAAGTAATGATGCTGGAGGCTGTTTAGTATCACTAATGGCTACATTTGCTTATTTTTATGACCGAAATAATATGGAATATAATTTTATTATAGCACCTACTGCCGAAGAGGAAATTTCTGGACTTAATGGAATTAAAAGTATTATAGATCAGTTTAAAAATGTGGAATTTGCTATTGTTGGCGAGCCTACATTATTGGATTTGGCTATTGCCGAAAAAGGACTTTTGGTACTTGATATTACTGTAAAAGGAACCGCAGGACACGCCGCTCATCGTTACGAAGATCAACCTGTTTTTAATGCTTTACCTGTTTTAGAGTGGTTTAAAAATTATGAATTCCCAGAAGTTTCGGAACAATTAGGAAAAGTAAAAATGACCATTACTCAAATTAACGCAGGTTCTCAACATAATGTAGTACCTGGTGAATTAAATTTAGTAGTAGATTGTAGAGTTACTGATAAGTATCAAAATAAAGAAGTATTTGAAATAATAAATAAAGCTATTGGATCAAATAAAGTTGAAGTCAAAGCACGTTCATTTCGTTTAAATAGTTCATCTATTTCACCAGAACATCCAGTGGTAAAAGCAGGAGTAGCTATGGGCAAAAACACCTATGGTTCGCCCACATTATCCGATCAAACTAATTTGACATGCCCGTCTTTAAAAATGGGGCCAGGGGATAGTACACGTTCACATTCTGCAGATGAGTTTATTTACATAGAAGAAATTGAAGAAGGAATAAAAACGTACATTGAGTTATTAGAAAAAATAATATAAGGGATCGTATATTGGGCATCAATTAATAAATTATTTTTTTTGCCTAAAATTAGAAACCTGAAACCAAAAAAATATGAAACTTTGGAGTAAAGGATTACCAACAGATCAAAAAATAGATTTTTTTACCGTAGGAAATGATCGAGTGTTGGATTTAGTAATTGCGAAATATGACGTAAAGGCTACATTAGCGCATGGAAAAATGTTGCATAAAGTAGGTTTATTATCTGATAATGATATTCAAGGAATTGAAAAAGGCTTAAATGAGCTTGCGCAAGAAATAGAAGTCGGGGAATTTAGTATTGGTGAAGAGTTTGAAGATGTACATTCTAAGATAGAATTTGAATTAACACAACGTATCGGTGATGCAGGAAAGCGAATTCATACTGCACGTTCTCGAAATGATCAAGTGTTAACAGCAATGCATTTGTATTTAAAGGATGAACTTTCTGATATTAAATCAAGTGTAAAAGAATTAGGAGAGGTACTTCTGGCTGCAGCCGAAAAATATAAAGAAGTCTTATTGCCAGGATACACACATTTGCAAATAGCTATGCCAAGTTCTTTTGGTTTATGGTTTTCTGCTTACGCGGAAAGTTTTGTTGATGATTTATATTTTGTAAATGCAGCATACAAAGTGGTTGATCAAAATCCTTTAGGTAGTGCAGCAGGTTACGGGAGTTCATTTCCAATTGATAGAGCATATACTACAGAACAATTAGGTTTTGCAACATTAAAATATAATGTAGTTGCTGCACAAATGAGTAGAGGTAAGGCAGAAAAATCAGCCGCTTTTGCGATGAGTACAGTGGCAGGAACCTTATCAAAGTTGGCCATGGATGTATGCTTGTATATGAGTCAGAATTTTGGTTTTATGAGTATTCCGAGTGAATTTACTACTGGCTCAAGTATTATGCCTCATAAAAAGAATCCAGATGTATTTGAATTAATTCGTGGAAAATGTAATCGTATTCAAGCTTTACCTTATGAGTTAAGTTTATTAACTAATAATTTACCAAGTGGGTATCACAGGGATTTACAATTATTAAAAGAAGGTATCGTACCAGCAATTCAGGATTTAAAAGCCTCATTAGAATTAGCTATTTATGCACTTAAAAATGTGGAAGTCAATGATAGTATTCTTGAAGATGATAAATATGACTATTTATTTAGTGTGGATACCTTAAATGAATTGGTACAACAAGGAATGACATTTAGAGATGCTTATGTAAAAATTGGTTTGGATATTGAAAATGGAAATTACAAGCCAATTAAAAACACAAAACATAGTCATATAGGTAGTATTAATAATATTGGATTAGATGCTATAAAAGCAAAATTAAATCAAGTAGAGTAATAAATTGATCAGAAAAAGGTTAATAAATACCACCTTATAATTAAAAAATCATGAAAATAGGAATTACATTGGCTATTTTTTTAGCTTCATTTTCTGCTTTAGCGCAAAAAAAAGAGCTTAAAGAAGCTGAAAAATTGATAAATACCTCTCAATTTGAGGCTGCTAAACCTTTAATTAGTAAGGCTGAATCTAAATTAGAAGCTATAAAGCCCTCAGATAAATCTAAATTATACAGATTAAAAGCATTGGCCTTTACTGGAAATAAAAATGAGGCTACACTAGCAGACTATAAAACGGCCATTGAAGCCTATAATAAAGTGCTTTCTTTGGAAAAAGCAACAAAAAGTATTAAGTATACGGCTGAAGCTTTGGATGCTTTAACTAAAATAAATTATGCTATTGAGAATAAAGCAGGAGCTTCGATAAATGAGGGTAAATTTATAGATGCTGCAAATATGTATGAGTATTTGTATGAACAAGATACTAAGGATACTATATATTTGTTTAACACAGCTGTTAGTTATGTTAAAGCGAAAGAATATGATAAATCGTTAGAAGCCTATCAAAAATTATTAGATCTAGGATATACAGGAAAAGGAACTAATTATATAGCAACACATGTTGCTTCGGGCGAAAATCATGAAATTCAAACCAAATCAGATATGGATGCTTTGGTAGCAAAAGGACTGTATACTAATCCTAGAGAAGAAAAATTAGCCTCTAAAAGAGGAGTCATAGCAAAGGATATTGCATTAATACATTTAGCGAATGGAGATGAGGCTAAAGCCGCACAAGCTTTTGTGGTGGCAAAAAAAGAAAACCCTAACGATGAAAGTATCATAGATTCAGAAGTTAATATGTATTTTGTAAAAGGAGTAGAATATTCAAAAGTGAATGATAATGAAAATGCGTTAAAATATTATCAAAAAGTATTAGCTGTAAAGCCATCACATGCCGATGCTAATTATAATATTTCTGCTATTTTATTACAAAAAGATGGTCCTATAGTGGATAAAATCAATGCTTTATCTAAAACAAAAGCAGCTGATAATCAATATGAATTATTACGTAAAGAACGTGAAGAAAATTTTAAAGAAGTTATTCCTTATATGGAAAGATATTTGGAATTAAAACCAGATGATAAAGCATTTGCAAAAAACTTATTATCATTATATAAAGTAGTGAAAAGTGAAAAAACAGAAGCTTTTAAAGCTAAATTTGGTTTATAAATTACAGAGTTAAAGGAATTATATTTTATTAATACTCACCACAAAGAGACTACTTTTTTCAAGTAGTCTCTTTGTGGTTTATAGTGTAGTTTACTGATTGTCTTTTATTTTTTTTAATACTTTATGGAGTAATGAATATCAGATGTTTTTTAAGAAAAATTATGCGATGTGTAGTGTTAAAATCAGAAAAAAATATCTTTTTATCAAAAAGGCAGACTACTTATTTACGTTATAATAACAATAAAATACAACTTTTATATTCGATCTAAGCAGATTAGCTCTTAATTCTACTCTAAAATATATTTTTTTTTTGTTTAAAAATATTTCTAAAGTTAGTTTTTTGTTAATTAGATTATGTGTCAATAAAATCAGATAAAAGTAATAATGTGTTTTAAGTTTATTGTAGTTGTTTTTTTGCTTTTATTCTGGTTTTTAAAATGTTAACATTAAGTTAAATTAGATTTAACACCTTATTTAGTCATATAAAATGAGCTTTTTGTAAAGTAGTGTATGTAAATTTAATTTTTTATGCTAAGTAAATTTGTTCTTTTTTTAAGTTTTTATATGTAAGATAATACTTCAATTTTATTTTGATAATAGATCCATTTTTGTGATATTTTTATGAATTATGCAATTTAACGAAAACATTATAGTTAAATATTCAATAAATTTTTTAATTTTTTAAAGTATCAATAATTTTTAGTTTTTAATATATTGCAGATATAACGATGTAGTACAACTAACTATTAACTGAAATGACTATGACCAAAAAAACTAACAAAAATTATTATTTTATAAAAAAACCTACGGTTTTTTTGCTGACAATGCTAAGTTCATCTGTGGCTTTTTCGGGGAATTTAGATTATAATGAACTTTTCAATAAAAATTTAACTTATGATGTAGCTTTAAAAGAAGTTACAGGTGTGGTAACCGATACCAATGGACAACCATTGCCAGGAGCTACAGTGTTTATTAAAGGTACCAATAAGGGAACACAAACAGATTTTGATGGGAAATTTGTACTTGACGTCCAAGAAGGGGAGATTATAGCCGTTTCTTATGTGGGATATCAAACTCAAGAAGTTTTGTATAATGGACAATCATCGTTAAATATAACTTTAAAAGAAGAAACGAATTCTCTGAATGAAGTGGTAGTTGTTGGGTATTCCACTAAAAAAAGAGGTGATCTTACTACAGCTGTATCTTCTGTTAAAAATGAAGATTTGAACGAGAGACCTGTAGCAACTGTTAATGAAGCTTTAGAAGGAAGAGCAGCAGGGGTACAGGTACTAAGTAATGGTTCTCCAGGAGAGGATAGTGCAGTTCTTATAAGGGGTTTAAATACATTTGGTGATGGTAGACCTTTATATGTTGTTGATGGAGTTTTTGTGGATAGTTTAACAGAATTAAATCCAGAAGCTATAGAGAGTGTTGATGTGTTAAAGGATGCAGCAGCAGCAGCTATTTATGGTTCTCGTGGTTCAAATGGTATAATAATTATAACAACCAAAAAAGGTAAGGCGGGTAAGCCAAAATTCACTTTTAGTTCATACACAGGTTTTCAAGCTTTAGATAAAAGTAAGCTGCCTGATTTACTTTCTGGTTCTGATTTAGTAAATACATTAATAGAGGAAGATATAATTACAGATAATTTTTCAGATCCTAACGCAGCAAATACTATTGGAAATAATACACCTGCTAGGTTTTTAGCTCCTGGATATACTCCATCAAATACGGATTTTACGGAGGCACTTTTTAGAATAGCACCTATAAGAAATTTTAATATTGGAGCATCTGGTGGTAGCGATAAAGCTACCTTTAGTTTGAATACAGGTTATTTTGATCAGGAAGGAATTCAAAAGAAGACCAGATTTAGACGATATACTTTGAATTTGAATAGCAATTTCAAAATAAATAATAAATTTAAGGTTGGACAGACGTTAAATTTAGGATATAGTAAAACGAATTTACCCATTTTAATAGGAGGAACACCATTACAAACTTGGGCGCTTAGGCAGCCAACATATTTACCTGTAAGAAATGAACAAGGACAATTTGTTGAAGCGAGTAGGGCTTTAGATGATATTCCTGCTAATACAGAGAATCCATTATTATACTTAGATATTACAAATAATGAATCTAGAAAATTGAGTGTTAATGGATCTGTTTTTGCTGAAATTAAATTATTTGATGGATTGGTAAATAAATCTACAATAGCAGTTAATTATTTCAATTTGGAAGCAGATTTACAAAGAAATTCATTTGAGGATGGAGGAATTTCTGTTGGAGATGGAGCTCAACCTCAAAAAAGGATAGAATTTGATAGAAATAGTACTGTAGCTACAACGTTTACAAATATTTTATCATATAATAAAACTTTTGGAGATCATAATGTTAATGCATCCGCAGTTTTTGAAAGAATTGATACAGAAAGAAGGTTTCTAGAATTAATTAATAATTCATTTGTTCCAAATGTTGTTGATCAAGTCAGTGGGGAATCGCAGACAACTTCTGAAATACTCCCTGATATTTTATTGTCATATTTAGGTACTTTAGGATATTCATATAAAAATAAGTATTTTATTAATGGTTCATTGAGGAGGGATAGCTCTTCTAAATTTGGAGATAGAACAGGTATTTTTAAATCAATATCAGGGGCATGGATAGTATCAAATGAAGATTTTTTAAGTTCCAATGAAGTTATTACTAATTTAAAACTTAGAGCAGGGTTTGGAGAGACGGGAAACAATTTGTTGGATCCTTTTCAGACTTCTGTACGTTTAGTACCATCAGTTGCTCCTAATATAGGAGATATTGGAGAACCAGATGCTACATCGGGTTTTCGATTTAGAGGTGTAGAAAACCCAAGATTGACATGGGAAACTGCTGAAAAACAAAATTATGGAATGGATTTAGATTTATGGAGAGGTAAGGTGAATATGACTTTAGAATACTATAAGAATACAAGTGAAAATCTTATTGGAGAAAATAAAGTAGGTGAGTCTTTATCAGAAGATTTTATTGATAATATTGGAGTGGTAGATTCGAAAGGTTTTGAATTTTCTATGGGGTATAATGATAATCAAGGAGATTTTAAATGGAGTTTTTGGGGACAAGTTTCTAAAAATGAAGCGGAAGTTGTTGTTTCAAATGGTTTAACAGGTAATGGTGGAGGTATATCAGGAGAACCTTTAACTTTTATAGAAGGATCAACTGCTACAAATATTTCACAAATTGTTCCAGGTAGAAGTTTATGGGGGCTTTATGGTTTTAAAACACAAGGTTTATTTAGGTCTATTGATCAATTGATAGAAGCTCCTAGTAATGGGGGAGGAGACTTTATTTTTAAAGAAAATCTTTCTGGAGGAAATATAAATGATCCAGCAGTTTATACAATTGAAAGGACTTTTGATGCTAATGGAACTCCAGTATTTACTAGAAAATTTGCTGATGAGACTAATGCACAAAATAATACTATTGTTGATAGGGGAAATATTGGCATAGATGATGTAAATGGTCCTGGTTTAGGAGATATTCAGTTTCAAGATGTTAATGGAGATGGAAAAGTTGATAATCAAGATATAGTACAGATAGGAGATCCTAACCCAGATTTTACTTATTCATTTAACTTAAAAGCAAGTTATAAAGGATTTGATGCTTCTATGTTGTTTACAGGTATTCAGGGGGTTGATGTAATTAATGCAGCAGCAATACCTTTAAGAAATTATTTTAGTGTAGCAGCATTTGATCGAAATGCTGTAAATAGGTATTCTGAAACTAATACTTCTTCAAACTTTCCTAGGTATTCTGCAGATGATAAAAATGCCAATTCACGTATTTCAGATCGTTACATCGAAGATGGTTCGTATTTTAGAATGAAAAATTTAATTATAGGTTATAGTTTTAGTTCTAATTTATTAAATAATTCTTTTAACGGAACTTTATCTAAATTAAGAGTTTATATTCAAACTCAGAACCTTTTTACCATAACTGATTACAGTGGTCTTGATCCAGAAATTAGGCCTTCTTATAATAGTTTTGGAACTATAGGAGGATTAGGGATTGATAGAGGTACATCTCCAGCACCTAAATCATTTTTAGTAGGATTACAATTAGAATTTTAAAAAAGAAAAGTCATGAAAAAAATAATGAAAATTTCTGTTTTTACGGTAATAGCTTCAGCATTAGTAGCAATTTCATGTAACGAAGATATTCTGGAAATAGAAAATACGAATGTGCCTATTAGACAATTATTAGGTGATAATGTAGCTTTATTGAAAGGAGCAACAAGATCTATTTATAAACCAATGCAATCTAGAGGTATGTATTCTAGATGGCAATATTTTTTAGAAGATTTAACATCAGATGAGGTTACATTAACAATTAATCAACCGCCAATTCAACGAATAGTAGATTATCGTTTAGATAATACTACAGAAGCTAATTCATTTTATTGGGAGAGCTGTTTTGCAGGAGTTATAGCGGCAAATCAATTTCTAAATAATATTACAGAGGTAACGGACATAAATAAACCTTTTATAGCCGAAGCTAGATTTTTAAGAGCTCACTATTATTTCTCATTAGTAACAAGGTTTTCGGGTGTTCCTGTAAATTTAACAGGTGAACCAGTACCAACTCCTAGAAGTACTTATGGAGAAACAATTGCTCAAGTAATACAAGATTTACAATTTGCAGCTGAGAATTTACCTCCCAAGGGAGTCCAAGCTAAAGGAAGACCAACACAAGGGACAGCATATGCTTATTTGGGAAAAGCGTTATTGTTTAGTGTTGAGCCCAAGGATTTTGGAAATAAACCAGAAACTTATGAAGAAGCATATAAAGCATTTGATCAAGTTGAAGGTTATAGCTTAGACTCTCAGTATGTAAATTCTTTTAATACAGCTGGAGAGTATAATGAGGAATCTTTATTTGAAATAGATTTTCAAAGCGGTATTGATGCTGCTCAAGCTAATTTTTGGAGTGGAAACTTATTGGATAATGATACAAGTTTAACTTTTAGAAGTGCAGAATATTCTGGTTGGGGTAATGGTCAGCCAACTGCTACTATGTTAGATGCTTATGAAGATAAAGCTTCAGGAGAAAAAGATCCGCGCTTAAGTGAAACTTGGTGGATGCCTGGAGATAAATTTGGTAAAAGTAGTGATCGTATTTGGGGAGAAGATGCCGATGCAGTTGATGGAGGTTTCGGTGCTCCAGCTGAAGGGACAGTTTGTTCTCGTAAATTTTCAGAATACATAGAGACTGATGGCTCAATTCAAGGTAGTGGAATTAATTATAGAATAATTAGATATGCCGATGTTTTATTAATGAAAGCAGAAGCAGCTTTGTTTAAAATAGCTCCAAATAAAGATGAAGCTATAAGTTTAATGAATGAAGTTAGAGCTAGACCAAGTGTAGATATGCCTCCTTATCCAACATCTGAGTTTCCATGTACTGATATAGAATCAACTTTTGAAGCATTAGTGCACGAGCGAAGAATTGAATTAGCCATGGAAGGGAAAAGAACGGTTGATTTAGGACGTTGGGGTATGGATGAAGAGGTGCTGAGCCCATTGAAACCAGGCTATAACACCAATAAAAGGTTTTTTCCAATTCCTCAAACTGAATTGTCTGGGAATGAAAATTTTGGTGATGATAATCCTCAATAGTTTTATCTGAATTATAATAAAATTTTAAAAATTATGAAAAAAAATAAATTATATATATTATTTCTATTGGCGATTCCGGTTTTGGGAATGTTTAGTTGCGAAGAAAGTGATAATAGTTCTCAACTTCAGTGTGATGAGACTATTCCAGTGTTTAACAGTTTTAATGATAGTGACGGAGTAGTTAATGAAACTAGGAATAAATTAGTATGTGCCACTACACAAAGTGAAGTAGAAGCTAAAAAAGTTATAGCAATGGCTGATTATGATGATACTGTGGAAAAAGCGCGAACAATTAAAAATTTATTAGATAATCCTGATAGTGTTACAAATGAAGAAGCTTTGACAACTATTAGGAATATTGAGATCTTAAATATTAGTAATGCAGGATTAAATAGTTTAATTGTTAGGGCAAAAGAATTTTTCAACATGTAGATTCCTTTTTTCGATTTGATAGCAATTAATTTTTATATTTAGAATTAAATATGAAATTTTAAAAGGTAGTAATTTTAATTTGCTACCTTTTTTATATACTAAAAAGTAAACTAAAGACGAATATGAAGAATTATTTTTTGTTCAGATTATTTATTATTGCCTTTTTAACACAATCGTGTAATTATTTTAATAATAAAAGAAGTAAAGAATCAATAGTAGAAAATAGAAAAAACTTAATTTTCGAAGAAATTAGGTCCGGTATTTCTGGATTAACCTTTTCAAATACTTTAAAAGAAACAGATACTTTAAATTATTTTACTTACCCATATTTATATATGGGAGGTGGGATATCGGTGGGGGATATTAATAATGATGGTTTAGATGATTTGTTTTTTACAGGAAATCAGGTTTCAAATAAATTATATCTAAATAAAGGAAATTTAAAGTTTGAAGATATAACGAATACGGCAGGTATAGGTGGAGATCACAGGTGGTATACGGGTACGACCATGGCAGATGTAAATGGAGATGGCTTATTGGATATTTATGTTTTAGTGGCGGGGCAGTCTAAAAATATAAATTTTAAGCAAAACGAATTATATATTAATAATGGAGATTTAACTTTTACAGAAAGCGCTAAAAAATATGGACTAAATGATAAAGGACAAAGTGTAAGTGCTACATTTTTAGATTATGATAAAGATGGTGATTTAGATGTTTATGTGGCTAATTATCCCATAACGCCTTTTAATGCAAGTACCTATCAGTATACTCAAATGATGAATTATGTACAGGATATCCAATCGGATCAATTATATAGAAATGAAGGAGGACATTTTTCTAAAGTAACAGAAAAAGCAGGAGTTAAACAATATAATCTATCCTTGAGTGCCACAGCAGCAGATATTAATAATGATGGTTGGCCCGATATTTATGTGTCTTCCGATTTTAATTCGCCGGATGCATTGTATATTAATAATAAGGATGGTACTTTTTCTGATAGAATACATGATATAGTAAACCATACTGCATTTTATGGAATGGGGGTGGATATTGCAGATTTTAATAATGATACCCATTTAGACATCTATCAAATGGATATGGATGCAGCTAGTAACCGCAGATCAAAAGCGAATATGGCAAGTATGAATCCAGAAATGTTTGCAGATATTGAAAAGGCAGGATTTAAAACCCAATACATGCAAAATGCCTTACAATTACAAACAGGAAAAGGAAAAGATGGATTGCCAATTTTTTCTGAAATATCTCGCTTATCAGGGATTTCATCCACCGATTGGAGTTGGGGACCTTTATTTGCAGATTTAGATAATGATGGTTTTAAAGATATTTTTGTTTCAAATGGAACGCGAAGAG
Organism: uncultured Aquimarina sp.; assembly: GCA_947498765.1. GTDB lineage: Bacteria > Bacteroidota > Bacteroidia > Flavobacteriales > Flavobacteriaceae > Aquimarina. The sequence goes on from CANMLG010000015.1 coordinate 87,177, forward strand.
AAATTAATAATAAAGATTTTTTTAATTCTTTAGTAGGGCACAAAAAGCATAAAGATAGTTTATTGTATAATACATTAAGAATACCTTCAGAACCAATTGATAATTATGTGTTTAAAAATAAAGGAGATTTAACGTTTGAAAAAATGAATGATCAATGGGGTATTTCGCATAAAGGATTCTCTAATGGTTGTGTGTATGCAGACTTAGATAATGATGGCGATTTAGAAATTCTAACAAATAATATTGATGAAGAGGTTTCACTTTTTAAGAATACTACAGATAGTACTAAGAATTATATCCAATTAAGCTTCAAAGACATCAAAGGAAATAGAAATGGATTAGGGACTAAAGCTTATGTATATAGTGAGAAAAAAGTACAATTTCAAGAATTAACGTTAACAAGAGGTTTTCAATCATCAATGGCACCTTATTTACATTTTGGATTAGGAAAAGAGAATAAAATAGATAGTATTAAAGTAATTTTTTCTAATGGAAACATAAAATTAATAGATAACATTTCGGTTAATCAGCGATTCACTATTGATGTAAAAGAAGCAGGTAATAAGAACGTTCTTTTAGCCAATCAGCGTAGTTTTTTTAAAAGTGATACGGATAGTTTAGCGATTTACAAGCATAAGGAAAATTATTATGACGATTTTAAAAAGGAAGTGCTTTTACCGCACAAAACTTCAAATTTTGGTCCAGGTATTTCTGTAGGGGATTTAAATGAAGATGGATTAGATGATTTTTACATAGGTGCTGCCAAAAGATACCCAGCAGGTATGTTTTATCAAAATCTAGATGGAAGTTTTACACAGCAAAAAACTAAAGTTTTAGTCAATGATAGAAATCATGAGGATTTAGGTTCTGTTATTTTTGATGCTGACAATGATGGAGATAATGATATTTACATTGTGAGTGGAGGGAATGAATTTAACCATGATTCAGAAATGCTTCAGGATAGGTTGTATGTAAATATGGGTAAAGGCAATTTTATTAAGAGTCCAACATCATTACCAAAAATGTTATCAAGTGGCAATCGAGTGTATACTAATGATTTTGATAAAGATGGGGATTTAGATTTATTTATAACAGGAAGGCTTGTTCCAGGGAATTATCCATCACCAGCAAATAGTTATGTTTTAGAAAATGTAAGTACAAAAAGTTTTGTAAAGTTTGTCGATGTAACAAACAAAGTAGCCCCATTCATGAATAAATTAGGTATGGTTACTTCAGCATCTTTTAGTGATATTGATAATGATGGATGGGATGATTTAGTGGTTGTAGGTGAATGGATGCCAATTAAGATTTTTAAAAATAGCAAAGGGAAATTTTTAGATGTTTCAAAAAAATACGGGCTATCCAGTGAAACTTCGGGCTGGTGGTTTAGTATTAAATCAGCAGATTTTGATGCTGATGGGGATCAAGACTTTATTATAGGGAATTTAGGGTTAAATTATAAATACAAAGCCGATAAAGAAGAAACATTCGATATTTATTTTAATGATTTTGATGGGAATAAAAAGAATGATATTGTATTAAGTTACTATAATGAAGGCAAACAATATCCAGTTAGAGGGAGACAATGTTCCAGTCAACAAATTCCAACTATAAAGAAAAAATTTAAAAACTATGAATCATTTTCAACTGCCACTTTAGAAGATGTTTATGGTGACAAATTAAAAAAGTCATTACACTATCAAGTAAAATCATTTGGTAGTATTTATATGGAAAATACAGGAGGTGGTTTCAAATTACACCAGTTGCCAAATCAAGCACAGCAAGCACCTATCAACCAAATTTTAATAAAAGATTATAATAATGATGGTAATTTGGATGCACTAATTGCAGGGAATTTATATGCCTCGGAAGTAGAAACACCTAGAGCAGATGCAGGTATTGGGGGGTTGTTGTTAGGGAATGGAAAAGGAAAATTTGAATATCAAAATGCTTTCAAATCAGGGTTTGTGGCTAGAGGAGATGTTAAGGATATGGCTTCAATTAAAATAAAAAAAGATAATTATATTTTAATTGCAAAAAATAATGATTTCATGCAAATAGTCAAAGAGAAATAAGATTCAAAAAAACAACTTAATAAACTATGTTTTTTTTATATGTAGTTTATTAAGTTTAACTTCGTTTGTGTTAATTTCTATTTTGAAGAATAGTTTTTAATTATTATTTATGTCTTCACTACTAAAAAAAATATACGAATTACAGAATATACCTTCTATTTCTAAACACGAACAGATTGTACTAGGAGTTATAGCAGCTATTGATGCTGATATTTTAAAAATAGACGATAAGTTACCTTCTATAAATGAAATGGTAGCCGAAGTAGGTTATGCGCGTAAAACTTTTGTAAAAGCATATAATGAGTTAAAAGAAAGAGGACTTATTGAATCTAAAAGTATGAAGGGATACTTTGTAATAAGTAATAAAACGAATGTTAAGCTTAGAGTAGCTTTAGTTTTATTTGCTTTTCATAGTTTTCAAGAAGATTTTTATAATACCTTCAGAAAGGAATTAGGAGACAAATTCCATATTGATATCTTTTTTCATCATAATAATGTATCTTTATTAAAAACAGTTTTAGAGAATATTTCACGAAAATATGGAATGTATGTAGTGGCTCCTATACAGAAAGCTGAAGTGAGTGAAATGTTAAAGCAATTTTCTTCCGATAAGTTATTGATTATTGACCGTCATATTAAAATGCCTAAAACATATTCATATATAACACAAGAGTTTGAAAATGTTACTTATCAAAAATTGGTAGAGTTAAGTTCTGGTATAAAAAAACATAAGCGTTTTGTATTGTTTTATAAAGATAATTCTGATTATCCGTCAGATATTTTAAAAGCTTTTAATCGTTTTGTTGATGAATATGATATTGATGGGACTGTGCTTGATAGTTATGAGCCAAATACTTTAAAACGAAACACAGTATATTTTTCAATAAGTGATACACAATTATGGAAAGTTTTGAAGGATGCCCGAAATATGGAATATCGATTAGGGAAAGACATTGGTATATTAGCCCATGATGATAATATTATAAAGGAAATTGCCTTTGGTGGTATTTCCACAATATCAACAGATTTTACCTATATGGCCAAAAAAGCGGCTCTTTTTGTTAAAGAAGGAAATCCTATTCAAGAAACAGTACCTACTTATTTAAGACAACGTAATTCTTTATAAATGTAAAGAATCGCCTTTATTTATTCTGCGAAACAAAACTTTGTATTTCACCCAATAAAAAATCATTTTCATTCTTCATACACAAGAGATATTTGTTTTTATAACAATTTTGATGTAAGAATATTCGTTATTATATTAATAATTTTTAAGCTATTAAAATGTTAATTTTTTAATTTATATTCATTTTAATAGAGTTTTGTTCAAAAAATTAATTATTTTTGAAAGTAGCATAGTGTATCATAGCACACTTTGTTTTGATCATAGAAAATACCAACTAAAAAATTATTGTAATGAATTTAAAACTATACATTAAAATTATTGTGTTATTATTAGTGGGGATTACATCTGTAAATGCACAACAGTCGGTTTCAGGAGTTGTTAGTGATAAAAACTTTCCACTTCCTCAAGTAAATATTTCCATTGAAGGAACCACAAAAGGGACTACTACCGATTTTGATGGAAATTATACTTTGAATAGTATTGAAGAAGGTCAAACTATAGTATATAGTTACATTGGCTACAGTACCCAGAAGATTTTATATAATGGGCAAAAAAAGATTGATGTAGTGCTTCAAGAAGATACAGCATCACTCAGTGAAGTGATTATTGTAGGTTATGGTTCGCAAATAAAAAAGGATTTGACCTCATCAATATCGACATTGAAAGCTAAAGAAATTACACAAACAGCAGTAGCAAGTAATCCCGTTACTGCGTTACAAGGTAGAGCTCCTGGAATACAGGTTGAAAGTTTTGGAGGGCAACCAGGAGGGAGAGCAAATGTATTTATAAGAGGGGTAAATTCATTAAGTAATGCCTCACCACTTTTTTTAGTTGATGGTTTGTTTGTTGATGATATGCAGTTTGTAAACCCAAATGATATAAAAAATATATCAATCCTTAAAGACGCAGCAGCTGCGGCTATATACGGATCAAGAGCTGCCAATGGAGTAATTCTTATTGAAACGAATCATGGTCGTCAAAATGGAGAAATTGAAGTAAAATTTACTTCAAGAATAGGAGTAGATACACCAAGTAAAAAATTAGATTTTATTAATGGACAACAATACACGGAATATTTAAATCAACGTTTTAGGAATGATCAAGATCCTACATCAACTGATCCGGCACCACAAGTAACTTGGAATGGCGTGGATACCGATTGGCAAGATCAAAATATATCACCTGCTTTAGTACAGGATTATGGATTAACAGTTTCTGGAGGTGGAGCAAATACATCTCAATTTTTTTCATTCAACTATTTTGATCAGGATGGTATTTTAGTAGGTTCTGGTTTTGAGCGTATCAATCTTCGTTTTAATAGTAAGTTTGATAAAAATAAATTTCATGTAACTCAATCAGTAGGTGTTGCTCAAGGAAAACTACAAGAAAATAATTGGTATGGATTTGATGGTACTACAGCTCCAACTGTAGCGGTACGAAATCCTAATAATGAAGGAGGTTTTGAAGCTCCTCTAACTCAAGTGCAAGGTCCGGGAGGTGTAAACCAGTTTGCTTTAGCTTCGTTGGAAGAAAATGAAACAACAACCAGAACTATTTTCGGGAATGTTAAATTAGAGTATGATATTACAGACTATTTAACAGCAGGGGCAACCTTTGGAGTAGATTATCGCAATATTAGAAATTTTCAATTTACACCTACCTTTGTTCAAAGTAGAGATGTTGATCCAATTCGTAATTTAAATGAACAAAATGACCTTACTGATTTTAGAACAGAAGAATTAAATTTTCAAGTAGAGCCTACACTTAATTTTAATAAAGATTTTGATAAGCATAAGGTGGGAGCGGTATTAGGATTTACTTATTTCGAAGAAAATATTGTAAGTGGCGGTATTTTTGGTCAAAATACTCCAGCAAACTCCATAAGAGTTACTAGTGCATTACCTTCTAATGATCAGTTGGTACTTTTGGGTGAAGATAGTGAGGCTACATTAGTATCTTATTTTGGAAGAGTAAATTATAATTATGATAGTAAATATTTATTTTCGGCAACATTACGTAGAGATGCCACATCTCGTTTTGCAAAAGAGAATCGAGTAGGGTATTTCCCTTCATTTTCAGCAGGGTGGAATATTAGTAACGAAAATTTTTGGAAATCTGAAGTCGTTAATTATTTAAAGTTAAGAGCCTCTTATGGTGAGTTGGGATCTTATCCAGATACATTTTACCCAACGCAAGATGTATTTCCGAATAACAGATCAAATACCTCATTCGGAGGAACAAATGCTACAGGTTTAGCAAGGTTAACAATAGCCGACCCTAATTTAATATGGGAAACAACGAAAACGTTTGATGTTGGAGTTGATGCTTCTTTATTAGATAGCAGAATTAATTTTTCAGCAGATTATTATTCTAAGGATATCGAAGATGTAATAGTTGATATAAATTTAGCACCAAGTTTAGGCTTTGATTTACCAACCACACGTAATGCAGGTAATTTAATTAACCAAGGATTTGAATTTAGCCTTAATTACAAAAAACGAGAAGGGGATTTTATATTTACCGCAGGAACAAATTTTTCATTTAATATAAAGAGTGAAGCTGGAGATATTCCTAATCCAATATTAGGACCCGAAATTGACGAAGATTTACGTAGGGTTAATCGAACTATTTCCAATCAACCAATAGGTGCTTTTTATGGGTTTATTGTAGAAGATCGTGTGAATCCTGATACAGGAGATTTTGTAAGAAGAGATATAAATAACGATGGAGCCATTGACGAAAATGACCTTACGGTAATTGGTGATCCAGTTCCAGATTTCACCTATGGATTTACTTTTGATGCAGAATACAAAAATTTTGATCTAGGGTTAAACTTTGTAGGTGTACAAGGAAATGAAATTTATAATTTAAGTAGGTATTATAATATTTTATGGCAAGATGGAGGTAAACTTACAGAGGTGTTAAATGCATGGACTCCTACAAATAGAAATACGAATATTCCTAGAGCTACAGTAAGTGATGGAGCAGATAACAAAGCGCCTTCGTCATTTTTTGTCGAAGATGGTTCTTACTTTAGGCTAAAAACTCTGGAAATAGGCTATAATTTTAAAGATGGGATTTTAGGAAATGACATCATAAAAGATCTTCGATTATCATTCAATATTCAAAATGTATTTGTACTTACAGACTATTCGGGTTATGATCCAGATGTTTCTTCAACCGATGGAGGTAGAGCAAGTTTAAATTCGGGAGTACCTGGGGTTCGAGTTCCTGTGAATCCATTACTGGGAAGAGGTTTAGATGCTAGAGCTTATCCCAATGCTCGAACTTTTACATTAGGTATTCAAGCTACATTTTAAAACAAAGAACTATGAAATCAATAAACATAAAAAAAATTAGAGTAGTAGTGTTCATAGGAATTCTATTATTTGGTTGTTCCGAAGATGTATTGGAAAAAGAAAATAATAATGCTACATCAAGTGCTAACTTTGGAGCTAATTTTGAGCAAATTGAAGCTGCAGTAAATGGAGCTTTTCATCCACTAACAACAGCATTTTGTTGGGGAAGAGTGTTGCATACTGGTGCGTTTTTACGATCTGATGAATACAATGTATTTGAATTTGGATCAAATACGGCTATGGCTGGTCTTAAAGCTACACCAGCAGATCGTTGGGCATTAGAACCATGGCAACAAATGTATAAATCAATCGGGCGTTGTAATACCATAATTACTAGAGTTGATGCCAGTGCGGATAGTAATTTTGAAAGCTTACTTGGTCAAGCTTATTTTTTACGAGCGTTTAATTATTGGTATTTATTGCATCTGTATGGAAATATCCCTCTTGTACTTCAAGAACCTGATTTGGATGCATTACAACCTGATCAAGCAGAACCCAATGTAGTTAGACAAACAATTATTGATGATTTAAGAAAGGCTTCGGAGATGCTTCCAGATCAATGGTCGGGAGATGATGCTGGGAGACCTACAATGTGGTCGGCAATTGGATTATTAGGTAAAACTTATTTGTATAATAAAGAATGGGATATGGCACGTATCGAATTTCAAAAAATTGTAGACCAAGGAAGGTTTTCATTATTACCTACAAATAGTTTTGGTCAAAACTTTGGCATAACTAATGAAAATAATAATGAGTCATTGTTTGAATTACAATTTTTAGCTGTAGACTCCTTTATATGGGGAGTAGACATAGCAGGAACAGGAACACAAGGTAATTATCATATTGATTATGCGCCACCTACTAAATCACCAGATCGAGGACATGTTATTAATCCATGGTTAAGAGATTTATTTGAAAGCAATAATGATACCATCCGAAGAAACGAAACCTTGTTATATGATTATCCAAATGCTACAAGCTATGGTGGCTTATCCTTTGAAGAAGATTTAAATACTGTAAGAAATGATGCCGATGGACAGCCAATTCAAACCGATGTTCAAATAGCTGAAGCTGCTGGTGTCGAGCCTATTTTTTCGAAAAAATATGCTGGTATGGATTTAGGATCTAGAGATGAAGTGAATTTTTTAGGTGCTAATGTTGGTAATAATTGGAGAGTAATAAGATACTCGGATGTCTTATTAATGCTAGCCGAATCACTAAACGAATTAAATAGAACAGGTGAGGCTGAACCTTTGATAAATCTAGTACGCCAACGTGCAGGCATTAATTTATTAAATGGTCTAAATAAAGAGGAAATGACTCAAGCAATTATTGACGAGCGAGCTATGGAATTAGCAGGTGAAGGACATCGTTTTCTTGATTTAGTTCGCTGGGATTTAGCAGATGACTTTTTAGGAACACCTTCGTTACACGGAGGGCTTAATCATCCAAAATCATTGGTAGGTGGATCATTTCAATCTAATAGAGATGAATTGATTTGGATTCCACTAGCCGAATTATCAGCAAATCCCAATATTAATCCCAACCCCGGATATTAGTTGTAATACAACCATTATCATAGTTTAGTTAGTTTTTTTGTGAACTAAGCAGATTGTTAAAATTTGCTTAGTTCTTTATAATCTCTTGTAGAGAATTTAAAATTTTTAAGACTAACCTTTCAAAGCTTTTTAATTAGTTATGTATTGTAATGAAAATATAATAGTTATTTAGTATTCAATAGTTTGAAATGCTATGATAAGCATGACTATTGTTGAGTTTTACAACGTAGTTATAGCAAAGGCTTTATCAGTAAATTGTATAAATACGAAGAAAACGTATGAAAAAAAATATCACACACCAAATTGAAATTAGTAAAGATTCTCAAGATTTTGAAGTAACTGTAAATTTGTTAAAGCAATATGGGAATATAGCTATTTATGAGCTTCATTTTTTTTCTGATATAGCGTTTACACCACAAAAAACAACTTTAAAATGGAAGTTTCCTGCGATTAATGTAAAAGGAGTTTGGAAGCCAACCTCCGATTTTTCAAAACGGATTATGGATGATTGGGAATTAGATCATATGCAAGCAAGAATTTCTGTTGATTCTCCTGTAATATCAATTTTCGGACATGATGATACCAATAGAATGACTTTTGCTTGTTCAGATGCTATTAGTACTACCGAATTGAATGTATTATACAGGGAAGAGGACAATTATATGTATAGCCATATTTCTTTCTTTACAGAAAAACACCACAAGATTAAAAGCTACAAAGCACAACTAATTATTGATACTACAGCCTATCATTTTTCGAGAGCATTAGGTAACGTAAATCAATGGTGGAGTTCTTTTGATCAATTATCGCCTGTAATGCAAGTAAATGATACAGCTAAATTACCAGTATACTCTACGTGGTATCAATTTCATCAAAATTTGGATACAATTATGTTAATAGAGGAATGTAAAAAAGCAAATAAACTAGGATATGGATTAATTATTATTGATGATGGTTGGCAAACTAATGACGATAATCGAGGTTATGATTTTACAGGAGATTGGAATCCCGATCGTATACCAGAAATGCAAAGTTTTGTGGAACAAGTACATCAAATAGGACTAAAATTAGCCTTGTGGTATTCGGTACCATTTTGTGGTAAAAAATCAAAGGCATATCAAAAGTTTAAAGGAATGCTTTTAGTTGAAGAACATCGATGGGCACCTGTTTTTGATCCTAGATATCCAGAGGTCCGAAATCATTTAATTACTATTTATGCTAATGCATTAAAAGAATGGAATTTAGATGGTTTTAAACTAGATTTTATTGATGAATTTAGAGTTTATCCAAATACCGTATTAACAAAAGAAAATGGAAGAGATTATGCTTCAGTAAATTTAGCAGTTGATCGTTTAATGACAGATATTATGAAGACATTAAAAGCAATAAAATCAGATTTAGTTATTGAATTTAGACAAAAATATACAGGACCTGCTATGCGAAAGTATGGAAATATGTTCAGGGCATTTGATTGTCCAGGTGATTCGGTAATGAATAGAGTACGCATTGCAGATTTAAGAATGTTAAGTGGTGAAACGGCTATACATAGTGATATGTTTACATACCATAATGATGAACCTGTAGAAATCAAAGCACTTCAGGTAGTGAATACATTATTTGGTGTTCCTCAATTATCTGTATTGCTAGATAAGGCTACAAAGAGTGAACTAGAAATGATTGAGTTTTATACTAGTTATTGGAATAAAAATAAAGAGGTTTTACTCCGTGGGAAATTTACTCCTTTAAGGCCATTAGCTAATTATCCTATTTTAAAAGCTGAAACTGATATACATTCAATAATTGGAGTTTATGATAATTATATTTTAGATATTGAAATGAATGCGGATCGAATTGATATTATAAATGCTAAAATATCTGAAGAAATAATCTTAAATTATAATACAATTCACAGTACTTATTCTTGTATTGTTTATGATTGTATGGGAACTGAAATAGATCAATTTTCTATGCAAATGAATGAGGCTTTTAAATATATTAAAGTTCCGCCTTGTGGATTAGTTGTTTGTTCAAAAAATAAATAAAACAATGAGTGAAAAATATATAATTGCTTTTGATCAAGGAACAACAAGTACTCGAGCTATCATTTTTGATTCAAAGGCTCAGATTTGTGGTATTGAGCAAAAAGAATTAACGCAAATTTATCCCAAATCAGGTTGGGTAGAACATGACCCATTAGAAATTGTGAAACACCAAAAAGAAGTTTTTGAGAAGGTATTAGAGAATTCTCAAATTTCTCCGAATCAAATTGCAGCCATTGGTATAACAAATCAACGAGAAACTACTGTGGTGTGGGATAAAAAAACAGGTGAACCTATTTATAATGCTATAGTGTGGTTGGATAAACGGACTACAGAAATTTGTAAAAAATTAAAGAAGAGTGGATTACAAAGCTATATTTCTAAAAACACAGGTTTAATAATTGATTCCTATTTTTCGGGAACTAAATTGAAATGGATTTTAGATCATATTGAAGGTGCCAGAGAAAAAGCAGAAAAAGGGGACTTGTTATTCGGTACCATTGATACATGGTTAATTTGGAAGTTAACCAAGGATAAAAAGCATGTAACTGATCATACTAATGCATCACGTACCATGTTATTCAATATTCATGACTTAGATTGGGATGTCTATTTATTAAAAAAGTTAGATGTACCTAAATCAATGATGCCCAAAGTACAACATTCCTCATCCGATTTTGGAGTCATTGATTATAAAGGGACTCAAATACCAATTTATGGTGTGGCAGGTGATCAGCAAGCTTCATTATTTGGTCAAGGAGGTTATAAATCTGGTATTGCCAAAAATACGTATGGAACAGGGTGTTTCTTGTTATTGAATACTGGTAAAAAAGCCTATCAATCTAAAAATGGCCTGCTAACAACATTGTGTTGTAGTTTGCCTGATAAAAAAATAAAATATGCCTTAGAAGGTAGTGTTTTTGTAGCTGGAGCATCAGTAAAATGGCTTCGCGATGAATTACAAGTAATTTCAAAGGCCTCTGAAACGGAGCAAGTATGTAATCAAGCAGCTTCACCTAAAGGTTTGTATGTAGTCCCTGCATTTGCTGGGTTAGGTGCTCCATATTGGGATATGAATGCTAAGGGAGCTATTTATGGTTTGGGCTTAGAAACAGGAAGAAAAGAAATTATTAAAGCGACTATTGATGCTATAGCTTATCAGTCAAGAGATGTGTTAGAAGCTATGATTGAAGATAGCGGAAAATTAATGAGCGAATTAAAAGTTGATGGTGGAGCTTCTGCAAATAATTACTTGATGCAATTTCAGGCCGATATTTTAAATATTCAGGTGAATAGACCTGAAATGTTAGAAGTTACCGCTTTAGGTGCCGCTTTTTTAGCAGGAATTAAAGCAGAAGTATGGACAAAAAAAGACTTAAAAACATTAAATAAAATAGACGAAAAGTTTGTTCCTAAAATTACAGAATATGAACGCACAGAAAAGTATACAGGCTGGAAACAAGCAGTAGAACGTACTAAAACAGAAAATATAAAAATGCTTGAGGTACAAGGGAATGAACCTATTCGATTTTCTGTATTGGATAGACAACGTCAAATAAAGCAAGCAGAGTATACCAAATACGATTTAATAATTATTGGGGGTGGAGTTACCGGGGCAGGTATTGCCTTAGATGCCGCTTCACGGGGAATGAAGGTGTGCTTAGTCGAAAAAAATGATTTTGCGTCGGGAACTAGTAATAAGTCTACCAAATTGATTCATGGGGGACTACGCTATTTAAAACAGATGGAAATCGGATTAGTAAAAGAGTCTGGAAGTGAACGTGCTATTGTACATAAATTAGCGCCACATTTAGTAGTTCCCGAAAAAATGTTATTGCCTTTAATTGAGGGAGGGACATACGGAAAAATGATGACAGCCATTGGTTTAAAAGTTTATGATTTTTTAGCTAATGTGGAAGATATAGATAAACGAGTAATGCTTAGCGCAGAAGAAACTTCAGAAAAAGAACCTCTGTTAAATGCAGATATACTTACTGGAGGTGGTTATTATGCTGAATATCGAACAGATGATGCTCGTTTAACCGTTGAATTATTAAAAAAGGCAGCTTTTTATGGTGCCAATATTATTAATTATTGCGAAATGACTTCATTTAATTATGACGATAAAGGAATGATAGTAAGCTTGGAATGCATTGATTATAATAATAAAGAAATTTTTAAACTAAAGGCTCATAATTATGTATCTGCAGCAGGTCCATGGGTAGATTTACTTAGAGAAAAAGATGATTCAATGAATAATAAACACTTGCATTTGACAAAGGGGGTGCATATTGTTTTTTCACGAGAAAAATTTCCATTAACACAATCTATCTATTTTGATGTTCCCGATGGTAGGATGATTTTTGCTATTCCAAGAGGGAGAGCAGTATACGTAGGTACAACGGATACTAACTATAATGCCAGTTTAAATAGGGTAATTGCTACTTTAAGCGATGCTAACTATTTATTGGATGCCATAAATAATATGTTTCCTAATGTGAATTTGTTGTTAGAAGATATCGAATCTAATTGGGCTGGTTTACGTCCTTTGATTCATGAAGATGGAAAGGATCCGTCGGAACTTTCACGGAAAGATGAAATTTTTCAATCGCAAACGGGGTTAATATCTATAGCAGGAGGTAAGCTAACGGGTTATCGGAAAATGGCACAGCGAGTTATTGATACCGTGCTAAAAACAATGAGTACTAAAAAACAAGAAAGTTTTACAAGGTCTTTTACTAAAAAAATTTCATTAACCAGTGCACCTTTAAAAGATACCGATGAAGTTGAAAGTTATACAAAGCAAATAAGCATGAAACTCAAAGAATTGGGGAACAAGGATCCTTATTGTGGATGGTATTTATCTACAAATTATGGAAAGCAATCGGATATTATTATTAATAAAATCAATTATTTTCTAAATGACACCATTGAAGAAAGATTGATTAGGGCTGAGGTTTGGTATGGAGTTCATTTTGAAATGATAAATAGTCTGTCAGATTTTTTTGTACGAAGAACAGGAAGGCTTTACTTTGATATCAATAGTGTACGTCAATTTAGATCTATTGTACAGGAGGATTTAGTTAAATACTTAGGTTGGAATATAAAACGAGTAGAAGAAGAGAATAATTATTTAGACCTTTTACTGCAAGATGCATCAACATTTTATGAAAAAGAAGTAATGTAATCTGTTTTATTTCAGTAATTTAATTTATTTTAAAATTAATTGAACATTTTATGGGACTTATTTCATTTATTGGATTTACACTTTTAGTAGCAATAGTAGCATGGTGGTCTACCCGAGGAACTGATGAAAAATCAGCTAAAGGCTATTATTTAGGAGGCAGAAGTTTAGGGGCTATTACCATTGCAGGGTCATTATTGTTAACTAATCTTTCTGCAGAGCAAATAGTAGGTTTAAATGGACAGGCTTTTACTGAGGGAGTATTGGTTATGGCATGGGAAACATTAGCAGCAATTGCTATGATTATTACTGCCGTTTTTTTATTACCTAGCTACATGAAAGGAGGTATTACCACAATACCCGAATATGTCGAAAATCGTTTTGATCATCAAACTAAAGCCATACTTACGGTATTGTTTTTAAGTGGATATGTAATAGTTATTATACCTTCAGTATTATATTCCGGATCATTAGCTTTTAGTACTATGTTTGATATTCCTGAGATGTTGGGAGTTTCTCAAATAAATGCTATACGTATTTGTTCATTCACTATTGGAGCAATAGGTATTGTTTATGCTATTTTTGGAGGCTTAAAAGCTGTAGCTGTTTCCGATTTGATTAATGCTATAGGTTTATTAATTGGAGGAATGTTAATTCCTGTTTTTGGGTTATTATTGATAGGAGATGGAAGTATTATTAATGGAATGGATATCCTGTGGAAATCGAATCCAGAAAAGTTTGTAGCCGCTGGAGCAGCTGATGCTTCAATTCCTTTTGGAACTATTTTTACTGGAATGATGTTAGTTCAAATGTTTTATTGGGGGACTAATCAAGCTATTTTGCAACGTGTTTTTGGTGCTAAAAGTTTAAAAGAAGGTCAAAAAGGAATGATATTGGCAGCATTGGTGAAATTTTTAATTCCAATAATTGTAGTGCTTCCAGGGATTATTGCATGGCATGTTTTTGAAGGTGATTTAGCTAATCCCGATCAAGCTTATCCATCTTTAGTTAAAAAGGTACTTCCTGTAGGTTTGGTTGGTTTTTATGCCGCTGTATTATTTGGCGCAGTATTAAGCTCTTTTAATAGTTTATTAAATAGTAGTGCCACTTTGTTTGGTTTTGACCTATACAAACAATATTTTAAAAAAGAAGCAACAGAGCATCAAACGGTAAGGGCAGGGAAAATGTTTGGTCTTATTTTAGGAATTGTAGGCATGCTGGTAGCTCCATTAATAGCAAATGCTCCCAAAGGATTATTTGCTTGGTTGCAAGAGGCTAATGGTTGTTATAGTATTCCTATTTTAACGGTAGTTGTTATTGGTTTCTTTACCAAAAGAGTTCCAGCTATAGCGGCTAAAGTTGGTGTTATTTCGGGAGTAGTTTTATATTCAATAAGTCAGTTTGTCATAAAGCCTAAAATGATTGCAAGTGCTCTTGAAAAAGCCAAAGCTTCAGGAGTTACAGATACTTCGGTGTTAAGTTTAATAGAAGCAGAAGCCTATCCACATTTTTTACATGTAATGGCTATTTTATTTGTACTAAATATTAGTATTATGCTTGTTATAGGAAAATTATATCCAAGGAAAGAAGCCTTCATAGCTCAAGAGACTAAAGAAGTTGATATAACTCCTTGGAAGTATGCATTACTTTCAGGTGGTATAATAACTGTTTTGGTATTAAGTACGTATTTGATATTCTAAGACTTCATTTTAAGTTGTAAAATATCATTTTATATAGGTTAATTTACTCACAAGCGTCCCAAACGGGATCCTTAGGAGTTGGTGCAATTATGCTTATTGGTTCTTTTTTTACGGGGTGTGTAAAAGCAAGTTTACGGGCGTGTAAATGGATCCCTCCATTGGGATTGCTACGCTTGGCATTATATTTTAAATCACCTTTAATGAAACAACCAATTTTATTAAGTTGAGCTCGTATTTGGTGATGACGACCAGTGTGTAATTCTATTTCAAGTAGCGAAAAGTTATCTAATTTTTTGAGTAATAGATAATTTAAGCTTGCTTTTTTAGATTCAGGAACTTCTTTACTATGCGCGTATGATTTATTCTGTTTTGGGTTTCTTTTTAAATAATGCACAAGATTATCTTGTTGTTTTGGAGGTGCGGGACTAACAATAGCCCAATATGTTTTTTGAGTCGTTTTTTCAGCGAAAGCTTTATTTAATCGTGTTAAAGCTTTACTTGTGCGTGCAAAAATAATAACACCAGTAGTTGGTCTATCTAATCTGTGTACTACACCTAAAAAAACAGCTCCTGGTTTATTATATTTTTTAGCTATATATTGTTTTACAATTTCGCTTAAAGGAATATCACCTGTTTGGTCTCCTTGTACAATATCTCCTGCACGCTTATTGATAGCTATAATATGGTTGTCTTCATATAAAACTTCTAAATTGTCAGGTGTAGAGTGTATTTTCAAAAGAAATGTAATTAATAGTTTATAAAAAAAGCCAATAGTATATAAACACTATTAGCTTTTTCATTGTAAATGCAAATATATAACTAAGATGAATTTGTTATGTAATTTAGATGTAATAATTCATCATTTTTTCCTTTTCATTTATCTGTTCATCTTACAATTTTTTATAAAGGTTATAAATTTAGTTTCAAAAGCTACATTTATTTTGAATCTAATTAAAAACAAAATGTTTCTTTTCCCCATATTGATCTAAAAAACTTACCATAATGTCTTCATTTTCTGCTTTTGATTGCAATAATTTTTTAACATCACTTACGCTGTTTACAGGAGTATCATCAATTTCTGTAATAATATAACCTTCTAAACCATAACGTTTCATAGCATTACTTAATACCTGATTTATTTTTACTCCATGCTTGGCACCAAATTTAGCTAAATCACTTTCAGTAGCATTAATAATTTCTATCCCTATATCTTTCAATTGATAACTTTCATATAGGCTTAAAGTAACAGGAATATCCATTAGTTTATCATTACGCATTATACTTACATTAAGTACATCATTCGGTCTTTTACTATTAATGTAACCCGTTAAATCTGAAAATTTACGAATAGCATATCCATCTATTTTTTTTATAATATCTCCTTTTTTTACACCACTTTTTTCAGCACCACTATTTTTACTAACGCTAGAAACAAATACTCCTTGAGAGTAATTAATCCCTAATTCTTTAGCAGCACTTTGACTAAAAGTACCTCCTGATATTCCTAAAATAGCTTTTTGTACATCTCCATATTCTAAAATATCTTCAACAATTTTGCGGGCGTTATTTGAAGGTACAGCAAAAGCATAACCGACATAGCTACCTGTTTGTGAAGTTATGGCGGTATTAATACCGATTAACTCTCCCTTTGTGTTAACTAAAGCACCACCACTATTTCCGGGATTAATAGCAGCATCGGTTTGAATAAAGGATTGCATATTTCTGTCATTTTCGTCCAAATCACGTGCTTTAGCACTAATAATCCCAGCGGTTACTGTTGAAGTTAAATTAAATGGATTACCAACGGCTAAAACCCATTCACCTATTTTAGTATTATCAGAATTTCCGAAAGGGATGTAATCAAACTTTTCATCAGAAGCTATTTTTAATAAAGCAATATCGGCATTTGGATCAGATCCAATAATCTTAGCTTCGTAAGATTTATTATTGTTTAAAGTTACTCGGACTTCGCTTGCTCCTTTTATAACATGATTATTAGTAACAATATAACCATCTTCGGTAATAATTACTCCTGATCCAGCACCAACAATAGCTTTTTCAAGTTTACCCCCATTACGTAAATAATCCATATAATTTCTAGGCCTACGGTAGGTAGACACGTTTTTAACATGTACCACAGCGTTTACAGTTTCTTCGGCTGCAACGGTAAAATCAATACCTAACGATGCCGCTTTACGAGCAGCAGTATCGTAATTAGGCATACTGGTGGTTTGTAATTTTGGTGCAGGTAATGTTGGTGTAATTGATACATTAGTTGAATCTTCATTTTTAGATTCGTTATGATCTATAATTTTTTGAGTTCCAAGAGCAACAGCGCCACCCACAATGCCTACCAAAAGTAATGATGCGAATTTTTTCATAGTCAAAAATTTAATTATAATGCAGTTATAATAGTTGAACAAAGACAGTACCAAATTTGAAATTTCTTATTACCCTATCATAAAAAATATTGAACCTGCCATTATTTCACTATAAACTTGTATTGTTTTTACAAAAATATGTCATAAGGTATCTAAAATACTAGTATTTTATAACCTATAAATAATACGTTTTAAATTAAAAAGTGTTGCAGATAATAGCTAATTGTTTTAAAGTCGAGGTAATAAATTATACAATGATTAGTCGTAAACTATTAAGAATTCCTATACCTTTGTAAGTCGAAAAAAGAATAAATGGAGATTACTTTTTATAAATACCAAGGAACAGGTAACGATTTTGTAATTATTGATAATCGTTCAAAATTTTTATCAAAAACGGATACTAACTTGATTGCACATTTATGTGATCGTAAGTTTGGTATTGGTGCTGATGGATGCATGTTTTTAGAAAAACCTAGTGTAGCAGGGGATGATTTTACCATGGTCTATTTTAATGCAGATGGTAATGAGAGCACAATGTGTGGTAACGGAGGACGTTGTTTAGTGGCATTTGCAAAAGAATTAGGAGTAGTGAGTAATACCGCTAATTTTACAGCTATTGATGGTCCACATGATGCCACTATATCTGGAGATTTGGTTAAGTTAGGAATGCAAGATGTAGCTACTATAAATGCTTCAGGAAGTCACTGGTTTTTAGATACCGGATCGCCTCACCATGTACAAGAAGTAGAAAAATTATCAGATTTTGATGTGTTTATTCAAGGTAGAAATATTCGTAGGGGAGCTCCTTATTTTGAAGAAGGAACTAATGTGAATTTTGTAGAGCAGATCAATGATGATTCTTTTTCAGTGCGTACTTATGAGCGTGGAGTAGAAGATGAAACATTATCATGTGGAACTGGTGTTACAGCGGTAGCCATTGCAATGCATACAGCAAATAAAACGATTGCTGAAAAAGTAAATATAGAAACCCCTGGAGGGAAATTAACTATTAGTTTTACAAAAACTGAAGCTGGTTATGAAAATGTATATTTGGAAGGCCCCGCTAAATTAGTTTTTAAAGGCACAATATTATGGTCACGTTAAAAGGAATTCAAGTTTATTTAAGAGCTTTAGAACCTGAAGATTTAGAGTTTGTATATGAAGTAGAAAATGATGAACGTGTTTGGGAGGTGAGTGCTACGCAAACTCCTTATTCGCGATTTTTAATTAAACAATACCTAGAAAATGCACATTTAGATATTTATGAAGCTAAACAACTTCGATTAGCTATTTGTACTAAACATGAAAATAAAATTATAGGTTTAATTGATCTATATGATTTTAACCCAACTCATCGTCGTTCAGGGGTTGGAATACTTATTTTAGATACTCAAGAACGAGGAAAAGGTTATGGAACAGAAGCTCTAAGTCTACTTATTAAATACGGAAAAACACATTTACGCTTACATCAATTATATGCAGCTATTTCGGAGGACAATAAAGTAAGTCAAGAATTGTTTTTAAAAGCAGGCTTTAAGTTTATTGGACAGAGGAAAGACTGGACTTTAGTGAATGGAGTTTACAAAAATGAAAATTTATACCAATTGATTTATGTACATTAAAAAGATACTATTATTAATTGTAGCTATTACATTGGTTGCTGGAAGTATTTTTTCCTATACAGTCTATAATAAAATTTTTGATTCGAACACTAATTTCGATGAAGCTACTAAAGAAATATTAATTGAATCAGATACTTCATTTAATGATGTAATAAGAAAATTAACTCCTTATTTAAGAGATGTAGATTCGTTTGTTTGGTTGGCTAAAAAGAAAGGATATGCTACCCGTGTAAAGCCAGGGAAGTATGTACTTATTAAAGGAAGTAATAATAATGAATTAATTGCTAATTTAAGAAGTCGAAATATTCCTGTAAAAGTAAGTTTTAATAATCAAGAGCGTTTAGAAAATTTAGCAGGAAGAATAGCTGAACAGATTGAGATAGATAGTATAGCTTTAATAAAAGCTTTTAAAAACCTAACTTTTTTAAAGGAGCATGGTTTTAGCTCTAATACTGCATTAGCTATGTATATTGCTAATAGTTATCAAGTTTTTTGGAATACTTCGGCTGAAGCGTTTCGAGATAAAATGTTGAAAGAGTATCAACGTTTTTGGAATAAAGAGCGTATAGCCAAAGCAGAGGCCATAGGATTGAAACCGAATGAGGTAATTACTTTAGCCTCTATAGTTCACAAAGAAACGGTTAAAATAAAAGAACGACCAAGAGTAGCAGGGGTTTATATGAATCGATTAAAACTAGGAATGAAGCTAGATGCAGATCCTACGGTGATTTATGCATTAAAGAAATCAGAAAACAATTGGAATAGAGTTATTAAAAGAGTATTACGTAAGGATTTAAAGTTAGAAAACTCTTATAATACATATAAAAATAAAGGTTTACCTCCAGGACCTATTGCTATGCCTGATATTTCAGCAATTGATGCCGTTTTAAATTATGAAAAGCATGATTATTTTTATTTTGTGGCCGATGTAGAAAATTTTGGATACCATAAGTTTTCAAAAACTTTGAGGCAACATAATAATTATAGCTCTAAATATCATAAATGGGTAAATAACAAAGGAATTAAACGCTAATATGTAATATATCAATTTTTTTATCGTTTCTGTTATTAAATTATAAAACAGAGGTTAAAAAAATAAGAATCACTTAAAATTTGTGCGTATTTTTCTTACAAATAATTTTGATTTGTAACTTTGCCTCGCTAAACAGAAATGATAGTATATGGTCAGAACCAACGAAGTGTTTCGTGTTTCTGTATTACCGCTAGTTATTGCTTTAATAGGTCAATGGCGTGCGATTGATCTTTTAAAAATTTCAAAAAACTTTAATAGTTCACATTCTATAGAGGAAATGTGTTATGAGTATCCATCAAATGAGCAGCTTTCTAATTTGAAAGATGCTAATTATCAGCTTTTTCTTAAAAATGATTTTTTAGGCTTTAAAGAAGCCTTAGCTTTTAAAGAATCGCAGGGAAAATATGACGTAGTTAATCAATTTGGTTATTTGGGGAAATATCAGTTTGGTAAAGGTACTTTAGCTTTGGTAGGTGTACGGGATACTAATTTATTTTTAAGTTCTCCAGCATTACAGGAAAAGGCATTTGAAGCTAATGTGTCTAGAAATAAATGGGTATTGAGAAGAGATATAAAACGTTTTGTTGGTAAGAATATAGGAGGTGTGTTTGTTACAGAATCAGGTATTCTAGCGGCGGCCCATTTAGGAGGTCCGGGATCTGTCAAAAAGTTTTTACGAAGTGGTGGAAAGATAGCTTTTCAAGATGGTTTTGGAACTTCGATTGTAGAGTATATGGATAAGTTTAAATCTTATGACATTTCTGATATTCCAGTAAATAGAAAAGCTAAAGTAAATTTAATAGGCAGAATCTAATTATTTTTGTTTTTAACAATCAAAAAATAATTAATCCTTGTGGATAATAAAAATACAAGGTCTTTTGTGAAGGTCTAGGCTGTTTTTAATCGTTTTCCATTCAGCTACGTTTAAGGTTTTTATATACTCGGATGTTAAGGTAATATCAACGGCTATACATAACCTTGTATTTGAATGGAGAGTGTTAATTAAGTCTTCCAATAATTTTTCATTTCGGTAGGGAGTTTCAATAAATAATTGACTTTGATTCTGCTCAAAAGAAATACGTTCTAAATGTTTTATCTTTTGTTTGCGCTCTTGTTTGTCTATAGGTAAGTATCCATTAAAACTAAAGCCTTGGCCATTCATACCACTACTCATCATAGCTAATAATATAGATGAAGGTCCTACTAAGGGAACTACAGTAATATTTTTTTGATGTGCTATTTGAACAATATCAGCTCCTGGATCAGCAATTCCAGGACAACCAGCTTCGGATAATACACCAACATTATGACCTTCAAAACATGGATTTAGAAAGTCTGGTAGTTCCATTTCATTAGTAAACTTATTTAGCGTATTCATAACTAAGTTGGACTGCGTTTTTGCAGGTGAAATTTTTTTTATGAATCGTCTAGCAGTTTTTTCATTTTCAACAATATAATGATCCGTATTTTCGATCACTTTTTTTATTGAAATTGGGAGTACTTCTAATTTAATGTCATCACCAAGTCTGGCAGGAATCAAAAAAAGTTTACCAGTATTTTCACTCATAAGGATAGTTATAAATAAATTTAGATTCAACTAATTTAAGGAAAAAGAATAACAGTTAAAATTTTAACAAATTCTAACTGTTATTTGTATCGATGTTATTGTACTACTGTATTATTTTGTGTTGATAAAGCTTTAAAACTTACTTATATATTAAATACGGGCAGCAATAATAGAACAGGCCGTATCTAATAGGGTGTACACGTTATCAAATCCTTTGGGTCCTCCGTAATAAGGATCAGGAACCTCAGCATTACTATCTGGGCTTATTTCATTAAGTATCAAGGATACTTTTTCTTTTTGCTCTTTTGAATTAGCTAAGGCGATTATATTAGCATAATTCTCGGCATCCATAGCAAAAATATAGTCGTACCTATCAAAATCTACAGCAGAAAATTGAGCTGCACGTTGATTAGTGATGTCAATACCATTTTTACGAGCTACATTTATGGATCTTACATCAGGTAATTTACCTATATGATAGTCAGCAGTACCTGCAGATTGTACATCATATTTTTTTGGATTGAGTTTTTGTTGTAAAATTCCTTGGGCTAAAGGAGATCTACAAATATTACCCAAACAAACCATTAAAATTTTAATGTGTTTGTCAGTCATTATATAGTTAGTTTTTTATGTAAATCTTCAACGTACTTTTTAAATTGTTTATCTGTCATACTTAAATTATCAACAGTTTTGCAAGCATGTAGTACGGTGGCGTGATCTCTTTTTCCAATTTGACTACCAATGCTTGCTAATGAAGCCTTAGTAAGTTTTTTGGCAAAAAACATAGCCAATTGTCTAGCTTGAACAATATGACGTTTACGTGTTTTAGATTGTAGTGTTTCTACATCCATTTGGAAATAATCACTGACAACCTTTTGTATATATTCAATAGAAACTTCACGCTTAGTATTCTTTACATAATTTTCAACAATCGTTTTCGCTAAATCAATAGTGATATCTTTTTTGTTGAATGATGAATGAGCAATTAATGATATGATAGCCCCTTCAAGTTCACGAATATTTGTTTTAATATTATGAGCTAAAAACTCTATAATATCTTCAGGCATTTCAACACCGTCTCGATATAATTTGTTTTTAATTATTGAAATACGTGTTTCGAAGTCAGGCTGATTTAATTCTGCAGATAAGCCCCATTTAAACCTAGATAACAAGCGTTGTTCAATATCTTGCATATCCACAGGAGCTTTATCACTAGTTAAAATTACCTGTTTCCCATTTTGATGTAAGTGATTAAAAATATGGAAGAAAACATCTTGTGTTCCTGCTTTACCTGAAAGTAATTGAATGTCATCAACAATCAATACGTCAATAATTTGATAAAAATGAATAAAATCATTTCTATTATTCTTTTTAACAGATTCAATATACTGTTGTGTAAATTTTTCTGCTGATATATAAAGTACTGTTTTATCCGGATATTTGTCTTTTATGTCTACACCAATAGCATGGGCTAAATGCGTTTTTCCTAAGCCGACCCCACCAAAAATTAGCAAAGGGTTAAATGAAGTTCCTCCAGGTTTATTTGCTACAGCTAAACCAGCTGAAC
Organism: uncultured Aquimarina sp.; assembly: GCA_947498765.1. Lineage (GTDB taxonomy): Bacteria > Bacteroidota > Bacteroidia > Flavobacteriales > Flavobacteriaceae > Aquimarina. The sequence goes on from CANMLG010000015.1 coordinate 110,389, forward strand.
GAGCTAAACGGTTAGAGTCTCCTTCAAGAAAATTTTCAAAATTATAATTTGAATTTAATTGAGAATCAATTTTTACATCTCTAATTCCAGGAATGATAAAAGGATTCTTTAATTCTGGGCTTTTTGCCTTTAAAGGAATATCAACTTTTTGTGATTGTACTCCAGATCTATTTGTGCTAGGTATTTTTTCAGTATAGGGAGTTTTGTCATCTACACTGTTTTCCATGCGTATTACGTAAACCAATTTAGCTTGTGATCCAAGTTGTTTTACTAAAGCAATTTTTAGTAATTCAACATAATGCTCTTCTAGCCATTCGTAAAAAAATTTACTAGGAACTTGGATGCTCAAGGAATTATCAACAAGCTTTACTGCCTTGATGGGTTCAAACCATGTTTTGTACGCTTGTGGGTTAATATTGTCCTCAATAAATGATAGACAACTGTCCCATGCTTCTTGAGCTGTTATAATCATTTTAAAATTTAAGAGTTGATTGGTTATAAAACATTGAAATGAGGATAAATAAATGTAATATCATTCCCTCAATAACTATACAGCAAATATGTGAACAAAAAACTGAATAAAAAAACTAAATAGTGCTTGACTTATAACTTTTTTTTGACTACTAAGTGTTAATTTTGAAACAACAAATTTATTTTTCTTAAAATCGATTAAATGACATATTTTTCTACGAAAACAAATATTAGAGTGCGTTATGGTGAAACTGATCAAATGGGTGTTGTATATCATGGGAATTATGCGCAATATTTTGAAATAGCGCGTATTGATTGGTTAGAAAAGCTTGGGTTTTCATACAAAAAAATGGAAAAAGATGGGGTAATGCTACCAGTTGTAGCACTTAGTACCACCTTTAAAAAATCTGCTTTTTTTGATGATGAATTAACTATTACGACTACCTTAAGAAATCTTCCTACTGCAAAGATTGAATTTGAATATGAATTACATAATCAACAAGGTGAATTGTTAACAACTGGTAGTACCGTACTTGTGTTTGTGTCTATGCAAACTAAACGTCCGATAAAATGCCCTGATGTTATGTTAGAAAAAATTAAAAGAACTGTAGGTTAGTTTTAAGCTTCATTGTTTAAGATGGTAATACCATAAATACTTTTTAAAAGAGCTGAGTTTTTTTCAGTTTCACTTTTAGGGCTTTCAATCCAAATTTCACAATTCGTATTAAAATCTTGCTTACTTATAATTAGTTTATGCTGTTTAATTTTACGCATCACATCGTTCATTAAAGGATATTCAAAATTGATTTTAATAGTTGTGGTAATTAGCTTAGTAACTATAGATACATTTCTTAAACATTCATGAGCTGCAGTTCTGTAAGCACTAATTAAACCACCAACACCTAATTTTACACCTCCAAAGTAACGAACAACTATGAGTAGTGTGTTCGTTACTTCGAAGGATTGTAATTGTCCTAATATGGGTTGGCCGGCTGTATTTGAGGGTTCCCCATCATCATTAGCCCGATAGCGAATTGGGGAAGTGTCAAGTCGCCAAGCGTAACACCAATGACGTGCTTGGTAATGTTCTTTTTTAATTTGATTTAGAATTTCTTTAATCTCCTCTTCATTAGCAACAGGAAAGGCATAACTAAAAAACTTACTGTTCTTAATTTTATAAAGGCTTTCGCCAGAAGGTGTAGCAATAGTTTTATAGTGATCACTTTTCATAATTAATTGAAATTTCCAGCAAGGCTAACTAAAGCAATCCCAGCAGCAGCCATTAAAATACCAAGCTTGTTTTGTTGTGTTAATTTTTCTCGGAATAGTATAACTCCTAAAATAGTTGTTACAAGGAGTATGCCTACATTATTTATGGTAAATAAAGTAGAGCTTTCAAGCCCTTTGTAACTTATAGCTTTTACTAAAAAATAAATTGAAAAATAATTGACAATACCTAGAGCAACACCTCCGATAAGGTTTTTAAATTCAAATTTAAATTTCTTCTGTATCATTTGAAAAATGATAATCAAAATGCCCGTAAAACCAGCCGTAGCAAATAATGTTGCTGAAAAAATAGAAATATGTTGAGGATTGACAAATTTAGTTTGCAAAAACTTTAAGCTTGTATCGATTAATCCACTTCCTAAAAAAACAAGAAATGGAAAAAGTATAGAACTGCTTTTAATTTTATTTGGATTTACAGTAACTAAATAAATAGAAAATAATGCAATTAAAATACCCAATACCTTAATACGTCCAATGGTTTCATTGTAAACAAATACTCCAAATAGAATAGGAATAACTACACTCATTTTACTGGATACGGCCACTACAGATAATCCATTACGTTGTGTAGTAATAGCCATGGCGTAAAACACAGCTATAAATATTAGGCCTAAACCTAATGTGTAATAAAACCAAGAAAATTGAGTGATTTGAGGAATACTAATAGGTTTGTTGTGGGCAATATAACCACAAACAGCAGCTACTAAATAATTAAAAATGATAGCTTGAATGGTGTTGATTTTAAATTTAGAAAATAGTTTAAAAACAACAAATAAAATACTTGAGGCTGTAATACTGAGTAGTATATAACTCATAAAATTGTAGGATTTTTGGTAAACAATTGGGTGACATCTTCTTGACCAGGAATTAGGTTCCAAACATGAATGCCTAGGGCTTTGGCGGTATCAGTGTTTTGTTTTAGGTCATCAACAAATAATGTTTCATTAGCTGTTAATTTGTTTTGTTGTAACACAAATTCATAAATTTCACTATTTGGTTTTCGTAAACCAATTTCTTGAGATAAGTAGAATTGATCAAAACAAGATTTAAATTCATTAAAAAAATGTACATTTTCCTTGACCCAATCAATATGTAAATTATTAGTATTACTTAGTAAAATAAGTTTGTATTTATTTTGGGAGGCAAGAGCTTTTAAAAACTCTAATCGTGCTATTGGAAAGTCTTTTAAAATACTGTTCCAGGCATCAATAATTTCATTTACAGTCACCTTTGGTAACCATTTTTGATACGTATATAAAAATGAATTGGTGTTAATTTTACCAACTTCGTAGGTGTCGTTTACTAAGGAAATAGCATCAATTGGAGCGGTTAATCCTAATTTTAAAAAAGCATTGGTTGGAGCAACTTTGTCGAGATTTATAAAAATATCGCCAAAATCGAAGATGATATTTTTTATGTTTGGTTTATTCATTTCTAAAGTTTGATATTGGTGTAATGTGTTATGAAATCATTTTTAATTGTTGAAGTTTTGTTGCTTCCTTTAATTAAAGGAGCTTTTGTGCCTTTGTTAAAAAATACCGTGTTACCAGTGTAAATGGTAGCTTCATCCCAAAGCTTGGCATCAATAAAAGTTTGTAGCGTTTGACTTCCTCCTTCAATAATTAAAGATTGGATTTCTTTTTTGTAAAGTATATTACAAATTTGGAGAGCAATATTTTTTGTTGAATCCACCCATTCAAAAGAAAGGTTTTTAGTGTTTTTAGGATGGTCTTTTTTGTTTGTGATCACTAACGTAGATTGTTTATTATTAAAAACTATACTGTTTTTAGGTATTCTTAAATTAAAATCTAGAACAACTCTTAGTACATTATTACCTTTCCACAAGCGAGTGTTTAAGGATGGGTTATCATTAACAACCGTGTTAGTTCCTACTAAAACAGCTTGTTCTTGGGCGCGTTGTTTGTGTACAGATTGCTTTGAAAATGGATTAGTAATCCATACTGGGGTTCTTTTTTGATTCGGGGTTACTTCGGGACTTAAAAAACCATCGGCAGATTGGGCCCATTTTAAAAAAATATAAGGTCTTTTATTATTGTGAAATGTAAAAAAACGCTTGTTTAATTCTTGACATTCTTGTTCTAGCACACCAACAATAACTTCACAGCCAGCATCCATTAATTTTTTAACTCCACGACCTGCAACTACTGCAAAGGGGTCAATTGTGCCAATAACAACACGTTTAATTCCTGAACTTATAATGAGATCGCTACATGGAGGTGTTTTTCCAAAATGACTACAAGGCTCTAAACTAACATAAATAGTAGATTTTAACAAGAGGGATTTGTCAGCAACACTATTAATAGCATTTACTTCGGCATGAGCTTGTCCGGATTTATAGTGCCAGCCCTCACCAATAATTTTGTTATTGTAGACAATAACACTGCCTACCATAGGATTTGGATAACTAGTACCTAAACCATTTTTTGCTAACTCAAGGCAGCGAGTCATAAATTCGGGCTTAATCATAATTTGATTTTGACTTCGTTAGTTTGATCTATGTGATAGGTATATTTAAAAGGTCCTTTTTTAAAGAGTAGATCTCCTTTAAAAGAAATAGGAATTTTTTTAGATGATAATATGTTTAGTACACTATTAATAATATCATTTTTATCTTTCGCTAAAATTTTGTCAATCGAAAATTTCCCTGTTAAAGGAATAGCAAAAGTATCCTGAGTAGGGATGTTAAATTCTTCTGTTTGTAATTGACCAATTGAAATACCATTAGCAAAAACTTCAATATTATCAGTAGCTAAATTTCCGCCAATATCATTATTGTTTTTAAAAATAGCGTTAGCCTTAAAAGTTACGGATCCGTTACTAATATTTTGAATGTTTATTTTTTCAACATTAATAAAGGTGGGTTTTTTATCGTATTTACAACTGGTGGTAAGTAGTAGAACGATGCTTAAACATGTGAATAAAGATTTCATAAGTCTTAAAATTAACGCTTCAAAAATAAGGTTAAATTATGGGATACTCCTTATTTTTGAACTCCACATTGTGAGTCTCATTTTTCAAGGCTTACCTTGATTCTGAAAATCATATTTTCAATAGGATACTTTGTAAGTTTGTTCAAAGTAGCTTGAATCAACTGATTTTGGGTTTTTATAATATTTTTTAGATCATTCAATGCTATTACTTCAATTAAAGAATAATTTTATAGAACGTCTTATTTCCATGTATGGAAAGGAAGAATCGCAGCAGTTTTTTTATATGCTTTGCGAAGCTTATTTGGGGTATACTAAGGTTGATGTGGCTTTAAATTCTCATCAAGAAATTGGTCAATTCGTAGTTGGGAAATTTAATGAATCCATTGAGCGTTTATTAGTTTGGGAACCTATTCAATATATTATTGGTTCTGCTTATTTCTATGGAAATGAATTTATGGTTACAAATGATACGTTAATTCCGAGACCCGAAACGGAAGAGTTAGTAGATTGGGTTATTACTGATTTCAAAGATAAAGAAGTTAAAATTTTGGATATTGGTACAGGATCAGGTTGTATTGCGACCTCATTGGCATTGAATTTACCTAAAGCCTCAGTTTCAGCCGTTGATATTTCGATGGGAGCATTGGTGACAGCTAATGAAAACGCTAAAGAGCTTCGCGCAAAGGTTAATTTTGAACAACAAGATATTTTAGGAGCAACTAATTTTATTGATAGTTTTGATGTGGTAGTTTCAAATCCTCCTTATGTTCGGAATTTAGAAAAAGAATTTATGCAACCTAATGTATTGGAATATGAACCACAAACAGCATTGTTTGTATCCGATACGAATCCATTGCTTTTTTATAAAAAAATAGCGAATTTGTTTTTGGAACAAGCTAAAAAGGAGTCAGTACTGTATTATGAAATTAATGAATATTTGGGACAAGAGCTTACGGTGTTACTTTTAGAATTAGGTTTTAAAAAAACGACAATTAAACAAGATTTTAGAGGAAAAGATAGAATGTTAAAAGCTGTTTTATATTAAATAAGATGACTGTAGTAGAAAAAATTGAAGCGCTTAGAGCGGAATTGCATCAGCATAATCATAATTATTATATTTTGGATCAACCGACAATTAGTGATTATGATTTTGATATGCTTTTAAAGCAATTACAAGAATTAGAAATTGCACACCCTGAATTTGAAGATCCAAATTCGCCAACCAAAAGAGTAGGAGGCGGGATTACAAAAAACTTTGAAACGGTAGTTCATGAGAACAGAATGTATTCTTTAGATAATTCGTACTCAAAGGACGATTTGTTAGATTGGGAAAAGCGAGTGAAAAAATTAGTAGATGGTCCTATATCTTATACTTGTGAATTAAAATATGATGGAGCTTCAATAAGTTTAACATATACTAATGGGCGTTTGATGCAAGCTGTTACACGTGGTGATGGTTTTCAGGGAGATAATGTTACCGAAAATATAAAAACGATTCGTACAGTTCCATTACAGTTAAAAGGGAATTATCCTGATAAATTTGATATTAGAGGAGAAATTGTGTTGCCTTTTAAAGGCTTTCATATAATGAATGAAGAACGTTTAGCAGCTGGCGAAGAGCCTTATGCAAACCCTAGAAATACGGCATCGGGGAGTTTAAAATTACAAGATAGTAGTGAAACGGCTAAGCGACCACTTGAGTGTTTGTTGTATAGTTTAGTGGGGACAAATTTAGGAGTTGAAAATCAATTTGAAAGTTTGGAAAAAGCACGTTTATGGGGTTTTAAAGTGCCAGAAATAGCGGTTTTAGCAGATTCGATTGATGAAGTAATGGATTTTGTGAATCTATGGGATAAAAAACGTGAGGATTTGCCTTATGAAACGGATGGTGTAGTAATTAAGGTGAATAATTTGCAACAGCAAGAAGAGTTAGGGTATACGGCTAAAGCACCACGTTGGGCAATGGCCTATAAGTTTAAAGCAGAGCAAGTTGAAACAAAATTGACAAGTGTTGATTATCAGGTGGGTAGAACAGGCGCAATAACCCCAGTGGCAAATTTAGAGCCTGTAAGTTTAGCTGGTACCACGGTTAAAAGAGCTTCATTGCATAATGCAGATCAAATAGAAAAATTAGATATACGTATTAATGACACTGTTTTTGTTGAAAAAGGAGGGGAAATTATTCCTAAAATAGTTGGTGTATCTGTAGCGAGTAGAGCTGTGGATAGTGAGCCTATAATTTATGCTACAAATTGTCCAGAATGTGATACGGAATTGATAAGAACTGAAGGAGATGCAAAACATTATTGTCCAAATCAATTTCATTGTCCTCCACAAGTTGTGGGTCGTATTGAGCATTTTATTTCGCGTAAAGCAATGGATATTGAAGGTTTAGGAGGGGAAACTGTTGGGCTTTTGGTAAAACAAGGTTTAGTAACTAATTATACAGATTTATATACCCTTACGGTAGAAGATATTCTCCCTCTAGAACGTATGGCACAAAAAAGTGCTGAAAATTTAGTAAATGGTGTAGCGGCTTCAGTGAAGATTCCTTTTGAGCGTGTACTTTTTGCTATAGGAATTCGATTTGTAGGAGAAACAGTTGCTAAAAAATTAGCAAAACAATTTAAAAATATTGATGCTTTAGCAAATGCTTCAATAGAAACACTTGAGGGGGTAGATGAAATAGGTACTAAAATAGCACAAAGTGTAGTAGCTTACTTTAGTGAGTTAGCAACTATTCAACAAATAGAAAAGTTGCGTAGTTTTGGAGTGCAGTTAGCCTTGTCGGCAGAAGATTTAGAAGGACAAACTGATAAGTTATCGGGTAACACTTATGTTGTTTCTGGAGTGTTTACTCAGGTGTCCAGAAAGGAGTTGAAGGAGCTTATAGAAAAACATGGTGGTAAAGTTTCAAGTTCAATTTCATCAAAAACTTCATTTATAATAGCTGGTGATAAAATGGGGCCGAGTAAATTGGCTAAAGCAGAAAAATTAGGTGTTTCAATACTAACAGAACATGATTTTTTGAATTCAATACTTTGAAATGAATAATTAATATGTTATTTTTTTAAAAACATGTTAATTAATTAGTATATTTCTAGTTAATTAACATATTTTAATTGATTTGTTAAACCAAACCCCATTGAAAGAAAAAATAGCTTATGTAATATTAGTAATTTCGGCTGTGCTTAGCTGTTATTTTGCACATCAAAATATGATGTATCAAGCTATTTTTTTTCGTGTCATAAGTCTTTCTTCTATTGCTTATGTGTTTTATTTATATAAAAAATTTAGATCAATTCTATTTTACATCGCCTTAGTTTTTGCTTTAATTGGAGAATCGTATGTTATGCTAGGAATGAAAAAATATCCATTAGAAGTAATGGTGTTTTTTTTTATTTATTATTGGTTGTTGTTTTTTGTAATAAAATCCAATGTTAGGGAAGTTAATTTTTGGAAACAAAAAAAAGTGTTAGTATCTGCATTGATTTCTATTGCGTTTATCATTTATTTGTTTGTTGTTAGTTATAATATGGTCATAGAAAGTTATAAAGACAAAGCTTTTTTAATTTATGTGTCAACATTTACTTTTTTGTTTTTAATAGCTTATATGGGATTGGTGTATATTAACAAAATGTCACTACGGAATTTTTGGTTAGTTCCTGCTATAGTTTCTTTGGTTTTTATAAGATTTATTTTTCCAATGGAAGCTTATTATTATAATTCTTTATATTTTAAATGTTTAGGTCTTTTAGTGCAGGTGGCACGTCATTTTTTTATTCTTAAATATTTAATTTCTGCAGAAAAAGAAGTAATTATCGATAATAAAGAATCCTATTTGTAAAATGATCAAAAAGTAAATAGCTGTTTTTATAGATAGTTATTTTTTGTTTTAATTTAAATATTACAACATAAATAATAGCAAAGGTAATCTTCAAAATACCTACATTTGCAATCCATTTTGGTAAACCATGTTTAAAGGCTTTAAAAATAAATCTGTAGGTAAAGTAATCGATTCGCAGATCAAAAAAAGATCTGTGTATACGGGGGCTATAAAATTAAAATCATTAGCAGTGTTAATTGACGCGCGCAAAGATTTTGATATTTTGTCTGTTGTAAAATTAGCTGATAAATTAGGAGTGCGTTCCGATCAATTGAAAATTATGGGACTAAAAGAAACTACAAAATCTGGCGGTGACGAAACTTCAAAGGGAGGGGCAACGTATTTTGATGAAAAATCAATAGGCTATGCAGGTGGTTTTAAAAGCAAAGCATTAAATAATTTTGTAGAAGAACCATTTGATGTGCTGATTAATTTTTATGGAACAGATATTCCTCATTTAAACTTGGTAGCAGTCTCGTCAAATGCGAAATTTAAAGTAGGTTTTGCAGATGTGGATCACAGAATTAATGATTTAGTTATAGGTACACCTTCTGATAATATAGATTTATTTATTAGTGAGTTGAAAAAATACCTAAAAATTTTAAATATAATATGAGTAACTTTTTAGTTGGAACAGGAACAGCATTAGTAACACCATTTAAAAAAGATGGAGCAATAGATTTTGATGGGCTTGCCAATTTGGTAAACTATTGTATCAATGGTGGAGTTGAGTATCTTGTGGTTTTGGGAACCACAGGAGAATCTGTAACGCTTTCCAAACAAGAAAAACAGGAAGTGATAGATCATGTTGTTAAAGTAAATGCAAAACGAGTACCACTTGTTTTAGGTGTAGGAGGGAACAACACAGCTGTTGTGGCTGAAGAAGCTTCAAGGGTAAGTACTGCGGATTTTCAAGCTATTTTATCAGTAGTGCCTATGTATAACAAACCAAGTCAAGAAGGAGTTTTTCAGCATTATACAGCTGTAGCAAATGCAGCATCATTACCTGTGTTAATATATAATGTTCCAGGGAGAACAGGGGTTAATATGACTGCTGAAACAACATTGCGATTAGCAGACCATAAAAATATTATAGGTGTTAAAGAAGCTACAGGAGATATTACACAAGTTTTGAAAATAATTAAAGATGCCCCTAAAGGATTTTTGGTAATTTCAGGGGATGATATGTTGGCTTTACCTTTGGTGACTGCTGGAGGGCACGGAGTTATTACAGTGGTTGGTCAAGGTTTTCCTAAAGCTTTTTCGGATATGATTCGATTAGGTTTGAAAGGAGAAAATAAACCTGCATATGATATTCATTATAAAATGATTCCAATAACAGAGTATGCATTTGATGAAGGGAATCCAGTGGGGATTAAAGCTATTTTAGCAGCTCAAAATGTATGTGATGCTACAGTGCGCTTACCTTTAATAGAGGCTACAAGTGAATTACAACAAAAAATTGATGTGTACGTAAATGAATTTTAAATGAGTGAACGCGTTAAAGATCCTGGTGTAGGTGCTTTTTCTAAAGAAAAAGCGAAAAGATTTATAAATCAGGATGGTACTTTTAACGTAACACATATCAATAAGAAAAGAACAGTAAATGAGACCTATATATACTTAATAAGTATAAGTTGGCCTCATTTTTTAGTTTTGTTATTTGTTGGTTTCGTTGTTTTAAATATCATTTTTGCTGTATGCTACTTGCTAATCGGGGTTGCTGCTATAGGAATTGAAGAAAAATCATTGATTGAAGATTTTTTTAAGGCGTTCTTTTTTTCGGTGCAAACCATAACAAGTGTGGGCTATGGTCGTTTTTCTCCAGAAGGTATAGCAGCTGGCTTAGTGTCAAGTTTTGAGGCATTAATAGGTTTAATTTCTTTTGCTTTCATTACAGGCTTACTCTATGGACGTTTTTCAAAACCACGTTCAAATATTCGATTTAGTAAATCTGTTTTACTATGTAAGCATAATGACAAAGATGCATTAATGTTTCGTTTAGTAAGTAGAAGAAAAAGTTTAATTGTTCTGCCTAAAATAAAAACCTCTTTGTCATTGAGTATACCCGATAAAAAGGGAGGCTATACAAATGAATTTTTTGAATTAAAGCTGGAGCGTGAAACAATTACCTATTTACCTACCACATGGACGTTAGTACATCAAATAAATGCAGAGAGTCCTTTAAAAGGGTATTCTAGAGTAGAAATCCAGAAATTACAAGCTGAATTATTAATTTTATTTAGTTATCACGATGATTCTTTTAATCAGGAATTACATAGGGTACATTCATATTTATTTAAAAACTTAAAAGTAGGCTACAAATTTAAAAAAGCCTTTTATTTTAATAAAGATGGAAAGGTAGTGTTGGATCATGATTTAATTGATGAAATAATTCCAGAACCCACAGATGTTGTAACGAAGAACAATTAGAAACGTTAGTATAGTTGAAATTTATCTTTTATTATAATACAGAAAAACTTACTTTTGCAAAATGTTTTTATACCACATAAAAAAAATAGTACCTATTGTCGCAGTCACGTTAGTGTTGAATTCATGTAGTGAATTTCAGCAAGTAATAAGAAAAGGTGATTTAGCAACAAAACTGAGTACTGCAGAAAAATTATATAAGGAGGGTAGTTACAAAAAGGCATTACGTGTTTTTGATTTAATTACTCCTGCTTATCGTGGTAAACCACAAGCTGAGCGAGTGTTGTTTTATGAAGCAGATACCTATTATAATTTACGTGATTATTATATTGCTAGTTATAAAATGGAACGTTTTTTAGCCGCATTCCCTAAAAGTGATAAAGCAGAAGAAGCTTCTTTTAAAGGAGCAAGAAGTTTATATGAACTTTCGCCTCGTTATAGTTTAGATCAAAAGGAAACACTTGATGGTATTGACAAGCTTCAAAATTTTATTAATGATTATCCTGAAAGTGACTATTTAGAAGAAGCTAATACTTACGTAAAAGAGTTACAGACTAAATTAGAACAAAAATATTACAATATTGCCAAACAGCATCATCATAGAGAATTGTATAAGGCAGCTATAAAGTCTTTTACCAATTATTTGATTACCTATCCTGGGTCAATATACATTGAAAAGGCATTATTTTATAGGCTGGATTCGGCTTACACTTTAGCTATAAATAGTTATGAGGATTTAGTTCCCGAGCGTTTAAAAGAGGCTAAAGAATATTACGAAGCTTATGAAAAGCACAGTAATGATGAAGATTTAAAAAAGAAAGCTCAGAAAATTTTTGAGGATATTACAAAAAGGCTACAAGCTATTAATTAATACAGCGTATGGATCTTAAACAAAGTTCAGCATCAGTAAGTACATCAACAATCGATAAAAATTTAGTTGATGCGCAAACAGATAATATTTACGAAGCAATCTCAATTATTGCTAAACGAGCAACTCAAATTAACGCAGATATCAAAAAAGAATTAATTGATAAGTTAGATGAATTTGCTACGTATAATGATAGTTTAGAAGAGGTTTTTGAAAACAAAGAGCAAATTGAAGTATCTAAGTTTTACGAAAAATTACCTAAGCCACATGCATTAGCAGTAGAGGAGTGGTTGGATCAAAAAATCTACCACAGAAATACGGCTACAGAAGGCAACGAAGAAGTTTCAGGTGAAACGATCTAAGTTACTGTATGTCGATATTAAAAGATAAAAAAATTTTATTAGGAGTTACGGCAGGTATTGCAGCTTATAAAGCGGCAATGCTTGTTCGAGCACTTATAAAAAAAGGAGCGGAGGTTAAAGTGGTGATGACACCAGCCGCTAAGGATTTTGTTACTCCCTTAACATTATCAACACTTTCTAAGAATCCAGTACATTCTACCTTTTATGAAAAAGAAGAGGAGAATGAATTGTGGAACAATCATGTAGATTTAGGGCTTTGGGCTGATTATTTTATAATAGCTCCAGCTACCGCTAATACCTTGTCAAAAATGGCACATGGTAAAAGTGATAATTTATTATTGGCTACTTATCTTTCTGCAAAATGTCCAGTATATTTTGCACCAGCAATGGATTTGGATATGTATAAGCACCCCTCAACAGCAGAAACTTTTGAAAAGTTAATAACTTTTGGTAATATTATGATTCCTGCTACTTCTGGTGAATTAGCCAGTGGCTTAGTAGGTCAAGGTCGTATGGCCGAGCCAGATGCTATTGTTGAGTTTGTTGAAAATGATATTTTAGGAAAACTACCTTTAAAAGGAAAACACTTTTTAGTTACAGCTGGTCCAACTTATGAAGCTGTTGATCCTGTTCGTTTCATTGGGAATCATTCTACAGGGCGTATGGGGATTCAAATAGCAGAAGTGGCTGCAAATTTAGGTGCTCAAGTTACCTTGGTTTTAGGACCTTCAGTATTAAAGGTGACCAATGATCAAATTAGAATAGTTAATGTAGTAAGTGCTGCAGATATGTTTGAAGCAGTAAAAGAAGTCTACAATACAGTTGATGTAGCTATTGCTTCGGCAGCAGTTGCAGATTATAAGCCTAAGAATAGATCAGACCAAAAAATTAAGAAAAAAGAAGGTGATATGTTTATTGAACTAGAACGTACTACCGATATTTTGAATTGGATGGGAGAACAAAAAGTAAAGCAGTTTTTGGTTGGGTTTGCATTGGAAACCCAAAATGAAATTGAAAATGCTAAAGGTAAATTAACTCGTAAAAATTTAGATCTAATTGTGTTAAATTCATTGAATGACAAAGGAGCTGGTTTTAAAAATAAAACAAATAAAGTAACTTTTATAAATCATAAATTAGAAACTAAAGCGTTTGATTTAAAAACTAAAGCCGAAGTTGCTGAAGATATTTTAAAAGAAATACAAGAACTACACTATGCGTAATCTTTTCTGTTTGTTATTTATGTGTGTTTCAACTTTTTTAGTAGGAGCGCAAGAATTTAATGCTAAAGTGACCATTAATGCAGAGCAAACAGGACAACCTAATTTATCTATTTTTAAAACTTTAGGTACATCACTTGAGGAGTTTATAAATAAAACAAGATGGACAGATGTAGAATACCTGCCTCAAGAACGAGTAGATTGTAGTTTTTTTATAAATGTTACTGCCTATAATAACAATTTTTTTGAGGCGACTATTCAAGTGCAATCATCTAGGCCTGTATATAATTCGGGATACCAAACCACACTAGCTAATTTTAACGATAAAGATTTTTCTTTTGATTATTTGGAATATCAACCTTTAGTATACAATCCAAATTCTGATCAAGGAAATTTGATAGCAGTTATAACGTATTACTTATATACTCTTTTAGGTTTAGAAGCTGATACATTAGAAAAGCTAGGAGGATCGGATCATTATGAGACAGCTAAACAAATTGTAAATATAGCTCAATCTTCAGGTGGAAAAGGCTGGAGTGCATCATCGGGAACTACATCGCGTTTTCGTTGGAATGAAGATATATTATCGGGAACATTCAGTGAATACAGAGAGGTTTTGTATGCCTATCATATGGAAGGCTTAGATACTATGGCCGAAGATGCTAAACAAGCTAAAAAGAAGATTATTGAAGCTTTAGAGACTTTAGGTAAAGTAAATAAAAAGCGTTCTAATTCTTATGTGATGCGTACCTTTTTTGATGCTAAATCTATTGAGCTTTCTAGACTTTTTTCAGGAGGTCCTAAAGTGGATATATCAAAAACACTTGATCTTTTAAATTTTATGGCCCCTTCATACAAAACAGAGTGGTCTAAAATAGAAAATTAAGATTACTTTTTAAAAAACAGAGAAAGAGGTTGTAAATAAAAGTAAGGTCTTAATAAATAAAAATGCGATCTACATTTTTTGTGTCAACATATTCTATAGTATCTTTAGCCTTCAAATAATTAAAAAAAAGTGCTTCAAACATTAACTATTCAAAATTTTGCATTAATTGAATCGCTACACGTTAATTTTACTAGTGGTTTGTCAACCATTACTGGAGAAACGGGAGCAGGAAAATCATTATTATTAGGAGCTTTAGGCTTAATTATTGGTAAACGAGTAGATACTTCAGTAATTAAAAATGCAGAAAAAAAATGTGTAGTCGAAGCTTATTTTAATGTGTCAGATTATGAGTTAACTGCTTTTTTTGAAGAAGAAGATTTGGATTATGAAGAAGAGACTTGTATTAGAAGAGAAATTCTTCCATCTGGTAAATCGAGAGCTTTTGTAAATGATACTCCAGTTACTTTAAAGGTATTACAAAGTTTAGGTGAGCAATTAATTGATATTCATAGTCAACATCAAACATTAGAGGTTACTAAACCCGAATTTCAATTTTATATTTTAGATGCCTTAGCTAAAACGTCTAAGGAGTTGGCTTCATTTACTAGAGGTTTGAAGCAACTTAAATCTGCACAAAAAGAATTAAAAGAGCTACAAGAAAATGAGTTACGCTTTAAAGAAGAATATAATTACAATTCACATTTATTAAATGAATTAGTAGAAGCTAATATAAAAGAAGAAGAACAAACTGAGTTGGAAGAATTACTTGAAAAATTAAGTAATACTGAAGAAATTCAAGAACGTTTAGGCTTTGTTATAGGAAGTATAACTGCAGAAAATCATGGAGCTTATGATCAGTTAACAGAAGCAAAGAATAACATGCAAAAAATAGCAGGTTATACAATTGAGTATGGTGAATTGTTTAAGCGTTTAGAGAGTGTGTGTATTGAGTTAGATGATATACGTTCTAGTATGGAGCAACAATCAGAATTGGTAGACGCTGATCCTCAAAAATTAGTATCGGTTAATGATCGATTACAATTACTTTATAATCTTCAGAAAAAACATACTGTTGGTACTAATGAAGAATTGTTGAGTGTTCAAAAAGACTTACAAGAAAAAGTATCGGTAACCGAAAATATGCATGAAGCTATTGAAAAAGCACAATTAACAGTTTCGGATATAGAAAATAAGTTAAATAGTTTAGCAGATAAAATTCATACAAAAAGGGCAAAAGTGCTTAAAGGATTAACCAATAAGCTTGAAGATATATTGTCTCAGTTGGGTATGCAAAATGCTACTTTCAATCCTGTTTTAGATCGTATTGACTCCTTTAATTCTTTTGGAGGTAATAGTTTTGAATTGTTGTTTTCTGCTAATAAAGGAGGGCAATTCGGAACACTTAAAAAAGTAGCTTCGGGGGGTGAATTATCTCGTATTATGTTGGCTGTAAAAATGCTCTTATCGCAATATGTAAAATTACCAACTATTATTTTTGATGAAATTGACACTGGAGTTTCGGGAGAGGTGGCCCAAAAAATGGCTAATCTATTGTATGAAATGAGTGCCACACAGCAGGTATTTAGTATAACTCATTTACCACAGATAGCTGCCAAAGGAAGTGTCCAATATAAAGTGTTTAAAGAAGATATAAAAAATGTTACCTATACTCAGTTAAAACAACTTAATGAGTCGGATAGAGTTGCTGAAATTGCCGAAATGATAGGAGGAAAGCAATTAACCGAAGCAGCACAAGCTCATGCAAAGTCGTTATTAGCAAATCAATAAAAATAGAATACAGTAGAATTTAAATAGTATAGTTAAGTGTGTAGTGGTTTTACTATATTTGACCTATAAATTTGAGAACAATAACTTAAGATATCATGTCGTATAACTTACTAAAAGGAAAAAGAGGAATCATTTTTGGCGCATTAGATGAAAATTCAATTGCGTGGAAAACTGCTGAACGTGTTTTTGAAGAAGGAGGTTCATTTGTGTTAACAAATGCCCCTGTTGCAATGCGTATGGGTAAAATTAATGAACTAGCAGAAAAAACAAACGCTCAGGTAATTCCTGCCGATGCAACTTCAATTGAGGATTTAGAAAATTTAGTAGATAAGGCTACTGAGATTTTAGGAGGAAAAATTGATTTTGTATTACACTCTATTGGAATGTCTGTTAATGTACGTAAAGGACGTCATTATACGGATTTAAATTATTCTTTTAGTGAAAAAGGATGGGATGTTTCGGCACTTTCATTTCATAAAGTAATGCAAACACTTTATAAAAAAGATGCTATGAGCGAATGGGGAAGTATTGTTGCTTTAACCTATATGGCAGCGCAACGTGTATTTCCAGATTATAATGATATGGCAGATAACAAGGCATATTTGGAGTCGATAGCGCGTAGTTTTGGTTACTTTTTTGGAAAAGAAAAAAATGTACGTGTCAATACAATTTCGCAATCACCAACTCCTACAACAGCTGGACAAGGTGTAAAAGGCTTTGATGGTTTTATTTCTTATGCTGATAAAATGTCGCCACTAGGAAATGCTACAGCTATGGATTGTGCAAATTATACAGTAACTTTATTTAGTGACTTAACAAAACGTGTAACGCTTCAGAATTTATATAATGATGGAGGTTTTTCAAACGTAGGGGTAAGCCAACAAGTAATGGAGCATTTTATAGAGGAATAATCTATATAGAGTATCATAAAAAAAATCGTCTAAGAGTTTAATTTTAGACGATTTTTTTTATGCTTTTGTTGAAATAAATTATAATTTTTAGTGTTCTTTCTTATCTAAAACAAGCACTCAATATGAATAGCTTATTTTTTAATCTCTATAAAAGTTAAATGAAATTATTTTTTTTAGTGTGTATTGTTATGCCTTTTTTGATGTTAAGTCAATCAAAAGAAAAAGAGGATTATAATTATGAAGTTGGAATTGTTACTGATAATGATGTTTTTGTAGCCTGGAAAAAAACAGATGAGTTTTTTTCATTTGGAATTGGAGCAAATTATAATTTTAAATCAGATCAGTTTGTAAAGGCACATACTTTATTTCCTAAAAAAAAACAGCATTTTTATTCATTAGCTTTTAAAATGGAAGCTTTTACACCTTCAAATAATGAGATCCCCGAAGAAATTTTAGAAAGAAGACTTTTTCAATTTGATCGACCTTTTGCAGGTATACTCTTTGGTAGCTTAGGGCTAACTACAACGTTCAAAAAGTCTTTTGTAAAAACAAATGTATTATTAGGAGTTATGGGCGAAAGCTCTTTGGCAGAAAATACTCAAGATTGGTTTCATAGCGTTATTTTGGATGAAAGTACTTTACAAGGTTGGGAATTTCAAATACCAAATCAATTATTATTTAATTTAGGAGTGACTTATGCTTATGACTTTACACCAAAATTAAAAAGAATCGATTTATATGCAATTGGTCAAACTCGTTTGGGTAATTTGTATACGGATGTCTCTGCCCAAATAGCTTTTCGTATGGGTTGGTTTAGAAGTTTAACTACATCAATTACGGAAGGAAATCAATTGTTAGCCCCCAAAGACAAAAAGCTTGAGTTTTTTTATAAAATTACTTTTTTAGGTAGAGTAAACGCATTTAATGGTACCGCTCAAGGTAGTTTATTTGGTAATGATTTTGAACATAAAATTGAAAGCTTAAGTGTTTTTGATAGGCATATTGCTCAGGGAGTGTATGTATCGTGGAAACATTTTTTTATCAATGCCGAGTATACATTTACTTATGAAAGAGTAGTGGCTAATAGTAATCATATTTATGGAACCATTGCTATGGGGTTAAGGTTTTAGTTTTTTAAAGTTATAAAAAACTAAAATAAATTAGCGCTATTAAATACTTTTATAAGAGAGTATGAATATCCATTTAACATAAGCAAAATTGAGCTTTAGTGAGCAATTAAAGCTGTATATTTGCCAAAATTTTACTAAATGATTTCAATAGGAACTTACCACGTTTTAACAATTGACAGAGAACGTTTACCAGGTATATACTTAACTAATGAAGAAGGTGATGAAGTGTTGTTACCCAATAAATATGTTCCAGAAACTTTTGCGGTAGGTGATTCTATAAAGGTATTTACCTATTTGGATCATATGGAACGTATAGTGGCGACAACATTGGAACCTTTTGCCACAGTAAATTCATTTGCTTTTTTGAAATGTGCTGCAGTTTCCGAAATTGGAGCATTTTTGGATTGGGGATTAGAAAAACACCTATTTGTTCCTTTTAAAGAACAAGCAAACCAAATGAAAGTTGGTCGTAGTTATTTAGTCTATGTATACTTGGATGAAAAAACGGAACGTTTAGTAGGCTCTTCAAAAACAAATCGTTTTTTAAGTAATAAATTGGTGTTATTGTCACCTTATGAAGAAGTGGACTTGATAGCTTCCCATCCATCTGATAAAGGATGGAATATGATCATTAATCAAAAATACTTAGGTTTGGTTTACGCTGATGAAATTTTTCAAAAAATTAATGTGGGCGATCGTATGAAGGGGTTTGTTAAAAAAGTACGTCCCGATAGTAAAATTGATCTTACACTTCAGCGACATGGATTTAGAGCTATTGAGCCTAATGGAGAGTTGGTTTTACGAATGCTTAAAGCAGAAGGAGGTTTTTTAGCACTTAATGATAAATCTTCGCCTGAAGCAATAAAAAATTTACTTCAATTAAGTAAAAAGAATTTTAAAAAAGCCATTGGTTCATTATATAAACAACGTTTAATAAAAATTGAATCAGACGGAATTAGTCTTGTTGAATAGTTGTTTATAAAGGATGTTAATCTTCATTCTTTTTTAAAAAAGAATAATGTATTTTTAAACTGTAGTTAGTATACTTGTTTTTTAACCTGTACATTGGCTCAATTATTGTTGTAATTAGTATATGTTAGTACCATTTTCAGAATTATCAGAAACATCAAAAGTTTGGATTTATCAAGCCAATCGGTCATTTTCAACAGATGAGTTGGTTGAAATAACTCGAAAGCTTGATGCTTTTATTAGTAGTTGGGCAGCACACGGAGCCAATTTAAAGGCAGGCTATGATATTAAATACAATCGTTTTATAACTATTGCGGTTGATAATGACCATCATGCAGCTTCGGGGTGCTCCATTGATGCTTCTGTACATTTTATTCAGCAGTTAGAAAAAGATTATAATGTTGATCTAATGGATAAAATGAATGTATCATTTAAAAATGGTGAGTTTGTAGCTTACAAAAATTTAATTGATTTCAAAAAAATGGTCAAAAATCGTTCAGTTTCAGCAAATACAATAGTTTTTAATAATCTAGTGACAAACAAAGGTGAGTACGAAACAGATTGGGAAGTTCCCATGACCGAAAGCTGGCACAGTCGCTTCTTAAAATAATCTCATATACTTGAAATATTTTTTAGCCTTAATCACATTTTTTTACTCAGTACATGTATTAACAGCTCAAGTTGATCCTTTGTTATCCTATGATCAAGAGAGGCAAGCCAAATGGGTTGATAGTGTTTATAATAGTCTAACCCTAAAACAGAAGGTAGGACAGTTGTTTATTGTTGATGTTTTTTCCCAAAAGGGAATGGCAGAACAAAAGCGTATATTAAAATTAATAGAAGAGCAGGAAATTGGCGGCTTAATATTTTCAAAAGGAGCACCGCTCAAGCAGGCAAAAATGCATAATGCATTACAAGCAAAATCAAAAATCCCTATGCTTATTACTATGGATGCCGAATGGGGATTGGCTATGCGATTAGATTCTACTTATGCATTTCCATGGAATATGACGTTAGGTGCTTTAAAATCTGATGATTTAGTGAGAAAGGTTGGGGCACAGATTGGGAGCCATTGTAAACGATTGGGAGTACATATGAATTTTGGTCCAGTATTGGACATTAATACAAATCCACAAAACCCAATTATAGGAAATCGTTCTTTTGGAGAATCTAAAGAAAGAGTAACTCAAAAAAGTATAGCCTTTATGGAAGGAATGCATTCTGTGGGAGTACTATCTAGTGGAAAACATTTTCCGGGACATGGTGATACAGATAAAGATTCTCATAAAACATTACCAAGTATTTTATTTTCTGAAAAAAGAATAAACGAAGTAGAACTTTATCCATACCGTAAGCTTATAAAAAAAGGCATATCTAGTGTAATGGTTGCTCATTTGAATATACCAAGTCTTGAAAGTACAGAGGGATTACCATCATCTATTTCGCAAAAAGTAGTTACTGATATTTTAAAAGAAAAATTGAAGTTTAAAGGTTTAATATTTACCGATGCCTTAAATATGAAAGGCGCATCAAATTTTAAAGAACCAGGAGCAATTGATTTAGCTGCATTTAAAGCAGGAAATGATGTGCTTTTAATTTCTGAAGATATTCCGAAATCAGCTCAAAAAATAATTGATGAAGTAAAAAAAGGAGAAATTACAGAAGAGCGCTTGGCGGTTTCTGTAAAAAAAATCTTAAAAGCAAAATATAAAGTAGGTTTACATCAATATACTCCAGTTGTTTTAGATAATCTACAGGAGGATTTACTCAGTTTAGAAAATGATTTATTGTATGGGGCTATAGCAGAAAATAGCTTGACATTGTTGCGTAATGAGATAAATTCAATACCTATTGGTAATTTGGAAATGACTAAAATTGCTTATGTGCCTATGGGAGATAGCAGTGGAGATGCCTTTTACAAAGAATTAAAATTATATGCCAAAATTGATTTAATTAAAGTAAATACTGCAGCTGATTTATTTAAACTAAATGATTATAATCAAGTTATAGTAGGTTTTCATAAATCAAATGCTTCACCATGGAAATCATTTAAATTTAAAGCGGAAGAAGCATCGGTCTTAAATTCCATAGCTGCAATGCACAAAACTACTTTGGTAAGTTTTGCTAAACCTTATGCTTTACAAGATTTAAATGCTATTCCAGCGCTAACTGGAATTGTAATAGGCTATCAAAATAGTGATATTTTTCAACAAAAAGCTGCTCAAGCCTTATTTGGAGCTGCCCCCTTTAAAGGTAAACTACCAGTAAGTATTGCTCCTTATTTTAAAGAAGGCGACGGTTTTTTTTTGAATAAAAACGACCGCCTTTCTTATGGATTACCAGAAAGTGTAGGGGTAAACTCACGTAAATTAGCTAAAATTGATTCCGTTGTTAATATTGCTTTACGCGAAGAAATGACACCAGGACTTCAATTACTTGTAGCTAGAAAAGGGAAAGTAATTTTCAATAAATCATACGGATATCAGACCTATAAAAAAGAAGTTCCAATAACAAATCAAAGTATTTATGATCTGGCTTCATTAACAAAAATATTAGGAACCCTTCCTGTAATTATGCGAATGGAACAAACAGGAGCCATGAGTATTACGGATAAATTTGTAGACTTATTACCCGAATTGAAAGGGACAAACAAAGCAGATATAAAAATAGTAGAAGCTTTATCACATTATGCACGTTTGCAAGCATGGATTCCTTTTTATGTAAGTACATTGGACTCTATAAGTATGAAACCTAGTCCAAAATATTACAGTAAATTGAAGGATTCAATTTATACTATTCAGGTTACAGAAGAGCTTTTTTTACGTAAGGATATGAAAGATTCTATCTTTAAAGAAATTGTTGATAGTGAGCTTAGGAAAAGAAAAGGTTATAAATATAGTGATTTACCTTACTACTTTTTACAACGCTATGTTGAAAGGTATTTTAATAGCTCAATGGCAGAATTAACCCATAATCTATTATACAATTCATTAGGTGCCAATCGGACGGGTTATTTGCCGTTAAGGCGTTTTAAAAAGGAAGAAATAGTTCCAACTGAAATTGATAATTTGTATAGAAATACAACCATCCAAGGTTATGTACATGATCAAGGTGCCGCTATGTTTGGAGGTGTGGGAGGACATGCTGGTTTATTTGCAAATGCTAATGATGTGGCTAAAATAATGCAGTTATTTTTAAATAAAGGGACTTATGGAGGACAAACTTATTTTAAACCAAAAACTATAGATAAGTTTAATACCTGCTATTATTGTGATGAAAGAAATAGGAGAGGTGTAGGTTTTGATAAACCTCAATTAGATGTTTCGGGGCCAACTTGTGGATGTGTATCCATGAGCAGTTTTGGGCATAGTGGTTTTACAGGGACGTACACCTGGGCAGATCCTGATGAAGAAATAGTGTACGTTTTTTTAAGTAATCGTACTTTTCCAGACTCTAATAATCGAAAACTTATACGTACTGATATCCGAACTAAAATTCAGCAACTTATTTATGAAGCCATAGAAATAGAAGATGAATCACAAAAAACTATGTTAGATTAAAGCATTAAACTGAAATTTTTTCAAGAACTTTACGACACTAAGTAATAAAAGATAAAGTATATGAGAATTGCTGTAGTTTGTTACCCTACGTTTGGTGGGAGTGGAGTTGTAGCTACTGAATTAGGCATTGCCTTAGCTAAAAAAGGGCACGATGTCCATTTTATAACTTACAGGCAGCCTGTTCGATTGGATATGTTAATTCCTAATATTCATTTTCATGAAGTTTCAGTACCTGAATACCCATTATTTCAATATCAACCTTATGAATTAGCATTATCAAGCAAGTTAGTGCGAATTATAAAAAAGTTTGATATACAAGTACTACATGTACATTATGCTATACCGCATGCCTATGCAGGGTATATGGCACAGCAAATGCTTGCGCAAGAAGGAATACATATTCCTATGGTGACTACGTTACATGGTACCGATATTACACTTGTCGGCAATCACCCTCAATATAAACCAGCAGTTACTTTTAGTATAAATCAAAGTAATGCGGTAACTTCTGTTTCTCAAAATTTAAAAGAAGATACGTTACGTTTGTTTGAAATTTCAGATGATAAAATACAAGTTGTACCTAATTTTATAGATGTTTCTAAATCAAATGATAAAGAAGTAGAATGTCAACGTCATATAATGGCAAAACCAAATGAAAGAATTATAACACACATTAGTAATTTTAGACCCGTAAAGCGTATTAATGATGTAGTGAAAGTTTTTAAAGGAATCACTGAACATATACCTGCAAAATTAATGATGGTGGGTGATGGCCCTTTACAAAATGATGCACGTCAACAATGCAAAGAATTAGGGATTGAAGAACAAGTTATTTTTGTGGGGAATAGTAATGAAATTGATAAAATTTTATGTTTTTCAGATTTATTTTTACTTCCTTCTGAAAGAGAAAGTTTTGGTTTAGCGGCTTTAGAGGCTATGATGCATGGAGTGCCTGTTATATCAAGTAATTCTGGAGGAATCCCAGAAGTAAATAAACATGGTTTTTCAGGATTTTTAAGTGATGTAGGAAATGTTTCCGATATGGTTACAAATGCTGTAAAAATTCTTGGAACCGATACTTCATTGGCTTTATTTAAAGAAAATGCAAAAGAACAGGCAGCCATTTTTGATATCAATAAAATTGTCCCTGTTTATGAAGAAATATATGAAAAAGTATTAGCCGAAGTGTTGCAGAGTTAACTGTAATTTAGATTTGTAAGTTTAGATTACTTAGTTATATTTGATGAAAAATCAAATTATACCGAATGGCACTTTATCCATTACAATTTAGACCGTTATATAAATATCGCATGTGGGGTGGTGAAAAATTAAAAACCATCCTTAATAAGGAATATTCAGAAACAAGTATAGGCGAATCATGGGAGATTTCAGCAGTAGAAAATGATGAAACTGTTGTGAGTGATGGAGACTTGGAAGGTAAAACAATAAAAGAGCTTATAGCAGTTTTTGGAGCTGATTTTTTAGGTAAATCTGTTTATGAAAGGTTTGGAAATGATTTTCCGTTATTAATAAAGTTTATTGACGCTAAAACACCTTTATCTATACAGGTACACCCTAGTGATGCCTTAGCAAAAGAGAGACATAATTCATTTGGAAAGAATGAAATGTGGTATGTAATGCAAGCTGAAGAAGATGCAGAGTTGATAGCAGGTTTTGATAAAAAACTAACAAAGCAAGAATATATAAATACCCTTGAATCGGGAGATATTTTAGATGTGCTCCATGCTGAAAAAGTTAAGAGCGGTGATGTGTTTAATATACCCACAGGTAGAGTACATGCTATTGGAGCAGGAGTATTACTAGCTGAAATTCAACAAACCTCTGATATTACTTATCGTATATATGATTATAATAGAGTAGATGCCAAAACAGGGCAAACAAGAGAGTTGCATACAGAACAAGCTGTTGATGCCATAGATTTTAAGGTACATGATAGTTATAAAACTAATTATATGACACAAGTAAATAAAGCAAATGAGTTAGTATATACTCCGTATTTTAAAACAAATATTTTAAAATTAGAAGGTGATTTAACACAGGATTTTTCTAAAACAGATTCATTTGTAATAGTAATGTGTGTTGAAGGGGATTTTGAATTGATTTACAATAATGAAAAGTATGTTATTAATACGGGTAGTACGATTTTATTACCTGCTGCCATTGATCAAATTCAGTTGAAAGGTAAAGCTAAGGTATTAGAGGTGTCTTTATAGTTGTTTTCTCATATTTTTAAAAAAAACTAAATGAAATTAAATATTTTAATGAGAGTTCTTTTTTGCTTAAGCTTTTTTGCGTGTGAAGCGAAAAATGATGATCGATTTATTTTCTTTCTTCATAACAAATTTTTAGAAAATCACGAATTAAATGAATCACATCCTAAATATGGACGTACTCAATACAATGAGGTGATTACCGAGTTTGAAAAAAACGGTTTTAAAGTAATCAGTGAAAAAAGAAATAGAGATACTGATATAAAAGAATACGCAATTGGAATTGTAAACCAAATTGACAGTTTAATAAAAAAAGGAATTGAGCCTAAAAAAATAACTGTAATCGGAACATCTAAAGGTGGATACATAGCCCAAATTGTTTCGACCCTGGCAAATAATCAAGATCTGAATTTTATTTTTATAGCTTGTTTTAGGGATAATGATATTCAGAATTTTCCTGAAATAAATTATTGCGGAAATATTTTAACGATTTATGAAAAGTCTGATCCTTATGGTGTTTCTGCATTGGAACGAAAAAAAATGTCTAGTTGCGAAATAAAGAATTTTAAAGAAATCGAACTGAATACTGGAATGGGGCACGGATTTTTCTTCAAACCTTTAAAAGAGTGGATTAAGCCAGCAGTAAAATGGGCAAGTGGGAATTATAGTGTGGAATAAAAGCTATAAAAGAGCAAACAATGTCCATTTTTACTTTTGCCTTAACAAATATTATCTATCAATGCTTTCTATAAAGTCAATAATCGATTGAATTGGTGAAGTATAATTAAACCAGTTGATTGTATTATCTTTTCGATACCAGGTAAGTTGACGTTTAGCAAATCGACGAGTATTTTTTTTAATTTCAGCAACAGCGAAATCTAAATCTATTTCACCATCAAAATGTTGAAATAACTCTTTGTACCCAACAGTATTGAGTGCGTTTAAGTGTTTGAATTCAATAAGTTTTTTGGCCTCATCAAGTAATCCATTCTCGATCATGATATCGACACGCCTATTAATTCGATTATAAATAGTAGCTCTTTCAGCTTCTAATCCTATTTTGATGATGTTAAAAGGTCTGGTAATTTTTCCTTTTTTTAAAAAACTAGAATATGGTTTTCCACTAGCCAAGCAAACTTCAACAGCTCTTAATACTCTATGTGGATTTTGTAATTCAATAGTATTGTAATGTTCAGGGTCTTTTTCTTTTAATAATGTAGTAATCGCCTCTAAACCCTTTTCTTCATATAAATGCGCTACATATTCCTTAGTCTTTTCATCAATTTCTGGAAATTTATCTAATCCATTACAGACTGCATCTACATATAGTCCAGAACCTCCAACCATGATTGCAATATCATTAGTTTTAAATAGTTCATCAATTTTTTTAAGGGCATTTTTTTCAAAGTCACCGACACTATATTTTTGTTCAATACTAATATGTTGAATAAAATGATGTTTAGCAGCAGCTAATTCATCAGGATCGGGGACAGCTGTACCAATACTCATTTCTTTAAAAAACTGTCTGCTATCGGCAGAAATGATTTCTGTATTGAAATGTTGTGCTAATTTTATTCCTAAAGCAGTTTTTCCAATAGCGGTTGGACCTACAACAACTATTAATGTTTTTTTATGAGTATGCATTAAGTTAAGGCTTGACCACAATGATGGCAAAAAGAAGCAGATTCACTAATTTTAGTAGTTGCACATTGCGGACATTTATTGGGGTTTATGTTATTTTTTTTGCTGTTTTGTTGTGCGTATTCGGCACTAACAATACCTGTAGGAACGGCAATTATGCCATAACCAATGATCATAATAAGCGAAGCTATTAATTTTCCTAAAGGAGTTGCAGGAGCAATATCTCCAAAACCAACAGTGGTCATGGTAACAATACACCAATAAACACTTTGTGGTATGCTAGTAAAACCATTATCGGCTCCCTCTACTAAATACATAATAGTTCCAAGTAAAATACATAAAACAATAACAGCCATTAAAAAAACAGATATTTTTGCTTTGCTGGCTTTTAATGAAGAAACTAATTTATTTGATTCATCAATATAACGCGCTAATTTTAAAATTCGAAAAACACGCAATAGGCGTAAGGCTCTTAAAGCCACTAACGCATGTGAGCCTACTAAAAAATAAGAAAGGTATTTAGGTAAAAGAGATAATAAATCAATAATACCTAATCCACTAAAAATGTATTTTGAAGGTTTGCGACTTATGTATATTCGCACTATGTACTCTACAGAAAATAAAATGGTTATGATCCACTCGGCAATATCAAAAAAATCTCCGTATTTGTTGTTTATAGGAACTACACTTTCTAGCATTACAAGTGCCACACTAGCTACAATAAGTATAAGTAACACAATATCAAACAGAATACCTTCTTTAGTATCTGCTTTGAAAATGATATTATAAAGACGTTTTTTCAATTTATAAAAGAAGTTTTTTTAATCTATACAAATGAATTTGGTTATTCAACTTGTTGTTGGTTATGATCTAAAGTAAAAATACAATTATTTTATACTTCTGTATGAATATCTCCAGGTAAAGGCATTATTTTTAATCTACGATCTTTGCGTAGTTGAGTTTGAATAATATGTTGCGCATCTTTATTATGATGCATGGGTGTAATTAATGAGCGTATAATTTCTAAAGACGAAATTTGATGATTTAATTTAAAATAACCAAAACCTTTGAATTCACTATTTTCAATGAGTGTTACACTTTTTTCACCAGTTTCTCTTCCTTTACTTATAATGAGCATATCTTTATTTCTAAACGTATATTGCTCTATAATTTTACGCACTCTTAAATTGTAATCATCTTTAGTTTCTTTCCCTATACAAGCTCCTGCACATTCTTGTATTTGAAATTTAAAACAGCTTCCTTTATCGGTATAAATACCTGTAAATTTTTCACAAAGGCCATGTATCTCACTTATTTTATGTAGAAAAGCTTTACCCGAATCTCTGTTTGAAAAGGTTATAATGTGTTTTTTACGTCCGTCAGCTTTTAGTAATTTTAAATGTATATAACCATGATCATCTGTAATAGGGTATAGGGCATGGGTATAAATGGAACGTTTTAAAGCAACATTATATTTAGGTTTATGACGTTTTATTTCTTCATTTTCTAGTAGTAAGGCAATCATTTCAGATCCAGTAATTTCAAAACTAATACGATCAATTTCGTTTTGAATAGCTTTTGCCTTTTTATTAGTGGCTACAAAATGTTGATTAATACGTTTTTTTATATTCTTGCTTTTACCGATATATATAATTTCTCCCTCTTTATTATACATATAATAAATACCGGTACTACTTGGTAAATCGGTTAATAAGCCTTGTAACTTATCGTTATACTGAACATTTAAGTCTTTAATTGTTCGAGTAATAATTTCTTTATCTAAATCTTTATTTAATAATAATTTGAATAATTCAACAGTAGCTAAAGCATCACCACTAGCTCTATGGCGATCGGCAATAGGAATTCCTAACGATCGTACAAGCTTTCCTAAACTATGTGATTCTTGCTCTGGTAATAATTCTTTAGAAAGCTCAACCGTACACAGAGAGTTTTTTTCAAATTTATAGCCTAACCTACGGAATTCAGTACGTAAAATACGGTAATCAAAAACAGCGTTGTGAGCAACAATGATACTATTTTCGGTAATTTCAACAATACGTTTGGCTACTTCATAAAACTTAGGAGCACTTTTGAGCATAGCGCTATTAATACCAGTAAGTTTTTCTACAAAAGGTTGAATAGGTCTTTCTGGGTTTACCAGACTAATAAATTGATCTATTACTTTGTGACCGTCAAACTTGTAGATAGCAATCTCTGTAATGCCTTCTTCATTAAATTTCCCTCCTGTGGTTTCTATGTCAAGTATGGCGTACAATTTCTTTTTTTTAGTTGTCAGTCGTCGGTTGTTGGTTGTTGGTTTCAAAGAATTTTTTTGAAGAATTCAAAAAAATTCTTAATTCTTAATTCTTAATTCTTAATTCTTAATTCTTAATTCTTAATTCTTAATTCTTAATTCTTAATTCTTAATTCTT